>NZ_JAHTBI010000045.1 GCF_019168305.1 Pseudomonas aegrilactucae
CGCAGCAGGCTGGTCTTGCCGCTGCCGTTGGGGCCGCTGATCTGCAGCATGTCACCGGCCGCCAGCTGCAGTTCGAGGTGCTCGAAGAGCATTCGCCAGTCACGCTCGCAGGCCAGGCCCACAGCTTCGAGTCGAGGAGTCACAGGTTCGCCTTATTGGTTCGGATGACAGTCTCAAGTCGGCCCCGGCCTTGCCGTTATACTGGACAACGGATCCACAGCCCGGCCGGTCTGATCGGGCGCGCCGCTGCACCGGGCACGCCCGCAAAGATCGGGCGGCATTATACATGGCATGTCCTACTGCAAAGAGGGCTATTTCCACAGGTTGTGACGTGATGACAGGCGAGATCAACAGCCTTGGCCCGCAGGCTGCGGCCAATCCCCAGGCACGCAGCGCGGCCATGACAGGCGAGCTGCTCAAGCTGCTGCAACCCCAGGCTGCGCTGCTCGCCCCGGGTGAAACCGCGCAGGCAAAGGTGCTGTCCTTGCGTCAGGTCGGCCAGGATTTCCAGCTGCTGCTGCAACTGACCCAGAACAACGGCCGCCAGACCACCGTGCAGACCAGCGTCAGCCAGCCGTTGCCCCAGGGCAGCGAACTGACCGTCAGCCAGCCCAATGCCAGCAATCTGGCCATCACCGTGCAGCAGGCGATCGCGCGCAACGTTGCCAGCCTGACGCAGCTCGACACCCGCCAGCTACCGCCCGGCACCCTGCTGCAAGGCAAGGTGCTGACCACCCAGGCGCTGCCCCAGGCCGCCGGGCAACCGGCGCTGTTCCGCTCGCTGGTGACCCTGCTCAACACCGCCCAGGCCGGCGCCACCCTCAACATCGACAGCCCGCGCCCGCTGGCGCTGGGCAGCCTGCTCAGCGCGCGGGTGCAGGGTGAACAGTCGATCAGCTTCGTGCCCCTGAGCGGTCGCCAGGAACAACTGGCGATCACCCAGCACCTGAGCACCCAGCAGAGCCGCCAGGCATCGCTGCAGGGGCTGCTCGCCAGCCTGCAGCAACTGAGTGGCCAGCAACGCCTGCCCGTCGAGGTGCGTGCCAGCGTCGACACCCTGCTGGCCAGCCTGCCCGACCTGCGCCAGCTCAGCGATGCCAAGGGGCTGGCCCAGGCACTCCACAACAGTGGTGCGTTTCTGGAGGCCAAGTTGTTGAGTGGCGCACCCGGCGGCCTGACGCCCGACCTCAAGGCACAGGTGGTTCGCCTGGTGGCACAGTTGCTGCCTGGTTTGCCCAGCAGTACCCAGTTCAACCCGGCGGCCGCAGCCAGCACACTGGCCCAGGCGATGCCGGGCATGGTGCGCAACGCCCTGGGCATGCTCGGTCAGGTCAGCCCGCGCCCTGCCCCAGGCAACTTCCCGCTCCCCTCCAGGCTGCTGCAAAGTGCCGATGGCGAAGACGACCTGGAACATTTGCTGCGCCTGGCGGCGGCGGCCATCTCACGCTTGCAGAGCCACCAGTTGGCTGGCCTGGAGCAGACCCGCACCACCGCCGAAGGCAACCTGCAGACCACCTGGCAACTCGAAATTCCGGTACGCAACGGCCAGGAGTTCATGCCGCTGCAGATGAAGTTCCAGCGCGAGGAAACCCCGGAGCAACAGGCAGACGCAGAGCGCGAGCGGCGTGACCCGCTGGAGATGCTCTGGCGCGTCGAACTGTCCTTCGACCTCAGCCCGCTGGGGCCCTTGCAGGTGCAGGCACAGATCAGCCAGGGCAACCTGTCGAGCCAGCTGTGGGCGGAGCTGCCGAGTACGGCGCAGTTGATCGACAGCCAGCTCGACAGCTTGCGTACCCGCCTGGTGGAGCGCGGACTGACGGTCGGCGAGTTGCGCTGCCATCACGGCACGCCGCCGCAGGGGCCGCGAACGCACCTTGAACAACGCTGGGTGGATGAAAACGCATGACCCTCAAGACCCCACGCCAGGCCATCGCCCTGACCTATGACGGCCAGCAGGCACCGACGTTGAGTGCCAAGGGCGAGGATGAACTGGCCGAGGCGATCCTGGCGATCGCCCGCGAGCATGAAGTGCCGATCTACGAGAATGCCGAACTGGTGCGCCTGCTCGCACGCATGGAACTGGGGGATCAGATCCCCGAGGCGCTGTACCTGACGATTGCCGAGATCATTGCCTTTGCGTGGCAGCTCAAGGGCCAGGTGCCGGCAGGGTTCGTGGACAATCGCGCGCCGGAACGCGACATCACCCCGAACCCGCACAGCCTGCCGGCCCCTGACTGAAGCCGCGCAAGCCTGCCCCGCGGTTTCAACCGCGGTGCAACTTGCTCATCAACTCCGCCTCGGCCTGGGTCAGGCCGCAGGACTGGGTGAGCTCGTCGACACTGGCGCCCATGCCCACCAGCCGCGCCGCCTGGGCGAACGACAGGCTGTTGGGGTCGCGCTGTTCCAGTTGCAGCAGCTTGTCCGGCAGGGGCGCCACCACGGCGCGCAGCTCATGCAGCGCGTCGCCCATGCGTACGGTGCCATTCTGGTAATCGTCCAGGCGCTTGGCCAGGTCCTTGATGCGCTGATCGCGCAGCGCATCCCCCTGGGCCTGCTGCGAGGCCAGCTCGCGCTGGCGCTTGCTGTACCCGTAGAACAACCAGAGGCTCACGGCCCAGACCAGCGCCAGAAATATGACTGCAACCTCGAGAATCAAATCAGATGTTCTCCAGCTCGGACCACTCTTCCTCGGTCATCATCTTGTCCAGCTCGACCAGGATCAGCAGTTCGTTGTTCTTGTTGCACACGCCCTGGATGAACTTGGCCGACTCTTCGTTACCGACGTTCGGCGCGGTCTCGATCTCCGACTGACGCAGGTACACCACTTCGGCGACGCTATCGACCAGAATGCCGACGACCTGCTTGTCCGCCTCGATGATCACGATGCGGCTGTTATCGGTGATATCGCTCGAGCTCAGGCCGAAGCGCTGGCGCGTATCGATCACGGTGACCACGTTGCCGCGCAGGTTGATGATGCCCAGTACGTAGCTTGGCGCACCCGGTACAGGGGCGATCTCGGTATAGCGCAGCACTTCCTGCACCTGCATCACGTTGATGCCGTAGGACTCGTTGTCCAGCTTGAACGTCACCCACTGCAGGATCGGATCGTCGGAACCCTGCGCAGTCATGTTTTTCATTCCCCTAACCCTCAAAAGCCGCCTTCGGCGGTGTGCTCAGTGCAGTCGCGGCAGATGCGACCGATTATTTATGCGTGTTGTGCAACTGCTTGACGGCGCCACTGGCAATCAGCTCGGCCAGTTCGGCGACGTCCAGCAGTGCACACATGTGTTCAATCACGGTGCCGGCCAACCAGGGCCGCTGGCCGCGCTGGGTTCGCCACTTGATCTCGCTCGGGTCCAGGCGCAACGAGCGGCTGACCTGATGCACCGCCAGCCCCCACTCATAGCCCTGCACCGAAATCACGTATTGCAGGCCCTGGCGGAAATCATCGCGGTAGCGGTCGGGCATCACCCAGCGTGCCGTATCCAGCACCTTGAGGTTGCCGGCCTGGCTGCGCAGGATGCCAAGAAACCAGTCGGGCTGGCCGAACAGCGGTGTCAGCTCCTGGCCGGCAAGCGAGTAGATCGACCCCAGACACACCAGCGGCACGGCCAGGGTGAGGCCCGCCACATCGAACAACAGGCATTCGAAGGGCTCGGCGGCCCAGGCCGGGCGGCCGTCCCCGCGAAGCGGTGGCACGGGCTGATCAGTGCCAGCCGGCAGGTAGACGTCCACCAGGGGCTCGACCGGTGCCGGCGCCTGAGGCACGGGCGCAACGCGCTCGACAGCCTCGAGCACTTCAGCCACTTCAGCGATCAGCGGCGGCGCGATGACCGGCATGACCAGCCGCGGCGGTTCGGCGAACACCGGCACTGGCGCCTTGAGCCGGGCATCGCGGGCCTGCTCCTCAAGCACGGCAGCCTGAAAGTCGTCGAGCACCGCAGGCGCATCAGCCACCACAGCGGCCGGTGCCTCGATGACACGGGCGACGGCAACCGGCGCAGGCGGCTCGAATGCTTCGGTAGCCTCCTGCAGCAAGCCGTCCAGGTAGGACTGCAAGGCAAGTTGAGGCTTGGTGGCGACCAGCTCGGGGCGATTCATCACGCCACCTGCGCAACGGCAGTCTGCGTCAGCAGATGCTTGAGCAAGGCCCGGTAAGCCACCACACCACGGCTCTTGCCGTCGAATTGCGACGGCGTCAGCCCTGCGCGACTGGCATCGCGCAGGCGCGTATCGACCGGGATATAGCCTTGCCAGATGGACTCGGGGTAGGCATCACGCAGCACCCGCAAGGTGCCCATCGAGGCCTGGGTGCGGCGGTCGAACAAGGTTGGCACGATGCTGTAGGGCAAGGCCTGCTTGCGCGAGCGGTTGACCATCGCCAGGGTGCTGACCATGCGTTCCAGGCCCTTGACCGCCAGGTACTCGGTCTGCACCGGGATCACCAACTGCTGGCTGGCCGCCAGCGCATTGACCATCAGCACGCCGAGCAACGGCGGGCTGTCGATGATCGCGTAGTCGAAATCTTGCCACAGCTGCGCCAGACTCTTGGCGATCACCAGCCCCAGGCCACTCTGCCCCGGCGACTGGCGCTCCAGCACGGCCAGTGCGGTACTTGAGGGCAGCAGCGAGATCCTGTCGTCGCTGGTGGGCAGCAGCAGTTGGCCCGGCAACCCTTCGGGCACCGTACCCTTGTGCAGGAACAGGTCGTAGCTGCTGTGCTCCAGTGTGTCCGGGTTATGGCCGAAGTAGCTGGTCATGGAGCCGTGCGGGTCGAGGTCGACGACGACCACGCGCTTACCTGCCTCGGCCAGCAAACCGGCCAGGGCGATGGATGTGGTGGTCTTGCCGACACCACCTTTTTGATTGGCTACTGCCCAGACTCTCATTGCGCTGCTTCCTCCCGGTCGGGTCGGACCCTGCCGGGATCGATTAAAAGGTCGACGACGGAGAATTGACGGGATTGCGCCCGGCCGTCGGTGCTACGGCTGGCGGTGCAGTTTGTGTGCCAGCACGCTTCATCGCCGCATCCGGCGTGGCATTGGCGCTACCCGTGGCGGTCAGGCTACGGCGCACTTCAAGGTTGCGCGAGATCACCAATACCACCCGGCGGTTCTGCGCACGCCCTTCGGCACTGCTGTTGCTGGCAATCGGCTGGAACTCGCCATAGCCCACCGAGGCCATGCGTGCCGGGTTCACCCCCTCCATGGCCAGCAGGCGCACGATGCTCGCGGCACGTGCCGACGACAGCTCCCAGTTGGTGGGGTACTGCGCGGTACGAATCGGCTGGTCGTCGGTAAACCCTTCGACGTGCACCGGGTTGGCGAATGGCTTGAGAATGTTGGCGACCTTTTCGATGATATTGAATGCCTTGTCGCTGGGCATCGCATCGCCGCTGCCAAACAGCAGCGAGGAGTTGAGCTCGATCTCGATCCACAGTTCGTTGCCACGCACGGTCATCTGGTCCGACTTGATCAGGTCGCCAAAGGCATCGCGCACATCGTTGGCGATGGTCTGCAACGGGTCGCTGGAGGTCTGCGCCAGGCCAGCATCGACCTGCTCGCTGTCCTTGATCAAGGGTTCGGCGGGCTTGACGCTGAGCGGGCGCTCGTCGCCGATGGGGATCGGCTTCATGCTGCGTTCGGGGTCGTTGAACACACCGATCAGGGCCTGTGAAATGACCTTGTACTTGCCCTCGTTGATCGAGGAAATCGAATACATGACCACGAAAAAAGCAAACAGCAAGGTGATGAAGTCGGCGTACGACACCAGCCAGCGTTCGTGGTTTTCATGTTCCTCGGGTTGACGACGACGGGCCATGGCTTACTCCATGAAGCCCTGAAGCTTCAGTTCGATCGAACGTGGGTTCTCGCCTTCGGCAATCGACAACAAGCCTTCCAGGAGCATTTCGCGGTAGCGCGACTGGCGCATTGCCAGGGCCTTGAGCTTGCTGGCGACCGGCAACAGGATCAGGTTGGCACTGGCCACGCCGTAGATGGTGGCGACGAAGGCCACGGCGATGCCGCTGCCCAGTTGCGACGGATCGGCCAGGTTGCCCATCACATGGATCAGGCCCATCACGGCGCCGATGATACCGATGGTCGGCGCGTAGCCGCCCATGCTCTCGAACACCTTCGCAGCCTGGATATCGCGACTTTCCTGGGTGTAGAAATCCACTTCCAGAATGCTGCGAATGGCCTCGGGTTCGGCACCATCGACCAGCAGTTGCAGGCCTTTGCGTGCATACGGGTCAGGCTCGGCATCGGCCACGCCTTCAAGGCCCAGCAGGCCTTCCTTGCGTGCGGTGAGGCTCCAGTTGACCACCCGATCGATGCCGCCGGCCAGGTCCACGCGCGGCGGAAAAATGATCCAGCGCACGATCTGCAACGCGCGCTTGAACGCACTCATCGGCGACTGCAGCAGCGAGGCTGCCAGGGTTCCGCCGATCACGATCAACGCTGCCGGGCCATTGAGCAGCGCCGACAGGTGGCCGCCTTCGAGGTAGTTGCCGCCGACAATGGCGACAAACGCCAGGATAATCCCGATCAGGCTCAAGACATCCATCAGATGCACGCCTCCACCAGGTGCCGGCCAATGTCATCCAGGCCGTACACCGCATCGGCCAGGTTGGCCTTGGCGATGGCCATCGGCATGCCGTAGATCACGCAGCTGGCTTCATCCTGCGCCCACACCTGGCTACCGCCCTGCTTGAGCAGACGCGCGCCTTCACGGCCGTCGGCGCCCATGCCGGTCAGCACTACCGCCAGCACCTTGTCGCCGTACGACTTGGCGGCCGAACCGAAGGTGATGTCCACGCAAGGCTTGTAGTTCAGGCGTTCGTCGCCCGGCAGGATTTTCACCGTGCCACGCCCGTCCACCATCATCTGCTTGCCGCCAGGCGCCAACAGCGCAAGGCCGGGACGCAGTACATCACCATCCTCGGCTTCCTTGACGCTGATCTTGCACAGCTTGTCGAGGCGCTCGGCGAAGGCTTTGGTGAAGGCCGCCGGCATGTGCTGGATCAGCACGATCGGCGCCGGGAAGTTGGCTGGCAACTGGGTCAGCACCCGCTGCAGTGCCACCGGGCCACCGGTGGAGGTACCGATTGCCAGCAGCTTGTAGGCCTTGCGCTTGGGCGCAGGCGAACTCGGTGCGACGGCACGCGCGGGTGCCGGGGCAGGCGCTGGCGTACGTGCCGGGCTCGGGGTGGCCAGGCTGCTGACACTCGGCGCGGCGGCAGGTGCCGGAGCGCTCGGCGCAGGGCTGGAATAGGCACTGAAACGACGATTGCTGCGCGAAATGGTATGCACCTTTTCACACAGCAGTTGCTTGACCTTCTCGGGGTTGCGCGAGATGTCTTCGAAGTTTTTCGGCAGGTAGTCCACCGCACCGGCATCCAGTGCGTCGAGGGTGACCCGCGCGCCTTCATGGGTGAGCGAGGAGAACATCAGCACCGGGGTCGGGCACCGCTGCATGATGTGACGCACGGCAGTGATGCCATCCATCATGGGCATTTCATAGTCCATGGTGATGACGTCGGGCTTGAGCGACAGCGCCTGATCGATCGCTTCCTTGCCATTGGTCGCGGTACCGACCACCTGGATAGTCGGGTCCGCTGAAAGAATTTCCGAGACACGGCGGCGGAAAAAACCGGAATCATCCACCACCAGGACCTTGACTGCCATAAACACTCCATTACGGGGCGCGACCACGTGGCCGCGCCACCGGGATCAGATACGCCGTGCGGCGTAACGCTTGAGCATGCTCGGCACATCGAGAATCAGCGCGATGCGCCCGTCACCGGTAATGGTGGCGCCCGACATGCCCGGGGTGCCCTGCAGCATCTTGCCCAACGGCTTGATGACCACCTCTTCCTGGCCCACCAGTTGGTCGACCACGAAGCCGATGCGCTGGGTGCCTACCGAAAGGATCACCACGTGGCCTTCGTGCTGCTCTTCATGCGCCGCCGAGCTGACCAGCCAACGCTTGAGGTAGAACAACGGCAGGGCCTTGTCCCGTACGATCACCACTTCCTGGCCGTCGACCACGTTGGTGCGCGACAGGTCCAGGTGGAAGATCTCGTTGACGTTGACCAGCGGGAAGGCGAAGGCCTGGTTGCCGAGCATGACCATCAGGGTGGGCATGATCGCCAGGGTCAACGGCACCTTGATGACGATCTTCGACCCCTGACCCTTGGTCGAGTAGATATTGATCGAGCCGTTGAGCTGGGAAATCTTGGTCTTTACCACGTCCATGCCCACGCCGCGGCCGGACACGTCGGAGATCTCGGTCTTGGTCGAGAAACCCGGGGCGAAGATGAGGTTGTAGCATTCGCTGTCGCTCAGGCGATCGGCGGCGTCCTTGTCCATCACGCCGCGCTTGACCGCAATGGCGCGCAATACGTTCGGGTCCATGCCCTTGCCGTCATCGGAGATCGACAGCAGGATGTGGTCGCCTTCCTGTTCGGCGGCCAGGATTACCTTGCCGCTGCGCGCCTTGCCCGAGGCCTCGCGCTCTTCGGGGGTTTCCACGCCGTGGTCGACCGCGTTGCGCACCAAGTGGACCAACGGGTCGGCCAGGGCCTCGACGAGGTTCTTGTCCAGGTCGGTCTCTTCGCCCACCAGTTCCAGGTTGATCTCTTTCTTGAGCTGGCGGGCCAGGTCGCGAACCAGTCGCGGGAAGCGTCCGAAGACCTTCTTGATCGGCTGCATGCGGGTCTTCATGACCGCGGTCTGCAGGTCGGCGGTGACCACATCCAGGTTCGACACGGCCTTGGACATGGCCTCGTCGCTGCTGTTCAGGCCCAGGCGCACCAGGCGGTTACGCACCAGCACCAGTTCGCCGACCATGTTCATGATTTCGTCCAGGCGCGCGGTATCGACCCGCACGGTGGTCTCGGCTTCGCTGGCCGGATGCTTCTCGGCAGGCGCTGCAGCCTGGCGTGCAGGGGCCGCGGCCGCAGCCTTGGCCGGGGCGGGTGCAACCGCAGGCGCCGGTGCAGGCTTGGCTACCGGCTTGGCTGCAACCGCCGCCGCAGCAGCCGGGGCAGCGGATGCCGGGCTTGCCGTATCGGCGGCGAACTTGCCCTTGCCGTGCAGCTCGTCAAGCAGCGCTTCGAATTCGTGCTCGGAGATATGATCCCCCGCCGCCGGCGCTGTCGCGGCGGGCGCCGCAGCACCTGGCAACGCATCGGCAGCGAATGTGCCCTTGCCATGCAACTGGTCCAGCAGTGCTTCGAATTCGTCGTCGGTGATATCGCCACTGGCAGGCGCCGCACTGGAATCGACTGGCGCAGCCGTCGCCACGGCGCCAACACCGTCAGGGGCAAACTGCCCCTTGCCGTGCAACTGATCCAGCAGCGACTCGAACTCTGCGTCGGTGATTTCGTCGCTGGCGTTCGCCTCGACCGCCACCGGCGTCGGCGCCTCGGCCTGGGCCTGGGCCTGGGCCTGGGCAGCATTGAGCGAATCGAGCAGTTGTTCGAACTCGCTGTCGGTGATGTCGCCAGAATCGGCTTCGGCCACCGGCTCAGGCTCTGGCGCCACGGCAACAGGCGCCACTTCATCGGCGCCGCCAGGTTCGGCCAGGCGCGCCAGGGCAGCCAGCAGTTCAGGCGTGGCAGCCGTGATATCGGTACGCTCGCGCACCTGGCCAAACATGCTGTTGACGGTGTCCAGGGCTTCCAGGACCACGTCCATCAGTTCGGCATCGACACGCCGTTCGCCCTTGCGCAGGATGTCGAAGACGTTCTCGGCGATGTGGCAGCACTCCACCAGCTCATTGAGCTGGAGGAAGCCGGCGCCCCCTTTTACAGTGTGAAAACCGCGAAAAATTGCATTGAGCAGGTCGGCATCATCCGGGCGGCTTTCCAGCTCGACCAGTTGCTCGGACAGTTGCTCAAGAATTTCGCCGGCTTCTACCAGGAAATCCTGAAGGATTTCTTCATCGGCGCCGAAGCTCATTAAACGTGCTCCCTAAAAACCCAGGCTGGACAACAGATCGTCGACATCGTCCTGACCGGACACAACGTCTTCACGTTTATCGGCATGAATCTGTGGACCTTCACCCCGAGTCGGATGTTTTTCTTGATCTTTTTCAGCACGCAGCTGGTCGTGGTCATGTTCGATACCGGCAAACCGGTCGACCTGACTCGCCATCAATACGAGCTTGAGCAGATTGCTTTCTACTTCGGTGACCAATGCCGTGACGCGCTTGATCACCTGGCCGGTCAGGTCTTGGTAGTCCTGGGCCAGAAGAATATCGTTGAGGTGCCCGGCGACCTTGCGGTTGCCTTCAGCACTGTGCGTCAGAAAACCGTCTACACGCTTGGCCAGCTCGCGAAACTCCGCTGCAGACACTTCACGCCGCATGAAACGCTGCCAGTCAACGCTCAGGCTGGCCGCCTCGGCGCCCAGTTCGTTGAGCACCGGCGTGCTTTCCTCGACCAGGTCCATGGTGCGGTTGGCAGCGCCCTCGGTGAGCCTGACCACATAGGACAAGCGCTCGGTGGCATCGGTAATCTGCGAGACTTCCTCGGCCTGCGGCATGTGCGGGTCGATCTGGAAGCTGACGATCGCACTGTGCAGCTCGCGGGTCAGCTTGCCCACTTCCTGATACAGGCCAAGATCACGGGTCTGGTTCAGCTGATGGATCAGTTGCACCGCGTCGCCGAATCGGCCTTTTTCAAGGCTGCTGACCAGCTCCTGGGCATGTTTCTTCAGTGTCGACTCGAAGTCGTCCAAAGATGATTTTTTTTGCTCCATAGCGCCCCCGTGGCGTACCTCAGCTATTGACGCGCTCGAAGATCTTTTCGATCTTTTCTTTCAGCACCTGGGCGGTGAACGGCTTGACCACATAGCCGTTGACGCCGGCCTGGGCCGCTTCGATGATCTGTTCGCGTTTGGCTTCGGCAGTCACCATCAGCACCGGCAGGTGCTTGAGGCGCTCATCGGCACGCACTTTGCGCAGCAAATCGATACCGGACATGCCTGGCATGTTCCAGTCGGTCACCAGGAAATCGAAGTGGCCGCTTTCGAGCATCGGCAACGCCGTGGTGCCATCGTCGGCTTCCTGAGTGTTGGTGAAGCCCAGATCACGCAGCAAGTTCTTGATGATCCGCCGCATCGTCGAAAAATCGTCGACGATGAGGATTTTCATGTCTTTGTTCAATTAGACCTCCAAGCAGTCTTTAACGCGTTCAGCGCTGAACGCGCATTCAATCAATTCGGGCACTACATTTTCACGACTGCATCGAACGGCTGCTCAACGCGCCCGCCATTCCACCAGGCGACCACGCAAACGTGCCGCGCATTGGCTGTGCAACTGGCTGACACGCGACTCGCTGACCCCCAGCACCTCGCCGATTTCCTTGAGGTTCAGCTCTTCGTCGTAGTACAGCGCCAACACCAGGCGCTCGCGTTCGGGCAGGTTGGCGATCGCATCCGCCAAGGCCGCCTGAAAGCGCTCGTCTTCCAGATCGCGCGAAGGCTCGAGCTGGGCACTGGCACCGTCCTCGTGCAGCCCTTCATGTTCGCCGTCCTGCAGCAGGTCGTCGAAACTGAACAGGCGGCTGCCCAAGGTATCGTTCAAAATCCCGTAATAATCATCGAGACTCAATTGAAGTTCGGCAGCAACCTCGTGATCTTTAGCGTCACGACCGGTTTTTGCTTCAATCGCACGAATCGCGTCGCTGACCATGCGGGTATTGCGGTGTACCGAACGCGGCGCCCAATCGCCCTTGCGCACCTCGTCGAGCATGGCGCCACGGATGCGAATGCCGGCGTAGGTCTCGAAACTGGCACCCTTGCTCGCGTCGTACTTGTTGGAGACTTCAAGCAGGCCGATCATGCCGGCCTGGATCAGGTCTTCCACCTGCACACTGGCCGGCAGACGCGCCAGCAGGTGGTAGGCGATGCGCTTGACCAACGGCGCGTAACGCTCGATCAGTTCATATTGCGCGTCACGCGAAGCCTTGCTGTACATCCGATACCCGCTCGCACTCATAGCACTGGTCCCGCACTGGTCGGCTGCACCAACCGCTCGACGAAGAACTCCAGGTGCCCGCGTGGGTTGGCAGGCAGCGGCCAGCTATCGACCTTCTGAGCAATGGCCTTGAACGCCAGCGCGCACTTGGAACGCGGAAAGGCTTCGTAGACAGCTCGCTGCTTCTGCACGGCCTTGCGGACACATTCGTCGTAGGGCACAGCACCGACGTATTGTAGGGCGACATCGAGGAAGCGATCCGTGACCTTGGTCAACTTGGCGAACAGATTGCGACCCTCCTGAGGGCTTTGTGCCATGTTCGCCAGCACACGGAAGCGGTTCATGCCGTAGTCACGGTTAAGCAACTTGATCAGCGCGTAGGCATCGGTGATCGAGGTGGGCTCATCGCACACCACCAGCAACACTTCCTGGGCCGCGCGAACGAAACTGACTACCGAATCACCAATACCCGCAGCCGTGTCTATCACCAGCACGTCGAGGTTGTCGCCGATCTCACTGAACGCCTGGATCAGCCCGGCATGCTGCGCGGGGGCCAGGTGCACCATGCTCTGCGTACCGGACGCGGCGGGCACGATACGCACCCCGTACGGCCCCGGCAGCAGCACGTCACGCAGTTCGCAACGCCCCTCGATGACATCGGCCAGGGTGCGCTTGGGGGTCAGACCGAGCAGGACGTCGACATTGGCCAGGCCCAGGTCGGCGTCCAGCAGCATGACGCGACGGCCAAGCTCGGCCAGTGCCAATGACAAGTTCACTGACACGTTGGTCTTGCCGACGCCACCTTTGCCGCCGGTCACGGCGATCACCTGTACGGGATGCATGCTGCCCATGTTTGTTCTTTACCTTGTCTTACTTAGACCGAGGCCACATGACTGGCTGCGCTTTCAACACCTGAAAAATGCCTGGCAGACCATTGATGTAGGTACTTTGCAACGGATACATATTTACCTCAGCCGACACGCTTGCCGTCACTGTGGTAGAGATCAGCGAACATGTCGGCCATGGCCTCTTCGCTCGGATCGTCCTGCATTTGCACACTCACCGCGCGACTCACCAGCTGGTGTCGGCGTGGCAGGTGCAGGTCGTCAGGAATGCGCGGGCCATCAGTGAGATACGCCACCGGCAATTCGTGACTGATGGCCAGGCTCAATACTTCACCAAGGCTGGCGGTTTCATCGAGTTTGGTCAGGATGCAGCCGGCCAGGCCACAGCGCTTGTAGCTGTGGTAGGCAGCGGTGAGCACCTGCTTCTGGCTGGTGGTGGCCAGCACCAGGTAGTTCTTGGCCTGTATGCCGCGACCAGCCAGGGTTTCGAGCTGCATGCGCAGCGCCGGGTCGCTGGCCTGCAGGCCGGCGGTGTCGATCAGCACCACGCGCTTGCGCAGCAGCGGGTCGAGGGCCTGGGCCAGCGACTGGCCTGGGTCGACGTGGGTCACCGATACGTTCAGGATGCGCCCCAGGGTCTTGAGTTGCTCCTGGGCACCGATGCGGAAGCTGTCCATGCTCACCAGCGCGATGTTCTGCGCGCCGTACTTGAGCACATAACGCGCCGCCAGCTTGGCCAGGGTGGTGGTCTTGCCCATGCCGGCAGGGCCGACCATGGCAATCACGCCCCCCTCTTCGATCGGCTCGATCTCAGGCACCTGGATCATGCGCGCCAGGTGTGCCAGCAACATGCGCCAGGCCTGACGCGGCTCTTCGATGTCAGCGGTGAGGCCCAGCACTTCACGTGCCAGCGGCCCCGCCACGCCAATGCGCTGCAGACGACGCCAGAGGTTGGCCTGCTGCGGCTTGCTGCCTTGCAGTTGCGTCCAGGCCAGCGAGCCGAGTTGAACCTCGAGCAATTCGCGCAACCCCGACAACTCCGAGCGCATGGAGTCGAACAGACGCTGATCGACCGGCGCGGGGGCCGCGGCCTGAGGGCGCAATGGCGCCTCCAGCTGCGGCTCTACCAGCGGCTCGGAGGCTGTCAGCGGCAGGCCGGCGAACAACTGGCGGTTGCCCTCCTCGCCTTCCACGCGACTGCTCAGTTCGGCCTGGGCGGTGACGATGCGCGACTGGGTCTTGCGCAGCTCGTCCTCAAGCTCGACATTCGGCACCCGTGGCGCCAGCGCGGACAGCTTGTAGTCCAGCGCAGCCGTCAGCTCGACACCGCCAGCAATCCGTCGGTTGCCGATGATGGCGGCTTCGGCCCCCAGCTCATCACGAACCAGCTTCATGGCCTGACGCATATCGGCTGCGAAAAAACGCTTAACTTGCATATCCCACTACCTCAGCCGTTGGGGCCTACTGTGGCAACGATGGTAACTTGCTTGTTGTCAGGTATTTCCTGATACGCCAAAACATGCAAATTCGGTACAGCCAGGCGGCCAAAACGCGACAGCATCTGCCGAACGGGTCCTGCGACCAGCAGGATTGCCGGTTGCCCTTGCATCTCCTGACGCTGGGCAGCCTCGATCAACGAACGCTGAAGCTTTTCAGCCATGCTCGGCTCAAGAAGAACACCATCTTCCTGACCCTGCCCGGCCCTTTGCAAACTATTGAGCAAAATCTGTTCCAACCTTGGCTCAAGGGTGATCACAGGCAGCTCCGACTCAGTTCCTACAATGCTTTGCACGATTGCACGGCACAATCCGACGCGCACCGACGCCACCAGCGCGGCGGTATCTTGACTCTTGCCGGCATTGTTGGCGATGGCTTCGGCGATGGTACGAATGTCGCGCACCGGCACCTGCTCGGCGAGCAGCGCCTGCAGCACCTTGAGCAGCCCCGACAGTGGCAGCACGCCGGGCACCAGTTCCTCGGCAAGCTTTGGCGAGCCCTTGGCCAGCACCTGCAGCAGTTGCTGGACCTCTTCGTGACCGATCAGCTCATGACAATGCTTGTACAGAATCTGGTTGAGGTGGGTCGCGACCACCGTGCTGGCGTCTACCACGGTGTAGCCGAGCGATTGCGCCTGGCTACGCTGGCCGACATCGATCCACACCGCTTCCAGGCCAAAGGCCGGGTCCTTGGCGGCAATGCCGTTGAGGCTGCCGAACACCTGGCCGGGGTTGATCGCAAGCTCGCGGTCGGGGTAGATCTCGGCCTCGGCCAGGATCACGCCCATGAGGGTCAGGCGGTAGGCACTGGGGGCCAGGTCGAGGTTGTCACGGATGTGCACCGTCGGCATCAGGAAACCCAGGTCCTGGGAGAGCTTCTTGCGCACCCCCTTGATCCGTGCCAGCAATTGCCCGCCCTGGTTGCGATCGACCAGCGGGATCAGCCGGTAACCGACCTCCAGGCCGATCATGTCGATCGGGGTAACGTCGTCCCAGCCCAGCTCCTTGGTCTCCTGGGCACGCTGCGGCGACGGCAGCAGGTCCTGCTGACGCTGCACTTCCTGCTGCGCCTTGACCTTGACCTGATGCTGCTTGCGCCACACCAGGTAGGCGCCACCGGCGGCCAGAAGGCCCAGGCTGAGAAACGCCACGTGCGGCATGCCGGGCACCAGGCCCATCACGATCATGATGCCGCCAGACACCGCCAGCGCCTTGGGCGAATCGAACATCTGCCGGTTGATCTGCTTGCCCATCTCCTCGGAGCCCGAGGCACGGGTCACCATGATCGCGGCCGCAGTGGAAAGCAGCAGTGATGGCAATTGCGCCACCAAACCGTCACCGATGGTCAGCAGCGCGTAGACCCGGCCGGCATCACCAAAGGTCATGCCGTGCTGGAAGATACCTACGGCCATGCCGCCGATCAGGTTGATGAACAGGATCAGCAGGCCGGCGATGGCATCACCGCGCACGAACTTGCTGGCACCGTCCATGGAACCGTAGAACTCGGCTTCCTGGGCCACCTCGGTACGCCGCGCCTTGGCCTGGGCCTGATCGATCAGGCCGGCGTTGAGGTCGGCGTCGATGGCCATCTGCTTGCCGGGCATGGCGTCGAGGGTGAATCGCGCACTCACTTCGGAGATACGCCCGGCACCCTTGGTGACCACCACGAAGTTGATGATCATGAGGATCGCGAAGACCACGATACCCACCACGTAGTTGCCGCCGATCACCACCTCGCCAAAGGCCTGGATCACCTTGCCCGCGGCCTCGTGGCCATCATGACCGTGGAGCATCACCACACGCGTGGAGGCCACGTTCAGCGCCAGACGCAGCAGCGTGGCCACCAGCAGGATGGTCGGGAACACGGCGAAGTCCAGCGGCCGCAAGGCGTACACGCACACCAGCAGGACCACGATGGACAGGGCGATGTTGAACGTGAAGAACACGTCGAGCAGGAACGGCGGGATCGGCAACATCATCATTGCCAACATAATCAGCAGCAGCAGCGGCACCCCCAGGTTGCCCCGGCCGAGCCCGGACAGGTTGCTACGGGCGCTGTTGATTAACTGAGAGCGATCCACCGGTATTCCTCTTCAAGCAAACTTTTGACGCCATGCGGGCGCTTGGCGCTGCTATTGCAAGAAGCTTTCCAACTTTGGATACGTGGCCATGCGTTCGCCGGCAAGGCCGGCTCCTGCAGAGGGGGGGGCACCGGCGCAGGCGGCCAGGCGATCAGGAATCGCGCCGCAGGTCCGGCGGGATCGGCAGGTCCTTGAGCGGCTCTGGCGGTTTGCCCTTGCCCGCCCGATGCTGGCGGATCTGGTACACGTACGCCAGCACCTGGGCGACTGCCAGGTACAGGCCGGCCGGAATCTCTTCCTCGAGCTCGGTGGAGTAGAAGATCGAACGCGCCAGTTCCGGCGACTCCAGCACCTGGATGTTGTGCGCGTTGGCGATTTCACGAATCTTCAAGGCCAGGAAGTCCGTGCCCTTGGCCAGCAGCATCGGCGCATTGCCCTTCTCGGGGTCGTACTTGAGCGCCACGGCATAGTGGGTCGGGTTGGTGATGATCACGTCGGCATCCGGAATCGCCGCCATCATGCGCCGCTGCGACATCTCGCGCTGCAACTGGCGAATGCGCTGCTTGACCTCCGGCTTGCCCTCGCTGTTCTTGTACTCGTCGCGCACTTCCTGCTTGGTCATCAACAGCTTCTTGTGCGACTGGTACAACTGCAGCGGTACGTCCACCAGGGCGATCAGCAGCAACCCGGCCGCCATCCACAGCGCACTCCAGCCCACCACCTGGACACTGTGGATGATCGCCTGCTCCAACGGCTCGTTGGCAATCGCCAGCAGGTCATCGCGGTCGGACGACAACACCACCAGCGCCACGATCAGGATCACGAAGAACTTCGCCAGGGCCTTGAGCAGCTCGGTCAGCGCATGCATGGAAAACATGCGCTTGATCCCGGACAACGGGTTCATGCGACTGAACTTGGGCGCCAGGGTGCCACCGGCAAACAGCCAGCCGCCCAGCGAGATCGGCCCGATGAAGGCCACGATCAGCGCCACCAGCAACACCGGCTGCAACGCCATCAGCGCCATCTTGCCCGACGCCAGCAGGAAGGCACCCATCGAGCGCTCGTCGACCAGCACCTCGCGCGACAGGGTGAAGTTGATGCGCATGAGGTCCATCAGCACCTCGGCCAACCCACCACCGAACACCAGCAGGCCGCCCGCCCCGGCCAGGGTCACGACGACCGTGTTGAGCTCCTTGGAACGGGCAATCTCGCCTTTTTCGCGGGCGTCCTTTTTCTTTTTGTCCGTGGGGTCTTCTGTCTTGTCCTGACCGCTCTCGCTCTCTGCCATGCTCAGCTCGCCCGCGCCAGCTCACGCAGCCACTGCAGGGCCTCGGAGGCCAGCGCCTGGTAATGGGGAAGGATGTCGGCCAGGCCGACCCAGAAAATCCCGAGCCCCAGCACCAGGGTCAGCGGGAAACCGATGGAGAAGATGTTCAACTGCGGCGCCGCCCGAGTCATCACGCCGAACGCGATGTTCACTACCAGTAGCGCGGTGATCGCCGGCAATACCAGCAACAGTGCCGCCCCCAGCACCCAGCTCAGGCGCCCGACCAGGTCCCAGAAATGATTGACCAGCAGCCCGCCGCCCACCGGCAAGGTGGTAAAGCTCTCGGTGACCACCTCGAACACCACCAAGTGCCCATTCATCGACAGGAACAGCAGCGTCGCGAGCATGCTCAGGAACTGGCTGAGCACCGCCACGTTGACCCCGTTGACCGGGTCGACCATGGACGCGAAGGCCATACCCATCTGGATCGCCACCACCTGCCCGGCGATCACGAAGGCCTGGAACAACATCTGCAGAGACAAACCGAAGAGGGCGCCGATGATGATCTGCTCGGCGATCAGCAGCAGGCCGCTGAGCGACAGCGGATTGACTTCGGGTATCGGCGGCAGGCCTGGCACCACCACCACGGTGATGGCCACGGCAAAGTACAGGCGGATCCGCGTCGGCACCATCTTGGTCCCGAAGATGGGCATGGTCATCAAGACCGCGGCAATGCGAAACAGCGGCAGGATGAAACTCGCCACCCAGGTAGCGATCTGCGCATCGGTCAGCTCGAGCATCGCAGGCTCAGCCGATCAACTGCGGAATGCTGCCGTACAACGACAGGATGTATTCCATGAACTTCTGCACCAGCCACGGCCCGGCAACGATCAGCGTGATCAGCATCACCAGCAGCCGCGGCAGGAAACTCAGGGTCTGTTCGTTGATCTGGGTAGCGGCCTGGAACATCGCCACCATCAGACCCACCAGCAGGCTGGGCACCACCAGCACGGCCACGATCAGGGTGGTCAGCCACAGCGCATCACGGAACAGGTCGACAGCAACTTCTGGGGTCATGTTGTTCTCCTCGGCGCGCTAGACGCCACCGAAACTGCCGGCCAAGGTACCCATGATCAAGGCCCAGCCATCCACCAGCACGAACAGCATGATCTTGAACGGCAAGGAGATGATCAACGGCGACAGCATCATCATACCCATGGCCATCAGCACGCTGGCCACCACCAGGTCGATGATCAGGAACGGGATGAAGATCATGAAGCCGATCTGAAACGCGGTCTTGAGCTCGGAGGTGACAAACGCCGGCACCACGATGGTCAGCGGCGCATCGTCCGGGGTGGCGATGTCGGTGCGCTTTGACAGACGCATGAACAGGTCCAGGTCGCTTTCGCGGGTCTGCGCCAGCATGAAGTCCTTGATCGGCACTTCGGCCTTGGCGATCGCCTGCTGCGCCGTCAAGGTTTCGGCCAGATAAGGCTGCAGCGCATCCTTGTTCACCCGATCGAACACCGGCGCCATGATGAACATGGTCAGGAACAGCGCCATGCCGGTGAGAATCTGGTTCGACGGCGTCTGCTGCAGGCCCAGGGCCTGACGCAGAATCGAGAACACGATGATGATCCGCGTGAAGCTGGTCATCAGGATGACGAACGCCGGAATGAAGCTCAGCGCGGTCATGATCAGCAGGATCTGCAGGCTGACCGAATACTCCTGCTGCCCGTCCGCCCCGCTGGACAGGGTAATGGCCGGGATCGACAGCGGATCGGCAGCCAGGGCCAGTGGCGCTGCGAACATCAGCAGCAGCGTCAACATCATGCGCAATGCGCCCATCACGACTTGTCCTTATGATCCTTGCCCAACAGCTCCATCAGGCGCTGGGCGAATTCGGGCGTGGGCTGACGCGCAGCCACCGGCACCTGTACCGGCTCGGCCAGCACGTGCAATGCGCTCAGCGTACCCGGCGTATGCCCGATCAGTATCTGTTCGTTGCCGACCTGCACCAGCAGCAGCCGATCACGCGGCCCGACCACCCGGCTGCCGATGATCTCGATGACCTGCTGGCCGCGCGGCGCGGCGTTCTGAACGCGGCGCAGCAGCCAGGCCAGGAAAAAGATCAAGCCCAGCACCAGCAGCAGGCCGAGTACCAGTTGGGTCAGTTGACCACTGGCGCTTGGGCCGCCGGCAGTGGCAGGCACGGCAGGTTGTGCCGCCCGCGCCAGATCAAGCCACAACAGGCTGACCGCGGCCAGCCCTATGCGCAGAAGACGCTTCACTCAGCGCAGCTTCTTGATGCGTTCGCTCGGGCTGATCACGTCGGTCAGGCGGATGCCGAACTTCTCGTTGACCACGACCACTTCGCCATGCGCAATCAGGGTGCCGTTGACCAGCACGTCCAGCGGTTCGCCGGCCAGGCGATCAAGCTCGATCACCGAACCCTGGTTCAACTGCAGCAGGTTGCGGATGTTGATCTCGGTGCTGCCCACTTCCATGGAGATGCTCACCGGAATGTCCAGGATCACGTCCAGGTTCGGGCCGTCCAGGGTCACCTGCTCATTGCTGCGCGGCGAACTGCCGAACTCTTCCATCGGCAGCCGATTGGCGCCGCCCGCCCCACCGTCGCCCGCCATCAGTGCATCGATGTCGGACTGGCCGGCGTCGCCGGTTTCGGTCAGGGCAGCAGCCCACTCGTCGGCCAGGGCCTGTTCTTCCAGGGAAGTGATATCGTTTTCGTCAGCCATCTTGTCCTCGACGGGGCAATCAATTCGGAGTTAAAGCCAGGGCACCGATCAGCGGCGGCCGATCGGCTCGGTTACTTGCAATGCCAGCGTGCCCTTGTGCGAGCCCAACTTGGCTTTGAATGACGGCACGCCGTTGGCGCGCAGCACCAGCTCATCAGGCAGCTCGACCGGAATCACGTCGCCCGGCTGCATGTGCAGGATGTCGCGCAGGCGCAGCTCACGACGCGCCACGGTGGCACTGATCGGCACGCTGACATCCAGCACGTCTTCGCGCAGCGCCTTGATCCAGCGCTCGTCCTGGTCGTCGAGGTCGGACTGGAAGCCGGCATCGAGCATCTCGCGTACCGGCTCGATCATCGAATACGGCATGGTCACGTGCAGGTCGCCGCCACCGCCATCGAGTTCGATATGGAACGTCGACACCACCACCGCCTCGCTCGGCCCGACGATGTTGGCCATGGCCGGGTTGACCTCGGAGTTGATGTACTCGAAGTTGACCGGCATGATCGCCTGCCAGGCTTCCTTGAGGTCGACGAAGCACTGGTCCAACACCATGCGCACCACGCGCAACTCGGTCGGCGTGAACTCGCGACCCTCGATCTTGGCGTGACGACCGTCACCGCCAAAGAAATTGTCCACCAGCTTGAACACCAGCTTGGCGTCGAGGATGAACAGCGAGGTGCCGCGCAACGGCTTGATCTTCACCAGGTTGAGGCTGGTGGGCACGTACAGCGAATGCACGTACTCGCCGAACTTCATCACCTGCACGCCGCCCACGGCCACGTCCGCCGAGCGCCGCAGCAGGTTGAACATGCTCACCCGGGTATAACGGGCGAAACGCTCGTTGATCATTTCCAGGGTCGGCATGCGCCCGCGCACGATCCGGTCCTGACTGGTCAGGTCATAGCTTTTGATGCTGCCGGGTTCGGCGCCGCTATCGGTTTGCACCAGACCATCGTCGACGCCATGCAGCAGGGCATCGATTTCATCCTGGGACAGCAGGTCCTGCATGGCCATCTTGGGCTCCTACTGCAATACGAAATTGGTGAACAGCAACTGGTCAATGACCAGCTTGCCGACTTCCTTCTGGGCTACTTCCTGGACACTGGCGGTGGCCTTCTGGCGCAGCATTTCCTGGCCTACCGGAGTCGACAGTGCCTCGAACGGCTGCCCGGAAAACAGCATCACCAGGTTGTTGCGGATCACCGGCATGTGCACCTTGAGTGCATCCAGCGCGGCCTGGTCACGGCCCTGCATGGTGATGCTCACCTGCATGTAGCGCTGACGGCCATTCTGGTTGAAGTTGACCACGAAAGCAGGTGCCAGCGGCTCGTAGATCGCCACCGGCTTCACGTTGCTGACGGTTGCCGGGTCGACCTCCGGCTTGCTGTCGGCCTTGTGCAGGAAGAACCAGGTAGCGCCCACCGACAGGCCGATGGCCAGCAGCAATGCCACCACCAGCAGCAGGATCAGCTTGAGTTTGCCTTTTACCGCGGGGTCGTTCACTGCTTCGCTCGTCGCCATGCCAATAATCCGTCACTCACAAGAGGTTTGTTCCACATGGCGAGGGGTGGAGCAAGTGTTATGCCAGATTTGCAGAAAGCGCAGACCTTCGCCGGCATGGCCGGCGAAGGGCACAACCTCACGGGGATGATCAGGCGTAGAAATCGACCGCGCTGGAGCCCACCACCACCTGCTGCTCGACCGGGGCGACGCCAGCTTCGGGGTCAGCCTCGATGCCATCGGCCGCATTACGCCGCGCCGCCACACCACTGAGGCCCGAAGCCTGCTCCTGCGAACCCTGCTGCTGGCCACGGGACTGGTCCGCGACGTTCACGTCAGGCTGCCCCAGGCCTTGCTGAGCGAACATTTCCTTGAGCCGGCTGGCCTGGTTCTCCAGGGCCTCACGCACCACCACGTTAGCGCTGGTGAAGGTGATCTGGGCCTGCTGCTCCGGGGCCATGTGCACACGGATATCGAGGCGCCCCAACTCGGCCGGCTCAAGCTTGATCTCGGCGACTTGAGGTTCTGGCTGGACAGGTACATCACCCGGTTGACCAGGCCTTCGGTCCAGCCGTTCTGCTGCATCGCCAACGGCTGGTTCAAGGGCGTGGCCACCGGCACTGCATTGGCGGTCTTGGCGGTTGCAGCCTGGGTCAGCGCACTGAGGCGATCGGCGAAGTCATCGACGCGGGTATCGCTGGAAGCGCCCTTGAGATCCTTGAGGCCGTCTTCGATCAGGCCACTGAAGGCTTTTTCGCCAGGCTCACCCTCGCCCGGGTCAGCCTGGCGCGGATCGAGCATGGCCGCCAGGGTATTGACGGCCGGCTGTGCCTGCGCCGCCTCGGGTTGCGCCGGGGCTGCCTTGCTGGCGTGTGCCGAAGTCGTCCCCTGCGCCTGAGCGTTCTGCTCAAGCGCAAGGCGCAACACCGGCAGGTCTTGCAGCACGTCGCCCTCGGGGTCGAACGCCGGCTCCTGCGGCTCGGGCTGCGCCACCACGGCAGGCGCCTGCACCTGCGCCTGCAACTGCGCCGCGGCAGCCTGCACCACCGGTGCCACGGCCTCGGCCTGCGCCTGGATCAGCTGCGCACCGCCTTGCGCGTCAGTAACCTGACCCGCCACAAGGCTGGAGTCGAGCAGTTGCGGGTCAGCGGTGAGCGCCTCGGCCGGTTCGGCATTCGCGTTGTCGTCAGGCAAATCATTGCCGCTGTCGGCAACCTTGCGCTCATCCTGGGTCGCCGGTTTGCCGGCAGTTGCCGCCTCGCCCGCCTTGTCGCCACCCGGCACGTCTGCCTTGGCCTGGGGCTTGTCACGGGATTGCTCGGCATACACCCTGGAAAAGCCCGAAGCCTTGTCGTTGGCGGCCTGCGGCACTTTGTCCGGCGTACTGGCGGCAGCCCGCGAGGGCTTGGCCACGCCAGCAGGTTGCAGCAGTGGGTTTGAAGCGACAGGCATGGGAAGGGTCTCCGCTACAGAAGCACGAACTCGAATAGCGAAGAGATAGCAAAAGTCGCGCCAGGTTTTGCACTAGACAGGATGACCGGCGCTTTCGAGCACCGCACGCGTGCGCTCGGCCTCGTAGGCCGGGCGTATGAGGTGGTACTCCTGACCGATCTGGTTGATCAGGTCTTCAATGCCACACAACGGCTGGACCTTGATCCGCTCTTCAAGCTGGCGGCACAGTTCGGCCAGCCCCATCGCCCCCATGTTGCTGCAACTGCCCTTGAAGCTGTGGGCTGCGTAGCCCAGCCCATCGGCATCCTTGGCCTGCTGCAGTTGCGCAATGCGCACTTCGCAATCTTCAAGGAAGGTGTCGAGCAGCTTGACGTACAGGTCACCCATGACGTCCTGCAGGTCGCGCAACACCTCGCCATCAATCGGTTGATCGGACACTTGTTCACTCCTTGATCAAGTTCAATTATGCCAGAGCCTCCCAGGCAAACTCCACGCGGGCACGGCGCCCCTCGTCGGCCCATTCGGCGTGCCGGCTCAAGCGGCGGATCAGGCTCAGGCCACGCCCGCACAGACACTGCTCCGGCAACGGCCGTGCCAGCACCGTACCTACATCGAAACCCTGGCCACTGTCTTCGATCTCAATAACCAGACGCCCGCCCTGGGGCAGGGGTTCCACGTGCAGGTGCAAGCGAATGTAACCATGCTGCAATGCCGTCAAGCGCTGGCTGCGCTCCTGATAATAGGCGCCAAATCCCTGCGCGTCGCGCTTGAGGCCAGAGTCCAGGCCCAGCACCCCATGCTCCAGCGCGTTGGCGTACAACTCATTGAGCACTGTATGCAACGCACCGCTTTGCGCGCGCAGGCCGTGCACCTCCTGAAGTACTTGCAACAAGTAGGGCAAGGGGTTGAAGCGCTTGAGTGTCTGCGCCCTAAACTCGAACGACATGGACCAGTCCAGCGGGCTCGATTGCCCACTGTCGGAATAGATCATCGGCGCGGGTGCCAGCACCTGCGGGGCGACGACAAGAATGTCCAGCATGCTGACATCGTCGCGGGACTGGCCGCGAAAATCCTCCAGGGCCTGCAGCACATCCTCGAACAGGCGCTCAGGCAGCCGATTGCGCGCAAACACCTGCTTCAGGCGCTGCACGCCAAAAAACTGCTCGTCTTCATTGCAGGTATCCACCACACCATCGGACAACAGGAACAGACGGTCACCCAACGCCAGTGGCAGCACTTCGGTGTGCTCATCGAAGCGCTCCGGCGCCAACACCCCCAGCGGCAAGTGCCGGGAGACCAGCGGCAGCGGCTCGCCGCCCGCCGCGGGCAGCAGGTAGCCGTCGGGCATGCCGCCGTTCCACACCTCGACCAGGCGGCGCTCGAAACTCAGGTTGAGCATCATGGCGCAGCAAAACATGTCGACCGGCAGGATGCGCTTGAGCTTGGCATTCATCTCGCGCAGGGTCTCGGCCAGGCCATAGCCCTTGGCCGTCATGCCATAGAACACCTCCGCCAGAGGCATGGCGCCGACCGCCGCCGGCAGCCCGTGGCCGGTAAAGTCGCCAAGCAGCACGTGCATCTCGCCTGTCGGGGTAAAGGCGGCCAGCAGCAGGTCACCGTTGAACAAGGCATAGGGCGATTGCAGGTAGCGAATGTTCGGCGCGCCCAGGCAGCCAGAATGCGCCACCTGGTCGAAGACGGCCTTGGCCACCCGCTGCTCATTGAGCAGGTGACCGTGATGGCGGGCAATTTCGTCGCGCTGCTCCAGCACGATGGCCTGCAGACGCCGCAAGCGGTCCATCGCCTTGATCTTGGCGGCCAGGATCACCGGCCGGTACGGTTTTGCCAGAAAGTCGTCACCACCGGCCTCCAGGCAGCGCACCAGGGCTTCGTCCTCGCTCAGCGAGGTCAGGAAGATGATCGGTACGAGGGCTTCTCCCGCCATGGCCTTGATCTGGCGGGCCGCCTGAAAACCGTCCATCACCGGCATCAAGGCGTCCAGCAGCACCAGGTGCGGGCGCCGCTCGGCGAACAGGGCCACCGCCTGCGCCCCGTTCTCGGCGGTGATCACCGAATGCCCCTGCTTGCGCACGATACTGGCCAGCAACAGGCGGTCTGCCGCACCGTCCTCGGCAATCAGTATGCTTAACGGCTGCAGGCCATCCAGGAGCGCACTCAAGTGATCTTGAACAGCTTGTCGAAGTTGGAAATGGCGAGAATCTTGCGCACATCAGCGTTGGAGTTGATCACCCTGACGTCAGCCTTGTCACCGCCGACATGATCACGCAACAGCAACAGCATGCCCAGCGCGGAGCTGTCGAGGTAGGTTGCTCCCTTGAGATCCACCACCACCACGTCCGGCCGTACCAGCCCGCTCTCGTAAGAGGTGCGAAAATCATGGTGCCGGCCGAAATCGAAACGCCCGGTGATATTGATAGTCAGCATCTTCCCGTCCAGGGAAACCTCACGACTCACTGCCATAGGCTCGACTCCTTCGATAATGGCGATGACAGACTCAACAGGTGTAGCAGCCCGCCGGCACCCCGGCAACCCGCACCGACCAATGCCTTGCCCTAGAAGCGGTCATGGCGCGGCAAACGCTGGGACAACTCGTCGAGCAGCTTCTGCTCGCGCTTGTCTTCGAGCACGCGGGCTTCATCGATATAGCGCTGCACCAGCTTGCGCAAGCCCTCGACGCGCGCGTAGGCCTGCTGCCAGTTGGCGCGTGCGTTATTGAGGTTGGTCTGGTGCCACACCAGGCTCTGGTGCTGCTGCGCAACGGCAGTATCGAGCTGGCTGAGGAAGCGCTGATAACCCATGAGCCAGCTGCCGGACACGCCCTGCCCGCCCTTCTCCATCCACTGGTTCTGGTACTCGCTGCGAAACTGGTCGAGCTCGCGCAACTTGGTTTCAGCCATGCTCACCTGCTGCTGAAACTGCCCCAGGCGCTGCACGGCCTTGCGCTCTGCCTCTTCGGCCATTTCCACCACCGGCACCAGGCGTGCCGCACGACTTGGCTGAGCCATGGCCTATCAGCCTGCAGGCGCGGGCGCGGGCGCGAACACGCTCGCCAACTGTTCGCGGCTCTGCTCGTGGCTGACATTTTCATTCAGCCCCTGACGCAGGAACTGCACGAGCTTGGGTTGCAGGGCGATCGCCAGGTCGGTTTCGCGATCACCGCCCGCCACATAGGCACCCACGCTGATCAGGTCCCGGCTTTGCGACAGGCGCGACCACAACTGCTTGAACTGCTGGGCCTGGGTCATCTGCTCGGGGCTGACCACCTGCGGCATGACCCGGCTGATCGAGGCCTCGATGTCGATGGCGGGGTAATGGCCCTCTTCGGCCAGGCGCCGCGACAGCACGATGTGACCATCGAGCACACCCCGCGCCGAGTCGGCGATCGGGTCCTGCTGGTCGTCACCTTCGGACAACACGGTGTAGAACGCGGTGATCGACCCCCCACCGGCCTCGCCGTTACCGGCTCGCTCCACAAGCTTGGGCAACTTGGCGAACACCGAAGGCGGATAACCCTTGGTGGCCGGCGGCTCGCCGATGGCCAGTGCGATTTCCCGCTGGGCCTGGGCAAAACGGGTCAGCGAGTCCATCAGCAGCAGGACGTTCTTGCCCTTGTCACGGAAGTATTCGGCAATGCGCGTGCAATACATGGCGGCGCGCAAACGCATCAGCGGCGCATCATCGGCAGGCGATGCCACCACCACCGAGCGCTTGATGCCCTCCTCACCGAGAATGTGCTCGATGAACTCCTTCACCTCCCGCCCCCGCTCACCGATCAGGCCCACCACGATGATGTCGGCCTCGGTGAAGCGAGTCATCATGCCCAACAGCACACTCTTGCCCACGCCGGTACCGGCGAACAGGCCAAGACGCTGGCCGCGCCCCACCGTCAACAGGCCGTTGATGCTGCGAATACCGACATCCAGCGGCTGACTGATGGGGTCACGATTGAGCGGGTTGATGGTCGGGCCATCCATGGGCACCCAGTCTTCAGCCCTCATTCCGCCCTTGCCGTCCAGTGCGCGACCGGCACCATCGAGCACCCGCCCGAGCATGCTCATGCCCATCGGCAGGCGACCACTTTCAGGCAGCGGGACCACGCGTGCGCCGGGCGCAATGCCGGCAACGCTCCCCACAGGCATGAGGAACACCCGATCACTGGCAAAGCCCATGACTTCGGCCTCGACCTGTACCGGATGGTAACTGTCATCATTGATCACCAGGCAGCGGCTGCCCACCGCAGCGCGCAAACCTTCGGCTTCCAGGGTAAGGCCGACCATGCGTAGCAGACGCCCTTCCACCACCGGCTGTGCCGGCAGGCTCACCACATCGGCGTAGCCCCCCAGACGCTTGCCGAAGCTGGTCCGATCAAGGCGCATCGGGACCGTCCAACTCGATGTGCAGGTCGGGCGCAGCAGGGTGCAGGCCCTGGTCGTGCATCTGGTCGAACAACTGCGCCATGGCCTTTTCTATGCGGGTCTCGACGGTGGCATCAATGCGACTGTGCACTGTTTCAATGCGACAGCCCCCAGGCTGCAGGGCTTCGTCCTCAAGCAGGCGCCAGTTTTCCTCATGGCGTTCGCGCAGGGCCTTGGCCAGCAGGAAGTCCTGCGGGTTGACATGGATACGGATGTTCTCGGCCCCCATCGGCAGCAGCTTGAGGGCTTCGCGCAGCACGTGGGTGATCTGGCTGGAATCGGTTTTCAGTTCACGCCCGATCACCTCCCGGGTGATGCGGCTGACCAGGTGCACCAGGGCCTTTTCAATCTGGTTGTCCTGTTCGGCAATCGGATCGAGCAGGTTGCCCATCAATTGCTCCAGGCTCGCCAGCTTGGCGCCCAGCGCCTCTTCGGCCTCCTGGCGAACCTTGAGCTGGGTACTGTGGAAACCTTCGCGCTCACCGGTGGCAAAGCCTTCGTTGTAGGCTTCCTGGCGGATGCTTTCGAGCTCTTCAAGGGTCAGCGGCTGGACGTCCTCCAGCGGAACCTCTTCGACCTCTTCGATGATTTCGGGCTCAGGCTCCGGGACCGGCTCGGGCTCCGGATCGAAGCTGGGCAGCGCCCAGCGATCAAAGCCCTCGACGTCGCGGGCGGGGATCAGTTCACTCAGGTGCTCGTTGCTCGACATGATTCCACGCGCTCAATAGGTAGGAGCCGGCGTTGCCGGCGCTGCGGACAGCACGCACCGGCGGGTACCGCGTTGATGCCTTCGCCGGCAACGCCGGCTCCTGCAGCAAGCCGGGGCCGGCGATGGGGCTTTAGATCATTTCTTCGGCGCCCTTGCCGCCAAGCACGATCTCGCCGGCTTCGGCCATGCGACGGGCGATGGTGAGGATTTCCTTCTGCGCCGTTTCCACGTCGCTGACCCGGACCGGCCCCTTGGCCTCCAGATCGTCGCGCAGCAGTTCCGACGCACGCTTGGACATGTTCTTGAAGACCTTGTCCTTGACCTTCTCGTCGGCGCCCTTGAGCGACACCACCAGCACATCCGAGGACACTTCGCGCAACAGTGCCTGGATACCGCGGTCGTCGACATCGGCCAGGTTGTTGAACACGAACATGAGGTCTTCGATCTGCTCGGACAGCTCGCCGTCGACGTCGCGAATCGCGTCCATCAGCTGACCTTCGACCGAACTGTCGAGGAAGTTCATGATATCGGCCGCGCGCTTGATGCCGCCCAGGGTGGTACGCGCCGCATTGGAGTTGCCCGAGAACTGCTTCTCGAGGATCTGGTTCAGCTCCTTGAGCGCCGCCGGTTGCACGGTGTTGAGCGACGAGACGCGCAAAATGATGTCCAGACGCACCTTGTGGTCGAAGTTGCCCAGCACCTCGCCCGCCTGGTCGGGGTCCAGGTAGGCCACCACGATCGCCTGGATCTGCGGGTGCTCGTAACGGATCACATCCGCCACCGCACGCGGCTCCATCCATTTCAGGCTGTCCAGGCCGCTGGTGTTGCCCCCCAGCAGGATCCGGTCGATCAGACCGTTGGCCTTGTCCTCGCCCAGGGCTGCGGTCAGCATCTTGCGGATGTAGCCGTCGGAACCGACGCCCAGGCTGGTCTGGTCGCCGACGATCTCGACGAACTCGCTCATCACCTGCTCGACCTGTTCGCGATGGACGTTACCCACCTGCGCCATGGCCACGCCGACCCGCTGCACTTCCTTGGGGCCCATATGGCGCAGCACTTGTGCCGCGTCGGTTTCTCCCAGCGACAAGAGCAGGATGGCTGCCTTGTCGACACGGGTAAGTTTGGCGGTAAGGGCTCGATTATCACTCATCGGCGTTGATCCACTCTTTCACGACCTGGGCCACACGGCCCGGGTCTTCGGCCACCAGGCTCTTGATTGCGTTCAGCTGAGCGTCATAACCCTCGCTCGGGCTCGGCAACAGAATACTTTGCGGACCACCCAGGCTGACGCGGTCGTTGGCCAGATCGCCATCCAGACCGAGCATGCCACCCAGCTCCATGTCGCCATCGGCACCGGCGCCCTGCTTGCCGTTGCCGGTGATGTTGTTGAGTACCGGGCGCAATACGCCGAACACCAGTACCAGGATGAACACCACGCCCAGCACCTGCTTGACGATATCCCAGAACCACGGCTGCTGGTAGAACGGGATCTCGGTGAACACCTCGCCGCGGTCGGCGGCGAACGGTACGTTGATCACGCTGACACTGTCACCGCGGCTGGCATCGAAGCCCACTGCGTCCTGCACAAGGCGGGTGAAGCGAGCCAGGTCTTCTGCGCCCCACGGGGCACGGGTCGACTCACCGGTGGCCGCGTCCAGCTTGACCTGATCGTCGACCACGACCGCCACCGACAGACGGCTCAAACGGCCCTGCTGCTGACGGGTGTGGCTGATCGAGCGGTCCAGCTCGAAGTTCTTGGTCGACTGCTCGCGCTTGTCGGCCGGGTAGGGCGCCAGCATGGGCTGACCGGTGGCCGGGTCCATGATCTGCTGGCCGTTGGCATCCAGCAGAGGCTGGCCTGGCTGGATCATGCCGGCGGCGGCCTGGGCCTGACCGGTTTGCTGTGGCGCAGTGGCCGGACCGGGCGGCTGGTTGCTCAAGGCACCGGGCACGCCTTGCGGCCCAATGCTGCTGGTGCGTTGTTCGTTGACCGACTGCTCGCTGCGCAAGGCCGGCTGGTCAGGGTTGAACTGCTCGGAGGTCGACTCGACCGCGCTGAAGTCGACATCGGCCGACACTTCAGCCTTGTAGCGATCGTTGCCCAGCACCGGCAGCAGGATGTTGTGCACACGCTGGGTGAGCATGCCTTCCATGCGGCGGCTGTAGTCGAACTGCTTGCCGGCCATGCTCAGCTCGGAGTTCTCGCCCTGGTCGGACAGCAGGTTGCCCTTCTGGTCGACGACCGTGACCTGCCCCTTGTTCAGTTCCGGCACGCTGGCCGCCACAAGATTGACGATCGCCATCACCTGGCCGGGCTCGAGCGAACGGCCGGAGTACAGTTCGACCAGTACCGAGGCACTGGGCTTGCGCTCGTCACGCACGAACACCGAGCTCTTCGGGATCGCCAGGTGCACACGGGCACCCTTGACGTTGTTGAGGCTGGAGATGGTGCGTGCCAGTTCGCCTTCCAGGCCGCGACGATAGCGCGTCGCCTCCATGAACTGGCTGGTACCCAGGCCCTGCTCCTTGTCGAGAATCTCGAAGCCGACATTGCCGTCACCCGGCGCCACACCGGCGGCGGCGAGTTTCAGGCGGGCTCGGGACAGGTCTTCGGACTTGACCAGCAAGGCACCGGAATTGGGCTCGACGTTGTACGGGATATCGGCAGCGGCCAGGGTATCCATGACCTGCTTGGTGTCCATGCCCGCGAGGCTCGCGTACAGCGGACGGTAATCAGGCTGCTGTGACCAGAGCACCACGGCAAAGCCGATCGCCACGCTCGCCGCCAACCCGACCAGCAGGCCGACCTGACGCAGCATGGGCATCTGTGAAATGTTTTCCAGAAAGGACATGCCGAACAGCGGCGGCTTGGGGGCCGGGCTACCTTTGGCGGGCACGTTATCGACGACTGCTTCGGCCATGACTCAATCTCGCCCTTATACCGGCATCTGCATGATGTCTTGATACGCCTGAACCAGTTTGTTACGCACCTGGGTCAAGGCCTGGAACGACACACTGGCCTTCTGCGAGGCGATCATCACGTCGGTAAGGTCGACGCCGCTCTTGCCGATCTCGAAGGCATTGGCCAACTGATTCGACGCCTGCTGGGTATCGCTGACCTTGTTGATGGCCTGGCCAAGCATGTCGGCAAAACCACTCTGGCCAAGCTCTGGCGCAGGGGCAGCCTTCGACATCGACATGGCGTCCATCTGCATGGCCCGCATGTCCAACATCAATCGATTAAATTCAACACCTTGGCTCATGGACTCTCTCTCCGGCGACCCGCATTTTTTTGACACTACGCAGCGGACACGCAGAACTTAGCAACAAGAGTGCCAGCTCTACCCTATTGTCCAACAAAAAACCCAACAGCGGTCGTTCAAAGACCACTGGCGTAAAGACTCGCCTCGACGTCCAGCCCCGCATCGCGCATCTGCGCCAACTTGTAGCGCAAGGTGCGTGGGCTGATGCCCAGGCGCTCGGCAGCTTCCTTGCGCCGGCCACGCTCGGCGCGCAGGGTGTCGATGATCATCTGGAACTCGTGACGGCGCAGGTCATCACCCAGGCCGGCAGGCTCGGCCGCCTCGACCCCGGGCGCCACCGGCTCGACGAGGCTCGACGCCAGCAGGGGCAGCACCCCGGCAAGGCAGAAATCCGCCGCCTCGATCACTCCACCCTGCTGCAGGATCAACGCACGCTGGATGGCATTGTCCAGCTCGCGCACATTGCCAGGCCAGGGGTACTCGGTCAGGCACGCCTGCGCCTGCACCGACAGCCGCACCGGCGCATGCTTCATTTTATTGACGTGGCGCGCCAGCAAGCGCTCGGCCAGCGGCAGAATATCGGCGCTGCGCTCGCGCAACGGACGCCAGGCCAACGGAAATACCGACAACCGATAGAACAGGTCCTCGCGAAAACGCCCCGCCGCCACTTCGCCCGCAAGGTCGCGGTTGGTGGTGGCGACCACGCGGATGTCCAGGGCGATCGGCTTGCGCCCGCCCACACGCTCCACCTCCCGTTCCTGCAACACGCGCAGCAGCTTGGCCTGCAACCCAAGGGGCATCTCGGAAATCTCGTCGAGCAACAGCGTGCCGCCGTCGGCCTGCTCGAACTTGCCGGCCTGCGCGGCAATCGCACCGGTGAAGGAGCCCTTCTCATGCCCGAACAGCGTGGCCTCGAGCATGTTGTCGGGGATCGCCGCACAGTTGATCGCCACAAATGGCTGGCTGGCACGCAGGGACTGCTGGTGAATGTAGCGTGCCAACACCTCCTTGCCGGTGCCCGACTCGCCGGAGATCAGCACCGTGGAATCGCTGCGCGCCACCCGTGCGGCCAGTTCGAGCAACTGCGCACTGGCAGGCTCGCGCGCCACCGGGCCGTCGGCATCGGCACCACTGGCCACCCCCAGCGCATGGCGCGCCACCAGGTCCAGCAGCGCACGCGGCTCGAACGGCTTGACCAGGTAGTCCGCCGCCCCCTGGCGCATCGCATCCACGGCCCGCTCCACCGCCGCATGTGCAGTCATCAGCAGCACGGGCAACTGCGGCTGGCGCGCGCGCAGCGCCGCCAGCAACTGGTGGCCATCCATGCCTGGCATGTTCACATCACTGACCACCAGGCTGAAACCCTGGCGCCCAGCGGCGTCGAGCGCCTCCTCGGCCGAGCCCACCGCCTGGTAGGCGAAACCGCCCAGCTCGAGCGTGTCAGCCAGCGCCTGACGCAATACACGGTCATCCTCGACCAGCAGGACCTTGATCGCACTCATGAGCGGGCCTGCGCCTGCGCACCGATCAGCGGCAGCGTCACCACCGCGCACGTGCCGCGCCCCACACGCGAGTACAGTTGCACGGCGCCTTGATGCGCACGCGCAACCGCCATCACCACGGCCAGGCCCAGCCCGGTACCAGTGGCCTTGGTGGTCAGGAACGGCTCACCCAGGCGGGCCAGCAACGCAGGCTCGATACCCGGCCCGGCATCACTGATGCACAGGCGCAGGTTCTGCTCGCGTCGATACAGGTGCACCTTGAGGCGCGCAGCATCGGGCGAGGCCTGCAGGGCGTTTTCGATCAGATTGAGCAGCGCCCCCACCAGCGTGTCGCGATTGCACAGCAACTCGCCCAGGTGGCTGTCACACTGCCAACGCACCGAATGCCCTTGCACCTGCACCTGCGCGGCCTGCTGCAGGGCCTGGAACAGCGCCTTGGGCGTGATGCGATCGGTCAATGGCAACTCGCCACGGGCAAATACCAGCATGTCGCGCACCTGGTGCTCCAGCTCATGCAGACGCTCCTTGAGGCTGCCGGCAAAGCGTTGCTGCGTTTCCAGCGGCAAGCTCTGCTCGGCCAAGTGACTGGCGTACAGCAATGCCGCCGACAAGGGCGTGCGGATCTGATGCGCAAGGGACGCAACCATGCGCCCCAAGGTCGACAGACGCTCGTGACGAGCCAGTTGGCTTTGCAGGTGACGGGTTTCGGTGAGGTCGGTCAACAGCACCAACTGACCAGGCTCGGCATCCAGCGAGCGCGTGGCGATCGACAGCCGGCGACCATCACGCAACGACACTTCATGCCCATCGTCTTCGCGCGGTGCGAAGCTGCGGGCGATGACCTGACGCCACAGCTCGCCCACCAGCGGTGCGCCGAGCAGCTCGCAAGCTGCCGGATTGGCCTCGCGCACCTTACCCTGACCATCGATCACGATCACACCGCCCGGCAACAGCGTCAGCAGGTTCTGCAAGCGGTTGGCCAGGCGCTCCTTCTCGGCCAACTCCGCCATGCGCTGGGCACTGACCACCGCCAATTCGCCTTTGAGCTCGGTGACTCGGGCCTCGAGCAGGTTGTAGGACTGACTGAGTTGAGTCGATACCTGGTCGAACAGGGCAAACGCCTGCTCCAGGCCCTGCCGACCTTGCAGTTCGGCGGCATCGGAGCGCTGAGGCTCGGTAGCAGGAATGTGGGCGGCGTGGGGCATGGTGCTCTCTCGCGTGGCTCACCGTCATAAAACGGTATGTTGCCAGCGATATAGCAATAGACGTGCCGAATACTGTCGAGAGGAGGTCGGCCTGGCCGCGAGACCCGCAGCAAAGCCAGCCAGGGCAGGCGTTACAGCCCTGCAAAAAACAAGGGTATAGAGCCTCAGCGGGCCTCGACCGAGGACCCACTGCCAGGAGCAGGCGTCAATCCTCCGCCTGTTCGTCTCCGTCGCGACGACTCATGCCGTACTTGCGCATTTTTTCCACCAGCGTGGTGCGACGAATGCGCAGGCGCTCGGCGGCCCGCGCCACGATACCGTTGGCATCATCCAGCGCCTGCTGGATAAGGCCCTGTTCCAGGTTGCCCAGGTAGTCCTTGAGGTCCAGACCTTCCGGGGGCAGCATCGCATGGTTGCTGAAGGTGGGCGTGTGGCCGTTGATCGCCACGCGCTCTTCAAGATCAGAGCGCAGGCTGTCGACCAGTTGCTCGTCTTCGTCGTCCACGTAGCGGAATTTCTTCGGCAACTCGGAGACGCCGATCACGCCATAGGGGTGCATGATCGCCATGCGCTCCACCAGGTTGGCCAGCTCACGCACGTTGCCCGGCCAGCCATGCCGGCACAGCGACATGATTGCCGCCGAATTGAAGCGAATCGAACCGCGTTTCTCGTGCTCCATGCGCGAGATAAGCTCGTTCATCAGCAGCGGGATATCCTCGACGCGCTCGCGCAGCGGGGCCATCTCGATGGGGAATACGTTAAGGCGGTAATACAGGTCTTCGCGGAAAGTACCCACCTCGATCATGCTTTCAAGGTTCTTGTGGGTCGCTGCGATGATGCGCACATCGATGCTCTGGGTCTTGTTGCTGCCCACGCGCTCGAAGGTGCGTTCCTGCAGCACACGCAGCAGCTTGACCTGCATCGGCAGCGGCATGTCGCCGATCTCGTCGAGGAACAGCGTGCCGCCATTGGCCAGTTCGAAGCGCCCGGCCCGGCTGGTGATGGCGCCGGTAAAGGCGCCCTTCTCGTGGCCGAACAGCTCGCTCTCGAGCAACTCGGCAGGGATCGCACCGCAGTTGACCGGCACGAACGGCGCCTCGCGGCGCTTGGAATGGTAATGCAGGTTGCGCGCGACCACTTCCTTGCCCGTGCCAGATTCACCCAGGATCAGCACGCTGGCATCGGTATCGGCAACCTGCTGCATCATCTGACGCACATGCTGGATGGCACGGCTGGTGCCGACCAGGCTGCGGAACAGGTTGGGCTCGCGCTGGCGGCCACGTTCACGCGCTTGGTCGTACATCTCGCGGTACACCTGGGCACGGTGCAGCGAGTCGAGCAACTTGCTGTAGCTGGGCGGCATTTCCAGGTTGGAAAGCACACGACGACGCAAGTCGTCCGGCAGCTCGACGGAAGAAATTTCACCCAAAAGCAACACGGGAAGGAACTCATCCCAGGTAGCCACGGTCTTAAGCAAGCTCAACAGACTTGCCGGAGCATTCACAGTCCCGATCAGGACACAGAGCACTTCACGACTGGATGACAACGACTGCACCACCTGCTGCCAATCATGGCTCGAGCAGGGCAGATTTTCTTCGCCAAGAAAATTCAACACCACCGCCAGGTCACGGCGGCGAGCGTTATCGTCATCGATCAGGAGAATTTTGGTTTCACGCCACATGCAATAGCAACTTCCCTAGTCAACTCGACACCCTTCAAGGGCATGCTCGACATCATTCCGACTGAACGGTCAGTGTTCGGACGTCTGAAATTAGAATACAGCCACTAGTTAAGTCAAAAAACCGCACACAGTCAAATTTATGGCGCATTGCTTTTTCCAACCGTCCAGCGTCAGCTGAACAGATGGTATACCTTTGCGGCGTTCTTCGCTTGGCGGATCTGTGTCATCTCGTCGACTATTGTTTGACGTTCACCACTTGCAACATCAATGAGTTGGCGATAAACGTCAAGCAATTCTTCCAGACTGCTACGCACACCCTGCTCGTTGGCCGATGCCTCGGCCAGTACGTCCTCGACGCAAACACGGCAGCTCAGGTCCAGCTCGGTGATGGCCTCCCAGTCGCGACTGGCCAGCGCCCCGAGCAGGGCATCACGGGTTTGTTCGATACGTTCGAGCACGGCACTCATGGTGTTCTCCTAGGCGTCGGCAGCTTGATCGCCGATCGCATCCCAGCCTTCCTTCACGGTGATCAGCAGGCGCGCGACCTCGTTGAGGATCTCGGGATCGTTTTTCACGTTGGCTTCGACCAGTCGCTTGCTCATGTAGGCGTAGAGCGCGTCGATGTCGGCCAGCGCCTCGGCCTGGTTGTCCAGGTCCAGACCTTCGCGCAGACCGCCGACGATGCCGATGGCCTTGCCGATCAGAATGCCTTTCTGGGCAATGTCATTGCGCGCAATTGCGCCCTTGGCCTGTGCAATACGGTCCAGGCCACCCTGCATCAGCATCTGTACCAGACGGTGCGGGCTGGCCTCGGAGGTCTGGGCCACGCCGTTGACTTTCTGGTATTGCCGAAGGGCCAACATAGGATTCATGTTCTACCTCGTAACAACGAAAAGGTTCATATACCGCCTGTATCGCCTGCGCGTCAAAAAACTTTAGCGTTCAAAGCGAAAAGCCCGGAGACCCTCTAGGGGTACTGCCGGGCTTCTGGCGACTCGGTCGATCAGGAGTTCTTCTGCTGCGCCTCGATGGAGGCAAACATCGAGTTGATGTTCTTGCGCTGCGCCTCAAGCTTGCCGACCAGGGTGTCCATGGCCACGTAGCGCTTGGTCAGGGACTCGGTCAGCGAGTCGATGCGACGGTCCAGCGCCAGCTTCTGGTTGGCAAGATCGGCTTGCAGTTTGTCCAGGCCATTCTTGCGCGAATCGAGAATGCCGCCGGTCTGCAGATAGGGTTCGATCGCCTTGTTCATGCGCTCGAACACACCATTGGTGCCCGTGAACAGCTGCTGGACGTCGGCACCGAGCTTCTTGTCCTTCATCGCAGCATCGTACTTGGTACTGTTGAACTCGAGCGTACCGTCCTTCTGGGTGTTGATGCCCAACTGACTCAAGGTGGTCAGGCGATCACCATCACTCTCGGTCGCCAATTGCTTGCGCAGATCGGCTAGCAGAGAGCGCGTGGTAGGGTCGTTGGTCAACGAGCCGAGCACGGTGTTGCCTTCCTCATCCTTGCTCACGGCGGTAAGGGCGTTGGCCGCCTTTACCAGCGTGTTGTAGGCATCGACATAGGCCTGGACCGATTTTTTCAGGCCCTCGGTGTTTTCGCCCACGGTCACGGTAACGGTCTTGCCTGACTCTGTCTTCTGCAACAAGTCCAGAGTCATGCCACTGATGGCATTACTGACGGTGTTTGTCTTGCTCGTGACCTTCAGGCCATCGATTTCAATGACGGCATTCTGGGCCTGCTTGTCGATATACCCGGCACCGTTGCCAGCCATCTGCACGCCAGCAGGGATCTTGAGCTCGTCGATACCATCGACAGAGATGTCCGTTCCCTCGCCCGTCATGGTCGAACTGAATACCAGTCGCGACCCATCCGCACCATTGACAAGGTTGGCACTGATGCCTTTCTCGGCCAGCGACGTATTGATGGTGTCACGCACGGATTGCAAGGTCGCACCTGCGCCGATCTTCACGGTATGGGTGATACCGTCCTGAGTGATGAGCAGATCACCCTCGGGAATAGGCGTGGTGGCGCCGGTATCGAAGTTCTGGCTGGCCACCTTGGACGAGGTGGCCAGCTCACCGATGCGAATCGAATACGAGCCCGGTACCGCGGTGTTGTTCGAGGTTGCCTTGAGCGTAGTGTCACTGCTGGACGTCGCCGTGTAGGCGCTGAAGGCGGGCGCGGTGGAGTCATTGAGCTTTTTCATCGCCGCCTGGTACACAGACAGCGCACTCTTGAGCGACGCAACACCAGAAAGCATGGCCGTATTGTTGGCGGTCTGGCGCTTGATCTGGTTGGACTTGGCATCGGTTTCACCCGCCACCAGCGTTTTCACGATAGCGTTGATATCGACGCCAGAACCCAGACCGGTGCCCGGTAAAATTGTACTCGCCATTGCTCTTCCCTCTTGGTTGCGCGCCGCCCGTAGCCGGTGAAGACTAGCGAACTCGCTGCTCGCCCGCCACTGTCAGACCTTGGCGTCGAACAGCAGGCTGTTTACATCGCTGAGACTGTGAGCGATCTTCAACGCCTCTTCCGAAGGAAGTTGGCGGATCAGCTCACCGGTTTCACTGGCGATGACTTTAACTACAATTCGGCCGGATTCTTCATCCGTGGAAAATTCGAGATTGCGACGCGACGAGGCGAGAAACTTCTCGATGTCCTTGAGCGCGTTCTTTACTTTCTCAGCTTCGGACAGGCCGCTGTCGGCACGCTCCTTGGCTGGCGTGGTGGCTTCGACGGCCTCTACGGGCTTGACCGCAGGGCGCTCGGTGGGTTGCTCTACCGGCTTTGCAGCCTGGTAGGACAGGTTCAGCTTGACACTCATATCCATGCCAACCACCTCTCAATGAAAAAGGCGGAGGAGCGCCACTGGTGCACTCCCCCGCCGATTACCGTCAGACGATTACTGAAGCAGCTTCAGTACGGCCGATGGCAGTTGGTTGGCCTGGGCCAGAACCGAAGTCGACGCTTGTTGCAGAGTCTGCTGCTTGGTCAGCTGGGCAGTTTCAGCAGCGAAGTCGGTATCTTGTACACGGCTACGCGCAGCGTCGGCGTTTTCGTTGATGTTTTGCAGGTTGTTGATGGTGCTGGTCAGACGGTTCTGCACGGCACCCAGGTCGGCACGAGCGGTACCGATGGTAGCGATGGCGGTGTCCAGAGCGTCCATGGCGGCCGAGAAGTTGGTCTCGGCAGTGGCGCTGTCGCTACCGGCAATGGTGATTGCGGTAGTGAGGCCCAGGTCGCTGGCCAGGAATTTGCCGGTCAGGTCGATGCTGACCTGGTTTTCGCCGCCAGTGTTGGAGCCAACCTGGAAGGTCATGGTGCTAGCCGAACCGTCCAGCAGGTTCTTGCCGTTCAGTTGGGTGGACTGAGCGATACGGGTCAGCTCAGCAGACATCTGATTGAACTCTTTGTTCAACGAGTCACGGTTGGTCTCGTCGTTCGAGTCGTTACGCGATTGCAGAGCCAGTTCACGCATACGTTGCAGGATGTTGACCTGCTCTTGCATCGCGCCTTCAGCGGTCTGGGCGATCGAGATACCGTCGTTGGCGTTTTTGATAGCCATGGTCTGACCGCGGATTTGCGAGGTCATACGGGTAGCGATCTGCAGGCCGGCGGCGTCGTCTTTGGCGCTGTTGATTTTCAGGCCGGAGGACAGACGAGTCATCGAGGTGCTCAGAGCGTCGGAAGCGCGGTTCAGGTTTTTCTGAACGTTCAGCGAAGTGACGTTGGTGTTTACGGTTAATGCCATGACGAATTCCTCGTTTGTGGGTATTGCGGCTTCCGGCCCTGGCAACCGCCGGGTGTGGCCTAGAGAACCTTCGTAATGGTTATCGTCGTCGGTGCAAGTTGCTTTAGGGCTTTTTTGGAATTTTTTTAATGGCACCCTGCCACCCCAATGAAATCAAGGGTTTGACGCCAGGTTTCTGACCCCTGTGGTGGGCGCTGGATAGCGCTGACACCTTCGCCAGCAAGGCTGGCGCCTACAGATCACCGATGTGCCAGGCAAAAAAAAACGCCGCCTTTTCAGGCAGCGTCTTCTGTACGGCAGGCCAGGTCAGTCCTGACGCTCGATGATCGCCGAGCCCCACGACAGCCCCACACCGAAACCACTCAGCGCCACACGCTTGTGGCTGGAGCCGAGCACGTGCCTTTCAAGCAGCAACGGAATGCTCGAGGACACCGTATTGCCCGTCTCGACCATGTCCTTGACGAACTTCTCGGCCGTCTCGGACTTGTCTTCCTCGAACCGCCGTGCCACCGCATCGACGATCGCCGCGCTGCCCTGGTGAATGCAGAACAGGTCGATGTCGTCCGCGCCCAGTCTGCTCGCCTCAAGCAGTTGACGCAGGTGCGCCGGCACCTTGAGCAACGCGAAGTTGAACACCTGGCGGCCGTTCATGAAGAACACCCCGTCGCTCACCTTCAAGTGCTCCGCGCCACCACCGTCGGTGCCGAAACTGGATTTACCGAGTTGCCAGGCTGCCCCCTCGCCCATCCAGGTGGCCGTCGCGGCGTCACCGAACAGCATGGTGGTATTGCGGTCTTCGGGATCGACGATCTTCGAATAGGGGTCGGCGGTGATCAGCAGGCCGTTTTTCAACCCCGCCGCCTCCATGAAGCCTTTCATGGCATAGATGCCATAGACGTAGCCGGAGCAGCCCAGCGAGATATCGAACGCCGCCACGTGGGTGGGCAGGCCCAGTTTGTGCTGCACGATCGCTGCGGTATGCGGCAGGCCTTCGGCATCGCCGTTCTGGGTGACGACGATCAACGCATCGATCGATTCGAGGGACAACGAAGGATTGGCAGCAAACAGGGCCTTGGCGGCCTCTACACACAAGTCCGAGGTTTCCTGGCCTGCATCCTTGCGCGGCAGAAAGGTCGAGCCGATCTTGCCCAGAATGAAATCCTGATCCTTGCCGAATTTCGCACCCTGGGCGTAGTTGTTCAAACCCTCGACAGGTACGTAACTCGCGATACTTTTGATGCCAATCATTGTGGCTTCCCGATAGATATGCGGATTTTCACGGGCACTCACCCCCTTGCAGGCAAGGGATCTCACGCAGCGCCGCTTCTGGCCACCTGCACCGCCCGCTGATTCATTAGCTTAGAGATGCACGTTTCGACTGCCAAGTCACGGCATTGTACGCGAAGCCGAGCGATGCTTGTGCACAGCACCTCACAGTCAGCGGCAGAACGGCCAGGCCGGGAGTACCCGGCCGCCCTGCCCCTCACTCAGCGCGCCAGCCAGGCCTTGTGCCACAGCGCCAGGCGCTCACCCTCCAGCAACCAGTCGCGGCGCACGCTGGTTTGCAACAGTTCACCCAGGCTGCCCGAGGCCTGCGCATCACCCAGGTGCATGCGGATCGCCGCTACCCAGTCGGCCGTGGTGTTTGCCACGCGGGTCAGCGCCAGCACATCGACGCCGGCAAAGCCGGCCACCTTGCTGCAAATCACCGGATAGCCGCAGGCCGCATACTCCAGCAGGCGCACGCTGCCCGAGCACGCATTGACCAGGCTCTCGACCATGGGCGCCAGTGCCAGGTCCAGGTTCAAAGCCGCCAGCGCCGAAGCATGGCGCTCCGGCGCCACGCTGGCATGGCGCTGCGTCACATACGGCCAGAGCGCTTGCGGACAGTCCCCCAGCACCACCCACTCCACCTCGTTGGCCAGCAGCGGAACGACCTCAAGCAGCAAGTCCGCATCCACCGGCCCCGCCCACCCCACTCTCGGTTTTGCCCCCATCTGGCGCGTGCCTTGCACATTGCGCCAGGCTTCAGCCGGCAGACCGCTCTCGAGCACCTGGATATCCTCATGCTGGCCCGCCAGCACTTCAGCCAGCGCCGAGGTGGGCACAAGCACCCGATCGACCTGAATCAAACCCTGATGCAGGCGCGCAATGATCTCGTCGCTGCCGTAATGCCCCTGGACACCTGGCATCCGTGGCAGGTAGCCGTCCAGGTCATAGACCTTGAACGCCTGCGAAAACGCGCGCATTCGGCGCATGCCTTGAAGCTGCGCGTCATCGAGCGGACGCTGCAGCAGGACCGTATCAGGTGCGTAGCGCTGCGTCTCTACCACCGACATCAGGTTCGGCGTAACCAGCCCTTCGACCAGGCCGGCTTCGCGCAAGGCCTTGAACGGCTGGATCACACGGGTATGACCGGCATCCCGCTGGTCGGCCGGGTAGGCCAGCACCCTGTGCAGCGGATGCCAGCTTTGCAACGGGTTCCAGACCACGGCATTGCTCGCCTTGGCAAAGCCGCCCGGCACCTGCAACGACAGGTTGGCGTTGTATGAAGGATCGCGGGCCAGCTTCGGCAGCCAGCGCGCATACAGCGCGTCTTCTTCCTGGGCCGTCACTGGCGCCAGTTCAGGCGCATCCTTGAGCAGTTGCACGTGCGGCGTCCACACGTTCAGGTAACCGGCCTCGTGCAACCTCAGGCACAGATCGACATCGACCCAGCGCGCCAGCAACGGGTCTTCGGCAAAGCCACCGGCTTCCAGAAACAGCGCCCGGCGCAGCATCAGGCATTCACCGCTGAGCGCTGCGTAGTTCTGATCGACCTGCAACCGTCCAAGGTAGCCCGCCTCACGGTGATCGAGCCCTTCGAACGCACGCCCTACCAGGCCGCCCAGGCCGAGCACCAGGCCGGCGTGGCGGATCTTGCCCTCGGCCGTCAGCAGTTTGGCCCCCACCGCCCCCACTTCGGGACGCTGCGCGTGGTTGAGCAGTTGCTGCAACCAGCCCGCCGCAAGCACACCTGCGGTTGCATCCAGCCACAGCACGAACTCGCCACGGGCCTGCTGCACGGCATGGTTGCACAGTGCAACGCGCGACTGGCCGGGCGCGTAACGCAGCACCTGCAACTGGTCCCCGCCGATCTGCTCGACACCCGCCAGCCACTCGCGTACGGCTTCATCCTGCGTGGCCGGGTCGAGCAACAGTACCTCATAGCCGCCGGCCAGGTCGGTGTTCTGCAGCACGCTGTCGACACAGCGCTGGAACTGCCCGAGGCTGCCTTCCAGGGGGATCAGGATGCTGACCGACGGCGCATTGGCATGGCCATAGTCCACGCGATAGCTCCCAGGCAGCGCGGCCTGCGGCAGCATCTGTGCCTGGGCATAGCCACGAGCCTGCAAGTGGCCCTTGATGACCGCACGCTCATCGGCGCACTCGCTCAGGCGCAGGCTGTCGCCGATCAACAGCGGCTCACTGACATGCCCGACGCAGCCAAGCCCCTGCTGCTCGATCAGGCGCAGCTGGTACTCGAGCTCGAAGGCACTGCCGCCAGCAGCGTCGAAGCCGCCCATCTGCTGCAGGGCCTGACGATTGAACAACCAGTGGCGCGACAGGCCGGCAGGGAAGCTGACCAGCAGGTCGAGGTTCAAGTCCGGACGCAATGCCACGTCGATGCCGCCATTGCCCATGCGCATCGCTTCATCGGCATACACCGCCAGGTACCCCGGCGGCGCGGCCAGCAGCTCCAATGCCGCCACCATCAGGCCGCTGGCAGTGAATTCCACGCCAGCCTGCACGATCACCCACCAGTCGCACTGGCCGTCGCCGAGCAGGTCATTGAGCACCTGCGTGCGTTGCGACGCCGTGCACGGTACATGCTGCACGCGCGGCTCGTTCAAGGTGGCGGGAAGCGGCTCGGTACCCAGCACGCGAACCTGTACACGCGAATACAGGCAGCGCTCCTGCCCCAGGCTTTGCAGGGTAGTGGCCAGCAACTGGCGATCGCCCCCTTCCTCGAGCACCAGCACGCCGAAAATCGGGGCCTGCGGGCTGCTCAGGCGCTCGCGGATGAGTTGCAGTTGAGGGGCGTCAGGGTAGCGCTCGCGCAGCCAGGACAGCACGCCGAGCTTCGCGTCAGCCGCCTCCTGCGCGGCAGCGGCCTGGGTCTTGGCGATGAAGGTGTCCAACTGGTCCCAGAACGACAGGGTGGCCACCACGTAGCGCTCGCGCATTCCTTCCAGCCCGGCCTTCGCGCTGGCAATTGCATCCGGCTGGTCGAACAGCGCAAACCCCGCACTGCCCATGAAACTGGTTTCAAGAAACGGCTGGTCGACCGCCGCCCCCGGCATGAAGACCACCGGGCAGCCGCAGAGTACCGCCATCACGCAGGTCATCGACCATTCATAGGTGTACATCACCTCGGCCGAGCGCAGCACCTGCGCCAGTGCATCCAACGCCAGTGCATCGGCTACGCGCAGCAGGCGCACATCGTCAGGCAGCAGCCTGTAGTCGATGTGCTCCAGCGGGTAGCGGTTCTGGTACAGGTAGCTGCCATGCCTGGCCGCACCCGGCGCTGGCGGCTGGAACAGGTCGATGTCGATCACCGGCAGGCGCAGCAGGTCCGGGTTGGCATGACCGCGCTTTTCGGCCAGAGACGGGCCGTAGTAGAACAGCAGGTCACTGGGTGCCGCCTCCATCGACTTGCCGTTCAGAAAGCCCTCGAAGTTGAGCAGAAAGCGCGAGACCACCTTGCGCCCCAACGGGTTGCCGATCACCACTTCCGGGTACACCGCAATCGCCACCTTGCCTTGCTGCTGGTGGCGTTTTTCGGTGGCTTCGTCGAGCAACGGGGTCTTCAGGTTCGGGTTGAGCACCTTGGCGCCGCACAGGTACGCCTCGCGCCCGCTCAGGTTGAGCAGGTGACACAGGTAATGCAGCGACACGATGCCCGACGAGGTCTCGCGGTAGTCAGGGGCCAGAATGTAATAAGGGTGTTCCGGCTTGGTAAACATCAGGTTGTGGCGAAACATCGCCCGTTCAAGCACCTGCGCGTCGACCTGCGAGGCGTTCGACATGCTAAGACTCCAGACTCAAATTAGTGGCAGTGACGGCTCAGCCGATGGCGCTCGGGCGCTCGGCCTGGAAAAAACGTGCAATACACGCACTCACATGCGCGACCTGGCGGCTGCGCATGTCGGAAAACAACGGCAGGCGCAGCAAGCGCTGCGCCACGTCCACCGTGATCGGCAGCTCACCACTGCTGCGCGAGTAGCGCAGGCCCGCCGGCGAATCGTGCAGCGGCACGTAGTGGAACACGGCATGTACGCCGTGCTCGCGCAGGAAGTTGATCAACGCCGTGCGCTGTTCGGCACTGCGCATCATCAGGTAGAAGATATGCGCGTTGGCCGGCTTGTCGTCGGGGGTGCGCGGTAGCTGGAACAGGCCATCGGCGGCCAGCGGGCGCAGCAGATTGAAGTATTTTTCGTACAGGGTTCGGCGGTGCTTGTTGATGCGCTCGCCGTGCTCCAGCTGCGCATACAGGAACGCAGCGGTCAGTTCGCTGGGCAGGAACGAGGAACCGACATCCACCCAGGTGTACTTGCTCACCTCGCCACGGGCGAACGCCTTGCGGTTGGTGCCCTTCTGCCAGATGATCTCGGCGCGCTCGATCAGCCGCGGGTCGTTGATCAGCAACGCCCCGCCCTCACCACTGATGACATTCTTGGTTTCGTGAAAACTCAGGCAGCCCATGTGGCCGATGGTGCCCAGCGCACGTTTTTTATCGCGTGCCAGGATCGCCTGCGCGGCATCCTCGATCAGGAACAACCCATGCTTGTCGCAGATGCGCGCCAACGCCTCCATGTCACACGGCTGGCCGGCGTAATGCACGGCCACCACTGCCTTGGTCTTCGGCGTGATGGCGGCCTCGACCAGCCGCTCGTCCAGATTCAGCGTGTCATCGCGGATATCCACGAACACCGGCACCGCGCCCCGCAGCACAAACGCATTGGCGGTGGAGACGAAGGTGAACGAGGGCATGATGACCTCATCCCCCGGCCCGACATCGGCCAGGATCGCGGCCATTTCCAGCGCGGCCGTACACGAATGTGTGAGCAGCGCCTTGTCACACCCCAGGTTGCTTTCCAGCCACCCCTGGCACAATGCGGTGAACTGGCCGTCCCCGGCAATCGAGCCGTTCATCACCGCCTGGGCGATATAGAACAGCTCCTTGCCGACCACGAACGGCTTGTTGAACGGGATAGCCTGCTTGCTCACGATAAGGTCTCCAATTGCCCACGCGGTCTGCACGGGCAAGATCAGTCAGGTTCAGGCACCGTCACTGTCAATAATCCGCCGTACTCCGGCATGATCCTGACGCATCGACGCGTTGCCCTGCGGCGCCTGCGGCCGGCCCAGGCCATCGCCACCGCGCGCCCGTACGCCGAGCGCAAAAAAGCCGGGTATGAAACCCGGCTTTTGCAAATCCCGCGCCATCAGCTCAATTCGTCGAGCCACTCCAGCACAGGGGAACCGCCAGCGGCGACCGAGCGTGAAACATCCACACCGAAGCGGTCATCGACCCGCCCACGGCTGCTGAAGGCGCCCGGCCAACGCGCCGCCAGCGCCTGGCACTCGGCAGCACCGAGCACCGGCACCTGCTGGCTGAACAGTTGCGCCTGCGGCGCCCAGATCACCAGCAGGCCGACTTCGGCGGCCTTCAGGCACAGCTCGATGTCCGCACCGGCGAAGGGTTGCAGGCCATCGCACTGTTCGAACAGCGCCTTGCGCACCATCAGGCAATCGGACGACACCGCCGCACAGCTGCGCACCACGCTCGACCACAGCGAGCCCTTGCCCGATTGCGCCGACAGCCCCAGCCATGGCGCCTGCACCCGCGGGCCCGCCAGCAACTCGTAACCGGCATGGCTGATGGCAGCCTGGCGATCCACCAGACGTGCACCCACCACACCGACTTCAGGGCGCTGCGCCTGGTTGAGCAAGGCCTCGATCCAGGCCGGCGTCACCACCTGGCAACGGCTGGACAGCACCACCAGGTATTCGCCGCTGGCATTGGCCGCTGCCAGGTTGAACAACTGCGAAGGCGACTCGACCTGCGCGCCGGCCAGCAGCTTGAGGCGTGCGCCGAACCCTTGCAGGGCCTGGGCAGCGGCTTCGGCCTGGGTGTCGCGGCACGCCACCAGCACTTCGTACCGCGGGTAACGGGTACGTTGCAGCACACTCGCCAGGCACACCTTGAGGTCTTGGAGGTCGTCTTCGGCGGCGATCAGGATGCTCACCAGCGGGGTGGACTGGTGACGGAAGTCGATCTGCAGCTGGCCCTCCCCCGCGTCACCGACCTGGCCGCGATAGCCGAGTACCGACAGGTGACGATTGAGCGTAGCCAGTGCGTCCTCGGCCATGGCGGCACGCCCTTGCTGGCCGATGACCAGGTACTCGTCCATATGCGCCAGGCAGTTCAGGCCGTTCTGCTCGACCAGGCGCAGCAGCAGGTCGAATTCCACCGCCTGCGGATAGGTTTCGCTGTAGCCACCCAGCTCGACGACCGCTTCGCGGCGCACCAGCCAGTGCCTGGACATCAGGTCGGGACGGCTGCGCAGCAGGTCCAGGTTACCCCCCTGACGCACCACGCTGATCAGGCGCCCCTCACTGTCACGCTGCACTTCGTTGGCGCTGATCGCCAGGCAGCCAGGGGCCCCTTGCAACTCGACCTGCAAACGCAGCACGCCGCCGCGGGTCAGTACATCGCCGGCCTGCATCAGCAGCAGCCATTCACTGGGCAGTTGACGCACTACCTGGTTCAGGTGCGACACCACGTTCGCCGGGGTGATCTGGATGAAGTGCAGGGTATCGCGTGCGGTGGTGATTGCCGGCAATTTTCCGGTCTTCAGCACCACCAGCTTGAAGTCGCGCAAACCGCTGGCCAGCAGGCTGTCAAAGGTGGCTTGCAGGCCGGCGGCGTCATCACTCAGGTCGGTGACCACAAATGCAATCTGCGCCACGCGCTGCTTGCCCAGGTGCGCAACGACGCGCTGCTGCGCAGCCGCATCAGGTGTGGCGGCGGCAATCGCTGCCTGCACCTGGCCCGATGCAGTGGCCTGCAGCCAACCGGCCAGATCGGCCTCTGGCGTAGACTCCAGGCGTGCCAGCCACGGCTGCAGTTCATTCACGAACGCTTCGTCGTCCGGGCCGACCAGCGTCGAGAGCAGACGACGACAGACCTCGAGGTTGAACAGGCTCAGGTCCAGGGCCTGCCAGTAGCGTGCACGCAGGGTCTGAACGGTATCGTTGGCGTGCTCCTGCAGCAGTTCGAACTGCTGTACCCAGGTGCCTTCGAGCGCATGCCGATGCGCCTTGCCCGCAGGCCAGGCGTGCACCAGGAACTCGATCGCGCCGAGTTGCTCGAACAGCGGCGCGTTGTAGTACGGCAGCTCGACGAACTGGCGCGGCTCGAAGCTGCGCTGCGGCTCATCGGTCATGCTGGCCCAGGTGGAGGTGAACAGCAGCGCAGCCTCGGTGCCGGCAGCAGTGCTGCGAACGAACTGGTCGAGCAGGGCAAAACCTTCGTCATCCGCACACAGATTGTGCTGATCGGCATCCCACTGACGCAGTACACGTGCGGTCTGGACCAATTGCTCGTCACGCTCCACCGGAGTGAGCGGGCTGGGTGCGTACTGCACCACGGCATCGGTCTGGTCCAGACGCTGGAGTGAGCCCTGGGCCAGCAGCCCATAGGACAGCGCGGCCAGCCAGGCATCGAAGCCCAGACCAGCCGGCAGCTTGCCCAGTACAGCTTGCAGCACCGGCACACGCACCACCGCGCGCCAGGCCGACTGCCCGGCGGCGGCGTACTGCCCGATGAGACTGCGTGCGTCGACGCCGGTCGCCGCGCCCAGGGCTGCGCCGATCTTGTGATACGCCACCACGCTGTTACCCGGGTTGTAACCCAGCACATAGCCCTGGGCCATGTGGCACTGCGGGTGCGCACGCAGGTGAGCGGCGGCGGCCTCGAGGGCTTCAGCGCGCAAAAAGTCCGTGTCCAGGGCCAGGCTCACAAAAGGCGAGGCAACCTGCGCCAGCGCAGCCTGCACGCGTTGCGTGCACGCGTCACCCGAGGCCGGCACAACCGGCTCGAGGGCGACGAAGGCCAGCCCTTGCGCACGGTAGTACTGCGCGGCACGCTCACGATAACCGGGCTCTTCATGCCCCAGCAGGACGACCGTAACGTCGTTGCGCAACCCGATTGCGTTGTCAGCCATAAAGCACCTACCTCTATTGTTGGATGCCCGGCCAGGCACTGCGCTGGCCGGTGAAGATCAATCGGCCAACCAGCCGTTGGCCCATTGCTGCAGATTGTGTGTATTGAGTACGTAGTCGCGCAGCACCGTGGCGCGCAATGCGTCGCCCTGGCGGTAGCTTGCCTGCGGATCGGCCAGGTGCGCGCGAATCGCCTCCAGCCACTGCTCGGTGGTATTGCTCGCCACCCGGGTACACGGCAGGTAGCCGGCGTAGGCCTTGGTGTCGGTACAAATGACCGGGAACCCGCACGCACCGTATTCCAGCAGGCGCAGGTTGCTCTTGCAGTCGTTGAACAGGTTCTGCTCAAGCGGTGCCAGTGCCAGGTCGAGGTTGAGGCTGGCGAGTTTCTGCGGGTACAGGTGCAACGCCACACCGGCATGAAACTCCTTGATGTAGGGGCGCAGCAGGTCCGGGCACATGCCGAAGAATACCCAGTCGACCTCGTTGGCCAGGGTCTTGACCACCTCGGCCAGCAACTCCAGGTCGCCGCGGTGGCTGGTGCCGCCGGCCCAGCCGACACGTGGCCGTACCGAGGTCTGGCGCCTTCCCCGCAAGCCGCCCCACAACGCGCCAGACAACATGTTCGGAACCACGCGAATATCGTGGTGCAGGCTGGACAACGCATCGGCCAGCGGCTCGGTCGACACCACCACGCGATCGCACAGGGCAATGCCGCGGCCGACCATTTCGCGCATGTTGCTCGGCATGTTGCGCCGGTGTTCGTTCTTTTCCGGCACATCGATGATGTAGTCATCGATCTCGTAGATGCGGCGCGCCGAGCAGAAGCGCTTGATGCGAGCCATCTCTTCGATGGAGCCTGTGGTGTAGCGGCACTGCAGGATGATCACATCCGGCTTGCGGCGCTCCATCTCCACCAGGTTTGGCAACACATAGTTCAACTGCCCCTGAATCCAGCCGGCACGCTCCAGCTCCTTGAAGGGGTGACTGACGCGATAATGGCCCACGGCAGTGGTGTTGACCGGCAAGGCCATGACGAAGGGCAACACCGGCCGAATGAACGGCGCCCACCCTTCACGCAGGCCCGGCTCCAGATTGAAGCTGGTCATGCGCAGGCTGAGGTTGTGGTTGTACGCCGGGTCATTGGCCACCTGGGCCAGCCAGCGGCTGTAGAAGTTGTCCTGCTGCCGGTCATCGACCACCGGTGTGCTCACCCGCGTCTGCGCCACAACCGCATAAGGGGTCCAGACGACCAGGTAACCCTGATCGCGAACCCGCAGGCACAGGTCGGCATCGCCGAACGCGGTCGGGAACAGCTCGCCATCAAGCCCGCCGACCTCATCGAACAGTTCGCGGCGCACCAGCAGGCAATCACCACTGACGGCACTGTAGTTCTGCACGCATGCCAGCCGGTTCATGTAGCCATTGGCATCGGCCGGCTGGCCGAAGAACGGGCTGCTGGCCAGGCCGTGCAAGCCCAGCACCAGACCTGCGCCAACCACATTGCCTGCCCTGCTGCACAGCTTGGGCCCGACAACCCCCACCTCCGGACGCTGCGCCTGGCGCACCAGCTCATCCAGCCATTGCGCATCGAAGCACACGCACCCGGCATCGAGCAGCAGCAGATAGCTGCCCCGCGCCTGCAGGCTGGCCTGGTTGTACAGCAGCGGACCATGCGGTGCGGCCACCTGTACGATCCTCAACTGATCGCTGCCCAGCCCGTGCATCGCGGCAAGCCACCCTTGCACCTCTGCTGACTCGTCACCATTGGTGACCACCAGGATTTCGTAGTTGCCGTAGGCGGTGTGCTCGAACACAGACTCGACACAGGCCATCAACGCCGTCACGTCCCGGCCCGCCGCGAGCAGGATCGACACGGCGGGCGTCTCGGCGTGCTGGTAAAGCACGCGGGAGAACATCGTGCCCTCGGCGCTCTGTACCTGGGCCTCAACGCCCAGTCGATCCAGGTGCGCGCGCAGCACCCGAGGCGCCTGCAGTGCACAGCTCGGGTCAAGCTGCCAGGTGCTGTAGCCATGGCGGCATTGCACCAGCAGTTCGGCAATATGCTCGACGGCGCCCAGGCCGTGCTGCTCGACCAGCCGCCAGAGCATGTCTTGCGGAGCCAGCACCTCGAACTGCGGGTCGAAGCCGCCCTGCTCGCGCACCCGCGAACACTCGAACGCAAGCAGACGCCCGAGGTAGGGCGCACTGCGCATCAGGTCGAGGTTGAAGTCCGGTTTCAAGATCGGCTGGCTCGGCACCAGGTTGTCGTTGGTGCCTTCATCGAAGTACAGACACGCGCAGCCGGTGCGCAACGCCATGCGCTCGGCCATGATCACCAGGGCATGCGGGTGCAGACAGTCGCCTGCGCGCAGCAGCAGCACCCACTCCCCCGCCTGGCTGCGCGCGATGCAGGCATTGATCTGTTCGATCGCATTGCCGTGTGCAACCACATGCTCAACCGTCGCAGGGGGCAACGGCTGGCCAGCAGGGCCCAGCACGCAGATACGCGCCGCCTCATACGACTGCTGTTCGAGGCTGTCCAGCGTGGCCTTGAGCGCCGACGCATCGCCCTCGGGGCTCGCCACCAGCACGAGAATGCGCGGGCGCAGCGGCCATTGCGCGATCCGCTTGGGCAGCAGGTTCACCTGCGCCGCCGACAGGGCGCGACAACTCAGCCACTCGCTGTACAACTCGGCGAAACTCAGGCTGCCGGTGCCGACCTGCTGCTGGAACCCGGCGACCTGGCGTGCGTGCAGGCGCGTCATCTCCAGCTCTTCCCAGGCCTTGTCCGGGCCGGGGGTGTAGTGTTCGAGCGGCACATGGCGAACCCAGCCACTGGCCGGTGCCGGCTCGCTGGTACGCGAGGCCAGCATCTGGCGCAGCCACTCGGTTTCGCGGGTGAACGCCAGGGTCATGCTGGTGTGGTGGCTCAGGCGCCCGGCATGCACCCGCTCCAGGCTGAGCATGGTGTTCAGGTACGCCAGGTGCCCGCGGCGCAACAGGCAGATGAACAAGGCCTCGACCAGGCGCGCACGAAAGCCTTCGCCTTCCTGCACCAACTGCGGCAGGAACTCCTGCACCTGGGTACGGCGCAGCAGTGCATGGCTGATCCCGCCGAACAGGTTCGGCAGATTGCTCTCCAGCGCCTCCAGCAAGTCACCGCCGTTGACCACCGCACTGGTGGGCGAAATCATGCAGTTGGCCGCGCGCATCGGCAGCAAGGTCTCGTCCGCCGCGCAGATCAGACGGTGATGCACCACCACGTTCACGTCCGGGCACTCGAGCATCACCGGCACCAATTGGCCGATGCAGTCTTCGACCAGCCAGTCGTCATCGCACAGGAACTTGATGAACGTGCCACGTGCCTGTTCGAGACACATCAGTACGTTGCGCGAAAAACCCAGCGTGGCGGGGTTGCGAACATACCGCAGCTCGCACTTGGCCTGCGCCGCCCACAGGTCGAAAACGCCCTTGACCTCGTCGCCCTGGCTGTCATCGCACACGATCACTTCGATGTTGGCGTAACGCTGGGAGATCGCACTGTGCAGTGCGCGGCTGAGGTATTCGGGGTTGAACGCGGGGATGGCGATGCTGACGAGCGGCAGTTCGTTCATTGAGCTAGACCTGGGAGAAAACCCCAGGTGAAGCGAATGCATCACCTGGGTAGATACTGCGGGAGAGGGTCAATCAGAGGCGGTTGAACAAGCCGAGCCCGGCCAGCTTGCTGAACGCCAGTTGCGAGGCTTGCAGCATGTTCTGCTGCAGGTTCAGGCGGATGAGCACCTCGGCCGAATCGGCGTTGCGAATCGAGCTCTGGGTGACGGTGTTGGCCGACTGCAACGCCTCGTTGGTTTCGGCCTGCACATCCAGCGCGGCGCCACGGCCACCGATGGAGCTGATCGCCTCCGACACCTTGTCGGCGCCACTGGCCAGGTTGCCGATTGCCGAATCCAGCGACGCCAGAAAGTTGCGTCGGGCTGCAGGGTCGTTGTCCACAGGCGTTTTCAGTGCTGTACGCAACTGATGGATGGTATCGAGCACGTTCTGGTTCTGGTGGTTGTTGACCTGAACCGAATACTGGTCGCCATCCTTGGGGGTACCGCTGAACGTGAAGTCGACGCCTGCTACACGGTTCGGGGACACGGTGGTGTCACCGCTGCCCACCGGGCGGCTGTCAGCGGTCATCGGCTGTGCGTAGACATCGAACGTGGTGTCGCTGGTGAACTTGACGATCGCGCCACCACCGGGGAAGGCCGCGTCATACTTGGCCTTGTCGGCGATAGACAGACCGCTGAGCTGACCGTCGGGCGACACGTTGCCCGGGCTGCGCGTGCCTGTGATCTCGTCCGGCTTTGAGCCGAGTGTGAACGTGTGCCCCCTGACGGCGTTGTCCGCAGCAGTCTGGTCGGTCACCTCATTGCCCTGCAGCCCCACCTCCATGCGAATGTCGACGCCACGGAAACTGACAATGGTGTTGGTGCCCTTCGGATCGAAGGTACCGCCATGGGTGGCTTCCAGGGTGCGGTCGACGTTGTTGGCGTCGGTGATCTTGAACTGCGTGCTGCTGGTGAACTCGATCGTGTACGGCTCGCCGCTGCGGAACGCGTCATTGTAGGTCGAGCTGGCAGACACCTGGCCGTTGGACAGGTTCACGCGCACATCGCCCGGCGCAGTCGGGGCGGTCATCGAGGTCTGGCTGCGGCTGGTGTTGAGCGCTTGCTGGAACACGCTGTAGCCGCTTTCGTTGGTTGCCACGCTGAGCATGTCGCCAACCTGCAGGTCAGTGGTGCTCTGGTCGCCCTTGTACGAGTAGGTGCCGTCGGCATTGCGCTCGAAGGGCTGAGTGTCGCCACGCGAACCAGAGAAGATGTACTTGCCGTTTTCGTCACGGCTGTTCATCAGGCTGTACAACTGCTCTTCGAGCTGGGAAAGCTCCTGCTCGTTGGCCTTGCGGTCATTGTCGGTCATGCCCGCGTTACCCGAGCTGATCGCCAGTTCCTTTACCCGCGACAGCACGTTGGTAATGCTGTTGAGGGTGGCCTCGGAGGTGCCCAGGCTGGAGCGTGCGCTGGCGATGTTGCCGCTGAACTGGTTGATCATGTTGCTCTGCTGTTCCAGTTGCAGCAGGCGCGCGGCGCCGACCGGATCGTCTGCCGCGGTACGCACGCGCAGCATGTCGCTGGCCTGCTGCTGCGACTCCACGGCCTTGGCGAAGTTGCTCTGGTAGTTGGAAGTGCTGGTCTGGAAGAACTGGGCAGTAGAAATGCGCACGGTCTACGTCTCCTTAAAGGCTGTTGATCAGCGTGCTGAAAATTTCCTGGGCGATCTTGATGATCTGCGAGGAGGCCGTGTAGTACTGCTGGAACTTGATCAGGTTGCCGGTCTCTTCGTCGAGGTCGACGCCCGACACCGAGGAACTGGCAGCCACCGCAGATTTCTGCAGGGCGCCGGTGGCCTCGGTATCGAGTTTGGCCTGGGCTGCCTTGCCACCGACGTTTTCGACCAGCTTGCCGTAGGCATCGGTCAGGCTGATGCCCTTGCCGTTGGCACCGACATCGACCGTGGCCTTGGTTTGCAGGTCGATCACGGCCTGGCCGTTGCGGTTGTCGGCAGAGCCGGCACCGGTCATGGCCACGGTGTAGTTGTCGCCGGATTTGGGCGCGCCGGCCACGCTCATCTCGAAGTTGACGGACTTTTGCGGCGACCCCACCGGGTTACCGTTGGCATCGACCATCGGCACGCTGATCTGCAGCTTGTTTTCCTGCCCGGGGATGATCGTGCCACTGCCGATTTCATCGCCCTGGGCATTGTGGACCTTGTAGGTCTGGGGGCTGGTGCTGTCGTCGCCAAACACCAGCTTGACCGGCGTGGAATGCTTGAGGCCATTCTCCAACTCGACGCGCTGGACAGCGTCGTAGATGTCGATCTGCGAGGTCAGGTTCGGCTGGGTGATGATCCCGGTCCCCTGGTTGCCCGAACCACTGGTGGCGGTCAGCGGGGCCGCCAATGCGATGCGCTTGGGGTCTGTGAGCACGGTGTCGAGGCTGGCAGCCGCGCCACGGGTCGGGGTGATCTTGAACGAGTCACCTGCGCTCGGCAGGCCGCCGTTCATATCCAGGCTGAAGCCGTCGATCACCGGTGGTGGTGTGTCGTCCAGCTTGTAGGAACCCATCGAGGTGCCTTCGGGCAGCTTGGTGACGGTGTAGTTGTTGTTGTCGCTGAAGGTCACCTGGTAATCGCTGGTGGTCAGCTTGCCAGTGTCCTTGATGTTGACGTTGAGGTTGCCGGTGGCGACGTTGTTGCCCGCCTTGGCAATGCTGCGCTGGGCCATCATGGTGGCGCTGTTGATATCGTTGAACAGGGTGGCACCGAAGTTGCCGTTCTTGTCGATACCTTGGGCCAACTGGCTGTTGATGCGGTCGGCGACCACCAGTGCGACACGGCCAAGCTCGTTGAGCGCCGGTTCGAGCACTTCATTGCGGTAGGTGATCAGGCCACCGATTTCACCACCGCTGACGCTCTTGGTGATATCGATCTTGGTGGTACCGCGATTGAGCACCAGGTTCGAACGGGTCGGGTCGGTCGGGCTGACCACGGTTTCGAGGGTGTTGGTAGTCTTGCCCAGCACCAGTGACTGGCCGTTCTTGAGGTAGACGTCAAGGTTGCCCTCGCGCTCGACCACGTCCACGCCTACCAGGTTGCTGAGCTGGCGTACCGCTTCGTTACGCTTGTCGAGCAGGTCGTTGGGGCTGCCCTGCACGGCACCCACGCGGGAAATCTGGTCGTTGTAGCTGGCAATGGTCGCCGACAGGTTGTTGACCTGGGTGGCCATCGACGACAGGTTGCCGTTGATGTTGGTGTTCTGCTGGTTCAGTTGCGCGGCGATGGTGTTGAAACGCTTGCTCAGCGCCTGGGCGCTGGTCAGCAGCAACTGGCGCGAGGCATCTTCGGTCGGCTTGGCACCGGCACTTTGCAGCGCGGTGAAGAAGCCCTGCAGGGCGCCGGTGATGCCGGTGTCCTTGTCCGACAGCAGCTTGTCGGTGGGGGTGATCTGGTCGAGGTAGGCGTTGGCCTCGCTGCTCAGCGAGTTGGTGGTGCGCAGCTGGTTTTCCAGGAAGTTGTTGTACACACGGCGTACGTCGGCCAGCGTGGTGCCGGTACCGATGAACACGTGGCCTTCACGGATCGAAGACTTTGAGACTTGAATATTCTGCTGGCGCGAGTAACCAGCGGTATCGACGTTAGCGATGTTGTTACCGGTGGTGTGCATGCCGGATTGGGCAGCACTGGCACCGGATAAGCCGATATTGATCAAACTCGCCATAATTCAAACCTTATAGTTTCGTTGTAGTAGCGACAGCTGCGTAGCTCTCGTACGACTTCATCTGTTTTGCGATCTGCGAGATCTTGCTGGCGTAGTCGGGGTCGGTTGCATACCCGGCTTTCTGCAGTTCTCGCACAAACTGTTCAGGCTTATCGGCCGCATTCACCGCATCTTTATAGCGAGCGTTGTTTTGCAACAGGCTCACCAGATCGTGGAAGCTGTCCTGGTACGAATCGTAGGAACGGAACGCCGCGGTCTCCTTGACGAACTGACCGTCGCGGAACTCGCTGGTGATCGCACGCGCCTGGTCACCCTGCCAGTTGCCGGTGGCCTTGATGCCGAACAGGTTGTGGCTGCTGCTGCCATCGGCCTGGCGCATGACCGACTTGCCCCAGCCGGTTTCAAGTGCGGCCTGGGCCACCAGGTAACGCGGGTCGATACCAATGCGCTTGGCGGCCTGTTCGGCCATCGGCAGCATGGTGGCAACAAACTCGTCGCTGGAATCGAAAGCGCGCTTGGCCGGTGCCAGTGGCGGCTGCGCCACGGCGCGACCATAGATACGCATCGCGCCTGGCGCGGCGAAGGTCTGCGCCGGCGCCCAGTCGCCCTTGACCAGCGCATCCGTCGCTGCGGTGGTACGCTGCGGCAATACCGCGGTACTGGTAGTGGCTGCGTTGCCCCCGGCAGCCGGCACGATGCCCGCCAGCAGGCGGTCGGTCAGCTTGCCTGGCAAGGCAAGGCGCCGCGAGTTGAGCGCGGCCATGTCATTGCGCTGGGTAGCAGCAGTGGCATCACGGGCCGGGTCGGCGACCTTGGCCGCCCACAGGCTGCGCTGCTGGATGTCGACCCTCGGGAACGGGCTGTTGGCGCTCGCCGTGCTGTTGGCGGCCTTCTGCTTGGACAGCTGGCGCATCAACACATCCTGCAGGCCGATGCCGCCGCCCTCGCGGGACATGCTCACCGCCAGCTGCTGGTCGTACATCTGCTGGTACTGCTTGGTGGTTTCGGTATTGAGCGGGTTGTCCTTGGCCAGCACATCGCTGGCCGAGCGCATCGACTTGAGCATCTCGTTGAGGAACAGCGACTCGAACTCCTGCGCCACCTTGCGCAGGTTGGCGTCGCTGTCGCGATCGCCGACCTTGAGCGAGTTGAGGCGATTGAGGTCGGTGTAGGCACCGCTGTCCGCGGCGTTGAAGCCGCTTTTAGGCATATCCATGGCCGCCCCCTCAGATCACGATCAGGTCGGCTTGCAGCGCGCCGGCCTGTTTCAGGGCTTCGAGAATCGCCATCAGGTCACCGGGGGCCGCGCCCACCTGATTGACCGCACGCACGATCTCGTCGAGCGTGGTGCCGGGGCCGAACTTGAACATCGGCTTGGCTTCCTGCTCGGCGTTGACCCGCGAACGCGGCACCACCGCCGTCTCGCCATTGGAGAACGGGCCGGGCTGGCTGACGATCGGGTCTTCGGTGATGGTCACGGTCAGGCTGCCGTGGGTCACCGCTGCGGGCGATACCTTGACGTTCTGGCCGATCACGATGGTGCCGGTACGCGAGTTGATGATGACCTTGGCCACCGCCTGCCCCGGATCGATCTCGAGGTTCTCGAGAATCGACAGGTAGTCGACGCGCTGGCTTGGGTCCAGCGGCGCGGTGACCCGCACCGAGCCACCGTCCAGCGCCTGGGCGACACCCGGGCCGAGCAGTTCGTTGACCTTGTCGACCACGCGCTTGGCGGTGGTGAAGTCCGGGCGGTTGAGGTTGAGGGTCAGGCTGTTGCCCTGATTGAAACCGCTGGGCACGGCACGCTCTACCGAGGCGCCGCCAGGAATGCGGCCGGCCGACGGAACGTTGACGGTGATCTTGGAGCCGTCACGGCCCTCGGCATCGAAGCCGCCGACCACCAGGTTGCCCTGGGCGATGGCGTAGACGTTGCCGTCGATACCCTTGAGCGGGGTCATCAGCAGGCTGCCGCCGCGCAGGCTCTTGGAGTTGCCGATCGACGACACGGTGATGTCCACCACCTGGCCGGGCTTGGCGAAGGCTGGCAGGTCGGCATGCACCGACACCGCCGCGACGTTCTTGAGCTGCACGTTGCCCGAACCCGCCGGCACCTTGATGCCGAACTGCGAGAGCATGTTGTTGAAGGTCTGCAGGGTGAACGGGGTCTGAGTGGTCTGGTCACCCGTGCCGTTGAGGCCCACGACCAGGCCATAGCCGATCAACTGGTTGGTACGCACGCCGGAAATGCTGGCGATGTCCTTCAGGCGCTCGGCATGCACGCCAAACGCAGTGGACAACAGCACAGTCGCGGCAATCAGCTGCTTGATGTTGAACATGGTCATCCGAACCTAGAAAGGCCAAAGCGGGCTGATGAAGAAACGGTCCAGCCAACCGGGCTGGCTGGCATCGGCAAACGAGCCGGTACCCGAATAGGTGATACGTGCATCGGCGATACGCGTCGACGGCACAGTGTTGTCGGTGGCGATGTCATCGGCGCGCACCATGCCGGCAATGCGCACCAGTTCGTCACCGGTGTTGAGCGTCATCCACTTCTCGCCACGCACGGCGATGATGCCGTTGGGCAGCACATCGGCCACGGTGACGGTAATCGAACCGGTCAGGGTGTTGCCCTGGGCCGCCTTGCTGTCACCCTTGGTGGTGCGATCGCCCTCGTAGCCTGCGCTGAGGCTCAGGTCGTTGCTGCCGATCGGGTTGTTGGTGGTCATGCCCGAACCGAACAGCGACGTCAGGCCGATGTCGGCCTTGCTGTTCTTGGCGATCTGCGAGTTGGCGTTCTTGCTCGCCTGGGTACGCTCGTTCAGGGTGATGGTGATGATGTCACCGACCCGGAACGCCTTGCGGTCGCCGTACAGGTTCTGCTCGAAACCGGCCTGGTAGATCGAACCATTGTTGGCCGCCGCAGGCAGGGGCGTACGCGGCAATACTGGCGCGTAATACGGGTCGTTGGGCTTGGGCGTCGGTGCGACGCAACCGGCCAGCAACACCACCCCACCCAGGGCAAATACGGACAACAAACGGCTCATGACTCTGACCTCACGGTGTAACAGGCGCTGCACGAGCGCCCCTGGGACTTCACTTACAGGTTCTGGGTAACGAACGAGAGCATCTGGTCGGCGGTGGAAATCACCTTGGAGTTCATCTCGTAGGCACGCTGGGTGGTGATCATGTTGACCAGCTCTTCCACGGTGCTGACGTTGGAGTTTTCCAGGGTCTGCTGCAGGGTGGTACCAAAGCCGTTCAGGCCCGGGGTACCGATCTGTGGCGCGCCGCTGGCGGCGGTTTCCAGGAACAGGTTGCCACCCATGGCCTGCAGGCCGGCCGGGTTGATGAAGTCGGCGGTCTGGATGTTGCCGATGACCTGGGCCGCCGGGTTGCCGGCGGTGGTGATCGACACGGTGCCGTCCTGGCCTACGGTAAAGGTCTGCGCATCCAGCGGCACGACCACGGCAGGCTCCAGGGCAAAGCCACTGGCGGTGACCACCTGGCCATCGGAGTTCAGGTGGAAGGTACCGTCGCGGCTATAGGAAACGGTGCCATCGGGCTGCAGCACCTGGAAGAAACCGCGGCCATTGATGGCCATGTCCAGCGGGTTCTCGGTGGTTTGCAGGCTACCGGTGCTGAAGTTTTTCTGGGTGCCGACGATGCGCACACCCGTACCCACTTGCAGGCCTGACGGCAATTCGCTGTCCTGGGTCGACTGGGCACCTGGCTGGCGCTTGATCTGGTAGAGCAGGTCCTGAAACTCGGCACGGTCGCGTTTGAAACCGGTGGTCGAGACGTTGGCCAGGTTGTTGGAAATGGTGCTCAGGTTGGTGTCCTGGGCGGACAAGCCGGTTTTACTGACCCAAAGAGCCGGAAGCATGCTGTTCTCCTCGTGCGCCTGTTTTACGGCGCTACGCCTGTGTAATTAGGTGATTTGCAAAACCCGAGCCATGGCTTCGTCGCCTTCCTTGGCCGTGGTCATCATCTTGACGTGCAGTTCGAATTGACGGGACAGCGCCAGCACCGAGGTCATTTCCTCGACGGCGTTGACGTTGCTGGCTTCCAGAAAGCCCGACACGACCTGCACGTTGGCGTCGACGTCTGCCGGCTGGCCGCTCTTGGTGTGGATCATGCCGTCCAGGCCCTTGGTCATGGTCTTGACGTCGGGGTTGACCAGCTTGATGCGGTCGACTTCAGCCATCACCCGCGGGCCTTCGCCCATGGCGCGGATACTGATGGTGCCGTCCTGGCCGATCTCGACCTTCTGCTCGGGCGGCACGGCAATCGGGCCGCCGTTACCCATCACCGGCATGCCGTTGCCGGCACGCAGCACGCCGAGGGCGTCGATATTGAGGCTGGCGGTGCGCACATAGGCTTCGCTGCCGTCGGGCGCCTGCACGGCAATGAAGCCGTCGCCGCCGATGGCGATGTCCATGTCACGACCGGTTTCCTGCAGGGCACCGGGGCGAAAATCGGTGGCAGGGCGTTCGGTCATGGCATAGGCCCGCGCCGGAAAGCTGTCACCAAACACCGGCATCGACCGCGCCTGCTCTAGGTCGCGCTGGAAGCCGCTGGTGGAAATGTTCGCCAGGTTGTTGGCATGGGCCCGTTGCGCCAGTGCATTCTGACTGGCGCCGGTCATGGCCACGTAAAGCATCTTGTCCACTGATCATCCTCCACTGCGCTGGCGAACACTTGCCGTTCACCGCTGCTCTTGGGCTCACTAAAGCAAGTTTCAAACCAACTTCCAGACACACCGGGAAAGCCCCGTAAATGCGGGGCTTTCAGCGCGGGCAATTGATTGCACCGAGGGAGGCACCGTCGAAAATACGGCGCCGGCTTGCCGCTATCGGCAATGCTCAACGGTCGCGGCAACCGGCATTGTTGAAAGGCCCGGCAAAACGCTTCCAGCCCTCTCCCGGCGAAAGCTGCGAACAGACCAGGCGACCATCGGCCTGGCTTTCCCAGCGATACCAGGCGGCCATGTCGGCGCTGGCATTGACCGCCAGCAGCATCAGGATCACCCCGGTAAACTTGAGTGCGCGCTTCATGTCCATTCCTTCCGAAACAACGAACCCCTTCCGAGAAAGGGGTCCGTCCATACTCACGCCATCAGGCAATCATCAGGTCATCTGGATGATGGTCTGCATGATGGTGCTTTCGGTGGAGATGGTCTTGGAGTTCGCCTGGAAGTTGCTCTGCGCCTTGATCAGCTCGACCAGCTCCATGGTCAGGTTGACGTTGGAGGCTTCCAGCGCATTGGACTCGATCGAACCCAGGGTGCCAGTCTTCGGCGTGTCGATGCCCGGGATGCCCGACGCGAAGGTCTCTTTCCAGCGGGTACCGCCCAACTGCTCCAGGCCCTGCTCGTTGGCGAAGCTGGCAATCGCAACCTGGCCGATGGCACGCGATTGCTGGTTGCTGAAGCTGGCGAACATCACGCCGGTGGAGTCGATGCTCAGGCTGGACAGGATGCCGGTGGCATAGCCGTCCTGCGACTGGGAATCACGGGCAGTATCGGCGTTGTAGGAACTGGTGCTGGTCATGTTCAGGCGAATGCCTGCGGCATTGCCTGCCGAGCCGTTGGAGGCCCAGGTATCGGTAGCCTTGTCGTAAGAGGCTGGCACCCAGCCCGTCATGGTGAAGTTGTTGTTGAGCACCGTCCAGGACTTAGGCGCAGTAATGCCGGTAGGATCGGCAGCCATAGCCTTGACGCTACCGTCCTGATTGAAGCTGATCGTACCCGTCAGCGGCGTGGTGCTCGCTGGGTTGAAGGGGTTGCGACCATCAACCAACGTGTACATTGTCCACTCGTTGTCCGCAGTCTTGCGATAGAACTGCTCCATCGTGTGCTCGTTGCCCTGACTGTCGTAGACCTTGGTCGGGAACGACTTGGTATAGGTAGTTTCGTCAGCCGGGTCGAACACCTTGTTGGGAATCTGCGTACCCGCATTGGCCGGATCTTCAATGGTCAACGGAATTTTTTCCGCCGAAGAGTTCAGGTTGATACCCTGATCAATCAACGTAGTCGATTTCGGCGCCAGCGCCGACGTATCAATCTTCAGGTCGGTCAAAAGACCCTTGATGATCTTGCCGTCGCCATCAGCCGCATAACCTTGCAGACGGATACCGTCCGAGGTCACCACGAAGTTGTCCTTGTTGGTCTGGAACGCGCCGGAACGGGTGTAGCTCAGCGAGCCATTGTCGCTCAGCACGAAGAAGCCCTGACCCTGGATACCCATGTCCAGCACGTTGCCGGTGTTGTTGATGTCGCCCTGGCCAAACTGCTGCGAAACAGCCGCCAGACGCACGCCGTTACCGACGGTCTTGCTGCCCACGCCCAGCTTGCTGGCCGAGTACACGTCGGCGAATTCGGCGCGCGACGATTTGAAGCCGGTGGTCGAGACGTTGGCGATGTTGTTGCCGGTAACAGCCAGTTGTTTGTTGGCTGCATAGAGACCGCTAAGGCCGATATTGAAAGACATCTTTCCACTCCTTGTGCCGCGTTAGCCGGCTCTATATACCGATGGTTTGGACTTTGGACAGCGCAACGCTGCCCAGGCCAGCGAGGTTGAGCATCAGCTCGCCGCCGGTCTGACTGATGGTGACGCTGTTGACGGTGGCCGGCAGCAGCGTGTACATCTCGGCCGCCTTGCCATCGACCGTGGTCTTGGCCGTGAAGGTGTAGGTGCCCGGATCGACCTTCTCGCCCTTCTCGTTGGTGCCATCCCAGATGAAGTCGGCATTGCCGGCCGCCTGCGCACCCAGGTCGATGGTCTTGACCGTCTTGCCATCCTTGTCGGTGACAGTGACGGTGCCCGAAGTGATCGACTGCGGTACCACCACCTGCCCCGTGAAGCTCTTGGTGGTATCGACCACGGCCTTGTCGGCCTGGGTGATCACCGAGCGACCGACCAGCCCCGACGCCTGCAGGGCCTGGGACGAGCCCATGGCACCGGTGATGGCGTTGACCGAGTCGTTCAGCGAGGTGATGCCCTCGAGGCTGGAGAACTGCGCCAGCTGGGCGACGAATTCGCTGTTGTCCTGCGGATCGAGCGGGTTCTGGTGCTGCATCTGGGTTACCAGCAACTGCAGGAACGCGTCCTTGCCCAGGGCCTGACCGTTGCCGGACTTGGCACCGGTGCTCGCGCCCAACGCACTGGAACCGGTGGAGCTCTTGACGCCGGAATTGGAGATGACGTCGTTGATATTTACATCAGCCATGGAAAACGCCCCTTATCACTGACCCAGGGTCAGGACCTTCTGCATCATGGTTTTGGCCGTGTTCATCAGCTCGGCATTGGTCTGGAACGAGCGGCTGGCAGAGATCATGTCTGCCATTTCCTCGACCACATTGACGTTGGGGTAGTAGACGTAGCCGTCCTTGTTCGCCGCCGGATGGTTCGGCTCGTAGCGTGCTTCAAGGTTGCTCTGGTCTTCGACCACGCCCAGCACCTGCACGCCCTGGCCGGCTTCGCCCTGGTCCTGGAACAGCGACTGGCTGACGCCGCCCTGTGCCTGCTGGAAGGTGGTGGCGAACACCGGGTGACGCGCACGGTAGGTCTGGTCGATGCTCGACGAGACGGTCTCGGCATTGGCGATGTTGGAGGCGACGGTGTTCAGACGTGTGGTCTGCGCGCTCATGCCGCTACCGGCAATGTTGAAAACGCTGGCAAGGGACATGAATTACTCTCCGCGCAGGGCTGACACCAGCCCTTTGAATTTACTGTTGAGCAGCGTGAAGCTGGCCTGGAAGCCCACCGCGTTCTCGGCATAGCTGGATTGCTCGAGCTGGGCGTCCACGGTGTTCTGGTCGATCGAGGGCTGCATCGGCGTGCGGTACTGAAGGGTCTCGTCACCCATGGCCAGGCCTTGCGCCTCTATGTGCCGGGTGTTGGTCCGGTCCAGGGCGAAGTGGCCGTTCTTGACCTTGTCGGTCTCGGCGGCCAGCACGGACGAGAAGTCCATGTCGCGCGCCTTGTAGTTGGGCGTGTCGGCGTTGGCGATGTTGTTGGCCAGCACTTCGGCACGCTGAGCGCGAAAGCCCAGTGCCTTTTCGTGGATGCCAAGCGCTTTGTCGAAACTGATGCTCATGTCGGAGAAACCTTTGAAGGTTGACCGTAAGGGTTCGTTGCCGGAGATATAGCAAGTCCTGTGCCAAAAGACCAAACCCAGCAAAGCCGGGGCTTGGCTGCGCTTGCCGTTGGCGGCAATGCCAGAAAAGCGGCAATGGATTTCCGCCAGGTGTCAGCAAAGCGGCAATCGGCAAGCAGCGGCAAGCGACCAACGGGCGCACAGGTCATCGAAAATCTGACGCCAAAGTTAGTATTAATTTGCCATCCCCCCCGCTAAGATCGCCGCGCGCTGCTGCGTGGCATCTGGCCATTATCCACCCCATGGCCATCACATCACGCAGGGAAGCGCCGTACTCAATACGTTGTCTAAGGAAGAAACCGTGACGCCTGTGATTTTCCGCAAGACCCTGCTGGCCCTGGCCATCACCGCCACTGCCCTGCCCGCCAGCGCTGCAACCGTTCAGTTGACCAACGCCGGCCTGGTCAGCGAGCACCAGACCTACCAAGGCGGCCTGGAGATCACCGGCGCCTACACCGGCAGCGGCGCGGAAGATGCCATCGAGTTCAACGGCAACCACGTCCAGGGCGACCTGATCCTCAACGCCACGATCAACAGCCGCGGCAACCTTGCCGGCGGCATTGACCTGGACGCCTGGGAAGGTGCCGCGCCGTGGGTCGAGAACCAGATCGACGGCAACCTGATCAACAAAGGCAGCATCAGCACGGTGGGCGGCGGCTCCAACGCCCTGATGATCGACCCGGCCACCATCAACGGCAGCGTGATCAACCAGGGCCTGCTCAGTGCCACCGGAGAGCCGCTGCTCGACAATGGCGAAACCGACGTGGCCCGCGCCCTGGACTTCACCGGCACGATCAAGGGCGACCTGCTCAACGACACCACCGGCCGCATTATCGCCAAGGGCACCGACGCCAAGGGCATCAACCTGGAAGGCGGGCGCATCGACGGCCGGGTGATCAACCGCGGCCTGATCCAGGTCACCGGCAACGGTGCCACTGCGATCGACGCCACCACCCGTGGAGAAGGCCTGAATGCAGACAAGGTCGACCTGGCCGGCATCCTCAACAGCGGCACCGTCATTGCCAGCGGTAACGACGCCGAAGGCATCCGTGTCGACGGCGCCAGCTTCAGCGGCACCAACAACCACGTGGTCAACACCGGCACCATCCGGGCGACCGATGCGGCCATCGTGATCGGCAACTTCGATATCGATGCCGTGCAGAGCAACGCCCAGGCACCCTTGCACATCATCAACAGCGGCACGCTGATCTCGCAAGACGAAGCCGTCGATGCGTCCGAGTCCCAGGGCCCCGTTTACCTGACGCTGCTGAATGGCAGCAAGGTGACCGGCAACCTGATCGACCTGAATTACATCGAGGTGTACGGCAACGTCAACTTCAGTGGCACCGACAGCAAGGCCGATGGCGCCAACATCCGCCTGCGCGATGGGGGCCGGATGTACGTCGGCAACAGCTTCACCAACCGCCCGGCGCACCTTAACTTCGAGCAGCCGCATACCAGCCTCAAAGGCAGCCTGATCGTTGCCGACAACGCATCGCTGGGCCTGAACCTGAGCAGCGCCACCAACCCCGACACACCGGTGGTCAAGGTAAGCGGGACGGCCGCGTTCAGCAAGAACGCACAGGTCAAGCTGGCCGCCCATGGCAGCGACTTCAGTGTCAAGGGCACCACCTACAACCTGATCCAGGCCGGCAATCTGACGGTGATGAATGCGGACGGCACCCAGGTTGATCCGAAAGGTAAAATCAATCTGGTGAGCAGCTCGGCACTGCTCAAGGTCGACGGTTACCGCGCCAGCGGCAACACGCTGGTGGCTACCGTGACCGGCAAGGGCGACGCCGAGATCAACCAGATCCTGCTCGCTCAAGGGGCCTCGGCCAACAGCCAGCAAGCGCTGGGCAGCCTGAACCGCGACAACCTCCTGAGCAAGTTGAACGCCAGCGACCCGCTGCTGCAGGCCTTCGCCAACGCTGACGAGGCCCAGTTGGCCAAACTGGCCGAACAGTTGGCCCCGGAAGTCAACGGCGGTGCGACCCAGGCAGCCACCACCAGCCAGAACCTGGTGAGCAACGTCACCGGCAGCCGCACCAGCGGCCTGCGCGGCGCCTCGTCGGGTGAGGCGTTCAAGGACACCGGCGTGTGGGTGCAGAGCCTGTACAGCGACGCCAGCCAGGACCTGCGTGACGGCGTGGCCGGCTACAACGCCTACAGCCGCGGCATCGCCGTGGGCGCCGACGGCAAGGTCAGCGACGACCTGACCCTGGGCCTGGCGTACAGCTTCATCAACACCGACGTCAACGGCAAAAGCGGCAACCAGACCGAAGTCGACAGCCATGCCTTCACACTGTACGGCGGCTTCGAGCACGGCAACTACTTCGTCGACGCCAGCCTGACCTACGGTTTCAACGAGAACGACAGCAAACGCAGCATCGCCGGCACCTCGGCCAAGGCCGATTACGACAGCGACCTGCTGGGGCTGAACCTGGTCGGTGGCTACACCTACCCCATCAACCCGCAAGTGCTGGTAGAGCCGCGCATTGCCGCACGCTACAGCCTGGTGAACATCGACGGCTACCGTGAGAAGGGGTCGTCGGCCGCACTGAAGGTCGAAGACCAGCGTTACGAAGCCATCGAACTGGGCGCAGGCCTGCGCGTTGCCGGCAATTACCTGCTGGGCGCCGGCACGCTGAAGCCGCAAGCCAAGCTGATGGCGTACCACGACTTCGCGGCGGATGAAGCCAAGAGCACCTCGACCTTCCTGCTCGGCAACACGCCGTTCGTCACCAGCGGCGCCAAGGCCGTGCGTGACAGCTATGAGGCCGGCGTAGGCGCGGACTACACGCTGGGTGCGGTAACCCTGGGCCTGAACTACGACTACATCGGCAAGTCGGGCTTCGACGCCGATGTGTTCTCGGCCAAGCTGCGTTACGACTTCTGATCGGCGGCGCAGCCTTCGCCAGCAAGGCTGGCTCCTACGGGAGCCGACAATGCTGGCGAAGGGCAACAGCATGAAAAAGGCCGGTGTCTCGCGACACCGGCCTTTTTCGTTTCACTTGGCCTGGTAGATGATACCCGGGCTGCACTGCACCATCTGGTAATGCTCAGGCAGACCATTGAGCGCTTCGGACGCCCCCAGGAACAGGTAGCCCCCCGGCTTGAGCGTACTGTGGATACGCAGCAGGATGTCTTTCTTGACCTGCGCCGAGAAGTAGATGAGCACGTTACGGCAGAACACGATGTCGAACTTGCCCAGGCTCGCGTAGCTGTCGAGCAGGTTGAACGAGCGGAACTCCACACGGCTGCGAATCGGCGCCTTGATCGCCCAACGCCCCGGCCCCTTGGGGTCGAAATAACGCTGCAGACGCTCTTGCGACAAACCCCGAGCAATTGCCAGGCTGTCGTACTCACCGGTCTTGCAGTTGGCCAGCATCGAACCGGACAGATCGGTGGCAACGATCTGCGCCCCCATCTTCAACTGGCCGATGTTGCTGCGCTCGAACTCGTCGATGGCCATGGAAATCGAATACGGCTCCTGCCCCGAGGAACAGGCCGCCGACCAGATCCGCAGGCGCTGCCCCGGGTTGGCCTTGACCTGCTCGGGCAACACCTTGTTCTTCAGTACCTCGAACGGATAGGTGTCGCGAAACCACAGGGTTTCGTTGGTGGTCATGGCATCGACCACTTGCTCGCGCAACCCACTGCGCGGCTGAGTCTGGATACGCTGGACCAGCTCACTCAACGACTTGATGCCCTGCTGCTCCATCAGCTTGTTGAGACGGCTGGACACCAGGTACTGCTTATTTTCGCCCAGCAGGATGCCACAGGCTTTTTCCAGGAAGACCCGGAACTGTTCGAAATCCAAATTACCCGTAGACAATGATGCCGCCTCTTAAATCATGTGTAACGCCAGGGGCAACGCCCCTGGCCGTTAGTGCGTGGACTTGATGCGGTCGACCACACGTTGCGCCAGGTCGTCCGGCCGGAACTTGGCGAGAAAATCATCCGCGCCCACTTTCTTGACCATCGCCTGGTTGAAGACGCCAGACAGCGAAGTATGCAGGATGATGTGCAACTTTTGCATGCGCGGGTCGCTACGGATTGCGGCGGTCAGCGTATAGCCGTCCATTTCCGGCATCTCGATGTCGGAAATCATCATCAGAAACTCTTCTTCCGGGCGCTTGCCCTCGTCCACCAGCTTGCGCAGGTAGTCCAGCGCCTGGCGACCGTCGTTGAGCGCCACCACCTCGACCCCGACCGTCTGCAGGCAACGGCTGACCTGCTTGCGTGCGACCGAGGAGTCGTCCACCGTCAGCACCCGCAGCGAGACCGCCTTGCCCTGCACGTCGGCATCCACCACGCCCGCCGAGATGGACTCGGAGGTGGGTGACACTTCGGCGAGGATCTTCTCCACGTCGATGATCTCGACCATCTTGTTGTCGACCCGGGTGACCGCCGTCAGATAATGGTCGCGCCCGGTGCCCTTGGGTGGCGGATGGATCTCTTCCCAGTTCATGTTGACGATGCGCTCGACCGAGTGCACCAGGAAGCCCTGGGTCTTGGTGTTGTACTCGGTGATGATCACGAAGCTCTTGCCGATATCTTCACTCAGACCGGGCATGCCGATCGCCATCGCCAGATCCAGGATCGGGATGGTTGCCCCACGAATACTCGCCACACCGCGCACCACCGGGTTGGACTTGGGCATGATGGTCAGGTTGGGGCATTGCAGCACCTCCCGTACCTTGAACACGTTGATCCCATACAGCTGATCGCCATTGAGACGAAACAGCAGCAGCTCGAGACGGTTCTGCCCTACCAGTTGTGTGCGCTGGTTTACCGAATCCATTACACCAGCCATGCCAGACTCCTTAACCAAAAGCCTGCGTTTCGTACCAGTCGGCACGCGCCTTGCTTTTTTAACTGTATGAACACGAAAACGACATTTTTTCGACGCCTGACTCGCCACCTGCCCGGCATCCTTGCTGCGCTGTGCCTGCTGGCCCCTGGCGTTCGAACTCTGGCTGACGCTTTCACCTTGCCTGAACAGCTTATCGGTGTCACTCAGGGGTTTCTTGAATTCACAGTTGAGGATTATCTGGCAACCAGCCAGACCGAAGGCCGTTTCGAGATCCAGGTCAACACCCTCGACCCGCGCCTACGCATGCCGCTGTGCGACCAGCAACTCGGTGCAACCCTGGAAAGCCCCGCGCAGCCGCTGGGCCGCGTGACCGTGCGGGTGCGCTGCGACGGTAGCTCGCCGTGGACGGTATTCGTGCCGGCCCAGGTACGCCTGTTTCGCAATGTGGTCACCGTCAGCCGCCCGCTCAAGCGCGAAAGCGTGGTGGGCGAACAGGACGTGAGCCTGCGCGAGCGCGACGTGGGCATGCTCAATCAGGGCTACCTGACCAGCCTCGACCAGGCCGTCGGGTTGAAGGTCATCCGACCGACGGTCATCGATCAGGTGCTCACGCCCCTGCATCTTGAACAGGCCGAGGTGGTGCGCAAGGGCGATCATGTGGTCATCGTTGCCCGCAGTGGCACCCTGAGCGTGCGCATGCCGGGTGAGGCACTGAGCAAAGGTGGCATCAGCGAGCAGATACGGGTGCGCAATCTCAACTCCAAGCGCGTGGTCAAGGCCAGGGTCACCGGGCCGGGCCAGGTGGAAGTGGCCATGTGAGGTGTGTCACGAAGCAGGATCAAACAAGGCTGGCGATCAGGAACCGCTTTTCCTAAACTGTGTCGAAACGGGTTGATGGACTTGCCGCGCAAGCTGCTTTGCATTTGCGTCTAAAGTTTCTTTCGGGTTGGCCGAAAACAAGGCAAGCGTCCAAACACCCAGAGGTTTTCTGATCATGGTCATCGACTTCAGTCGTTTGAGTAACAGCCCGTCCGTAACGGGCGGCGTGCGCACCGGCAACAGCCAGGAAAGCAGCGCCACCACCCGCACCAGCACCAGCGCTACCGAGGCTGGGCAAAGCGGCGAAGCAGTACATCTGAGCCACGAGGCTCAGCAGTTGCAGCAGGTCAGCGACAAGCTGCGCGACCAGCCGATCGTCAACAGCGCCCGTGTGGCGGAGTTGAAACAGGCCATCGCAGACGGCAGCTACCAGGTCGACGCCAACCGTGTCGCCAGCAAACTGCTTAATTTCGAAGCCCAGCGCTAGCCCTCTGGCGCGCTGACTTCAGGACGCTAAAACCAAGAGCCAGCCAATGCACGACACTACTCTGCTGCAACTGATCGAAGACGATATTGCTCCAGCGCAACAACTGCTCGAGTTGTTGCAGGCTGAAGCCGTGGCCCTTCACGGCCGCGACATGCCATTGCTGGAGAACATCCTGGCCCGCAAGCAATCGCTGGTGGTGCTGCTCGATCAGGGTGGGCGGCGGCGTAGCCAGCACCTTGCAAGCCTGGGCCTGAGCCCGGACCGCGAGGGCGTGATCGCCCTTGCCGAGCAGTCCGACCTGGGTGCAACGCTGATCGAGCAACTCGACGTGCTGGCCGCACTGATGAACGACTGCCAGGCGGTGAATGCCCGTAACGGCCACGCCATCCAGCTTCAGCAGAGCACCACGCAGAACCAGATCCAGATCCTCATGGGCGGCGAATCGCCGTCGCTCTACGATGCCCGTGGCTCGACATCGCCACTGGCCAAGCCTCGTGCACTCAGCCAGGCGTGACCCCCTCTATCAAGGCACGAATCATGCTGGCAGAATGCTAGCACTTGCCTGTGTCGTTTTTGCCTGGAGATTCATCAACCGTGTTCAATGACGAAGAAGCTCCTCAGCCTCCGAAGGTGCTCACTACGCCTTTGGAAATTGCCGCTCACCTGCGGATGCTGCAAGAGAGCCATGACCCACTGATCATCACGTTCCCTGAACGTAGCCAGCGCTTCCAGAGTTATGTGGTGGAAGTGGACCGGGACAGCAACAGCATGGCCCTGGATGAAATGATCCCGCGTGAGGGCGAGCGTTTCCTCGAAAACGGCGAACCCTTTCGCATCGAAGGTTTCCACGACGGCGTGCGTATTGCCTGGGACTGCGACACTCCCTTGAGCATCAGCAGCTCGGACGGCGCACGCTGCTACCGCGGCAGCCTGCCGCTGGAAGTGACCTACCATCAACGCCGCAATGCGTTCCGCGCCGCCTTGAAGCTGTCGCAGTTGGTGGATGTATTCCTGGACGGTGAAAAACTGCGCGGCGATCACCCGCTTAAAGGCAAGCTGCTGGATATCTCTGCCACCGGCTGCAAATTGCGCTTCGAAGGCAACGTCGAAGAGCGCCTGCAACTGGGCCAGGTCTACGAGAAGTTCGCCACCGGCATGCCACTGGGCCTGTCCCAGGTGATGGTTGAACTGCGCCATCTGCACGTTGAAGAACGCCTGAACGCCACCTTTGCTGGCGTGCGCTTTCATAACCTGAACGGTCAGATGTCTCGCAAGATCGAAAGCTTCGTGTACCAGTTGCAGCGTGAAGCACGTCGTTTCGACAAAGACGACTACTGATCCCGGCGCCGGCTCCTGCAACAGGAGCCGGCGAACTGTGTCACTTACCCCCCGATACCGGTCTCGCGGGCTCACCCTCCTCCACCGCCTCGCCCTTGCCGTCTTCTGCCTCGGTATCCTCAGCGCCCACCGGCGCCTGCATCTGATCCTGCACTACCTGCTCATCGACCCGCGGGTCGAGTGCCGCCGACAACGGCGAGCCAGCGGCCGGCATGGCCACGTGCTGCAGCGGCGCATCGTCGACCTGGTGCAGATTGGTGACCGCCTTGGGGCGAATGCGCCATACCAGCACCAGCGCGAAGAAACTGAAGAAGGCATACAGCATCTGGTCACCCAGGGTCTTCATCAGCACGCCCGCCACCAGTGGCCCGATACTCGCCCCCACGCCGTAGGTCACCAGCAGCATCGCCGTCAACGATACCCGTCGCTCGCTCTCCACATGATCGTTGGAAAACGCCACCGCCAGCGGATACAGGCAAAACTGCAGCAGCGACACTGCAAAACCGGTAATGAACAGCACCTCCAGCGGCACACTGGGCAAGATCGCCAGCGGCAAGGCCGCTACTGCCAGCCCCATGGCCACGCTGCGGATCAATACCGCCCGGTCGTAGCGGTCCGACAACCACCCCAGCGGCCACTGCACCAGCAGGCCGGCGAAGATGCAGCAGCCCATGAACACACCCACCTGCTCGGTGCTCAAGCCCTGCTTGGAGGCATACAACGGCGCCAGGCCGTAGAACGACCCGACGATCAGCCCCGCCCCCAGTACCGTGCTCAATGACTGTGGCACCCGCTTGATGAAGAACTTCGGCTCCATCGGTGCAGGACGCAACGGCGCCGGGTGAATGCGCCGCGTCAGCGCCACGGGCACCAGGCACAGCGCGAAACACATTGCTACCAGCATCAGCAGCTCAAGCCCCAGCTGCGGATGAACGACCAGGATCAACTGACCGAGCACCAGACCCAGGTAGGAAGCGATCATGTAGCCGCTGAACACTGCGCCGCGCTGCTTGGCGTCGGCCTGCTCATTGAGCCAGCTCTCGATGACCATGTACTGGCACATCATGCCCAAGCCCACCACCACCCGCAGCATCAGCCAGGCGGGCAACCAACTGACCAGGCCATGGCCGAGCACCGCAGCGCCGACAATGCCGGCGCACGTGGCATAGGCACGTATGTGCCCGACCCGCGCGATCAGCCGGTGGCCGATCTTGCCACCCAGTGCCAAGCCGAAGTAGTTGGCTGCCATCAGGGCACCCACCCACAGGCTGTCCACCTGGTCGGCCGCCAGCCGCAGGGCCAGGTAGGTACTCAACAGGCCGGAACCGATCAACATCATCAATGCGGCGAAATACAGCGCGCGAAAAGACTTCCAGATAGTTCGCATCAGCGTCCCTGAGGGCCCCTTGAGCAGGTTGAAAAACTGCTTGAAAGCATAAGTGATAAATCCTTCGGTACCCCGTGCCTGGCATAAAAAAAACAGGTGTCAAAGCATGACCCCTGATCATGTTCGGCACCTGCCCTTTCTACCCTTGCACCAGGCGGCATTGCCGCCCCGGAGTTACGCCTGCGCAGCCAGCACGCGCCGCTCCCACGGGGTGATCTCGTCAAGGAAGCTGGTCAGCTCCATCGTCTTGGACGCGATGTAGCCTTCGATGAACTCGCTGCCAAACAGTTCCCTGGCCAGCGTACTGCGTTCGAGCCGCTCCAGTGCAGCATGCAGGGTGCACGGCAGGGAAAGATGCTCAGGCACCTCGAACTCGCCCTGGATCGCCGGCGCCGGCTGCAACTGCTGCTCGATGCCGTACAGGCCGGCGGCAAGGCTGGCAGCGATGGCCAGGTACGGATTGCTGTCGGCGCCGGGCAAACGGTTCTCGACCCGGCGTGCCACCGGTGCGCTGGCAGGGATGCGCAGGCCCGCGGTGCGGTTGTCCTGCGACCAGCAGGCATTATTGGGCGATGCATAGGGATGGCACAGGCGCTGGTAGGAGTTGACGTTGGGCGCGAACAACGCGGTGAAGTCGGCCATGCAGGCCTGCTGGCCACCGATGAAGTGATAGAAGGCCGGGGTGGGCTGGCCGCTGGCATCGCTGAACACATTGCGCCCGCTGTCGATCTGCACAACGCTCTGATGGATATGCATGGAGCTGCCAGGGGTCCTGGCCAGCGGTTTGGCCATGCACACCACGGTCAGACCGTGCTTGAGTGCGACTTCCTTGAGCAGGTGCTTGAACAGCAGGGTCTGGTCGGCCAGCAGCAGCGGATCACCGTGCAGCAGGTTGATCTCGAACTGACTCACACCCATCTCGTGCATGAACGTATCGCGCGGCAGGCCTAGCGCCGCCATGCTGCGATAGACTTCGCTGAAAAACGGACGCAGGCCATTGTTGGAGCTGACGCTGAACGCCGAATGACCGTCCTCGCGACGCCCGTCCAGGCCCCGCGGTGGCTGGAACGCCTGGGTAGGGTCGGTATTGGCCGCGAACACGAAGAACTCCAGCTCGGTCGCCACCACCGGCGCCAGGCCCAGCGCCGCATAGCGCGCGATCACCGCCTTGAGCTGGCCACGGGTCGACAGGCCCGAGCTTTCGCCACCCAGTTCATTCGCATCGCAGATGGCCAGGGCGCGTGGCTCATCACTCCAGGGCAAACGGTGAACCTGCCCGGGGTCGGCCACCAGGGCCAGGTCGCCGTCATCGCTGCCGTAAAAACGCGCCGGTGGGTAACCGCCCATGATGCACTGCAGCAGCACACCCCGCGCCATCTGCAGGCGCCGCCCTTCGAGGAAGCCTTCAGCGGTCATCACCTTGCCGCGCGGCACACCGTTGAGGTCAGGGGTGATGCATTCGATTTCATCAATGCCCGTCAATCGCTCGGCCAGAGAACGTTGGCCATTGGTCGTCATGACTTGATCCTTGTTATTTTTAACAAGCCGCGAACGGCGACCCCGACAACATAGTCCCGGGGTGTTAAAAATATCAAGCACTGGATCGCCGGCAGCATCACCCGGCACCACCCCTGGATAGTGAGGTTTCACATGCAAATAGCCGTGATCGATGACTGGCAACAGGTGGCCGAAGGTGTAGTGGATTGGACCACCCTGCGCGCCGCGGGCGAGGTGCACTTCCTGCACCACTACACGGCCGACACCGCGACCCTGGCGCAACGCCTGGCGCCCTACCAGGTGATCTGCGTCATGCGCGAACGCACCGTGTTCGATGCTCAATTGCTCGAGCGCCTGCCCAACCTCAGGCTGATCGCCACCGGCGGGTTGCGCAATGCCGCCATCGACCTGCAGGCAGCCCGACGCCTGGGCATCACCGTGGTCGGTACCGACAGCTACAAGCACGCCGCCCCCGAGCTGACCTGGGCCTTGATCATGGCCCTGAGCCGCAACCTGCTGGGCGAGGCCAATGCGCTGCGCAGCGGCGGCTGGCAGGTGGGCCTGGGCGGTGACCTGCACAGCAGGACCCTGGCAATCCTGGGACTGGGCAGTATTGGCGAGAAAGTCGCCCGGTTCGGCCAAGCGTTCGGCATGCGCGTCATTGCCTGGAGCCAGAATCTCAGCCAGGCACGCGCCGACGAGGTGGGGGTCATTCGAGTGGACAAGCAGCAGCTGTTCGCCGAGGCCGACATCCTGTCCATTCACCTGGTGCTCAGTGAACGCAGCCGTGGCCTGGTGGATGCGCAGAGCCTGGCCTGGATGAAACCCCAGGCGTTGCTGGTGAATACCGCACGTGGTCCGATCGTGGACGAGGCCGCCTTGATCGCCGCATTGCAGAGTGGTCAGTTGGCAGGCGCGGCACTGGATGTGTTCGAACAGGAACCGCTACCGGCGCAGCATCCGTTTCGCAGCCTGCCCAATGTACTGGCCACGCCGCATATCGGCTATGTCACGACGGCCAACTACCGGCAGTTCTATGCTCAGATGATCGAGAGCATCCTGGCGTGGCAGGCAGGCACCCCGGTGCGGGTACTGGGCGCTTGACTACACTGTACCCGGCAACGTCAGGCCATTGGCCGGCAGCGGCAGCGCGGTCTTGTAGCGCACCTGCTTGAGGGCAAAGCTGGAGCGGATATTGGCGACCCCCGGCAAGCGCGTGAGGTAGTCGAGAAAACGCTCCAGGGCCTGGATGCTCGGCAGCAGCACACGCAGCAGGTAGTCCGGGTCGCCAGTCATCAGGTAGCACTCCATGACCTCTGGGCGTTCGGCGATTTCTTCTTCGAAGCGGTGCAGCGACTGCTCCACCTGCTTCTCAAGGCTGACGTGGATGAACACGTTGACGTCCAGCCCCAGCACCTCGGGTGCCAGCAAGGTCACCTGCTGGCGGATCACCCCCAGCTCTTCGAGTGCCTTGACCCGGTTGAAGCACGGCGTGGGCGACAAGTTGACCGAGCGCGCCAGCTCGGCATTGGTGATGCGGGCATTTTCCTGAAGGCTGTTGAGAATGCCGATGTCAGTACGATCCAGTTTGCGCATGAGACAAATTCACCTGCCTATTGTTCTTTTGAAGAATGTTTATCCGCAACTCAAGCCAAAGGCAACGAAGTTGAGAAAAATATTCTCCCGCTGGCGGAATATGATGTAGGCAAGACTGACTTCCTGGTCACAAGCCGGGTTCAGTAGCGACCGCTTCAAAGCTCAACAAAAACACAAGACAGAGCGAGCGTAATAAAGCATGAACGAGTACGCCCCCCTGCGTTTGCATGTGCCCGAGCCTACAGGCCGGCCAGGCTGCCAGACCGACTTTTCCTACCTGCGCCTGAACGACGCCGGCCAGGTCCGTAAACCCGCCATCGATGCCGAACCCGCAGCCACTGCCGACCTGGCCTACGGGCTGATCCGCGTGCTCGACGAGCAGGGTCGTGCACTGGGCCCATGGGCCGAGGACATCGGCCCCGAGGTGTTGCGCCAAGGCATGCGCGCGATGCTCAAGACCCGCCTGTTCGACAGTCGCATGGTGGTGGCCCAGCGCCAGAAGAAGATGTCCTTCTACATGCAGAGCCTGGGTGAGGAAGCCATCGGCAGCGGCCAGGCGCTGGCCTTGAACCGCAGCGACATGTGCTTTCCCACCTACCGCCAGCAGAGCATCCTGATGGCCCGCGATGTGTCGCTGGTGGAGATGATCTGCCAGTTGCTCTCCAACGAGCGTGATCCGCTCAAGGGCCGCCAGCTGCCGATCATGTATTCGGTACGCGAAGCCGGCTTCTTCACCATCAGCGGCAACCTGGCGACCCAGTTCGTACAGGCGGTCGGCTGGGCGATGGCCTCGGCGATCAAGGGCGATACCAAGATCGCCTCGGCGTGGATCGGTGACGGCGCCACCGCCGAATCGGACTTCCATACTGCCCTGACCTTCGCGCATGTGTACCAGGCGCCGGTCATCCTCAACGTGGTCAACAATCAGTGGGCGATCTCGACCTTCCAGGCCATCGCCGGCGGTGAGGCTACCACCTTCGCCGGACGCGGCGTGGGTTGCGGGATCGCCTCGCTGCGCGTCGACGGCAATGACTTCATCGCCGTGTACGCCGCCTCGCGTTGGGCCGCCGAACGCGCCCGCCGCGGCCTGGGCCCTACGCTGATCGAGTGGGTAACCTACCGCGCCGGCCCGCACTCCACCTCGGACGATCCGTCCAAGTATCGCCCTGCCGACGACTGGAGCCACTTCCCTCTGGGCGACCCGATCGCCCGCCTCAAGCAGCACCTGATCGCCATCGGCCACTGGAGCGAAGAGGAGCACCAGGCGGTGACCGCCGAACTCGAAGCCCAGATCATCGGCGCGCAGAAGGAAGCCGAGCAGTACGGCACCCTGGCAGGCGGACAGATGCCGAGCCCGGCGAGCATTTTCGAGGACGTATACAAGGAAATGCCCGACCACCTGCGGCGCCAGCGCCAGGAACTGGGGATCTGACATGAACGATCACAACAACACTATCCAGTTGGAAACCGCCATGGCGACTACCACCATGACCATGATCCAGGCCCTGCGCTCGGCCATGGACATCATGCTCGAGCGCGATGACAACGTGGTCGTGTACGGCCAGGACGTCGGCTACTTCGGCGGCGTGTTCCGTTGCACCGAAGGCTTGCAGAACAAGTACGGCAAGTCGCGGGTGTTCGACGCACCGATCTCCGAAAGCGGTATCGTCGGCACCGCCGTCGGCATGGGCGCCTACGGCCTGCGGCCGGTGGTGGAGATCCAGTTCGCCGACTACTTCTACCCCGCCTCGGACCAGATCGTGTCGGAAATGGCCCGCCTGCGCTATCGCTCGGCCGGCGAGTTCGTGGCCCCGCTGACCCTGCGCATGCCGTGCGGTGGCGGCATCTACGGTGGCCAGACCCACAGCCAGAGCCCGGAGGCGATGTTCACCCAGGTGTGCGGCCTGCGCACTGTGATGCCGTCCAACCCGTACGATGCCAAAGGCCTGTTGATTGCCTCGATCGAAAATGACGACCCGGTGATTTTCCTGGAACCCAAGCGCCTGTACAACGGCCCGTTCGACGGCCACCACGACCGCCCCGTGACCCCCTGGTCCAAACACCCGGCCAGTGCCGTGCCCGACGGCTACTACACGGTGCCGCTGGACAAGGCCGCGATTACCCGGCCGGGCAATGCAGTCACGGTACTGACCTACGGCACCACCGTGTATGTATCGCAGGTGGCGGCCGAGGAAACCGGTATCGATGCCGAAGTCATCGACCTGCGCAGCCTGTGGCCGCTGGACCTGGAGACCATCGTGGCCTCGGTGAAGAAGACCGGGCGCTGCGTGGTTGTGCACGAAGCCACCCGCACCTGCGGCTTTGGCGCCGAACTGGTGGCGCTGGTGCAGGAGCACTGCTTCCATCACCTCGAAGCCCCGATCGAACGCGTCACCGGTTGGGACACGCCCTACCCGCACGCGCAGGAGTGGGCGTATTTCCCCGGCCCCTCGCGAGTGGGCGCGGCATTGAAACGGGTCATGGAGGTCTGAATGGGTACGCACGTCATCAAGATGCCGGACATTGGCGAAGGCATCGCACAGGTTGAACTGGTGGAATGGTTCGTCAAGGTCGGCGACACCGTCACCGAAGACCAGGTGGTCGCCGATGTCATGACCGACAAGGCCACCGTGGAAATCCCTTCGCCGGTGAGTGGCAAGGTACTGGCGCTGGGTGGGCAGCCTGGCGAAGTCATGGCCGTGGGCAGTGAGTTGATTCGCATCGAAGTCGAGGGCACCGGCAATCACCAGGAGGGCACAGCCAAGCCTGCACAAGCCGTTCAAGCGCCAGTGCTGGCGAGCAAGCCTGAGGCGCCACAGGCTCACCCTGTGGCCGCAATGTCCGCCAGTGCAGCGCAACCTCAGGCCACGATCGTGCCGCGCGGGGCCAACGAACGCCCACTGGCATCGCCGGCGGTGCGCAAGCGTGCGCTGGATGCCGGCATCGAACTACGTTACGTGCATGGCAGCGGTCCCGCCGGGCGCATTCTGCATGACGATCTGGATGCCTTCCTGGCCCAGCCGAGCGTCAGCAGCACCTCGACGCCGGGCGGTTATGGCAAACGCACCGATGCAGAGCAGATCCCGGTGATCGGGCTGCGGCGCAAGATCGCCCAGCGCATGCAGGACGCCAAGCGCCGCGTTGCGCACTTCAGTTATGTCGAGGAAATCGACGTCACCGCGCTCGAAGAACTGCGCGTGCACTTGAACAAGAAACACGGTGAAAGCCGCGGCAAACTCACCCTGCTGCCCTTCCTGGTGCGGGCAATGGTGATTGCCGCACGCGAATTCCCGCAGATCAACGCCACCTACGACGACGAAGCCCAGTTGATCACCCGCCATGGCGCGGTGCACGTGGGCATTGCGACCCAGGGTGACAATGGCCTGATGGTGCCGGTGCTGCGCCATGCCGAAGCCGGCAGCCTGTGGAGCAACGCTGGCGAAATTGCGCGAGTGGCCAATGCTGCGCGCAACAACAAGGCCAGCCGCGAGGAGCTCTCGGGGTCGACCATCACCCTGACCAGCCTGGGCGCCCTGGGCGGCATCGTCAGCACGCCGGTGGTCAATACCCCGGAAGTGGCCATTGTCGGCGTCAACCGCATCGTCGAGCGGCCCATGGTGGTCAACAGCCAGATAGTGGTGCGCAAGATGATGAACCTCTCCAGCTCGTTCGATCACCGGGTGGTCGACGGCATGGATGCCGCGCTCTTCATCCAGGCCATCCGCGGCCTGCTCGAACAACCTGCCAGCCTGTTTGTGGAGTGACCATGCAGACCCTCAACACCACCCTGCTGATCATTGGCGGCGGGCCCGGCGGCTATGTTGCGGCCATTCGTGCCGGGCAACTGGGCATTCCCACCGTGCTGGTCGAAGGCCAGGCCCTGGGCGGCACGTGCCTGAACGTCGGCTGCATCCCGTCCAAGGCGCTGATCCATGTGGCCGAGCAGTTCCATCAGACCCAGCAGCACAGTCAGCATTCCAACCTGGGTATCAAGGTCCAGCCGCCGAGCCTGGACATCACCCAGAGCGTCGCCTGGAAGGACGGTATCGTCGATCGCCTGACCAGTGGCGTGGCCGCCTTGCTCAAGAAGCATGGCGTGACGGTGATCCATGGCTGGGCGCAGGTCGTCGACGGCAAGACCGTCGAGGTCGATGGCCAGCGAATACAGTGCGAACACCTGCTGCTGGCTACCGGTTCCAGCAGCATCGAACTGCCGATGTTGCCATTGGGCGGCGCGGTCATTTCGTCCACTGAAGCACTGGCACCCAAAAGCCTGCCAAAACGCCTGACCGTGGTTGGCGCCGGCTATATAGGCCTAGAGCTGGGCATTGCCTATCGCAAGCTCGGCGTCGAGGTGAGTGTGGTCGAGGCACGTGAGCGCATCTTGCCGACCTATGACACTGAGCTGACCCAGCCTGTGGCCGAGTCGCTGAAAAAGCTCGGTGTACAGCTGTATCTTCAGCACAGCGTCGAAGGCTTCGATGCGGCCACGCAACGCCTGCAGGTGCGCACCCCCGATGGCGAACAACTGGCGCTGGAGACCGATCAGGTATTGGTGGCAGTCGGTCGCCGGCCACGCACCCAGGGCTTCAACCTGGAGGCACTGGCGCTGAAAATGAACGGCGCGGCGATTGCCATCGATGCACGCTGCCAGACCAGCATGCGCAACGTATGGGCGATTGGCGACGTGAGCGGCGAACCGATGCTGGCGCACCGTGCCATGGCTCAGGGCGAGATGGTCGCCGAACTGATCGCAGGCCAGCACCGCGAGTTCAACCCTGTGGCCATCGCGGCGGTGTGCTTTACCGATCCGGAGCTGGTGGTGGTCGGCAGGACGCCGGACACCATGCAGCACGAAGGCCTGGACTGCATCGTCGCGCAGTTCCCGTTTGCCGCCAATGGCCGGGCCATGACGCTGGAATCCAGGAGCGGCTTCGTACGTGTGGTGGCGCGCCGGGACAACCACCTGATTCTTGGCTGGCAGGCCGTGGGAGTCGGCGTCTCGGAGCTTTCGACAGCCTTTGCGCAATCGCTGGAGATGGGCGCACGGCTGGAGGATGTGGCCGGTACCATTCATGCCCACCCGACGCTGGGTGAGGCCGTGCAGGAAGCAGCATTGCGCGCTCTGGGGCATGCCCTGCACCTGTGAGACAAGCGCCAGAAACACAGCGGCCGCCCAAGGGCGGCCGTTTTGCTTGCGATTGACTGCGCCCCCTCACGGCGGTACGCCTGATACAAGCGTTGAGAGGGGTTGGGAGGATGCTCAGGCACAGGCTCACGCGGTAGTTGCCGCAACCGAACTCGATACGACGCGCTAGCCGCCCCGTCATCGATCATGCCGCAGGGAGAGCCGCCATGACGTCGGCTTCTTCCCGGATCCACTCGATGAATGCCTGAACCTCCGGACGCTGCAAGGTTTGCGCACGAGTGACGGCATAGTAGGCAAAGCGCGAAGGCCAAGGCTTGTCCAAGGCGACGACCAGCTTGCCCGACTCGATGTCTTCCTGCGCATGGTTGTCCTGAACCAGAGCGATACCCTGCCCCGTCGCCGCTGCACGCAACAGCAGCAGGTCTTCGTCAAAGCTGGGCCCACGCTGTGCAGTGCTGTCGACTTCCACCCCGTGTGCCTGCAGCCAGAGCATCCAGTCGGCGCGGTCGGCGTCCTGCAGAAGAGGGTACTGCAGGCAGTCGATCGGGCTGTTGATCGCAGGCCCCTTGGCCAGCAAGACAGGGCTTGCCACTGGCAGCAACACCGGCGCCATCAACAGGATCGACTCCAACCCCGGGTAACTGCCAAGGCCATGACGCAGGGCCACGTCTATTCGCTCGCGCTTGAAGTCCACCAGCTTGGAGGACGCCTCGACACGTACCTCGATACCGGGATGGCGTGCACTGAAGCGCCCCATTCGCGGCACCAGCCAGGTCGATGCAAACGAAGGGACAGTACTGATTGTGAGGGTTTTCTGAACAGAAAGCGCCTCCAGCGTCGCGAGGGATTTCTCGATCTGATCAAAACCACGCAGCAAGCCTGGATGCACGCGCGCGCCTGCTTCGGTGAGGTAAACACCATGGCGACTGCGAACAAACAGCGAGACCCCCAGGCGATCTTCGAGCAGCCGGATCTGCTGGCTTACGGCACCGGGCGTCACACCCAGGTTCTCGGCCGCAGCCTTCAGGCTGCCAAGTCGCCCTGCCTCTGCGAATGCACGTAGTGCAAGCAACGGTAGTACAGCGCCCATTCGCCAACCCTCGATTTAGAAAATCTAACGCTTACAAAGAGAATTCATCGTTTTTAAAACAGTTTTTACCTGAATAGGATAACAACACGTTCTTCGACTAGAAAATAGTTTTCCTAAGGTTAAAAGACAATGACGAAAGCCCACGACCTGACGCTTTACACCGACAGCTCACCCAATGGCTTCAAAATCACGATCGCCCTCGAAGAGCTCAAGTTGCCCTACACACTGAAGCATGTGCATATCGAGCAAGGTGAACATCGACAGCCAGAGTTTCTGCAACTGAACCCCCATGGTCGCATTCCGGTCCTGGTGGACAGTGCGAGCGGTATCACGCTGTTCGAGTCTGCCGCCATCTTGCTGTACCTCGCGCAAAAAACGGGGCGGCTGCTCCCCACTGAACCGTCAGCTCACTGGTCAGCCATCACCTGGCTGATGTTTCACACCTCGAGCATGGGGCCACTGCTGGGCCAGCGCGCGCACTTCGAAATGTTCGACAGCACACCTAACCGCCCCGCTATCGAGCGCTATCGGCACTTGACCGAAACCGCGTTCGCGACACTCGATCAACACCTGGCGCACCACCACTGGCTAGCCGGCGTCGAGTACTCGATTGCCGATATCGCGACCTTCGGCTGGATGCACATCGCTCGCATCATCGATTTCAGATTCAGCGACTACCCCTACCTGAGCGCCTGGTATGAACACATGGCACTACGCCCGGCAGTACAGCGAGGCATCACTTTACCCAACCCTGCGACCGGCCCCTGACGCCATAAACCAAGGAACTGGTATGAACGAAACAGTGATACGTACAGCCCCACCCTCGACCGCTGGTGCGGATGCTTCGGCCTTTGCCGAGCACCCAGGCTACCGCCGGATGTTCGAACACGACCAACTGACGCTGGGCATATTCATGCCGCTGCGGTTCTACGAAGGCGATATGGCGGTACTGACCGGCCAGGCCGACCTGGTGAGCGAGATCGATCGACTGGGTTTCGCCGCCACCTGGGTGCGCGACGTTCCGCTGTACGATCCGTTCTTTGGCGATGCAGGGTAGTTGTTCGATCCATTCACCTATCTCGCCTACCTGGCCGCCCGCACAAAACAGATCGCACTGGTGACCGGCAGCGCCATTTTCTCGCTACGCCATCCCATTGACCTTGCCAAGGCGGCGACAACCATCGACCAACTGTCTGGTGGCCGCCTGGTGATGGGCATTGCCTCAGGCGATCGTCCAGTGGAGTTTCCGGCCTATGGGCTCGAGCACAGCGAGCGGGGCGAACGCTTTGCCCATACCACCGACTATTTTCGGCAATTGCTACAGAACAAGGCGCCCGCGATCCACTCACCATTGGGCAGCCTGAGCGAAGCGCAATTACTGCCCAAGGCGGTTACTGGCCGTATTCCACTTATCGTGACTGGCTCATCCCGTCAATCGATGCAATGGCTTGGCGAACACGCCGACGGCTGGCTGACCTATCCGGACTCCACGCAAAATATCCTTGGCCCGCGACGCCTGGCAGAAAAAGTACGTGCCTGGCGTTCGAACATTCCCGGTGGCGGCTTCCGGCCGCATATGACCAACGAATGGATTGACCTGGCAGAGGACCCGAACTTCCCCCGCACGCCCCTGCGCGGTGGCTATGTACTCAAGACCGGACGCAATGGCCTGATCGATCTGCTGAGTGAATGGCGCGATGCGGGGGTAAACCATGCAGCACTGGGCATTCAAATGGCGGAGCGACCGGCACGCGAGATTATCCAGGAGCTGGCAGAGGAAGTTCTGCCGCTGTTCCCATCGCGTCCAGGACCAGCGCCGCACCCGCAAAACTGGTAACTATCGACCGCCTGGCGCATCCGGGCGGTCTCTTTTGCCAGGCACCTGGAGTCACTTGCATGCTCATTGCCCAACCCCGCTTCTTCAGGGGCTATCTCGACAGCTACATGGCCAACGCGGTGAATCCCATTTCGATCATCGTGCCCTGCCATCGGGTAATCGCTGCAACAGGACACCTGACTGGCTACAGCGGCGGGCTGGACAAGAAACGTGGCCTGCTGATGCTTGAAGCCGAATATTCGCGCGCAGACCTCGCCTGCGCCAAACGCTGGATCGGAGCCCCATCAAACTGACCCTCGCCTATTGCCACTTTCGGCAAGTAACCGCCTCTATAAGGCAATGATGCGCTGGGGGCCAAGCTCGCTGCCCCTACGATCAGGGCGTTTGGGATGCTGGCACACCTTTTGCGTTCACGCTCTCAGACCAAACACCCTCAAGGAGAGCCATCAGGTGAGCATCATCAATGACTTGGGCTGGCAGATCAGCGCCGGTACCCAACAGCGCATGACTGCGTCGACAACAGACACTTCAGCCGCCTATGCTCCTGTACCAATTGAAACGGCCAAGACGCAGTCCCAGCGAGGTGGAGATACCTCCCGCCAGAGCTTCCAGAACCAGCAGAATGAAGCTTTCGCCAAGCTCATGCTGAGCCTTCAAAACCCTGAACGGTACAGCAGCGATGCGCAGATAGAGACGCAGAGCAATGCCCGCCAGGAGTTTCTCGACTACATGGCACTTTCACCGGAGGACAAGATTCGCGAGAAGATGCTCCGCGAACTGGGGCTCTCCCTGGAAGACTACGAAGCCCTGCCACCCGAAAAGAAGGAGTTGATCGATAGGCAGATTGCACGGCGAATCGAGGAAGAGATGGAGATCAAGACCATCGCCAAGCTTCAACCAATGCTCCAGGCCACAATGACGGCCCAAGCGCTCACAGACTCGCAGTCATCGCTTGCTGAAGGTGAAAATGGCGAGGACAGGAAAAACCTGTTGGACTGAACAATCGCAATTAAGAGCCACCCGAACGGGTGGTTTT
>NZ_JAHTBI010000046.1 GCF_019168305.1 Pseudomonas aegrilactucae
GCGCTGAGCACGAAGCGGTGGTCGCTGGCGAGGATGCCGTGCTCTTCAAGCACCTGCGCGATGATCTGCGGCACCGTCTTGTGCTGGAAGATGCGCTGGTTGATGCGGTGCGCCAGGTACGCCAGCTGCGGGCGCAGCACCAGGCGGTAGCGCGACAGGCGCCGCCCGGCTTCACCTTGCGCGGCGCTGTAGACCAGCCCGTGAATGCCGCTGCCGCTGGGCGACAGCTGCAAAAAGGCCAACTTGTGCAGGAGGGACTCCAGGTTCAGCGAAGCCCTTTCACTGACCAGTTCCAGTTCGAACTCGAACGGCTGGCTGAGCGCTTCGCGCCCGGTGAACGACAGCACCTGAAAGTCGCTGTCGGCCCCGTCCAGGGTCAGGGTGAAATGGGGCTGGTTGGCCGCTGAGAACATCCGGTGTTCCTCCTGCTGTGCTGCAATGCCGCCCGCGCCTGGAAGGCACGAGCGACGTAAAAAGGGTGGGGTGAGTGATCACCGGCTGAAACGCGATAGCACGCGCCGAAAAAATCCCTCTTCCGAGGCCATCGCCTGACGCAACTGCCGTGCGCTGATCGTGCGTCGGGCCGGGTCGAATGCCAGCGCCTCTTTCAGCGCCGCCCAGCCATGCGCTGTCAGGTTGGGGGGCCGCGACAACCCAAGGTCCAGCTGCTCGGCACGGGCCTGGGTGGAAGGCAGGCGTCGATAGGGATGCCTGCCACTGGCCAGCTCATAGATCAGGCAGCCCACCGCATACAGGTCGCCCGCCGCACCCAGCGTGCCGTGCTCGAGCAGTTCCGGCGCCGCGTAGCCCGGCGTCCAGGCGTTGAAACGCTCACGGCTCAGGTGCGCCAGGCTTGCCAGTACGCCTGGCTCGGCCTGGCCCAGGCCGAAATCGAACAGGCGCACACCGTCTTCGACGAGCATCACGTTGCTGGGCTTGAGGTCGCCGTGAAAGACGCCCCGCGCATGGCAGTTGGCCAAGGCGTCGAGCAGTGGCAACACGATCGCGTTCAACGCCTGGCCGTGCAGGCCGGTCGGCTGTTCGCACAGCAGCTTGTCCAGCGCCGGCCCGCGCAGCAGCTCCATGGTGATGAAGCCGCGCTGGCTCTGGCTGTCGATCTCGAAGCTGTACAGCTGAACCACCTGTGGGTGTGCCACATGACGGGTCAGGGCGAACTCGCTGAACAACAGCGCGTTGGCATCGGGCGAGCCGGCCAGCGCCTCGCTCATGAGCTTGAGCGCCACGCACGGCTGCGGGTCACCGAATCGCTCGCGCACCAGGTCGCGCGCGCGATACACCGTGCCCATGCCGCCGGCACCGAGCAGGCGCTCCAGCCGATACCGCCCGGCCAGCACCTGCGGTAGCGGCAACAGTGGCGGTGTCTGCGCCGCTTTTTTCTTGCCGCCGCGCCGCCCCTTGCGCTTGCCTGCAACGGGCGTCGGCGCGGCCAGTTGCCCGTTGACGAAGGCAAAATAGGTCAGGTTGGCATCGCTGGCCTGCGTCGCCAGCAGGGCCTGAAGGTCAGGCTGGTGCTTGCTCATTGACGCACCACCACCGCAGTCAGGTTATCCCTGGCCGCGCCGCGCAACGCCCCTTCGAACAAACGCTGCAACGCGACCTGCGCCGACGCCAGGCTCAGCGCCTTGCCCAGCGCATCGCTGCTCAGCTCCTGATACAGGCCGTCACTGCACAGCAGGAATGCATCCCCGGGGTACACCTGCAGCTCCAGCACCTCCAGGGTCAGTTGCTCGCTGGCACCCAGTGCACGGGTCAGTGCCCGCGAGCCCGGGTGCGCCCGCGCCTGCTCGGCGCTCATGTGCTGCTGGTCGATCAATTGCTGCTGCAGCGAATGGTCACGCGACAGCTGGTACAGGCGCTGCTGGCGCCACAGGTAGCAGCGGCTGTCGCCGGCCCAGATGCACGCCGCGCGCTCACCGTCGAGCAACAGCGCCACCACCGTGCTGCCCATGATGCTGTCGTGGTGCGCCTCGGTGACGGTCAGCTCCTGGCCAAGGCGCCGGTTGATCCAGTGCAGGCACTCGCGCAGGCCCTTGAGGCGCTCATCGAAGCTGCCCTGGCTGGGCAACTCGGCAAGGCTGGCAACAATCAGCTGGCTGGCGACATCGCCACTGCGGTAGCCGCCCATGCCATCGGCCACGGCCCACAAGCCCTGCGCCGGGCACTCCAGAAAGGCGTCCTCGTTACGCATGCGCACCTTGCCGGGGTCGGTACGCGCCGCGCTGCGCCAGCGTGCACCGGCCTGCATCTAGAGCTCCCCCGGCAGGCGGAAGCCACGCAGCGCGCCCACATCGAACGGGTTCGGCGTGCGCTGGCTGCTCAACAGATAGTTGGCGCGCAGTCCGCCCACTTCGGCCTTGAGCACCAGCACGTCGCGGCCTTTGAGGTACTCGGTCTGCATCAGGTCGAACAGGCGGAACAACGACCACGGCCCGGTGTTCTTCTCGATCCCGATCGGGCGCTCGACCATGCGTTCGAGCACCAGGCTGGCACGCCCGCCCTCGGCATCGGTCGGCCAGTTGAAGGTCATGGGCACCACCGGGCCATGGCGGTAGTCCAGTTGCCGATCGCCAAAGCGGAACTCGGCACGGCTCACCGCCGAATCCAGGGTGTAGGGCTCCAGCTTGAACTGCACCTGGGGCTGCGCCGGGTTTTCGGCGAAGAAGCTCTGGCGGATCACCTGGGTCTTGGCCATCTGGTCCAGGTAGACCCGCGAGATCGGCAGGTTCTGGCCATCGATGCTGCGCAGGCGATAGCTGCCCGGGTCGCCGCTGACAAACGGGCGCAGGTAGGTTTCGAAGAAGCGGTCGGCAATGCCCTGGGCCTTGAAGAATTCGCGAAAATCGTTGATCGCCACATCACTGGTGCTGTGCGCGTCGAACGGGTAGCGCTGCTGGATCGCCTCGCCGTAGAAACCATAAAGCTCGCTTTGATAGCGCTGGTTCACGTACAGGTAGGCATCGTTGAGCACCAGTCGCCAGCTGTCCTCGGCCAGCAGGTTGAACCAGCTGTTGAGCGGGCGCGGCAACCGTACCGAGGCGTTGCGCAGCGCGCTCAGCGCATCGCGCTGGCCCCCCATGCGGGTCTTGGCCAGCTCGAACGCCACCTGCTCGGGCTGGCTGGCCCGAGCCAGCCCGGCCATCTGCAGTTGCAGGTCGTTGAGCGCCTGCAGCGCCGGGGAGAGGTCGGCCGACGGGCCATTGTTTTCGTCGAGCAGGCGGTGCAAGGGTTCGAAGCGTCGCTGCAGGGATTTTTTCGCGGTGTCCGGCAGCGGCTTGGCCGCCACCGCAGGCTTGCTCGCCAACGCGCCCTGCACCTTGCCGGCCACGGCCACTGCGGCCTTGGCCTTCTTGTTCAACTTGACGCCCTTGCCAGGCTCGCCTGCTGCGGCCTCGGCAGGCTCATCGACGCTGTCCGGCACGGGCTCGAACACGGTGTTGTCGCGCACCTGCACCAGCAGTTGCAGCACCGGCGAGTTGGCCGAGGTCAACCCGGCCAGTTGCTCGGCGCCCTCGCCGGCGTCGCTGAACGGCTGCAGGCCAATCTGGCCGACGGCCTCGCTCCAGTGGTTGGCGTAGTCGCGAAAATACTGTTGCTCCAGCGCTACCAGCAGGCGGCGCATGTCCATGTCGCTGATCCCGCTGCCCTCGCCCAGTACCCAGTTGTCACGCAGCAGTTCGCTGACCAGGGCCGAGCCCTGCACCGAAAAGTACTGCTCGTAGCCCTGCTGGGTATAGAAACCGGGGATCACGTAGTCGGTGCCGAAAAACAGCCCGCCTTGAGGGCCAAGGTGCTGGCTGAGGCGGTAGTCGGGCAGGCTGCTGGCCTGCTCGCGCAACACCCGGTACACCACGTTGACCAGCGACTCGCTGCGCAGCACCTTGCGCGCCTGGGCCACCAGTTGCTGGTCCAGCGGGTAGCTGAACGGCAACTGCATCAGGCGTTCGAAGTGCGCGTTGAGGCCATTTTGCACCGCCGTGTTGCCCGCGTAGCGCCGCGACCAGTCGGCAGCCATCCACTCCTGCAGCCAGGCCGCTTCGCGACGGTCCTGCATGTTCAGCATCAGGTAGGCGCGCAGGCTGTTGAGCAGGCGTTCACGGTCACGCAGGTTGGCGCGAATCTGCCCCTCGAGCTGCCTGGCCACACGTGGCAGCAGTTGCGTGTGCAGTTCCTGTTCATAGGCGCTGCGCAACAACGGGTTGCTCTGCTCGCCCTGGTACAGGCCCAGGCGCTCATGCAGCGACGCTTCGCTGGCGGGCGGGAACACCTGGGTCGCGGCATAGCTGGTGTCCAGCGGCGTGAGTGCTGCCATGGCCTCGCTCTGCGGGGTCAGTGCCGCACGTTGTCCGGCCCATGCCTGGCCCAGCCCGCGCAGTTGTTCGAGGCGATCGTGGTTGGCCGTGAAGCCGCCTGCCCACAACAGCCCGCAAAACGCCAGCACGCCCAGCGCGCTGACATACAGGGCACGCTGGCCCCAGTGAATGCGGCTCCGTTCGCGCTGGTCGAGGCCGGCCAGGTCGGCCTCGGGGAAGATCACCCGGCTGAGCAGGTGATGGATGAACCGCGAACGCCCGCTGCGCAAGGTAGGCAGTACCGCGCTGGGCAAGCCCAGGTTGGCGCCGATGCTGGCCGTGTCCGGGTCCAGTTGCTGGGTCAGGTGCGGGGCACTGGTGAGGTAGAACCCTCGCAGTTGGCTGCCACGCTGATAGCGGTTGCCGGTGAAGGCGATGTCGACGAACAGGCACAGTTGCTCGCCGATCTGCGCCAGCTGGTGCGGGAAATCGAGGATGCGCGCACGCCGCTGGGTATCGCGCTCGTGGTGCATGCGCATGATCACCTGGCTGTTGAGGCGGCGCAGCAGCGCTTCGAACGCCTGACGCAGCACGGCCACATCGGTGCCGTTCTGGTCCTTGGCAAAGGTGCTGCCCAGCACCTGGTCGCTTTCTTCACGGCTCAACTGGTCGAAGAAGTCGTCAAAGCCCTGCAACTGGTCGGCCTTGCTCAGTACCAGGTACACCGGCACCTGCACGTGCAGCGTCTGCTGCACCTCCTGCAACCGTGCGTGTACCTGGCGCGCCAGGTTTTCCAGGCCCTTCTCGTCACCACTGCGCAGCAGTTCGACCGGTACGCTGACCAGCACGCCATTGAGCGGACGGCTACGGCTGCGCCGGCGCAGCAGGTTGAGCAAGGTGCGCCAGGCACTGGCGTCGACCTCGCTGGTTTCCTGGGTCAGGTAGCGTCCGGCCGTGTCGATCAGTACCGCATGGTCGGCGAAGTACCAGTCGCAATGGCGGGTACCCCGGGTGTCACGGGTAAGCTGGCGTTCCAGCTTGTTCAGCGGGAACTCCAGGCCGGAGAAGTCCAGCAGGCTGGTCTTGCCGCTGCCCTGCGGGCCGATCAGCAGGTACCAGGGCAGGTCGTTGCGCCAGCGCTCGCTGCGCCCGCTGTACAGGCTCGAGGCCTTGAGCGTGCGCAAGGCTTCGCTGAAGCGGCTGCGCAGTTCCTTGTGTTCCTCGTCGATGCGCTCTTCACGGCGCAGGCGTTCCTGGCCGTCTTCGCTCTCCTCAACCGCCTGCTTGCGCACCCCGGCGCGCCAACTGGCGAACACCATGCCCAGCCCCCAGCACAGGAACAGCGCGCTGATGGTCAGCAGCCGCGAGGTGGCCGATGCCCAGAAGCGATGATCGTCGACCGCCAGCAGCGGCCCCACGAACCACACCAGCAGTACCAGCGACAGCACCAGCAACAGCGTCCAGACCCACGTCTTGCGCAGGAAGTCGCCGACTTTCTTGAAGAAGTTTTTCATTACACGTCCCTGTTCTACTGCTGCGCCTGGACCGTCTCGGGGTCAAGCTGCTGGAAAGGTTGCAGCACGGTCTCGCGCTGTTCGCCCAACACCCAGGCGAAACCCGAATACATCACCACCAGGCAGATCAGCGCGAACAGCGCGACCATCCACCACGGCACCACCCGCACCAGGCTGCGACGCTGATCGTTGAGCCCTTCCCACTGCGGCGACAGCTCGCGCGGGGCGTCCCCGCGCAGTTGCCGCACCTGGCGGAACAACGCATCGCGAATGCCTTCGAGTTCGAGCATGCCGCGCACCATCACGCGGTACTTGCCCTCGAACCCCAGCGACAGGCACAGGTACATCAGTTCCAGCATCGGCAGGTGCTTGACCGGGTTCTTGGACAGGCGATCGAGCAGCTGGAAAAACTTTTCGCCACCGAAGGTCTCGTTGTGAAAACTGCTGAGCAGGCTCATCTGCGCCCACTCGCTCTCGTTGCCCCAGGAGGTGGTGACCACGGCTTCGTCCAGCACCGAGCACAGCACGTAGCGGGCGGTCATCACCTGGCTGGGCTCGGCCCCGTTGTGCAGGGCATGCGCCTCGAACAGCTTGATGCCATGGGTGAGTGTCTGGTTGAGCGCGTCCATGTCCTCGGGCGTGTCGCTGTGCTTGAGCCGCACCACGTGCGAGAGCAGGTCGGAGGCCGCTGCCACCAGCGTGTTGAGGCTGATGTTGATGGCCTCGGCCGGGCCCAGGCGGGCCGAGTAGATCATCCGGTCTTCCAGCTGTTCCAGGCGTGGGGCGGCACCCGCGTCGGTCAGCGGGACCTGCCTGGGCACCTGGCCCTGGCGGTCCACCAGCACGGTCTTGTCGTCCTGACGGTGTTCGATGTCCTTGTGCATGGCGGTCAGTTCCTGATGGCCCAGAATTTCAGTTCAAGCTCGGCGAAGTCGCCCGAGACATGGAATGCAAAACCACCGGAACGCTCCAGGTGGGCCTGGTCCTCGGCATTGAACTCGAGCAGGAAGTAGGTCTTGTTGGAATGGAACGGGATCTGCCGTGGAGCGACCGGCAACGGCACCACCTTGATGCCCGGCAGGTGCAGGTTGACCAGTTGCCGAATACGTTCCACCGGGCCGACCTTGAGGTGCGAAGGCAGGCGCGTGCGCAGGGTTTCGCTGTCGCAGTTGGCGCTGGCCGCCAGCACGAACGAGGCCGAGGCCAGCAGCGTCTGGTCGTGCACCGAGGCCACCAGAATGCCGTACTGGCGGGTCTGCAGGTCCAGCTCGATGGCGTGTTGCTCCAGCACCATCGACAGCACCTCGCGAATGCCGTCCATGAGCCGGCGAAAGCTCGCGCCCTGGTCGCTGTGCTGGTAGCGGCTGTCGACCCGCGGGCGCTTGCTGTCGCTGGCAAAGGTGGCCAGGTCCCCGAGCATGGTCAGCAGGGTGCGGTACAGCTCCTCGGGGTGCAGCTGGTCCAGGCCCAGGTAGTGGCGCAGCAGCAGCTCGGTGCGGTTGATCAGTTGCAGCATCATGAAGTCGCCCACCTCGGCGCCACCGACCTTGCCGTTGGAGCGGATGCGCTCGGCAATCGTGTCGCCACGGTGGCCGAGCATGCTGATCACCTCTTTCAGGCACGACAGCAGGTAGCTGGAGGCGTGGGTGTGAATGAAGGTCGGTACGAACTCGGGGTCGAGGCTGATGACCCCGTCCGGGGTGGTGTCGAGCACGGCGCAGAGCTTGAGTTTGACGTAGGCCTGATCGCCTTGCTGCTCGCCCAGCAGCAGGCGAAAATCCGGCCGTGCGCAGCTGATGTCACTGTTGATGTCATCGCCGGCATTGGAGTCGCTGACCGGCGCCTCGTAGGCGATGTACCGCGCCAGCACGTCGGACTGTTCCAGGCGACGGGTCTCGATGTGGTTGCCGGTGACCAGCGGCAGCGCCAGGTACACCGGCGTGTTGCCGGTGTTGGGCGGAATGTCCAGGGCCAGCGGCTCGATGTTGCTGCTGAGCTCGAACAGGCTGCCGTCGGGCAGCACGCCGCTGGCCTGGCTGACCACCAGCTTGCCCATGCTGAGAAACTGCTGGTCGATCTCAAGGCTGAGGAACCCCCAGTTGTAGCTGCCCAGCAGCTGGGTACGGGTTTTCATCTGGTAGTCGTAGTAGCGATCGTTGTGCTGGAAGTGCTGCGGGCGCAGCAGCATGCCTTCCTGCCAAATGACTTTGTGCACGTGCATGATCAGTTTTCCGTCCGGGCCAGTGTGGCGTTGCTGTTGCGAATCCCGGCCTGGTCCAGTGTCAGGCTGGCGTTGTTGAGCGCCTGGGGGGCGATCTGGATCACGTAGCGCCACTGCGTCTGGTCGAGGTCGCGGTAGGCCGCCAGCACGCCGACGTAGCGGCTGCCAGGTTCCACGCTCAAGCGCAGCGCCAGTTGCTCACCGGGGCGCAGCTCCAGTTCTTCGCTGACCACCAGGTCCGGCGCCAGGGACTCCTTGGCCCGCTCGTACAGGCTGAAGAAGTCGGCGTTCTCGAAGGCCACCGGGTGCTTGAGTTCGAACAGGCGCACCACGATGGGGGAGGGCCGGCCATTGAGGTCGGGATTGAGCTGGTCACCGGCATTGAGGGTCAGGTGCAGCTTGGTCAACGCCGAGTACGGCGACAGCGAGGCGCAGCCGGCCAGCAGCAGCGCCAGGGCCATCAGGCCGGTGGAGAAAAGGGTCTTGCAGCGCAGCATGGGCATCATCCTTGGGCGTCGGTGTGAAGGGTGCCGATCAGGCGAACCTGTTCGGCGTAGGCCTGGGCGAAGTCGCGCGCCAGCAGGCGCTCGCTCCATTCATCGTCCTGGCCCAGGGCCTGGTGGTAGCGCACGAAGGCGCGCCACTGGCTGGCAGCCGTGCGCAGCAGCGGCGTGCGACCGCGCTCGAAACGCAAGGTCAACTGGCGTGGCGAAAAGTGCTCCAGCACCCCGTGCAAGGCAGCGCGACTGGCCGTCAGCATCGCCACCTGGTGTGCCTGCAGGTCGCGGTAGGCCTGGGTCACGGCCTGGGTCGCGGGTAGCTGGCCCGGCGCACTGGCCTGCAGCAACAGGCCCAGCGCCTGACCGGCATCGATGGCCGACTTCAGCGGGTTGTGGCTGGCCCGGTGGGAGGTGGTCAGGGCCAGGCGCAGTTCGTTCTTCAGTTCGCTGCGGGTGCGCAGGCTTTGCTGCAGGCCGCCGATGCTGTGCCTGAGCAGGCCGGCAGCCTTGATCGCCAGGGCTTCACGGGCAGCGGCGTCGAGCCCGCCGAGGTCGACCCCCAGGGCCTCGCCAAAGGCGCACCAGAAGCGCTCGTCATGCTGCGGTGGCGGTGGCGGTGCGGCCTGCGCCTCGCTACTGATCTGCGGTTGCGCAACCAGGTTGGGCACCAGCAGGCTTTCCCTGTCCACTCGGGCGTAGTCCGGGCGCTGGCGGGCCATCGGCACCACCGTGTCCAGCGCGCTCAATGCGTCGAGTGGCGAAGGCTCGCCCTCTTGCTGGTCAAGTGCATGGAACGGGTTCTGGTCGAGAAAGGCGTCGTCGGGGATGATGCTGCCGGCGGCACTGGGCAGGCCCACTTCGACGTCTGCCGCGGCCTGGCTGACCAGCCGCGCGCGCACCTCGAAACTGCCCAGCAGAAATACGCTGTCCTGCTCGATACGCTGAGGTTCGCCTTTGCGCAGTTGTGCACCGCTGCGCCCGTCGCGGGTGCCGTTGCTGCTGATGTCGGTGAGGAAGAACGCACCCTCCTGGCAGGTGATCAGCGCATGCCTTTTCGATACGTGCCGCTGCGCGTCGGCGATGACCCAGTCACAGGCCTCGTCGCGCCCGATCACACCGCCTGCACGGGTGAAGGTCTTGCTGCGTCCCTGCGTTTGCAGAACCAGTTCCATGTTGATGCTCCTTGCACTCACTTGCCGCGGCTGGCTGCCTGCGGATCACCCAGCGGGCGATAGGTGTCGTCGTTGAATTTGTAATTGCCGCTACAGCCGCCCATGCCGCTGAGCACAATCAGCGCCAGCAGTACGGCGGGCCAGTGACGAACAGACATTGGCGAATCTCCATCGGTAGGCAGTGCACGGGGTGCCACCCGGCTCGGGCAGCACGCGGTTGAACGGGAAAACAGACTGTTTGTCGCCATGGCCGCTCAACCTTCGAATTCGCCAAGGTTGATATTCAGCCGCCCCAGGCGGTACAGCAGGGTGCGCCGGGGCAGGCCCAGCTCGCGCGCGGCCAGGGTCTGGTTGCCGGCGTTCTTGCGCAGGCAGTCGAGCAGCCAGTGCCGCTCCACGTTCTCCAGGCGCTCGCGCAGGTTCAGGCCGGTGTCCGGCGCCGGTACTTCGCTGACCGGTGCAACGTGCTCGGGCAGCAGACAGTCGCCGTCGCACAGCAGTACCGCGCGCTCGACCAGCCCCTTGAGCTCGCGCACGTTGCCCGGCAAGGCAAGCCCATCCAGGCAGGCCAATGCCGCCGGCGACCAGTGCAGCGGTTGGCGGCCCAGGAACTCGCAGGCCTTGGCGGCAAAATGCCGGGCCAGCACGGGCACGTCGCCCTCACGCTGGCGCAAGGCCGGCAACTCGATGGGAAACTGCGCCAGGCGGTAGTACAGGTCTTCACGAAAGCGGCCTTCGCTGACCAGCACCGCCAGGTCACGGTGGGTGGCGGCGATGATTCGCACATCGAGGGTGTGCGTGTCATTGGAGCCCAGCGGGCGAATCTCGCCTTCCTGCAGCACACGCAGCAGCTTGGCCTGCAGCGACAGCGGCATGTCGCCGATCTCGTCGAGCAGCAGGGTGCCGCCGTGGGCGGCGTCGAACAGCCCCTGGCGATCGTGTAGCGCGCCGGTGAAGGCGCCCCGGCGGTAACCGAACAGCTCACTCTCCAGCAGGTGCTCCGGCAGGGCCGCACAGTTCTGCACCACAAACGGCTGGGAACCCCGCGGGCCGTAGTCGTGGATCGCGCGTGCCACCACTTCCTTGCCGGTACCGGTCTCGCCCAGCAACAACACGGTGTAAGGGCTATGCAGCACCTTGCTGATCAGTTGGCAGGTCTGCCGCATGGCGGCGCTGCTGCCGATCAACCCGTAGTCGGTGGCGCCGGCCCTGGCCAGCGGTTCAGGCGTCACGCGGGGTTGGCGCAGGCGCTGCAGCAGGTCGAGTTGTCCCAGCACGAACGCCCCCAGGTGCGCCAGTGACTGGGCAAACCCGCTCAGCTCGACGGCCTCGCGGCTGGCGCACAGCAGCAGGCCTTCGATGGTCTGCTGCGGGTTGAGCAGCGGCACGCACAGCAGCGATTGCCAGGGGCGTTGCAGCACCGGCAGAAAACTGGTGTCCAGCAGGCTGGCGGGCAGGTCGACCAGGCTCACCGAGCGGTTCTGGCACAGCGCAAACTGCAGCAGCTGTTCGCCGTTGTAGTCCACCGGCACGCTCGCAGCGCCACGCGGTTGCACGGCCCCACCCAGGCATTCGGCGGCAAGCCCCAGCGAGGTGTGGGTCGCATCGAGCAGGTACAGCTGGCTGAGCTCGCAACCGCTGAGCTCGGCCACCGCGCGCACGAACGTTTCCTGCAACGCCAGCTCGCGGCCCAGGCGCGACAGGCTGGCGAAGTGCGTCAGCAGGGCTTCGGCATAGTGCAGAGGCTGCGGCACATGGGTGAACATCACCCCCACCTCAGGCAAACTCGCACCTCACGCGTGCATCGCCGTCGAGCGTGGCATGCACCTGCTGCAACGTCTCGCCGGCTGCCATGGCGTGCAGCACACGGTCGGCTACCTGCGGCAGCAGGTGCAGGTCGAGCAGGTGATCGATCAGGCGCGCACCGCTGTCGCCCTGGGTGCAGCGTTCGGCCAGGTGCTCGACCAGCGCCGGGGCATAGCTGAAGCCCAGTTGGCGGCGCAGCAGTCGCTCGCCAAAACGCTGCAGCTTGATCTCGACCAGCTCGCGCAGTACCGGCCCGCTCACCGGGTAATACGGCACGACACGCATGCGCGCCAGCAAGGCGGGCTTGAAGTGCTTGCTCAGGGCCGGCCGGATCGCCTGTTCGAGCTGCTCGGCAGAGGGGCGCTCGCCGCCCTCGCAGAGTGCCGCGATGTGGTCGCTGGCCAGGTTGGAGGTCATCAGGATCAGCGTGTTGCGAAAATCGATCTCGCGCCCTTCGCCGTCGTTGGCCACGCCCTTGTCGAAGATCTGATAGAACAGGTTCAACACGTCCGGGTCGGCCTTTTCGACTTCATCGAGCAGCACCACCGAATAGGGTTTCTGCCGCACGGCCTCGGTCAGCATGCCACCCTCGCCATAGCCGACGTAGCCCGGTGGCGCGCCGATCAGGCGCGAAACGGTGTGCTTCTCCTGAAATTCGGACATGTTGATGGTGGTGATGAAACGATCACCGCCGTACAGCAGGTCGGCCAGCGCCAGGGCCGTCTCGGTCTTGCCCACGCCGCTGGGGCCTACCAAGAGGAACACCCCGACCGGCGCATCGGGCTTCTCGAGCCCGGCGGCACTGGCCCGCATCGAACGGTCCAGCGCCTGCACGGCCTGCTCCTGGCCACGGATGCGCGCACGCAGGTCATCGGCAAAGCGCACCACCTTGGCATTGTGTTCACGCGCCAGTTGCTCCAGCGGCACGCCGGTCCAGGCGCTGATCACTTCGGCCACCAGCCGTGGGCACACTTCGAAGCTGACCAGGCGCTCTACCGCCTGCGCAGCCTCCAGTGTGCTGCGGGTTGCCTCCAGCGAGGCCTGCAAGGTCGACAGCTGATCCTGTGCCGCACCGCCCTCGCGGGCCTCGGCCAGTTGCCGGCGCAGCTCAAGCACATGCTCGGCCAGCGCCCGCTGCTGTTCCCAGCGGGCCTGCACGGCCTGCTGCGCAGCCTCGTCACTGCGCAGTTGCGCCTGCAGTGCGTGCAGCGCTTGGCGGTCGATGGGCACACCCGCCTCGGCATCGCGCTGCTGCGCCTGAACCTGTCGCTCGCCTTCTGCCAGCGCCGCACGCAACCGTTCCAGGCGTTGCGGGGCGGCCGCCAGGCTGATGCGCACACGGGCGCAGGCGGTGTCCAGCACGTCGACGGCCTTGTCCGGCAGTTGCCGGCCGGCCAGGTAGCGCGCCGACATTTGTGCGGCAGCCACCACTGCGTCATCGCGCAGGTAGATGCCGTGGCTTTTTTCATACACCTGCGCCAGGCCGCGCAATATGGTCACCGCCTCGTCAACCGTCGGCTCGTGCAACTGCACGGGCTGGAAGCGCCGGGCCAGGGCCGGGTCTTTCTCGAAGTACTTCTTGTATTCGCTCCACGTCGTGGCAGCGATGGTGCGCAACTCGCCCCGCGCCAGCGCCGGCTTGAGCAGGTTGGCCGCATCCGAACCGCCGGCATTGCCCCCCGCGCCGATCAGGGTGTGGGCCTCATCGATAAACAGGATCACCGGCTTGGGCGCGGCCTTGACCTCGTCGATCACCCCCTTCAGGCGCCGTTCGAATTCGCCCTTTACGCTGGCACCGGCCTGCAGCAGGCCCATGTCCAGCGACAACAACTCCACCCCGCGCAGCGCGGGCGGTACTTCACCGGCAGCAATGCGCAAGGCCAGCCCTTCGACGATGGCGGTCTTGCCCACGCCCGCCTCGCCCACCACGATCGGGTTGTTCTTGCGCCGCCGGGCCAGGATGTCGACCATCTGGCGCAGCGCGTCATCGCGGCACAGCACCGGGTCGAGCCGGCCGTCACGCGCCTGCTGCGTGAGGTTGTGGGTAAAGCGCTGCAGCATGGACTCACCCTGCCCGCCGGCGGCGCCCTGGGCGGCCGGCTGCGACGCCAGCGCGAACCCCTTCAGGCGTTCGATGTTCAGCCGGGCCAGCAGCGGCTGGTAACGGCTGCCGGCGTAGCGCAGGGGGTTGCGCAGCAGCGCGAGGATCAGTGCGGCCTGCTCGACCTGGCTGCTGCCCAGTTCGAGGTTGGCCACCAGCAGGGCATCCTGCAGCCACTGCACCAGTTCCGGGGCGAACACCGGGTTGCGTGACGCACTGTGTTCAAGCTGCACCTGCAGGCTGGCACGCAGTTCGCCCGGCGCCACGTCGGCATCGTGCAAGGCCCGTTCGAGCAGGCCCTCGGCACGGTCGAGCAGTTCCAGCAGCAGGTCCTCGACCAGGATCTTGCTGCCGCCACGGGCCACACAGCGTTCGGCACAGCGCTCCAGGTCGCGTCGGGTGTCGGCGTCCAGCGCCTGGATAAGTTGTTGCAGGTCTACAGTGATCATGTCCATCGGTCCTTAATGAATTTTGCTTCCCAGGGTCACCACGCCGTCGGCGTGTTCGTGACCCAGCCAACTCGTCCATCCCAGACGACAGGCATTGCTTTCGCCGATGCGCAGTTCGCGAATCTCTTCCTGGCGCAGTACCAGGCGGATGTCGTAGTCCAGCGGATCGCGCAGGGTGAAGCGCACCAGCGCACACAGCGGTTGATAGCCGAAACCGATCGGCAGGAATTCGTGGAAGCGCTGCCAGTCGAGCTGGGTGATGTGAATGCGGAACTTGCCGTTGCGATCGCGTACCCGCTCCCCCAGCACCACGTCCTCGCCCAGCAGGCTGTTGCCACGCCCCAGTCGATTGCGCTGTTCGTGCAGGATCTGCACGCGGCGCTCGATGCACTGCTCGATCACCAGGTCCGCATGCTTGAAGTAGTAGCGCAGCACAGCCTCGATCAGCGCCGCGGAGTGGGCACGCAGGCTGAGCAGGCCCAGGTACGGCAGCAGGCGTTTCCAGTTCAGCTCGCGGGCGGCGCGAATGTGTTCGCCCCCCAACCCGATCAGGGCGAACAACTGCTCCGAAAAGGGGTCGAGCGCACCGCTCTGAAAGCGCGCGCGGTAGCGGTACTTGCGCCAGATCGGCAGCATCAGGCGCTGCAGGCGATGGTGAAACAGGTCAAGGAAATGCCGCGTGGGGTTGCCGTCCTCGGCGTCTCCCAGCGCCTGTTCGACATAGAACGCCGGCAGCGGCGAACTGGCGCCACACAGGCCGATCAGGTTGAAGCGCAGGCGTGCGCGCATCTGCCCGTGGTCCTGGAAAAATTCGACCCGATCGACATCGCTGCCCGGAAAGCCCAGGCTCGGGTTGGCCTGGAATTCCAGCAGGTCATACAGCTCGTCTTCGCCCAGACCGGGGTGAAACTCGCGCAGCCGGTCCATGACCAGCAGCACTGCCTGAAACAGCGAATACTCGCGTATCGAGTGGGTCAGCCCGCTCAAAGCAGGGGCTGCAAGCCCATACGTGGTGTCCATTGGTACACCTCTCCCTGAGTACTTTTGACCCGCAATTCGTGGTACGAGTTGAGGCTGGCATAAAGGGCAAAGAACTCGTTGAGCACCGAGGCGAACACGAACAGGTCGCCCTCGCCGATGTAGCCCTGCGGGTCGATGGTCAGCTCGGTGCGCAGGCCGCGCAGGGGCAGCCCGCGGTGCAGGCGGTCGACGTGCTCGTGACGGATCGACTTGAGCCCGCCGAGCAGGCGCTTGCTGACCTTCTCGGCATGCTGGTCGTAGTAGCGCGGCAAGTCGTAGGTTTCCAGGATCACCTTGAGCGCATCGACGTTGGCCAGCGACAGGTAGTTGAGCGACATGTTGCTGATCAGCTTCCACAGAAAATCCCGGTTCAAGGGCGGTGCGTAGCTGGCGGTGACCGGGGTGATATTGCGAAAGGTCAGGAACTCCGGGGTCTGCTCGGAAGGCTGGTTGATATCGCCCAGCTTGAGCCGACGCGGCAGGTTCTGGTTGGTACAGGTGAGCTCGATCGACAGCGTTTCGTGGGTTTGGGTATCGCGGATACCGAAACTCAGGTACGTGTCGAGGCCGTCATGCAGCAACGAGGAGCGCTGGCGAATGCTGTAGTGCGGGCTGGTCTGCGGCACGTCGAAGCTGGGGTCGTGCTCGAACGACTCGAACGGCACATAGGCCTGGTAGCCCACCCCGCCAGGTTTCCAGCCGGTGACGCTGTGCACCGAGAACACCCCGCAGTTTTCCAGGTCGTACTCGGCCGGCAGCAACAGGTACTCGTCCTGCTTGCCATCCAGGCGAATGGGCAGGGCATCGTGCTGGAACAGGTTGGCGATCGGGGTGCAATAGAGCTTGACGTTGTCCAGCGTGGGCCGCATGCGCTGGATGCCGCCCCTGCGGATATCGAAGCGAATCTCCAGCCCGCGCGTCTGCTTGAGGGTGTCCGGCCCCAGCGACTTGAGCACCTCCAGGCCATCGAGGTCGACGAACAGGAACTTGTCCTGAAAGGCAAAGTACTCCTGCAGGTAGCGGTAGCCACGAAAGGTGTTCAAGGGGTAGGGAATCAACGCCTCCTCCTCGGCAAAACCGACCGGTTGAACGCGGTTGCCCGTCAGGCGCAGCGACACCCCTTCACCGCTGGCACGCACGAACGGCTTGCCATCGGCCCCCAGCGGCACCAGTTCGATGCCCTCCACATTACGCAGCAGGCACAGGTAGAGCATCTGACTGATGTAGCGCTCGCCCGCCAGATGCAGGCGCAGGCGGCTCAGCTCCAATTCGCCGACATGCCCGTCGCAGCTCATCTGCAGGTGCAGGCTGAGCAACGCGCCATCGCCCTTGACCGAGTAGTTCACGGCGCTGAGGTCCAGCGCCATCACATCGGTGGGGTAACAGGTACGAAAACGGCAGCGCACCTCATCGATCGGCTGGCTCTCGACCGGCGTATCGCGCGCCACCCGCAAGGCCGGGCCCGGCTGGCCCAGGGGGTCGAACTGCAGAATGCTGAACGCCGGCAGCGGGCGCATGTAGTTGGGCCACAGCAGCTGCATGAGCGAATGGCTCAGCTCCGGCAGTTCGTCATCGAGCTTCTGTCGCAGGCGCCCGGTGAGAAAGGCAAAACCTTCGAGCAGGCGCTCCACGTCAGGGTCGCGCCCGGCCTGTCCCAGGAACGGCGCCAGCGCCGGGCTGCGCTCGGCAAAGCGTCGCCCCAACTGGCGCAACGCGGTGAGCTCGCTCTGGTAGTAATGGTTGAAGGACATGCTCGATTACCTGTTAGTCATGCGTGCGAATGGGCTGTTCGCTAAACCGTGGCGCCATGAGCACCTCAGTTGACCCGGACCTGGCCGCCGCCCTCCAGGCGCGCGGAAAAACTGACCTGGCGCTTGATCCCGTCCAGCTCAAGCAGGCCTTCGATACTGAAAGCCAGCTTGAGCTGATCGTGATCACGCGGCAGCGACACCACCTGCACGCTCGACAGGCGCGGCTCATAGGCCTCGATGAACTGCTCGATGGCCTGACGCGCCTGGCTCAACGCGTCATGCAGGCTCAAACGCATGTCGTTCAGGTCTGCCAGGCCGTAATCGGGCAGCGTTTGCACGCTGCCCGCGCGGGTACTGAGCATCTTGCCCAGGTGCGCCGCGACGGAGGCCATGGCAGCCACTTCACGACTCCAGCCGCGACGCTTGTCGGCTTCGCCGCCCAGACGCTCGAAAAGGCTGCCATATCCCGTCATGTGCACGCTCCCGGTTACTCTTTATCCAGCTTGCCAACCAGCGACAGGGTGAAATCGGCGCCCATGTACTTGAAGTGCGGGCGCACGTTGAGGCTCACGCGGTACCAGCCCGGTTCGCCTTCCACATCGCTGACGATGATCTGGGCGGCACGCAGCGGGCGGCGGCCACGCACTTCGGCGCTCGGGTTCTCCTGGTCGGCCACGTACTGGCGGATCCACTTGTTGAGCTCCAGCTCCAGGTCGGTGCGCTCTTTCCACGAACCCAGTTGCTCGCGCTGCAGCACCTTGAGGTAGTGGGCCAGGCGGTTGACGATCATCATGTACGGCAGCTGGGTGCCGAGCTTGTAGTTGAGTTCTGCGGCCTTGCCCTCGGCGCTGATGCCGAAGAACTTGGGCTTTTGCACCGAACTGGCCGAGAAGAACGCGGCGTTGTCGCTGCCCTTGCGCATGGTCAGGGAAATGAAGCCTTCCTCGGCCAGTTCGTACTCGCGGCGGTCCGATACCAGCACTTCGGTCGGGATCTTGGTTTCGATCTCGCCCATGCTTTCGAAGTGGTGCAACGGCAGGTCTTCTACCGCGCCACCGCTCTGCGGGCCAATGATGTTCGGGCACCAGCGGAACTTGGCGAAACTGTCGGTCAGCTTGGTGCCGAAGGCGTAGGCGGTGTTACCCCACAGGTAGTGCTCGTGGCTGTTGGCCACGGTTTCCTTGTAGACGAAGGACTTGACCGGGTTTTCTTCCGGGTCGTACGGGTTGCGCAAGAGGAAGCGCGGTACGGTCAGGCCGATGTAGCGTGCATCTTCGGACTGGCGAAAGCTTTGCCACTTGGCAAATTGCGGGCCTTCGAAGTGGTCCTTGAGGTCTTTGAGGTCTGGCAGGCCGGTGAAGCTTTCGAGCCCGAAGAACTTGGGGCCGGCTGCCGCGATGAACGGGGCGTGCGACATGCAGGCGACGCTGGACACGTACTGCATCAGCTTGACGTCGGGCGAGCTTGGCGACATGAAGTAGTTGGCAATGATCGCGCCCACCGGCTGGCCACCGAACTGGCCGTATTCAGCGGTGTAGATGTGCTTGTAGAGGCCGGCCTGCATGACCTCGGGCGAGTCCTCGAAGTCGTCCAGCAGGTCTTGCTTGGAGACGTTGAGAATTTCGATCTTGATGTTTTCACGAAAGTTGGTGCGGTCGACCAGCAGTTGCAGGCCACGCCATGCCGACTCCAGCGACTGGAAGTCGGGGTGGTGCAGGATGGCGTCCATCTGGCGGCTGAGCTTGGCATCGATCTCGGCGATCATGCGGTCGACCATGGCCTTCTTGACCGGTTCGCCGTCGTTGTGCGGCTTGAGCAGTTCCTCGATGAAGGCCGACACGCCGCGCTTGGCGATGTCGTAGGCTTCATCGTCAGGGGTCAGGCGGGTCTGCGCGATGATGTTGTCGAGAATGCTGTACTCGCCATCGGTGCTGCTGGTTTGCTGTGCTGCGCTGGTGCTCATGGTGTTCTTCCTTGACTGGGGAGGCTCAAGCGTCGGTGGTCGGGGTGGCGCTCAGGCCCAGTTCGCCGAGCACTCGGGTACGCGACGCATCGTCGGCAAGCACGCCTTCGATGGCTTTGCGAAAGGCCGGTGCGTTGCCCAGCGGGCCCTTGAGTGCCACCAGCGCATCGCGCAGCTCCATCAGCTTCTTGAGCTCTGGCACCTGCTCGACCAGGCTGGCCGGGTTGAAGTCCTTCATCGAATTGACGCGCAGGCTGATGCCCAGCTCGTCGGTGGAGCTGTCGTCGTCCTGCAGGCAGTTGGGCACGCTGAGGGTCAGGCTCAACTCCTGCTTGGCCAGCACCTCGTCGAACGTCATCTTGTCGATGCTGATGGGCTTGCGGTCTTCTACCTTGCGTTCATCTGCACGCTGGGTGTAGTCACCGATCGCGAGCAGCTTGAGCGGCAGTTCGATTTCTTCCTGGGCACCGCCCGTGGCAGGTTTGAACGTGACGTTGATGCGTTCCTTGGGGGCTACCGAGCCTTCTTTGGCCATGGCTTTTCTCCTTGCGTTTGCGGCCCGGGGGCCTAGTCGAGTACCACTTCGAGGTCGAGGTGGCACAGCCTGCGATAAACCTCATCCTTGCGTTCGCGCACGGCGTGGTTCTGCGGCAACAGCTCACAACAGCTGTGCAGCAGACGCAGTACTTCCAGTGCCAGGTCCGGCTCCCACAGGTGCAGGCCGGCCTGTTGCAGTTCGTGATCGAGGGCTTCGAGCTGGGTCTTGGCCAGCTCGTACTTCTTGGCCAGAAAACACAGCCGGGCCTGGGTGAGCTGCCAGAAGAAGCGCACGCGCCCACCCTGGGCCGCCTGCAGGCCTTGCTTGAGAATCTGTACGGCGGGCTTGAGGCCGTCTTTGCGCAGCACCGGCAGCACCGCCTCGAGCGCCAGCTCCCAGGCTGGCTGGCTGGCCGCGACGTCGAGCTCGGCCTTGCGCGGCGCGCTGGTGCTTTGCAGGTGCGGCATGACGCTGGCGTTGATCCAGCCGCGGGTTGCCGGGTCGGCGAACGGGGTGCCGTCGTGAAAGCGCAGCTCAAGCACCCCCGGCAGGCGCTGCAGCAACTGCGCAAAATGAAACTCCACCTCGCGCATGCCCTGCTCGGCATTGAGCTCCAGCAGGCATTCCCAGACCATGCGCTGGCCGTCGAACCAGAACGGCGACTTGGCCAGGCTGGCTTCGAGCTCCACCAGCAGGTCGGCATACTGGCCGTTGGCGAAGCGCTCCTGATACGTCTTCAGGCGGTCGACCGGCAGCCCGCGCAGCGCCGTCACCTGCTCGGCATTGCGTTCGGGCACCGCGTCGATCTGCAGCCACAGCAGCGTGCGATTCAGGCGCAGGGCGCGCACGTCGGTGGCCTTCTGCTTGAGCCACCAGGTGGACAGGGGGCGGGCGCTGTCCTGCAAGCTGCGCAAGACCTTGTGCGCGTCTTTCTCGCTGTCGACGGGGGCGCCGGGGGTGAGCAACTGGGTGGCGGCCTGTTTGACCTGGGCCACCACCGCCCCCACAGCACCTGGCTCGGGCTGGTTGTCGGCGGCGCGTTGCACCATGTTCGACAGGCGCCGGCACAACGGCAGCAGCAGGGGGGCTTCGTCGCCCAGGTGCAGCGTCAGGGCGGCGTCGAGCCCTTGCAGGCTTTCGACCAGGCGGCGGAACAACGCGAGCTGTTCCTTGATCGCGACATTTTCACCCAGCACCTGCTCCAGCCGCGGCACCAGCCAGCTGATCGCCGCAGCCCGCGTACGTGCCTTGGCTGGATGCACCTGGGCCCAGTGCTGCTCGCACAGGTGCTGCAACAGGCCCACGCCGGCCAACAGCCCCGGAAAGGATTCGCGCTGATACAAGGCCCAGGTCAGCCAGGCAGCAACCCGCAGGTCTTTGGATTGGGTGCGCAGCAGCGCCTCGCTGTTCTCGAGGACCCTGAGCCAGTCGATCTGGCCGCTTTCGTGAACGGACTGAGCCTTGTTCAGTTCGCCTTCCAGTGCTTCGTACTCACTGGAAAAGCGTACATCCTCGCCTGCAAAGCGTTCCGTGGAAACCGCCTGCCGGGCAAGCTCGAGGTAGCGTGCGTGCAGCTTGCTTGAGTAGGACATCCATGGCCTGTATTTGGACTGCAGGCCCTGCCCCGGCTGGAATAGCCCAGGCGGCAGAAGGCCTGCCAAAGCAGCGCGAAACACCCATCCGTGGGTCCGCTGCTTTTAAAAAAGATAGGACATCCTAGACCTGGAGATGGCACTTTGCAATCAACGCTTTGTGTTCAATTTATGTCAAAAAACAGGACGCGAGCCTACAGATGGACAGCACTGGCACTTTGCCACACTTCAAGGCATGCTAGCCGCCCTCCGGGCGTGGGGCTTATAGTGCGCGCCTGGACTGGTATGCGACAGGAACACCGCACACTGCGCCCACGCTATTGATGGCGCAGCGCCCCGTGGCACAGCCTTACCGCAGGAACCCCGTTTGACCAATCTGACTCAGCTTTCATCCCTGCGCAAAGCCGGCACTGCGTCCGGCTCGACGTTGCGTGGCTCGCTGAAAGGGGCGCTGGCGATCCTTGCGCTGCTGCTGCTTGGCCTGCTGTTCTGGCAGGTGATCGAGCAGTATCGCCATACCCTGGCCGATCGCCGCCAGCACAGCCTGGACGCCAGCGCAGACCTGGCCGACCGCCTGAGCCTGAGCCTGGCCCTGCATTCGCAGGTGGCGCTCAACCTGGTGCAAGCACACCCCGTCGCCCCTGGCGCCGCCGAGCTGCCACCGTTGCTCGAACAGTTGCATGAGCGCCTGGTGGGGCTGCGCAGCCTGGCCTGGCTGGATGCCCAAGGCAAGGTGCTGCACGACAGTGCAGGCCTCAGCGCCGACCGTCAGGCCCTCGACGAGCTGCTGCAACGCAGCCACGGCCGCCCTTATTACTTCAGCAACAGCCCCGACAACAGCCTCATCTACCTGCTGCTGCGCCAACCCGCCAGCGCCGGCAACGGTTACTGGCTGCTGCGCCTTGCACCTGACTACTACCGCGACCTGACTGCACGCCTGGAACGCCCTGACCACCCGCTGTGGTGGCTGGAAAACCTCCACAGCGCACAGGTGGTGGACCGCCATCCGGCTCACGCCGATGCGCCCGCACGCGACGACGCATCGCTGCACAGCGTCATGCTGGCCTTTATCGACAACAGCGACTGGCAACTGCGCGGCCTGTTCGATGCCGCGCAAAGCCGCCAGCAACTGCTGCCGGCGCTGATCGGCAAATGCGTGCTGGGGCTGGTGTGCGCACTGATCCCGCTGCTGGCGCTGTTCAGCATGCGCCGCCGCCATCGCGCCCTGCAGGAAGGGCGCCGCCGCTACCAGGACATCTTCGAAGGCACCGGCGTGGCGCTGTGCGTGCTCGACCTGTCCGGCCTCGATGCACTGCTGGAGCGTCAGCGCCTGCGCAGCACCGAGATGCTGGCCCAGCGCCTGGCCAAGGACCCGTCGCTGCGCGGCACGTTGCTGGGTGAGCTGAAGATCACCGAAGTCAATCAGGTCGCCCTGCAACTGCTGGGCGTGGCGTGCTGCCAGAGCGCCTGGCAGCGCCTGTTCGAAGAGACGCGGCCCGGCGACAACGGGGTCGGTGTGCAATTGCTCGAAGCAGTGCTCAACGGTCAGCGTCTGCTGGAGCTGGAAGTGCGCCTGAGCGACGAGCTGGGCCAGGATCAGCACTATTGGCTGATGGTGCGCTTCCCTGAAGAGCGCCGCGACTATCAGGCCGTGATCCTGAGCATCAGCGACATCACCAGCCGCAAGCGTGTGGAGCTGTCGCTGCTGGAACGCGAGAGTTTCTGGTCGGACGTGGTACGCACGGTGCCCGACCAGCTGTACGTGCAGGATGTGCACAGCCTGCGCATGATTTTCAGCAACCGCCACCTGGGCCAGACCCTGGGCTATGGGCGCGACGAGCTGGCACAGATGGGCGAGTACTTCTGGGAAGTGCTGCTGCACCCGCAGGACGCCGACCAGTTCCGCCAGATGCGCCAGCAGCAACGCCACAGCGGCTACGTCGAGCAACTGCACTGCCAGTTGCGCTTTCGCCATCGCGACCAGAGCTGGCGGCGCTACGACATTCGCGAGCAGGCCCTGACCCGCGACGCTGCAGGCAACGTGCAGCGCATCATCGGCGTGGCCAAGGACGTCACCGATCAGATCGAGGCCAGCGAATCGCTGCGCGACAGCGAGCAGCGCTACCGCATGCTCGCCGAGAGCATCAGCGACGTGATCTTCTCCACCGACCCGCGCTTGCAGCTCAACTATGTGAGCCCCTCGGTGCAGGCGGTGCTGGGCTATGACGTGCAGTGGATTCTCGACAACGGCTGGCAGTCGACCATCGCCAACCCGGCGCAGTTGACCGGCCTGTATACGCTGTTCGAACGGGTCAGCCATGCCTTGACCGAGCCGGCCGCACTGGAGCGGCTGCGCACCGAAGTGACCACCCAGCTGTTTCTGTTCGACTGCCTGCGCGCCGATGGGCGCAAGATCCCGATCGAGTTGCGCGTGGTGCTGGTGTGGGACGAGCACAACCACTTCGAAGGCATCCTGGGCGTTGGCCGCGACATCAGCCAGCAGCGCCGTGCCGAGAAAGACCTGCGCATGGCCGCCACGGTATTCGAACACTCCACCTCGGCGATCCTGATCACCGACCCCGCCGGCTACATCGTGCAGGCCAACGAGGCGTTCAGCCGGGTCAGTGGCTACGCGGTGGCCGACGTGCTCGACCAGTTGCCAAGCCTACTCACCGTCGACGAACAGCAGGAAGCGCACCTGCACTACGTGCTCAAGCAACTGCACCAGCGCGGCACCTGGGAAGGCGAAGTGTGGCTCAAGCGCCGCAACGGCGAGCACTACCCGGCGTGGGTGGGCATCACCGCGGTGCTCGATGACGAGGGCGACCTGGCCAGCTACGTGTGCTTCTTCACCGACATCAGCGAGCGCAAGGCCAGCGAACAGCGCATCCACCGCCTGGCCTACTACGACGCCCTGACCCACCTGCCCAACCGCACGCTGTTCCAGGACCGCCTGCACACCGCGCTGCAGCAGGCCGAGCGGCAGAAGGCCTGGGTGGTGCTGATGTTCCTGGACCTGGACCGCTTCAAGCCGATCAACGACTCGCTGGGCCACGCCGCCGGTGATCGCATGCTCAAGGACATGGCCGAGCGCCTGCTCGACTGCGTGCACGAGGATGACACCGTGGCGCGCATGGGCGGCGACGAATTCACCTTGCTGCTGCAGCCCAAGGCCACCCGCGAGCTGGCCCTGAACCGGGCGATTCACGTGGCCGAGCAGATCCTGGCCAGCCTGGTGCGCCCGTTCGTGCTGGAAAACCGCGAATTCTTCGTCACTGCCAGTATCGGCATCGCCCTCAGCCCGCAGGACGGCGGCGAGCTGAGCCAACTGATGAAGAACGCCGACACCGCGATGTACCACGCCAAGGAACGTGGCAAGAACAACTTCCAGTTCTACCAGGCCGACATGAACGCCAGTGCGCTGGAACGCCTGGAGCTGGAAAGCGACCTGCGCCATGCCCTGGAGCAGAACGAATTCATCCTGTACTACCAGCCGCAGTTCAGTGGCGACGGCAAGCGCCTGACCGGGGCCGAGGCGCTGCTGCGCTGGCGTCACCCACGTCGCGGGCTGGTGCCGCCGGGCGACTTCATCCCGGTGATCGAGGAACTGGGGCTGGTGGTGGACGTGGGTGACTGGGTCATCAACGAAGCATGCCGCCAGCTCAAGGCCTGGCACCAGGCCAAGGTGCGGGTACCGAAGGTGTCGGTGAACATTTCGGCGCGCCAGTTCTCCGACGGCCAGCTGGGTACGCGCATCGCCACCATCCTGGGCGAGACCGGGCTGCCCCCGGCATGCCTGGAGCTGGAGCTGACCGAGAGTATCCTGATGCGCGAGGTCAACGAGGCCATGGTGATTCTCGACAGCCTGAAGAACCTGGGCCTGAGCATCGCGGTGGACGACTTCGGCACCGGCTATTCATCGCTCAACTACCTCAAGCAGTTCCCGATCGACGTGCTCAAGATCGACCGCACCTTCGTCGACGGGTTGCCCGAGGGCGAGCAGGACGCGCAGATCGCCCGCGCCATCATCGCCATGGCCCACAGCCTGAACCTGGCGGTGATCGCCGAGGGCGTGGAAACCCATGAACAGCTGGAGTTCCTGCGTGAGCATGGCTGTGATGAGGTGCAGGGCTACCTGTTCGGGCGGCCGATGCCGGCGAACCAGTTCGAGGCGCAGTTCAGCAACGAAACCTTGTTCATGTTCGAGTAATGCGGGGCCCCCTTCGCTGGCAAGCCAGCTCCCAGAGGTTAAATGGACGCCGCAAGCCCCTGTGGGAGCTGGCTTGCCAGCGAAGGCAGCGCCACCGATCCTGAATGAACCCCGCTTGTCTGCGACATGATGCCCTTTCATATGCCAGACAAAAGCCGATGAGGTAGAATGCCCGCCTATTTCAGCACGATCCTTGAGGACCGCCATGTTCAGCCGTGATTTGACCATTGCCAAGTACGACGCCGATCTCTTTGCCGCCATGGAGCAAGAAGCCCAGCGCCAGGAAGAGCACATTGAGCTGATCGCTTCGGAAAACTACACCAGCCCTGCGGTGATGGAAGCTCAAGGCTCGGTGCTCACCAACAAGTACGCCGAAGGCTACCCGGGCAAGCGCTACTACGGTGGCTGCGAGTACGTCGACGTGGTCGAGCAACTGGCCATCGACCGCGCCAAGGAGCTGTTCGGCGCCGACTACGCCAACGTCCAGCCGCACGCCGGCTCCCAGGCCAACAGCGCCGTCTACCTGGCCCTGCTGTCGGCCGGTGACACCATCCTGGGCATGAGCCTGGCCCACGGCGGTCACCTGACCCACGGCGCCAGCGTGTCGTCTTCGGGCAAGCTGTACAACGCCATCCAGTACGGCATCGACGCCAACGGCCTGATCGACTACGACGAAGTCGAGCGCCTGGCGGTCGAGCACAAGCCCAAGATGATCGTTGCCGGCTTCTCGGCCTACTCGCAAGTGCTGGACTTCCCGCGCTTCCGTGAAATCGCCGACAAGGTCGGTGCCTACCTGTTCGTCGACATGGCGCACGTGGCTGGCCTGGTCGCCGCGGGCGTCTACCCGAACCCGGTGCCGTTCGCCGACGTGGTCACCACCACGACCCACAAGACCCTGCGTGGTCCACGTGGCGGCCTGATCCTGGCCCGTGCCAACGCCGACATCGAGAAGAAGCTGAACTCCGCAGTCTTCCCGGGCGCCCAGGGTGGCCCGCTGGAGCACGTGATCGCGGCCAAGGCGATCTGCTTCAAGGAAGCACTGCAGCCTGAGTTCAAGACCTACCAGCAGCAAGTGGTGAAGAACGCCCAGGCCATGGCCGGCGTGTTCATCGAGCGCGGCTTCGACGTGGTGTCGGGCGGTACCGAGAACCACCTGTTCCTGCTGTCGCTGATCAAGCAGGAAATTTCCGGTAAGGACGCTGACGCGGCCCTGGGCAAAGCCTTCATCACCGTCAACAAGAACTCCGTACCGAACGACCCACGTTCCCCGTTCGTCACCTCGGGCCTGCGCTTCGGCACCCCGGCTGTGACCACTCGCGGCTTCAAGGAAGCAGAGTGCAAGGAACTGGCTGGCTGGATCTGCGACATCCTGGCCGACCTGAACAACGAAGCGGTGATCGATGCCGTACGTGAGAAGGTCAAGGCCATCTGCGCCAAACTGCCGGTATACGGCAACTAATCGCAGGCAACTGATGTGAAAAAGCCCGGCGCCTGAGCCGGGCTTTTTTGTGGGCCTTTAAAAGAGCTTCGCTGGCAAGCCAGCTCCCACAGGTTCTATGTGCGCCGCAGAACTCTGTGTGTGGCTTGCCAGCGAAGGGGCTCTCAGGGGCGGCTCAAGGCCTCGAACCCTTCGCGAATCTTCGCCTCCGGCAAGTCATCGGCAATGAATACCATCACACTCTCGCGCTGCTCGCCTTCGGCCCACTCGGTGTCCCAGTCGAAGCCATACAGCTTCAGCACCCCCTGAAACACCAGGCGCCGATCCTCGCCGGCAATGTTCAGCACGCCCTTGTAGCGCAGCAACTGCTTGCCATGGGCTTCCAGCAACTCATTCATGAACGCGCTCAGGCGATCGATATCCAGCGGCGCATCGGTACGCAGCACCATGCTGGAGATCCGGTCCAGGCTGTCGGCCGCCACCACCGGCCGCAAGTTAAGGCTGGCATTGAGGTTGAACCCACGCACATCCAGCAACTCGGCCAGGTCGATCCTGCCGTTGTCCACCACACGGATCGGCGCACGCCGGTTGATGCGCCCCAGACGCTCGCTCAGGGCCTGGAACGAGGCGGCGTCGACCAGGTCGGTCTTGCTCACCAGCAGGCGGTCGGCAAAGCCCACCTGGGCCTGGGCGATGGTCTGGGCCAGGTGCACGTCGGCATGCGCCGCATCCACCAGGGTGATGATGCCGTCGAGGATGTAGCGCTCGCGCAGTTCCTCGTCGATGAAGAAGGTCTGCGCCACCGGCGCCGGGTCGGCCAGGCCGGTGCACTCGATCACCAACCGGTCGAAGGCGATCTCGCCGCTGTCCAGGCGCTCCAGCAGCAGGAACAGCGCCTTGGTCAGGTCGGTGTGGATGGTGCAGCACACACAGCCATTGGCCAGGGTCATGACTTGCACCGGCTCCTCACCCAACAGCTGGGTGTCGATGCCGGCATCGCTGAATTCGTTTTCGATCACGGCGATTTTCAGGCCGTGCTCGGCCTTGAGCAGGTGGCGCAGCAAGGTGGTCTTGCCGGCCCCCAGAAAACCACTGAGCACGGTTACGGGAATGGGTTGCACGCAGAAAATCTCCTGTCGCTGAAAATGACTGTGGGAGCCCGGCTGACCGGGCTCCCACAGGTGTGTCACGTGCCGCAGGTGCCGTGTTTCAACAGCACTTGGGCCCGCCCTTGCCGCCGTAACGCGCCTCCTGGCGTTCGCGGAAGAACGCCTCGTAGGTCATCGGCGGCACGTCGGGGTGCTTGGTTTGCATATGCTCGACGTAATTGTCGTAGTCGGGCATGCCGACCATCAGGCGGGCTGCCTGCCCCAGGTACTTACCCAGTCGACCGAGATCGTTGAACATGCTTGCATTCCTCTTGGGTTACGCGTCCGGCAAGGCCTGGAACGGGGATTCCTTGTCGGTGCGTTCTTTCTTGTTCAAGGCCCGGATACCGACCTTGAGCGCGAAGAACAGGATGCTGAACACCACGAACAGGAACAGCCCGGTCAGCGTCGCGTTGGTGTACGCGTTGAAGATCACGTGCTGCATCTGCGCCATGTCCTTGGCCGGGGCCAGTACCTGCCCGGCGTCCAGCGCCACGCTGTACTTGTTGGCCAGGGCCAGGAAGCCCACTGCCGGGTTCGGGTCGAACAGCTTGATGAAGCCTGCGGTGGTGGTGCAGATCAGCAGCCATACCGCCGGCACCAGGGTGACCCACATGTACTGCTGGCGCTTCATCTTGATCAGCACGACGGTGCCGAGCATCAGCGCGATACCGGCCAGCATCTGGTTGGAGATACCGAACAGCGGCCACAAGGTGTTGATGCCACCCAGCGGGTCGATCACGCCCTGGTAGAGCAGGTAACCCCACAGCGCCACGCAACCGGCGGTGGCCAGCAGGTTGGCACCCCACGATTCGGTACGCTTGAGGGCTGGCACGAACGAGCCCAGCAGGTCCTGCAGCATGAAGCGCCCGGCACGGGTACCGGCGTCTACTGCGGTGAGGATGAACAGCGCCTCGAACAGGATCGCGAAGTGGTACCAGAACGCCATGGTGTTTTCACCCGGCAGTACCTGGTGCAGGATCTGCGCGATACCCACGGCCAGCGTCGGTGCACCGCCGGCACGGGCCAGCACGGTGTGCTCGCCGATGTCGCGGGCCACCGCTTCAAGCGCCTCGGGGGTGATCGCAAAACCCCAGCTGCTGACGGTCTGCGCGACGGTCACGACGTCGGAGCCGACCACCGCAGCCGGGCTGTTCATGGCGAAGTACACGCCTGGCTCGATCACCGAGGCGGCGACCATGGCCATGATGGCGACGAACGACTCCATCAGCATGCCGCCGTAGCCGATGTAACGGGCGTTGACTTCGTTGTCGAGCAGCTTGGGCGTGGTGCCCGAGGAGATCAGCGCGTGGAAGCCCGACACCGCGCCACAGGCGATGGTGATGAACAGGAACGGGAACAGGGTGCCCTTCCACACCGGGCCGGTGCCGTCGGTGAACTGGGTCAGGGCCGGCATTTTCAGCTCGGGCGCCAGCACCAGGATACCGATGGCCAGGGCCACGATGGTACCGATCTTGAGGAAGGTGGAGAGGTAGTCACGTGGCGCCAGCACCAGCCATACCGGCAGTACCGCAGCGACGAAGCCGTAGCCCACCAGCATCCAGGTGATCTGCACACCGGTGAAGGTGAACGCCGGGCCCCACACCGGATCGGCGGCGACCAGGCCCCCCAGCCAGATCGACAGCAACAGCAGCACCACGCCAATGATCGAGATCTCGCCGATGCGGCCCGGGCGGATGTAGCGCATGTAGATGCCCATGAACATCGCGATCGGGATCGTCGCCATGACCGTGAACATGCCCCATGGGCTCTCGGCCAGGGCCTTGACCACGATCAGCGCCAGCACGGCGAGGATGATGATCATGATCAGGAAGCAGCCGAACAGGGCGATGGTACCCGGAATGCGGCCCATCTCCTCGCGCACCATGTCGCCCAGCGAGCGACCGTTGCGGCGGGTGGACAGGAACAGGATCATGAAGTCCTGTACCGCACCGGCCAGGACCACGCCGGCAATCAGCCAGAGCGTGCCGGGCAGGTAGCCCATCTGCGCCGCCAGGACCGGGCCGACCAGCGGGCCGGCACCCGCGATCGCGGCAAAGTGGTGACCGAACAGGATGTGCTTGTTGGTCGGTACGTAGTCCAGACCATCGTTGTTGAGCACCGCCGGGGTGGCCCGACGGGGATCCAGTTGCATCACCTTGGTGGCGATGAACAGGCTGTAGTAACGGTAGGCGACCAGGTAGAGGGCCACCGAGGCAACCACAATCCACAAGGCGTTGATCGCTTCGCCACGGCGCAGGGCGACGACACCCAGCGCACAGGCCCCCAGTACCGCCAGCAGCAGCCACGGAATGTGGCGTAGCAGGCTATTATTGTTGTTCATGGTGTGCTTCCAGCTAGTGGATATGAAAGACCGCCTGTCGAGTCTAGGGCCAGTCTTGGCGCATTGCCATACTTGCTTTGGTCTAGAGCCTTCAACGGCCCGTTCACAGGTCGGTTATGCGCGTTTGCGATCACGCTGGCAAGCGCTGAGCTATAGTCAGGTTCTACTCCGGAGGGCCTTCCCGATGAGCGACCATCAAGAACGCCGACGTTTCAAGCGCATTGCCTTCGATGCCCCCACCGAACTGGTGCAGGGTGAACGCCGCTGGTCGGTCACCTTGCTCGATCTGTCGCTCAAGGGGCTGCTGATCGAGCGCCCGGCCGCGTGGGAGTTCGACGATACCCAGGACTTCGAGGCCATCCTGCATCTGGATGAGCAGACCCGTGTATGGATGCAGGTCGAGCTACGCCACGAAGAGCCCGAAACACTCGGCTTCGCCTGCCTGCATATCGACCTGATCTCGATCAGCCATTTGCACCGTTTGGTGGAGCTGAACCTGGCGGACAGCACTGAAATGATGCGCGAGCTGCGCCAACTCATCGAAGTTTGAAATCTCTTAGCCCACTACCGACCTGACCCCGCCCCGCCTTCCTGTCCACTCGGACAGCTTTAAAACAAGCGTTCACCTCGCCAGACCCGGCCTTGCCGGGCCTTGTGCGTGGCGTTGGAACGATAACTGCATCCACCCCTGAGCCCAAATCAGGTGCAGGACTGTTCCTGCGCAGATCTAAAAATTGTATACAATTGTTCTGGCAATACTGTGCAATCCTTGTCTACAGTAGCGCCACAACAATAAAACAGAGAACCTGCTCCCATGACTACGTCCTCCCCCGACACGTCCACGGTCTCACGCCCCGAAGACGAGAACCTGGGTCTCGGCGCCAACCTGGCGTACGGGCTGCAACACGTACTCACCATGTATGGCGGCATCGTCGCGGTGCCGCTGATTCTCGGCCAGGCGGCCGGCCTGGGCCCGGCCGACATCGGCCTGCTGATTGCCGCATCGCTGTTTGCCGGTGGCCTGGCGACCCTGCTGCAGACCCTGGGCCTGCCGTTCTTCGGTTGCCAGTTGCCGCTGGTGCAGGGCGTGTCGTTCGCCGGTGTGGCGACCATGGGCGCGATTCTCAGCAGCGAGGGCGGGGGTGGCTTGCCGGGTGTGCTGGGGGCGGTGATGGCCGCCTCGCTGATCGGCTTTCTGATCACCCCGGTGTTCTCGCGCATCACCAAGTTCTTTCCGCCGCTGGTGACCGGTATCGTCATCACCACCATCGGCCTGACGCTGATGCCGGTAGCGGCGCGCTGGGTAATGGGCGGCAACAGCAAGGCGCCGGACTTCGGCAGCATGGCCAACATCGGCCTGGCGGCGGCGACCTTCCTGATCGTGCTGGTACTGAGCAAGCTGGGCAGCGCGGCGATCTCGCGGCTGTCGATCCTGCTGGCGATGGTGTTCGGTACCCTGATCGCCTGGTCGCTGGGCATGGCCGACTTCAGCAAGGTGCTCGAAGGCCCGATGATGGCCTTCCCTACCCCGTTCCATTTCGGCATGCCGACCTTCCACATCGCCGCCATCCTGTCGATGTGCATCGTGATCATGGTGACCCTGGTGGAAACCTCGGCCGACATCCTGGCGGTGGGTGAGATCATCGACACCAAGGTCGACTCCAAGCGCTTGGGCGACGGCCTGCGTGCCGACATGGCCTCGAGCATCCTGGCGCCGATCTTCGGCTCGTTCACCCAGAGCGCGTTCGCGCAGAACGTTGGCCTGGTGGCCGTGACCGGGGTAAAAAGCCGTTATGTGGTGGCCACCGGTGGCGTGATCCTGGTGGTGCTTGGCCTGCTGCCGATCATGGGCCGGGTGATCGCCGCGGTGCCGACCTCGGTGCTGGGTGGTGCGGGCATCGTGCTGTTCGGCACGGTGGCGGCCAGTGGTATTCGCACGCTGTCCAAGGTGGACTACCGCAACAACATGAACCTGATCATCGTGGCTGCGTCACTGGGCTTTGGCATGATCCCGATTGCTGCGCCGAACTTCTACGCGCAGTTCCCCAACTGGTTCGAGACCATCTTCCACTCGGGCATCAGCTCGTCGGCGATCATGGCGATCCTGCTCAACCTGGTGTTCAACCACTTCAAGACCGGCAACTCGGACCAGCAGTCGGTGTTCGTCGCCGCCTCCGAGCGCACGCTGAACTACTCGGACATTTCCGGGCTGCGTGACGGTGACTACTTCGAAGACGGCAAGCTGTTCGATGCCGACGGCAAGGAGATTCCGCTGCTGGAGAAGGATGAGCATGGGGGGCAGGTGGTGAGACGCCAGACTGCCGTAGAGCACTAGGGGAGCGTTTCATTGGTACTTGTGAAACACCACATTAGATAACCCTTCGAAAAAGGCCGGTGCTCACCACCGGCCTTTTTTGTGCTATTCGAACAAGGCATCCAGGGCCTGTTCCAGACGCGTCACCGCAATCACCTGCAACCCTGGCGGCGCTTCCTTGGGCGCATTGCCCTTGGGCACGATGGCGCGCTTGAAGCCGTGCTTGGCGGCTTCCTTCAGGCGCTCCTGGCCGCTGGGCACCGGGCGCACCTCACCCGACAGGCCCACCTCGCCAAATACCAGCAGGTCATGCGGCAACGGTCGATTGCGCAAGCTCGACATCACCGCCGCCATCAGCGCAAGGTCCGACGCCGTCTCGAGCACCTTGACCCCGCCCACCACGTTGAGAAACACATCCTGGTCATGGGTAGGGATGCCGCCGTGGCGGTGCAGCACCGCCAGCAACATGGCCAGGCGGTTCTGGTCCAGGCCCAGGGTGACGCGGCGCGGGTTGGCCATGTGGCTTTCGTCCACCAGCGCCTGCACCTCCACCAGCATCGGCCGGGTGCCTTCCCAGGTAGCCATCACCACGCTGCCCGGCACTTCCTCCTGGGCACGGGTGAGGAAGATCGCCGAGGGGTTGGAGACCTCCTTCAAGCCCCGGTCGGTCATGCCGAACACGCCCAGCTCGTTGACCGCGCCGAAGCGGTTCTTGACCGCGCGCAGCAGGCGCAGGCGGCCATCGGACTCGCCCTCGAAATACAGCACGGTGTCGACCATGTGCTCCAGCACGCGCGGGCCGGCCAGCGCACCCTCCTTGGTCACGTGGCCGACCAGGAAGATCGCCGTGCCGCTCTGCTTGGCATAGCGCACCAGCAACGCGGCGCTCTCGCGCACCTGCGACACGCCGCCCGGCGCCGACTGCAGCTGCTCGGTGAAGATGGTCTGGATGGAGTCGATCACCATGACCTTGGGCTTCTCGACCCGGGCCGTGGCAATGATGGTTTCGATGCAGGTTTCGGTCATCACCCGCAACTGGTCCTGCGGCAGGCCCAGGCGCCGTGCACGCATCGCCACCTGCTGCTGCGACTCTTCACCGGTGACGTACAGCGCCGGCATGCGCGTGGCGAGGTTGCACAGGGTCTGCAGCAGGATGGTCGACTTGCCGATGCCGGGGTCGCCACCAATCAGCACCACCGAGCCGTCCACCAGGCCGCCGCCGAGCACGCGGTCGAGTTCGGCGCTGGCGGTGCTGAACCGCGGGATTTCCTCGACGCTGACTTCGGCCAGGGTCTTGATCTGTGCCTGCTGCCCGGCCCAGCCGGTACGCCCGGCCGGTGCCGCAGCACCGCCGCTTTCGATCATGGTCTCGGTCAGGGTGTTCCAGGCGCCGCACTCACCGCACTGGCCCGCCCACTTGGGAAACGTCGCGCCGCACTCGGTGCAGCCGTACATGCGCTTGGCCTTGGCCATGGGGGCAGTCTCCTGAAAAAAGGGGCCATGATAGCCGAGCCTGCCAACCCACGGGGCCTCGGTTATCCGACAAAACTATTCGGTATAGCCAGGGTCTTTTAGAGCAACGCGGGGCATGAAGCGCTTAGCTGATTTACACTGCGATGACCAATCTCATCTGTTACAGGGAATAAACCATGGGCGTGATCAGTGAATTCAAGGCCTTCGCGGTCAAGGGCAACGTGGTCGACATGGCCGTCGGTATCATCATCGGCGCCGCCTTCGGCAAAATCGTTTCATCCTTTGTGGGGGATGTGGTGATGCCACCACTGGGGCTGCTGATCGGCGGGGTGGACTTCAGCGACCTGGCGGTGGTGCTCAAGGCCGCCGAGGGGGATATCCCGGCAGTGGTACTGGCCTATGGCAAGTTCATCCAGACCGTGATCGATTTCGTGATCGTGGCCTTCGCCATCTTCATGGGCGTGAAGGCGATCAACCGTCTCAAGCGCGAAGAAGCCGTGGCGCCGACCCTGCCGCCGGTACCGACCAAGGAAGAGGAACTGCTGGGCGAGATTCGCGACCTGCTCAAGGCACAGAACAATCAGCCCTGAAGCGGCCTGCACAGACAAGAACGGCGCCTTGGGGCGCCGTTGTTCGTTATTACCAGTAGTTCTCGACCGCCACCTGGCCTGGCCGACGGCTCAGGCTCAGTTGAAGGTCACGTGCCTTGAGCACCTGGCGGGTGTCGTCGATCATCTGCGGGTTGCCGCAGATCATCACCCGCGAATGCTCGGGGCTCAGCGCCAAACCGGCCGCACGTTCCAGCTCGCCGTTCTCGATCAGGGTGGTGATGCGCCCGTGCAAGGCACCGGGGTGCTGCTCGCGCGTCACCACCGGAATGAATTGCAACTTGCCGGCGTATTCAGCCAGGTAGTCGCGCTGTTCGAGGCCGGCGATCACGTCCTGGTAGGCCAGTTCGCGAGCTTCACGCACCGAGTACACCAGCTTGATGCTGTCGAAGCGCTCCCAGGCCTCGAAGTCCTGCAGGATCGACAGGAACGGCGCAATGCCGGTGCCGGTGGCCAGCAGCCAGAGGTCGCGGCCATCGACGAAACGGTCCAGGGTCATGTAGCCGAATGCCTGGCGGTCGATCAGCAACTCGTCGCCTTCGCGCAACCGGCTCAGTTCACTGGTGAACTCGCCGCCCGGCACTACGATGGAGAAGAAGTCCAGGTGCTCGTCGAACGGTGACGACACCATCGAGTACGCGCGCCATACCACGCTGCCATCGGCCTTGGTCACGCCCAGGCGGGCAAACTGCCCGGCGCGAAAACGAAAGCCGGCGTCACGGGTAACACGCAGCGAGAACAGGCTGGGGGTCAGCGGCTGGACATCGAGCAGGGTCTGGCAGGTGAACTTCTGCGCGCTGGCAGTCATGGTGTGCTCCACAAATCAGAACGCACAGTGTCGCGCAAAGCGGGTCCGATAAACACCGGCTTAATGTAATGACATCGATAAAGGCAAACTGACATCGTGTTTCAAGCATGAAACTGAGTTGTTTCGTGAGTTGTACAATAGTCAAAACCGTACAAGGTTCGCATCGATTAATAGCAAAAAAAACCTAGCGAGCGCGCAGACATTTCCTACACTCGTGTCTACGTGACTGCAATCATCAGGAAAGGAGTCCTGCACATGCCCCAATGGAAACAAGAGCAACTTCAACAGTTGACGCAGGAAGGCAACCAGCAGCAAATGTTTGCCTCTGCACTTTCTCTGGCCAGGCAACTGGGGATGGAGTACCTGGGCTACCGCCTCTCAGGGCGCCTGCTGACGCAAGGGCCGCAGCTATACACGTTCAACAATTTTCCCGCTGACTGGAACGAGCACTACCAGCAACAGGACTACCAGCGCATCGACCCCACCGTCCTGCATTGCCACACCTCGACCATGCCGGTGCTGTGGACGCGCGAGCTGTTCAAGAACGCCCCGCAGATACGCAAGGCCGCGCAATCCCATGGGCTTTGTCACGGCTGGAGCCAGGGCACGCAGGATCTGCGTGGTAACCAGAGTATATTGTGCGTGGCACGCGCACAGGGAGAGGTCAGCCTGGCTGAGCTCTACGAAAAGTCCGCACAGACCCTGTGGCTGTGCAATGTGCTGCATACCTTGATGGTGAACACCCTGCACCCGCACAAGCTGAGCGCGGTCACACTCTCGGCACGTGAACAGGAAGTGCTGCGATGGACTGCCGCCGGCAAGACTGCCGAAGACATCAGCTGCATTCTCACCCTGTCCAAGAGCACGGTGAACTTTCATATCCGCAGCTTTATCAACAAACTCAACACCAGCAACAAAACCAGTGCTGTCGCGGTTGCCGCGATGCACGGCCTGCTCTGAGCCATTTGCCAACACCCGCCACCCCTGGAAAAAGGCTGTAGAATCGGCACTCCGCCCTGCGCCCCCCCATCGCGCGCGCCAATGCCCCAGAGCCTTTTGCCATGCCCCTGCTGACCACCCCTTTCGCCGCGCTCGAGCTGATCCGCCAACCCGAGGTTGCCAACGACCCCCTGCAAGCGTTCGACGCCGCCGATCAGTACCTGCTCGAACACCTTGCCCAGCAGAGGTTGCCCGCAAGCACGCCGGTGCTGGTGCTCAATGACAGTTTCGGCGCACTGGCCATCAGCCTTTGCGCACATGCCCAGGTGGTCGCCAGCGGCGACTCCTACCTGGCCCGGCTGGCGCTGGAGAAGAACCTGGTGCGCAATGACCAGGCCTTCGACAGCGTGCCATTCATCGCCGCCAGCGAACCGTGGCAAGGGCCGTTCGAACGGGTACTGGTACGCGTGCCCAAGACCCTGGCACTGCTGGAGGAGCAACTGATCCGCCTGCAGGGTCACCTGGCGCCGGGGGCCCAGGTGATCGCCGGGGCGATGATCAAGCACCTGCCACGCGCCGCCGGCGACCTGCTGGAGAAGTACATCGGCCCAGTGCAGGCCTCGCTGGCCCACAAGAAAGCCCGCCTGCTGATCGCGACCGCCGAGCCGAAGGCGGCGGCAACCTCGCCCTACCCTACCCGCTACCGCCTGGAGCAACCCGCGCTGGAGCTGGTGAACCACGCCAACGTGTTCTGCCGCGAAGGGCTGGACATCGGCACCCGGGCCTTCCTGCCCCACCTGCCGCAAGGCCTGGGCAGTGCGCGAGTGGCGGACCTGGGCTGCGGCAATGGCGTACTGGCGATCGCCAGTGCACTGGCCAACCCACAGGCGCAGTACACCCTGGTGGACGAGTCGTACATGGCCGTGCAGTCGGCAGCCGAGAACTGGCGGGCGGCACTGGGCGAACGCGCGGTGACGGTACGCGCCGACGATGGCCTGGCCGGGCAGCCAGCGCAGTCACTGGACGTGGTGCTGTGCAACCCGCCGTTTCATCAACAGCAGGTGGTGGGTGATTTCCTGGCCTGGCGCATGTTCCAGCAGGCGCGCGAGGCGCTGGTGGCGGGCGGGGCGCTGTACATCGTGGGCAATCGTCACCTGGGGTATCACAGCAAGCTGGCACGACTGTTTCGCGGGGTGGAGCAGGTGGCGGCGACGCCCAAGTTCGTGGTGCTGAAGGCGCGCAAGTAGCTGTAATCGCGTCGCCTGCTTCGCTGGCAAGCCAGCTCCCACAAGGGCTGTGGAACGCTGTGTGGCAGGATCGGCAGAGGCAAAAAAACCCCGTGCAGCTTACGCTGCACAGGGCTGTAAATCCGCGCAAGGCGGGATGGGAAATACGTTTCAGTGGGTACTCAGGCCCGCGGCGCTCATGAACAGACGCATCAGCCACGCGACAATCGCCAGGCTCGCTACACTCGCCGTCCAGATCAGCACCAGCCAACCCAGGCGCTGCAGCAGCGGCTTCTTGTCCTGCTCGACGGTATCTTTGCCAGTCATTGCCAGGCCCTCCTAGTGATAGCCATCCTCGTGGGTGACCTTGCCGCGGAACACGTAGTAGCTCCAGAAGGTGTACCCCAGGATGAACGGGATGATGAACAGCGTGCCCACCAGCATGAAGCCCTGGCTCTGCGGCGGCGCGGCCGCGTCCCAGATCGAGATCGACGGCGGGATGATGTTGGGCCACAGGCTGATGCCCAGCCCGCTGTAACCCAGGAAGATCAACACCAGGGTCAGCAGGAACGGCGTGTAGTGGGCGTGCCGCGCCACCGCCTTGACCAGCCCGTACAGGGTGACCAGCACCAGGATCGGTACCGGCAGGAACCAGAACAGGTTGGGCAGGCTGAACCAGCGCGTGGCGATGTCCGGGTGCGCCAGCGGCGTCCAGATGCTCACGATACCGGTCACGGCCAGCAGCACGAAGGCCAGCGGGCGCGCCAGGTCATGCATGCTTTTCTGCAACGGGCCCTCGGTCTTCATGATCAGCCAGGTGCAGCCCAGCAACGCGTAGGCCACGATCAGCCCCAGGCCGCAGAACAGGGTGAACGGGCTCAGCCAGTCAAGGGAGCCACCGGCGTAGTTGCGGTCGACCACCTTGAAGCCTTCGATGAACGCCCCCAGCGCCACGCCCTGGAAGAACGTCGCCGCCAGCGAACCGCCGATGAATGCCTTGTCCCACAGGTGGCGCTTGTCGGCCTTGGCCTTGAAGCGGAACTCGAACGCCACGCCGCGGAAAATCAGCCCCATGAGCATCAGCATCAACGGCAGGTACAGCGCCGAGAGCACCACCGCGTAGGCCAGCGGGAACGCGCCGAACAGCGCCGCCCCGCCCAGCACCAGCCAGGTCTCGTTGCCATCCCAGACCGGGGCGACGGTGTTCATCATCACGTCGCGGTCGCGCTCGGCCTTGACGAACGGAAACAGAATGCCGATGCCCAGGTCGAAGCCATCCATCACCACGTACATCATGATGCCGAAGATGATGATCACGGCCCAGATCAGCGGAAGATCAATACCCATGATTCAATTCCCCTTGCTCAGGCTGGCGCCAGTGGCGTGTTCAGGTTCGTCATCGGCGGCCGACAGCGGCCTGGCCGGTGTACGTTGCTGGCCAGGCCCGCCCGGCGTGGTTTCATCGCCTTCGCCGGTTTCAGGGCCTTTGCGCACCAGGCGCATCATGTAGCCCAGGCCCGCACCGAACAGTGCGAAGTACACCACCACGAACATCACCAGGGTGATGCCCAACTGGGTATAACTGTGGTTGGACACGCCATCGGCGGTACGCATCAGGCCGTACACCACCCAGGGCTGGCGACCGACCTCGGTGGTGAACCAGCCGGCCAGGATCGCGATCAGGCCGGATGGGCCCATCCACAGGGTCAGGTAGAGGAACGGGCGCGAGCTGTACAGCCTGTCGCGCTTGCGCAGCCACAGGCTCCACAGGCCCACCGCGATCATCAACATGCCCAGGCCGACCATGATGCGGAATGACCAGAACACCACCGTGGAGTTGGGCCGGTCTTCGGGCGCAAAGTCCTTCATCGCCGGCACTTGCTTGTCCAGGCTATGGGTGAGGATCAGGCTGCCCAGCGCGGGGATTTCCAGCTTGAAGTGGGTGGTCTCGTTTTTCATGTCGGGGATGCCGAACAGGATCAACGGGGTCGGCTCGTCACCGACGTTTTCCCAGTGGCCTTCGATCGCGGCAATTTTCACCGGCTGATGCTTGAGGGTGTTCAGGCCATGGAAGTCGCCGATCACCGCCTGCACCGGCGCCACGATCAGCGCCATCCACATGGCCATCGAGAGCATCTTGCGGATGGCCGGGTTGTCCTTGCCACGCAGCAGGTGCCAGGCCGCCGAAGCGCCGACGAAAAAGGCCGTGGCGACGAACGCGGCGGTGGCCATGTGCGCCAGGCGATAGGGGAACGAGGGGTTGAAGATCACCGCCAGCCAGTCGACCGGGATCACCCGCCCGTCAATGATCTCGAAGCCCTGGGGCGTCTGCATCCAGCTGTTGGAGGCCAGGATCCAGAAGGTCGAGACCAGCGTGCCGAGGGCCACCATGACCGTGGAGAAGAAGTGCAGGCCGCGCCCGACACGGTTCCAGCCGAACAGCATGACGCCGAGGAAGCCCGCCTCGAGGAAGAAGGCAGTCAACACTTCATAGGTCAGCAGGGGGCCTGTGACCGCACCGGCGAAGTCGGAGAAACGGCTCCAGTTGGTGCCGAACTGATAGGCCATGACCAGGCCCGAGACCACCCCCATGCCGAAGTTGACGGCAAAGATCTTCGACCAGAAATGGTACAGGTCGCGGTAGACGCTTTCGTTGGTCTTGAGCCACAGGCCTTCGAGCACCGCCAGGTAACTCGCCAGGCCAATGGTGATGGCCGGGAACAGGATGTGAAAAGAGATGGTAAACGCAAACTGGATTCGGGCGAGATCTAGAGCCTCTAATCCGAACATAGTGCTTCCTCTATCAGGTTGTCCGGCGACAGGGTCACGGCCTTGGCGCCTACTGCCCCTACGTCATTGAGTGCGGCGAGTTTGAATTGTTCTGAAAACTTCAGCGTCGCAGGGAATTCGGCCCTCCGGGCCACATCGTTGCAAATGAAACCGTTGCAGAAACAACAATTGATCCAGATCAACGATTGCCTGAAAGCATAGTCCTGAACGCACTGCGCGGTTGTGTGGTCGTTTGCCGCGTGACCGGATGCCTCACCCCCTTTACCAATCGACCAATCGGTGCGCTGACCGCACAGCGATGACGGCTTTCGCAACCTGTTGTTACAAACCAGTGATAATCTGCCCCGCCGCCCCTTGCCCAGGACCTGCCTCGCCCATGTCAGACCCCGTACCGTTGTTGCTGCGTCATCACCGCCCGTTCCTGGCGTTCTGGTTTGCGCGGGTGTTCACCGCCAGCGGTTTCCAGATGCTCACCGTGGCGATCGGCTGGCACCTCTACCAATTGACCGGCAACGTGCTGGACCTGGGCCTGGTGGGGTTGGTGGAGTTCGCGCCGCGGGTGCTGTTCATGCTGCACACCGGGCATGTGGCCGACCGCTACGACCGGCGCCGCGTGGCGGCGCTGTGCCAGGTGGCGCAGGCGCTGATCGCACTGGCGCTGGTGGTCGGCAGCAGCACCAACAGCGTGACCCGTGAGCTGATTTTCGTGCTGGCCTTCCTGCTTGGCAGTGCGCGCTCGTTCGAGATGCCCGCCACCCAGGCGCTGTTGCCCAACGTGGTGCCGGCGGGGCTGTTCCCGCGGGCGGTGGCGGCCTCGGCCTCGGCGATGCAGTCGGCGACCATCGTTGCGCCCGCGCTGGGCGGCTTTCTGTATGCGTTTGGCAGCATCTGGGTGTATGGGCCGACGGTGCTGCTGTATGTGATTGCCTGCGGCCTGACCCTGCGCCTGAGCGCCAGCGCGCAGCCGGTCAATCGGGGGCGCGCGAGCCTGGAGTCGCTGCTGGCCGGGGTGCGCTTCATCCGCAGCCGACCGGACGTGCTGGGGGCGGTGTCGCTGGACCTGTTCGCGGTGCTGCTGGGCGGGGCGACCGCGTTGCTGCCGGTGTTCGCCAAGGACATCCTGCTGACCGGCCCCTGGGGCCTGGGCCTGTTGCGCTCGGCGCCCGCGGTGGGGGCGCTGCTGATGTCGGTGTGGCTGGCGCGCTTCCCGGTGGAGCGCAAGGTCGGGCGGGTGATGTTTACCGCCGTGGGGATCTTTGGCGTGGCGACCATTGCCTTCGGGCTGTCGACCTCGTTCTGGTTCTCATTGGCGGTGCTGGCGGTGCTGGGCGCGGCGGACATGATCAGCATGGTGATCCGCGGCGCGTTCGTGCAACTGGAGACGCCAGATGAGATGCGCGGCCGGGTGAGCGCGGTGAACGGGCTGTTCATCGGCGCCTCGAACCAGCTGGGTGAGTTCGAGTCCGGGGTGACCGCGCACTGGTTCGGTACGGTGCCGGCAGTGGTGATGGGCGGGGTGGGCACCCTGGTGGTGACGGGGGTGTGGATCAAGCTGTTTCCCACACTGGCGGGGCGCGATCATCTGCATACCCAGAAACACGAGTGACCGTGTCGCCCCCTTCGCTGGCAAGCCAGCTCCCACAAGGAGATCAGTGATCTGGAGATCGCACTTTACCTGTGGGAGCTGGCTTGCCAGCGAAGGGGCCCCTCAGAACGCCAGTGTCATCTGCCGCTCATAGCCTGTGCGGCCCTTGTACCCCTCCCCCGTGTCCACCCACCCCGCCGCCCGGTAAAGCCCCAGCGCCGCCTGATTGTCGGCATCCACCGATAGCTGCAGGCAGCCGACCTGCGGCCACACCTCACGCACCCGCTGTGGCAGCTGTGCCAGGCAACTGCGCCCCAGGCCGCGCCCCTGCTGTCGCCAGTCCACCTGCAAGGCATGCAGCGTGGCCGCATCGGTTCGGGCCCACGCCGGCAGGTGCGCACCACGCTTGAGCAACATGAACGCCCGCGGCACCTCGTCTGCCAGCAAGGCCAGGCCGCGCACATCATCGCCCTTGGCGCCGCCCAAGGTGTACAGCGCGCCCTCGATATCACCTGCAAATGCCCGCTGCGCCGGCAATACCTCGATGGCCGCCAGGCACGCCCGCTGTGCAGGTGTCATCTCGGCGTAGTGGATCAGTTGCAGGTGCATGGGTGTTGGTCCAAAAGTGGCGAACATGCTGCTATGATGCGCGGCTTTTTTGCGACCCGTTCAAAAATCACAGAACCCGCCAGCGGGAGTCGGTACAGTCTGTGCTTTGCTGAAGGGGTCGAACATTCAAGGCGCCGCAGCGCGCCACGGGGAGCTGGCATGCTGGAAAGGCTGTTTCAACTGAAAGCGCACAACACCAATGTGCGCACCGAAATCCTGGCGGGGGTCACCACCTTCCTGGCCATGGCCTACATCCTGTTCGTCAACCCGAGCATCCTCGGCGAGACCGGCATGGACAAGGGCGCGATCTTCGTCGCCACCTGCCTGGCCGCCGCCATCGGTTCGGCGGTGATGGGGCTGATCGCCAACTACCCGATCGCACTGGCGCCGGGCATGGGCCTGAACGCCTTCTTCACCTACACCGTGGTGCTGCACATGGGCCACACCTGGCAGGTGGCGCTGGGCGCAGTGTTCATCTCGGCGGTGCTGTTCTTCCTGCTGTCGATCTTTCGCATCCGCGAATGGATCGTCAACAGCATCCCGCTGCCGCTGCGCTCGGCGATTGCCGCCGGTATCGGCCTGTTCCTGGCGCTGATCGCCTTGCACAACGCCGGCATCGTGGTCGACAACTCGGCCACCCTGGTGGGCATGGGCGACCTGCGCAATCCGGCGCCGGTACTGGCCACCCTGGGCTTCTTCCTGATCGTCGCACTCGAGGCGATGAAGGTCCGTGGCGCGGTGCTGATCGGCATCCTGACCGTGACCGTGGCCGCGATCGCCATGGGCGTCACCCCGTTCAACGGAATCGTGTCGATGCCGCCGTCGCTGGCCCCGACCTTCCTGCAACTGGACATCAAGGGCGCACTGGACGTGGGCCTGATCAGCGTGATCTTCGCCTTCCTGTTCGTCGACCTGTTCGACAACTCAGGCACCCTGATCGGCGTGGCCAAGCGCGCCGGCCTGATGGGCAAGGACGGCCACATGCCGAAAATGGGCCGTGCCCTGATCGCCGACAGCACGGCCGCCATGGCGGGTTCGCTGCTGGGCACCTCGACCACCACCAGCTACATCGAATCGGCCGCCGGCGTGAGCGCAGGCGGGCGTACCGGGCTGACCGCCATCGTGGTCGCCGCGCTGTTCCTGCTGGCACTGTTCTTCGCGCCATTGGCCGGCAGCGTACCCGCGTTCGCCACGGCACCTGCGCTGCTGTTCGTCGCCGTGCTGATGGCGTCGGGCCTGGCGGAGATCAACTGGGACGACGTGACCGAAGCCGCCCCGGTGGTGGTCACCGCGCTGGCCATGCCGCTGACCTATTCGATCGCCAACGGCATCGCCTTCGGCTTCATTTCGTGGACCGTGATCAAGCTGATCTCGGGCCGCCGCCATGAGCTGAACTCGGCGCTGGTGGTGCTCTCCATTCTGTTCGTCATCAAGCTGGGCTGGTTCGCCGCATGAGTACTGTCTACGACCCGACTACCTACACCGCACAGCTCGACGCCAAGGTCGAGCGCCTGCGCGCGCTGCTGGCGCCGTTCGACGCGCCGGAACCCGCGGTGTTCGACTCGCCGCGCGAGCATTACCGCCTGCGCGCCGAGTTTCGCCTGTGGCGCGAGAACGAGCAGCGCCACTATGCGATGTTCGCCCCCGGCGAGAAGCACAAGGCGATCCTGATCGACGACTTCCCGATTGCCAGCCTGCGCATCAACCAGTTGATGCCGCAGCTCAAGGCGGCGTGGCAGGCCAGTTCCGCGCTGAGCTTCAAGCTGTTCCAGGTGGAGTTCCTCACCACCCTGGCGGGCGACGCGATGATCACCCTGTGCTACCACCGCCCGCTGGACGAACACTGGGCAGCCGCCGCACAGCAACTGGCCACCGACCTTGGCGTGAGCATCATTGGCCGCTCCAAGGGCAAGCGTGTGGTGATCGGGCGCGATTACGCGGTCGAGGAGCTGGCCGTGGGTGGCCGCACGTTCCGCTACCGCCAGCCCGAGGGCGCGTTCACCCAGCCCAACGGCATGGTCAACCAGAAGATGCTCAACTGGGCGTTCGACGCTCTGGGCGAGCGCCAGGACGACCTGCTGGAGCTGTACTGCGGCAACGGCAACTTCACCCTGCCGCTGGCCACGCGGGTGCGCAAGGTGCTGGCCACCGAGATCAGCAAGACGTCGGTAAATGCCGCCCTGCACAACCTGGATGACAACGGCGTGGACAACGTGCGCCTGGTGCGCCTGTCGGCCGAAGAGCTGACCGAGGCGTTGAACGAGGTGCGCCCGTTCCGGCGCCTGGAAGGCATTGACCTGAAGGGCTACGACTTCGGTAGCGTGTTCGTCGACCCGCCGCGCGCAGGGATGGACCCGGACACCTGCGAACTGACCCGGCGTTTTGACAACATCCTGTACATCTCGTGCAACCCCGAGACGTTGGCGGCGAACATCGAGCAGTTGCACGATACGCACCGGATCGAGCGCTGTGCGTTGTTTGACCAGTTCCCGTATACGCACCATATGGAGAGCGGGGTGTTGCTGGTTCGGCGCTAGGCCCGTATCGGCGGCGCCTGCTTCGCTGGCAAGCCAGCGCCCACAAGGACAGTGTGATCCCTGTGGGAGCTGGCTTGCCAGCGAAGAGGCCCTAATGTGAATACCGAAGCAATGGCACCACCTGGTCCGCATCCGTCAACGCCCCATGGTGCCCGCGCCACTGGCTGGGATGCTTCTCCATCACGCTGCGGACAATCCCGCCAGCCCCTGTCGGGATCACGATCAGATCGCCGATGCGCGCCTCGGCCTGGCTCAGCATCACGTCACCGAACAAGCCGCTGCCGATCGCCTGTGCCTTGCTCAACACCCGGTAATCCTCCCCCCAGCCGGTTCTGCCAGCGCTCATGCACCCGGTCCTGCTGGTGTTCGTGGGTGTACAGATAACGCGCACGGATGTCCCCCGCCATCGCCCTCACGCCGTCCTGCAGCAGCGTATCGGTATCGAAATCACGCACCACGCCACGGTCCAGGTCGAGCATGCCGTGGTCGGCGATCACCAGCATCTGCGTGGCGTGTGGCAACTGACGGGCAATCGACTCGGCCAACTGGTCGGCAAGCGCCAACTGCCTGCACCACTCCGGCGAACCGGGGCCGAACAGGTGCCCGGCAAAGTCCAGGTCTCCAAAATAGGCAAAACAGAAGGCCGGGGCGTCCACCTCCAGCGCGCCACGCACCAGCTCGGGATAGGCGTCGTAGGCCGGCGCCGCCAGAATGCCACCGGCCTTGTAGATGGCCCGGGTGAAGTCCGAAGTGGCATAGCGCCCCAGCATCACCGTGCTGATCTGCACGCCCTGCTCGGCCGCCTGCTCCCAGGCAGTCTGCGGCACGATGAACGACACCGCCTCAGGCACCGCCGTCGGCACGCTGCCCTCCTGCAACGCGGAGGTGGTCCACGACAGCGGCGAGAACACCGCATGCTCATCCAGGGCAAAATCGCAGCCCACGATACCGTGGGCGCCACTGCCCAGGCCCGAGGTCACGGCCGCAAGGCTCGCCGCCGTGGTGGCCGGAAACCCGACCTTGAAGTGCCCGTCCGGCTGCATCAGCGAGGCCAGGAAGGGCGCATGCAGCGCATGCGCCTTGAGCAGTTCCCAGCCCAGCCCGTCGATCAGCAGCAGGCAGGTGGCAGTGGCACGTTGCAAATGGAACGGGTTGCGAAAGCCCCTCGCGCCGAGCCCGGCAAACACCGAGTGGGTCAGGCTGGCCAACCCTGGCCAGGTGTCCTGTACCTCCCGCATCTCTTCGAACTGCGCCGCCATGCCGCCCTCCGTGCTCATGTGCAAAACAACAGGTGTAGCACAGGCTGTTCGATCAGCGCACACAAATGATCTGTAGCAGCCTGCGCTCAATTGACCTTGTTAACCATCCGGTACATTTTAATTGGAATGCTCCCTCATTACCGACCAAAAACAACAACGGAGTTTTCCCGATGAGTTTGGCCTCCCCTCCCGGCATCCTCGCCGGCCTGATCGGCGCCGGCATCCAGGCCTCGCGCACCCCGGCCCTGCATGAGCGCGAAGGCGCCGCCCAGGGTCTGAACTACCTGTACCGGCTGATCGACCTGGACCCGTTGAAGCTCGACAGCAGCGCCCTTGAAGAGCTGCTGACCGCCGCCGAGTACATGGGCTTTACCGGGCTGAACATCACCTTCCCGTGCAAGCAGGTGATCCTGCCGCTGCTCGATGAGCTGTCGCCCGAGGCCCGCGGTATCGGTGCGGTCAACACCGTGGTGCTCAAGGACGGCCGGCGTATCGGCCACAACACCGACTGCCTGGGGTTTGCCGAAGGTTTCAGACGTGGGCTGGCCGAGGTTTCACGTCGGCACGTGGTGCAGATGGGCGCCGGCGGTGCCGGGGCTGCCGTGGCCCATGCATTGCTCAGCGAGGGCGTCGCGCAACTGACGCTGTTCGATGTGGAACCCGAGCGCGCCCAGGCGCTGGTGGACAATCTCAACCAGCATTTCAGTGGCTGTCGCGCGCGCGTGGGGCATGACCTTGAAAGCGCCATGGCGCAGGCCTGCGGGCTGGTCAACAGCACGCCCATGGGCATGGCCAAGCTGCCGGGCATGCCGGTGCCCAAGGCGCTGTTGCGCGCGGACCTGTGGGTGGCGGAGATCGTGTACTTCCCGCTCGAGACCGAGTTGCTGCGCGAGGCACGCGCGCTGGGCTGCAAGACGCTGAACGGCGCCAACATGGCGGTGTTTCAGGCCGTCAAGGCGTTTGAACTGTTCAGCGGGGTGGTGCCGGATGCCGAGCGCATGATCGGGCACTTCAACAGCCTGGGGGTCTAGACGCTTCGCCGGCAAGGCCGG
>NZ_JAHTBI010000047.1 GCF_019168305.1 Pseudomonas aegrilactucae
CGCGTGGCAGGCCAAGTACCACCGGCTGGCGGCACTGACCATGGTCAGCGTGTGCGGCCTGATGACCTGCATCACCTTCGTGTGGTTTTCCGCCCCGGACCTGGCGCTCACCCAACTGGTGGTCGAGGTGGTCACCACGGTGCTGATCCTGCTGGGCCTGCGCTGGCTGCCGCGGCGTATCGAAGACATCTCGCCATTGCCCGGCAGCAAGGAGCGCGCGGTGGCACGTCGCCTGCGCGACCTGTTGCTGGCGGTGCTGGTCGGTGGCGGCATGGCGTTGCTGTCGTACGCGATGCTGACACGCCCGACCCCCAACGTGATCTCCTCGTTCTACCTCAGCCGTGCCCTGCCCGAAGGCGGTGGCACCAATGTGGTCAATGTGATGCTGGTCGACTTCCGTGGTTTCGATACCCTGGGCGAGATCACCGTGCTGGTCGCCGTAGCGCTGAGCGTGTTCGCCCTGCTGCGACGCTTCCGCCCGCCCAAGGAAAGCATCCAGTTGCCCGCCCAGCAGCGCCTGCTGGCGCCCGACGTGGTCACCGACCTGGTCAACCCACGCCAGGCCGCCGATACCGCGCTGGGCTTCATGATGGTGCCGGCCGCGCTGGTGCGCCTGCTGCTGCCGATTGCCCTGGTGATTTCGATGTACCTGTTCATGCGTGGCCACAACCAGCCGGGCGGCGGCTTCGTTGCCGGCCTGGTGATGTCGGTGGCGTTCATCCTGCAATACATGGTCGCCGGCACCCAGTGGGTCGAGGCGCAGATGAGCCTTCGGCCGTTGCGCTGGATGGGCACCGGACTGCTGTTCGCCACCCTCACCGGGGCCGGGGCGATGCTGTTCGGGTATCCGTTCCTGACCACTCACACCGCCCACCTGCACCTGCCGGTACTGGGTGATATCCATGTCGCCAGCGCGCTGTTCTTCGACACCGGCATCTTTACCGTGGTGGTGGGCTCTACCCTGCTGATCCTTACCGCACTGGCCCACCAGTCGGTGCGCAGCCACCGCCCAAGCAGCCAGCCCAAACCCACCGCCAGCCCGGGAGCCGCCTGATGGAAGAAGTGATCGCAATTGCCATCGGCGTGCTTGCCGCCTCGGGGGTCTGGCTGATCCTGCGCCCACGGACCTTCCAGGTGGTGATGGGGCTGTGCCTGCTGTCCTACGGGGTCAACCTGTTCATCTTCAGCATGGGCAGCCTGTTCATCGGCAAGGAGCCAATCATCAAGGACGGCGTGCCGCAGGACCTGCTCAACTACACCGACCCGCTGCCCCAGGCGCTGGTACTCACCGCCATCGTCATCAGCTTTGCCATGACTGCCCTGTTCCTGGTGGTGCTGCTGGCCTCGCGCGGGCTGACCGGAACCGACCACGTCGATGGCCGGGAGCCTAACGAATGAGCGTGATGAACCAACTGATCGTCGCCCCCATCCTGCTGCCGCTGCTGACCGCTGCTGTCATGTTGTTGCTGGGAGAAAAACGCCGCCCGCTCAAGGCCCGCATCAACCTGGTCTCCAGCCTGCTGGGCCTGGGTATCTCGGTCAGCCTGCTGCTGTGGGTCCAGGCCCAGGGCCAGGCCAGTTCCATCGGCGTGTACCTGCCGGGCAACTGGCAGGCGCCCTTCGGCATCGTGCTCGTGCTGGACCGCCTTTCGGCGCTGATGCTGGTGCTCACCGGGGTCGTCGGGGTCAGTGCCCTGCTGTTCGCCATGGCCCGCTGGGACCGGGCAGGGGCCAGCTTCCATGCGCTGTTCCAGATTCAACTGATGGGGCTGTACGGCGCATTCCTGACCGCCGACCTGTTCAACCTGTTCGTGTTCTTCGAGGTGTTGCTGGCGGCTTCCTACGGCCTGATCCTGCACGGTTCGGGGCGCGCACGGGTCAAGGCAGGCCTGCACTACATCGCCATCAACCTGCTGGCGTCCTCGCTGTTCCTGGTGGGCGCGGCCATGCTCTATGGGGTCACCGGCACCCTGAACATGGCCGACCTGGCGCTGAAGATCCCACTGGTGCCCGAGGCCGACCGTGGCCTGCTGCACGCAGGGGCCGCGATCCTTGCCACCGCGTTCCTGGCCAAGGCCGGGATCTGGCCGCTGAATTTCTGGCTGGTACCGGCCTATTCGTCGGCCAGTGCCCCGGTGGCCGCACTCTTCGCGATCATGACCAAGGTCGGCATCTACACCGTGCTGCGTCTGTGGACCCTGCTGTTCTCAGGGCAGGCGGGCGCATCGGCGTTCTTTGGCGGTGAATGGCTGGTGTACGGCGGCCTGGCAACCCTGGGCTGCGCGGCGGTATCGATTCTCGCCGCGCAACGCCTCGAGCGCATGGCCAGCCTGAGCATCCTGGTGTCGGCCGGCATCCTGCTGGCGGCCATCGGCTTCGGCCAGGCGGCGCTGACCGCCGGTGCGCTGTTCTATCTGGTCAGCTCGACACTGGCCTTGAGCGCACTGTTCCTGCTGGCCGAACTGATCGAACGCTCGCGCTCGGCCAACGAGATCCCGCTGGAAGACGATGGCGATGCCCTGCCCTCGCCGCTGGAGTCGCTGCAACCGCCCAAGGGCATCAACCTGGATGACGAGCAGAAAGCCGTGGTCGGCCAGGTGATCCCCTGGACCATGGCCTTCCTGGGCCTGAGCTTCATTGCCTGCGCACTGCTGATCATCGGCATGCCGCCTCTGTCCGGGTTCATCGGCAAGCTCAGCCTGATCAGCGCACTGTTCAACCCCAACGGCCTGGGCAACCCCGTCGACCAGGTGCTGCCAATGACCGGCTGGGCCCTTGTGGCGCTGCTGGTACTGTCGGGCCTGGCCTCGCTGATCGCCCTCACCCGCGTCGGCATTCAGCGCTTCTGGACGCCTCAGGAGCGCCCCTCGCCCCTGCTGCGCCGCTACGAGTGCATTCCCATCGTGATGCTGTTGGGGTTGTGCGTGCTGCTCAGTGTGCGCGCCGAGCCGCTGTTGCGTTACACCCAGGATACCGCTGCCGGGCTCAAAGACCCCAGCAACTACGTGAATGCGGTGATGGGCACACGACCGTTGCCCGGGCCCTCCAGCGAGGCGATTGCCGGGCAGGTGCAGCCATGAAGCGCGTATTCCCTGCTCCGCTGTTGTCGCTTTCGCTAGGCGGGCTGTGGTTGCTGCTCAACCTCTCGCTCAGCGCCGGCAACCTGCTGCTCGGCGCCCTGCTGGGCCTGCTGGCGCCACTGCTCATGGCCCCTTTGCGCCCGCTGCCGGTACGTATCCGCAAGCCCGGCACTATCGTGCGCCTGATCGTGCGGGTGGGTATCGATGTGGTGGTGTCCAACCTGCAGGTCGCCTGCAGCGTATGGCGTGCCCACCGTCACCCGCCGCGCTCGCGTTTCATCCGCATTCCGTTACACCTGCGCGATGCTCATGGGCTGGCCGCGCTGTCGATGATCACCACAGTGGTTCCCGGCACCATCTGGTCGGAGCTCGCCCTGGACCGCAGCATCCTGCTGCTGCATGTCTTCGATCTGGACGATGAGGCGCGCTTCATCGAACACTTCAAGCACACCTATGAACGCCCGCTGATGGAGATCTTCGAATGACTGGCCTGCTCGCCAACGCCATTCTCGCCAGCCTGTTCATCTTTGCCCTGGCCATGGCCCTGACCCTGGTGCGCCTGTTCAAGGGCCCTTCGGCCCAGGACCGGGTTCTGGCGCTGGACTACCTGTACATCCTGGCCATGCTGATGATGCTGGTGCTGGGCATTCGCTATGCCAGCGACACCTATTTCGAAGGCGCACTGTTGATCGCATTGTTCGGCTTCGTCGGTTCGTTTGCCCTGGCCAAATTCCTCCTGCGTGGCGAGGTGATCGAATGAATGCACTCAATGAACTGCCACTCTGGCTTGAGGCGCTCACCGCCGCCTTGCTGGTCATCAGCAGCCTGTTCGCCCTCAGCGGTGCGGTCGGCCTGCTGCGCCTGAAGGCGTTCTTCCAACGCATGCACCCGCCCGCACTGGCATCGACCCTGGGCACCTGGTGCGTGGCATTGGCATCGATCCTGTATTTCTCAGGCCTCAAGCACTCGCCCGTGCTGCACGCCTGGCTGATCCCGATCCTGCTGTCGATCACCGTACCGGTGACAACCCTGCTGCTGGCGCGAGCAGCCCTGTTTCGCAAACGGATGGCCAGGGATGACGTGCCGGAGGAAGTCAGCAGCGGCCGCGACATCGGCCACTGAGTCGGCGTTGGTGGCCTCGCCTGTTCAGCCGGCCAGCTGCTGCAGCTGGCGGCGCACCATGGCCGCGTATTCGGGTGGGTTCAGCTGATACAGCTGCCCGGCCACCCAATCCAGCCAGGCGCCCTGCAGCACCTCACGTTGCGCGATCCAGTCACGCGCCAAGGCCTCGGCCCGGGCGTGGTGCGCCGCGTGGTACTGCGCTCGGCTGACAGCGCCCTCGGCGCTGCTCACTCGCTGGCCTTGAAGGTCAGTTCGCCCTTGCGCCACTTGGCAGCCTTGGCCGTGGCAGCCTTCAAGGTCTTGCTCAGACCTTCCTGCAACTGCTGGTGGGCGGCGAACACCATGACCACCGACTGCCCCTCGCGAAACACGATGCCATGCCCCTCGGGTACGGTGACGAACGCATAGTCGCCAAGCCCGTACACCGTCAGCTTGATCTCGCGAAAGCGGATCTCCAGCTTGCCGCCCTCGCGGCTTGGCAATACCGCCGCACGGAAGTGGTCGCCCACCTTCAACTCCAGCCGCGGCTTGTCATCGACCACCAGCCCCTCCTGGGTGTCGATCTCGGCCAAGTAGATCCCTTCGGCGCTTTGCTCGGTCACATAGACATATCGCGATTGAAACTGTTTGACCAACTTGGCCCGCAGGTCGCCCAGCACGAAGAGGGCATGCATATCCAGATTACTGACTGCCAATGATTAATTCCTCAAAACCAACATCACCCCCGCCACCTCGCAGACAGCTCTGTGCCGCGAAGGCCCCGGTTCTTCAATTTGAAGTCTGAAAGACTAGTGGATAAGTGCCAGCAGCGTTCATACACACAGACACCGGGTTGCGAAGGAAAACACGCCGTGTTGTGCCAGTGATCTCCTGGCAATAACAAACAGACCATTCCTGAAGTGCAACCGATTTTTCTGACAGCGTATTCGCGGGAAAAATGCGATAGCTGAAAGAAAGATTCCCAGACAGGGGATCTCTGGGCGAACACGTTCACTGCACAGGGAAGCGAATATGCACGAAAACACTGAAACCCGTCGAGTGGCCAATACACTTGCAGTAGCAAAAAAAACCGATCTCTGCCCGTGCAGTGCCCACCCACGCTACATTGTAGTACCCGCCGGCATCGGTTTTTTTCACATTACCGAGTTCGCTACCGGCCAGGTCAGGGGCTTTCGACGCCACCATGGCGAAGCCTGCGCCCTGGCACATACCCTCGAGGCTGCAAGCCTGGCTCAGCCAGCCTGACGTGCCGACGACGCGTGCGCATCGATATACGCCAGCCAGGCAGCCTGGCACTCCTGGGCTTCGCCACGGGTGGCGAACGCAGCACCGCGGCGCTCGCCGTTGACCATCACCACCCAGCACGCACGGTTACCCAAGACGCGTAGAGACGCCGGTACTCCACTGCCGATCATCACGGCCACATCGACTCTGCTATGCATGATCCCCTCCGGAATTTCATTAGCAAACTAACGATGCGGCGATGATAAACCCTGGCCCTCGCCGGAAAAAGCTATCCCCAACATAGCTGTATTGCATCAACTGCAACAAAGCCGCTCACGTCTTCACGCCCTGTTGCGGGCGGTAACCCAGGCGCAGCCCGCCCCAGTGGCGACCCTGTACCTGGATCGGTACCGACAGGTCATGCATCAGCTCGCCGGTATCACGGGTGTAGGTTTGCAGCAGCACGGGCTGTTGATGGCTACCGCAGCGTATCCCGGTGCGGTCGTCGAACTTGCGCTTGCTGCGATTGTGCGCGGTGTCGGTCGCTTCGTCACCGGTCAAGGGCTGACTGAAGGCCTTGTTGTGGGTGGGCACATACCCCTGCTGCGTACAGGCGATGGCAAACACCAGCCCTTCGTGCTGAGCCAGCAATGGCTCCTGGATCGCCGGCAGCACCTGGTCGGTGTAGTCGTCGAAGCGGGAGCGATAACGTGCCGGACGCGTACCTGGCAACACCTGGTACTGACGGTCGAACAATGCCTCCACGCTCACCCGTCCCTGCGCGATGTCGGCTTCGAACTGCCGGGCAATCTGCTGCGCGCCCTGACGGGCCAGGTCGTAGACGCGTTGGTGGTAGTCGTCCAGGCCGACCTCGGCCAGGCGTTCGCTGATGCGTTCGGCCTGCCCTTCCATCTGCACCGCCGACTGCGCCAGGCGCTGGGTCTGCTGGTCGCTGACCTCCAGGTCCCCGCGCATCTGCGCCACGGCTTGAAACAGGCTGTCGAGCTGGGTGCGATTGGTCTCGGTGCCGGCGGCGATGGCATCGATCTGCTGCTCTACACCAGCGGCCAGCCCGGCGATGGTGTCCAACTGCTCACCGGTATGTTCGACCTGGTCGACACCGCTGTGCAGGTCATCGGACAGCTCGCGGATCTGTTCCACGACCTGCGCGGTACGCTGCTGGATATCCGCCACCATCAGCCCGACCTCTTCGGTGGCACTGGCCGTACGCCCGGCCAGGCCGCGCACCTCATCGGCCACCACCGCGAAACCGCGGCCGTGCTCGCCTGCGCGGGCCGCCTCGATGGCGGCGTTCAACGCCAGCAGATTGGTCTGGCTGGCGATGGTCTGGATCACCAGCGTGACCCGGGCAATGTCTTCACTGCGCTGGTGCAAGGCTTCGATAAGTTCACGGCTGGCGTTCGCACGGGCACTGAGCTGGTGCATGCGTTGAATCGACTCCGCCAACACCCTGCGCCCGGCCGCGCTGCTCTGGTGGGCCTCGCGGGCCGCCTTCAGGGCTTGCTGGCTGAGCTGGGAGGTGGCTTTTTCAGTTCCGATCATCACTTCGGCGCTGGTGACGATCTGCGCCGCCGCGCCAAGTTGCGACTGCAGCTTGCTCGCCAATTGCTGCACCGCAAACGCCACGCCCGCAGCCGACAGGGCATTGTGGCTGGTGGCCTGGGACAGGTCACGGGTCAGGTCGCCGAGCGGGTCGGCGCGGGTCACCACTTCGGCAGGCTGACGGCGTATCAGTGGCAGCCACAAGGTGATCAGGGCCAGCGGCAGGCACACATACACCGACACCTGTGCAAACCCCATGGCACCCAGCAGCACAATCAGCACCAGGCTTTGCAGCGCCGGGCCCGACCAGCGACGCACACCGCCTGAAGTAGTCGCCGGTTGCGCCAGCGTGCCTGGCAGAGATCCTTCTCGCATCATGACTAAGCCTCGCGCAGTGTCGTTATTGTGCAGCCATTAAACGCCACTACCAGGCCATTATCCATGCTTCATTGGATGTAGAACCGGCCCCCTTGATGCAGGACAAAAACGCAAAAGCCCCGGGGTTTCAAACCCGGGGCTTGTGCAGCACTACCGCTGGCGTCAGGCCTGGCGCTGGTGCTTGTCCAATTGCTCGTGACGCTCTTGCGCCTCGATGCAGTACTTGGTGGTGGGGCTGATCAGCAGGCGCTTGAGGCCGATCGGCTCACCGCTGTCTTCGCACCAGCCGAAACTGTCATCCTTGATGCGGCCCAGGGCAATTTCCAGTTGCGGCAGCAGACGCTGGTCGCGGTCGATGGTGTTGACCAGCCAGTGGCGCTCTTCTTCAACCGAGGCGGCGTCGGCAGGATCGGCAGGCGTGTCCAGGCTTTCGATGGCTACACGATTCTGCTCGATGCGCTCATGGATCTCGGACTTCATCGACTGCAGCAGCTCGGTGAAGAAGGCATGCTGCTCAGCGTTCATGTAGTCATCGGCCGGCATGGCCAGCAACTTTTCCTTTGTCATTGATTTCTCTATAAAAAATACGTGCATTTAGGCGATCGGGTGCTGCCGGCGATCAGCTCGACGGCGGCGCAATTCTTCAAGCACCATCCGGCACTCAATTTACAGGGGGCGGCAGTCTACGGCCGAGATTCGCAAGGGGCAACAGAAATGAGGGTGGTTTTGTCTGAAAAGCCCCTCAGGCTTGAGCGAAGTCCCCCTGAGGGCGGCCTTTATAGCAAAAAAAACCGTACACCGGGGGGGTGTGCACATTTATCGCGTAGCGGCCTCCCCCAGCAACTGGCTCAGTACCGCGCGCAGCTTGCCCGGTTTCACCGGTTTGTTGAGCAGCGGTGCCCCCAGACGCTGCATCGCACGCCGGCTCTGGTCGCTACGATCGGCGGTAATCATCACCGCCGATATCGCCACACCGAAATGCACACGCAGGTCGCGCACCACTTCGCAGCCGGTTACGCCGTGGTCGAGGTGAAAATCGGCCAGCACCAGTTCCGGCGCGCGCCCTTGCAACGCCTCGAAAGCGCTATCGCGGTCGGTGGCCGTCAACACCTCGCAGCCCCACTGGGCGAGCAAAGCGGCCATGCTCTGCAAAATACTCAGCTCGTTGTCCAGCACCAGCAGGCGACGCCCAGGCAGCGGGTCACCGACCCCGGGCAACGGCGTCGGCGCCTGCACGGCCGGGGTATGAAGCTCGGCAGACAAGGGCACGTCGATACTGAACACCGAACCGCGCCCAGGCCAGGAACGCACCTGCACGCGGTAGTCGAGAATCCGCGCGATACGCTCGACGATCGCCAGGCCCAGGCCCACCCCCTTGCGATCGGCAGCACGGCCCACGTCGAGCTGGTTGAACTCGAGAAAGATCGACGCCAGGCGCTCCTGGGCAATGCCGCGACCGCTGTCCCACACCTCCAGCCGCAGTTGATCGCCGCGCCGACGTGCCCCCAGCAGGATACCTCCGCGCTCGGTATAGCGGCAGGCATTGCTGAGGAAGTTGCGCAGGATGCGCGTCAGCAGGCGCACATCGGTGCGGATCACCTGCCGCCCGCTGCGCACCCGCAGGCCCAGGTTCTCGGCAGCGGCCACCGACTGGAACTCCGACGCCAGCGGCGCCAGCACATCGTCCAGCAGGTACAGGTCGAGGTCCGGACGGATGGCCGCCTGGTCGAGCCGGGAGATATCCAGCAGGTCGGTGAGCAGGTCTTCGGCCCCCTCCAGAGCCTGATGCGCGCGCTCCACCAGCACGTGCTCGCCTGCTGGCAACGCGCGCTCACGCAAGGTCGAGATCAGCAGCCGCGCGGCATTGAGGGGTTGCAGCAGGTCATGGCTGGCGGCCGCCAGATACTTGTCCTTGCTGCGGTTGGCGGCCTGGGCCGCATCCCGTGCCTCGATCAGCTGGTTGGTACGCTCGGCGACGCGCTGTTCCAGCTCGTCATTGAGCTGCTGCAGACGCTCCTGGGCCAGCTTGCGTTCGGTGATGTCGGCCACGAAGCCTTCGACCACGCCCTCTTCGTCGGGGCGCAGCAACAGGTTCATCAGCACATCGATACTGCTGCCGTCCTTGCGTCGCAACTGCGTCTCGTAACCCAGCAGGGCCTGCTCGCGCTGCAGCACCTGGGCGATTTCGAGCAGCTCGGCCTGGCCTCCGACAAACAGATGGCTGGCGAGGTCCCGGCGCGAGAACAGCACCGCTTGCGCATCGGCGTACCCGAGCATGCGTGCCAGTGCAGGGTTGGCGGCGCGCAGGCCATCGTCCAGGCTGGCCTGGAAAATGCCGTGCACCGCGTGTTCGAACAGCCATGAATAGCGCTTGCGTTCGGTTTCCAGTTCATCCAGGCGCGCCGCCAGTTCCGGATAGTGGCTCTTGCGTACGGTATGGTTGCTCAGCCCCAGCAGCCCGGCCAGCGCATCCGCGCCAGGCTCAGAGGGCCTCGCCATACACCACCTCGACATCACGCTGGCTGGACACACGCGGGTTGGTCAGGATGCACGGGTCGTGCATGGCATGCTGGGACAGGAACGGAATGTCGCTGCTGCCCACCCCGTGCAGCGCCAGGGTTTCGTGAAAGCCCACCGCGTGCTTGAGAGCGATCAGGTGTTCGACCAGGCGCTGGCGGATCTGGCTGTGGTTCAGGCCGCGACTGTCGATGCCCATCGTTTCGGCGATCAGCTTGAAGCGCTCGGGCGCAGCGCTATAGTTGAACGCCACCACGTGCTCGACCAGCACGGCATTGCACAGGCCATGCGGCAGGTCGAGGAACCCGCCCAGGCTGTGCGACATGGCATGCACCGCCCCCAGGATCGCGTTGGAAAAAGCCAGCCCGGCCTGCATGCTGCCCAGCATGATTTTCTCGCGCAGGGCGATGTCCTGCGGGTTGGCGATCATCTGCACCAGGTTGCCGTTGATCAGACGCATCGCCTCCAGCGCATGCGGGTCGGTCAGCGGCCCGTGGCCGGTGGACACGAAGGCCTCGATGGCATGCACCAGCGCGTCGATGCCGGTACAGGCCGACAGGAACGGGTCCATGCTCAAGGTGGTTTCAGGGTCGATCAGCGACACATCGGGCACCACCGCCTTGCTGACGATGGAGAACTTCATGCGTTCCTGCTGGTTGGAAATGATCACGAACTGCGACACGTCGGCCGAGGTGCCGGCGGTGGTCGGGATCAGGATCAGCGGCGGGCTCGGCACGCGGATGGTGTCCACGCCTTCGAATTCGAGGATGTGCCGACCGTGGGCCACCACGATGCCGATGCCCTTGGCGCAGTCCATCGGGCTGCCACCCCCGACGGCGACGATCACGTCGCACTGTTCACTGCGGTAGCGCTCGGCACCCGCCATGACTTCCTCGACACGGGGGTTGGGCGAAATGGCGTGGTACTGGCAGTAGTCGATACCCTGGCCCTGCAGGCTGGCCTCGATGTCGGCAACCCAGCCGGCGGCGATCACGCCGGGGTCGCTGACCAGCAGCACCTTGCGTGCGCCAAAGGTCTTGGCGTAGTTGGCCACATGGTGCCGGCAGCCAGCGCCGAAGATGATTTCGGGCGAGACGAATTTACGCAACTGGCTCAGTTTCGGGCTCATGCAACGCCTTCTTGTTCTTTAAGATAGCGCCAGCCTAAAGCATCAGGTGGGGATTGCAATCAGACCATCAGCAGGCCTGCGAGGGGCAGCGCCGGCACCTGCAGACAGGCGCCGGCGCAAGAGGGATCAACGGCTGGCGAAGTACATGGTCACTTCAAAACCGATACGCAGATCAGTGAACGCGGGTTTTTTCCACATAAGTCCATCCTCTTCTGGCGCCACAGGATTGTGGCGTGTCTATTAATACACCGTTGCCGGCGCAGGTCGAATGCTACTTTGGCACTGTGTGCTCTGAACCACCGGGCGCTAGAAGAATCCCAGCGGGTTGATGTCGTAGCTGACCAGCAGGTTCTTGGTCTGCTGGTAGTGATCGAGCATCATCTTGTGGGTCTCACGGCCCACCCCGGACTTCTTGTAGCCACCGAACGCGGCATGTGCCGGGTACAGATGGTAGCAGTTGGTCCACACGCGGCCGGCCTTGATCCCGCGCCCCATGCGGTAGGCACGGTTGATGTCACGGGTCCACACCCCAGCGCCCAGGCCGAACTCGGTGTCGTTGGCGATGGCCAGGGCCTCGGCTTCGTCCTTGAAGGTGGTCACCCCGACCACCGGGCCGAAGATCTCTTCCTGGAACACACGCATGCCGTTGTGGCCCTTGAGCAGGGTCGGCTGGATGTAATAGCCGCTGGACAGGTCGCCAGCCAGGCGCTCGCTGGCGCCGCCGGTCAATACCTGGGCACCCTCTTCGCGCGCAATGTCCAGGTACGAGAGGATCTTCTCGTACTGCTGTGCAGACGCCTGCGCGCCGACCATGGTCTCGGTGTCCAGCGGGTCGCCGCGCTTGATCTGGGCGATCTTCTTCATCACCACGGCCATGAACGGCTCATAGATCGACTCCTGCACCACGGCACGCGATGGGCAGGTGCACACCTCGCCCTGGTTGAAGAACGCCAGCACCAGGCCCTCGGCGGCTTTTTCGATAAAGCTCGGCTCGGCCTGCATGATGTCTTCGAAGAAGATGTTCGGCGACTTGCCGCCCAGTTCCACGGTACTCGGGATGATGTTCTCGGCGGCGCACTTCATGATGTGCGAACCGACCGGGGTGGAACCGGTGAAGGCGATCTTGGCGATACGTTTGCTGGTGGCCAGCGCCTCGCCGGCTTCACGCCCCAAGCCCTGCACGATGTTCAGCACACCTGGGGGCAACAGGTCGCCGACCAGCTCGGCGAACACGGTGATCGACAGCGGGGTCTGCTCGGCGGGCTTGAGCACCACGCAGTTGCCGGCGGCCAGGGCCGGGGCGAGTTTCCACGCGGCCATCAGCAGCGGGAAGTTCCACGGAATGATCTGCCCGACCACGCCCAGTGGCTCATGGAAGTGATAGGCGGCAGTGTGCTCGTTGATTTCGGCGGCGCTGCCTTCCTGGGCACGAATACAGCCGGCAAAATAGCGGAAATGATCGGCGGCCAGTGGCACGTCCGCATTCAGCGTTTCGCGAATGGCCTTGCCGTTGTCCCAGGTCTCGCTGATGGCCAGCACTTCAAGGTGTTCTTCGATGCGGTCCGCGATCTTGAGCAGAATGCGCGAGCGGTCCTGCACCGAGGTGCGACCCCAGGCGTCGGCGGCGGCATGGGCCGCATCCAGCGCCGCATCGATGTCGGCGGCGCCGGAACGCGGGAACTCGGCGATCAACTGGCCGGTGACCGGCGAACTGTTGCTGAAGTACTCCCCACCCAGCGGCGCGACGAATTCACCACCGATGTAGTTGCCATAACGGGGCTTGAAGCTGACGAGGGCACCTGGAGTGCCGGGCGCTGCATAGATCATGATCGGGCCTCTGTTGATCCAGGCCTGTCGCGGCGACAGGCAGTGACCCGATCTTAGTCAGCGCGCCCGCCCGCACGAATGGCCCATTGGCAGGGAACGGCTCGTCATTTGGTAGTAGTCGCTCAGCGGTCCTTGAACTGCGCCTCACGCTTGGCGATGAACGCGGCCATGCCTTCCTTCTGGTCTTCGGTGGCGAACGCTGCATGGAACACCCGACGCTCGAAACGCACGCCTTCCGACAGGCTGACCTCGAAGGCGCGGTTGATGCTCTCCTTGACCATCATGGCCACCGGCACGGATTTCTTCGCGATCTGCGCCGCCACCTTCAGGGCTTCCTCAAGCAGCTGTTCCTTGGGCACGATGCGCGCCACAAGGCCGGCGCGCTCGGCTTCCTCGGCGCCCATCATGCGCCCGCTCAGGCACAGTTCCATGGCCTTGGCCTTGCCCACCGCACGTGTCAGGCGCTGGGTACCGCCCATGCCCGGCAGCACGCCGAGGTTGATTTCGGGCTGACCGAACCTGGCGTTGTCGCCGGCCAGGATGAAGTCGCACATCAGTGCCAGCTCGCAGCCACCGCCCAGGGCAAAACCGGACACCGCCGCGATGATCGGCTTGCGTCGGTTGGCGATACGGTCGCTGTCGCTGAACAGGTCGTCCAGATAGATCTGCGGGTAGGTCAGCTCGGCCATTTCCTTGATGTCGGCGCCGGCGGCAAAGGCCTTTTCCGAGCCGGTGAGTACGATGCAGCCGATGCTCGGGTCCGCTTCGAGCTGGTCCAGCGCCTGGTTCAACTCGCGCACGATCTGCGCATTCAACGCATTGAGCGCCTGGGGCCGGTTGAGGGTGATCAGGCCGACCTTGTCGCGGATGTCCAACAGAATGGTTTCGAAACTCATGCAAGCTGCTCCCTTCAAAGATTGCGCGCAATGACCATGCGCTGAATGTCGCTGGTGCCTTCGTAGATCTGGCAGACCCGCACGTCGCGGTAGATGCGCTCCAGCGGGAAGTCGCTCAGATAGCCATAACCGCCCAGGGTCTGCAAGGCATCGGAGCAGACCTTCTCGGCCATCTCCGAGGCGAACAGCTTGGCCATCGAGGCCTCCACCAGCGCCGGGCGCCCGGCATCGCGCAAGGCGGCGGCATGATGCACCATCTGCCGCGCCACGGCGATGCGCGTGGCCATGTCGGCCAGGCGAAAGGCCACCGCCTGGTGTTCGATCAGCGGCTTGCCGAAGCTTTCGCGCTCGCGTGCATAGTCGCGCGCCACCTCGAACGCGGCGCGCGCCATGCCCACCGATTGCGAGGCGATACCGATACGCCCGCCTTCCAGGTTGGCCAGGGCGATCCGGTAGCCCTCGCCCTCCTCGCCAAGACGGTTGCCCAGCGGCACGCGCACGTTATCGAACACGATCTGGCAGGTGTCGGAGGCATGCTGGCCGAGCTTGTCCTCGACCCGCGCCACCTGGTAACCGGGCGCATCGGTGGGCACGATAAAGGCACTGATACCGCGCTTGCCGGCCGCCGGGTCGGTGACGGCAAACACGATGACCACGCCGGCGTTCTGCCCCGAGGTAATGAACTGCTTGCAGCCATTGAGCACATAGTGCTCGCCGTCCAGGCGCGCACGGGTTTTCAGGCTGCTGGCATCGGAACCGGCCTGCGGCTCGGTCAGGGCGAAGGCACCGAGCATCGCGCCGGTGGCCAGCGGCGTGAGGAACTGCTGTTTCTGCTGCTCGCTGCCGAATTTAAGGATGGGTACGCAACCCACCGAGTTGTGCACGCTCATGATGGTCGAGCAGGCACCGTCACCGGCGGCGATCTCTTCCAGGGCCATGGCGTAGGCGACATAACCCGTGTCGCTGCCGCCCCACTGCTCCGGCACGAGCATGCCGAACAGTCCCAGCTCGGCCATCTCCTGAATGGCTTCGCGGGGGAACCGGTGCTCGCGGTCCCATTGCTCGGCAAAGGGGCGCAGGCGCTCCTGGGCGAACTGGCGGACGGCATCGCTGATTTGCTGTTGTTCGTCATTGACTAGCATGGTGCACCTCAGTCCAGACACTCGACGGCCATGGCTGTGGCTTCGCCGCCGCCAATGCAGATAGCCGCGATACCGCGGCGCAGGCCCTTCTGGCGCAGCGCCGCGAGCAAGGTGACCAGAATGCGCGCCCCCGATGCGCCAATCGGATGGCCCAGGGCACAGGCGCCACCGTGGACGTTGACCTTGTCATGGGGCAGGTCCAACTGCTTCATCGCGGCAAGGGTGACCACGGCAAAGGCTTCGTTGATCTCGAACAGGTCGACCTCGGCCAGGTTCCAGCCGGTGCGCTTGAGCAGCGCGTCGATCGCGCCGATCGGCGCGGTGGGGAACAGCGACGGCTCATCGGCGAACGCCGCATGCCCGTGAATCACCGCCAGCGGCTTGAGGCCACGCTGCTCGGCCTGGGACCTGCGCATCAGCACCAGCGCCGCCGCGCCGTCGGAGATCGAACTGGAATTGGCCGCCGTCACCGTACCGCCGTCGCGAAACGCCGGCTTGAGCTGGGGGATCTTGTCCAGGCGCGCCTTGGGCGGTTGCTCGTCATGGCTGACCAGGCGGGTCTGCTTGCCCTCGGTTACCTCCACCGGCACGATCTCGGCGGCAAAGCTGCCGTTCTCGATCGCCTGCTGCGCACGGGTCAGCGAGGCAATCGCAAAGTCGTCCTGCACCTTGCGACTGAAGCCCAGGGCCTGCGCGCAATCCTCTGCAAAGGTGCCCATCAGGCGGCCCTTGTCGTAGGCATCCTCCAGGCCGTCGGAAAACATGTGATCGATGATCTTGCCGTGGCCCATGCGGTAACCACTGCGCGCCTTGTCCAGCAGGTACGGCGCGTTGGACATGCTCTCCATGCCGCCGGCCACCACCACCTCGGCAGTGCCGGCCAGCAGCAGGTCATGGGCCATGATAGCGGCCTGCATGCCCGAACCGCACATCTTGTTCAGCGTGGTGCAGGTGGTGCCCTTGTGCAGGCCGGCGCCCAGGGCGGCCTGACGCGCCGGGGCCTGGCCCAGGCCGGCCGGCAGCACGCAGCCGAACAACACCTGGTCGACGCTGTCGGCGGCCACGCCGGCCCGCTCGAGCGCCGCGCGAATCGCGGCAGCACCGAGTTGCGGCGCGGTCAGGCTTTTCAGGTCGCCCTGCAGGCCGCCCATGGGCGTGCGCACGGCACTGACGATAACGATCGGGTCACGGGTCATGCTCTTCTCCTGATTATTTGGCAGCCATGCGCAAGGCACCGTCAAGGCGGATCACCTCGCCGTTGAGCATGCTGTTTTCAATGATGTGGCGCGCCAGCGCGGCGTACTCCTGCGGGCGCCCCAGGCGCGGCGGGAACGGTACGCCGGCCGCCAGCGAGTCGCGCACTTCCTGGGTCATGCCGGCCATCATCGGAGTCTCGAAGATACCCGGCGCGATGGTCATCACACGGATCCCGAAGCGCGCCAGCTCACGCGCAGCCGGCAGGGTCAGGCTGGCAATCGCGCCCTTGGACGCTGCATAGGCGGCCTGGCCGATCTGGCCGTCATAGGCGGCGATGGACGCGGTATTGATGATGACCCCGCGCTCGCCATCCGCCCCCGCCTCGCCTTCAGCCATGGCCGCAGCCACCAGGCGCAGCAGGTTGAAACTGCCGATCAGGTTGACGTTGATCACCCGGCTGAAGCTGTCCAGACCATGCGGGCCCTGTTTGCCCAGGACCTTTTCGGCGCCGACGATGCCGGCGCAGTTGACCAGCCCGTGCAGGCTGCCGAATGCACTGATGGCAGCGTCCACTGCGGCCTTGGCCGGCGCCTGCTGGCTGATGTCGGCCACGGCGAAGCGGGCCTTGTCGCCCAGGGCCGCCGCCTTGGCGGCCACGGCCTCGGCGTTCAGGTCCACCAGCATCACCTGGGCGCCGGCGGCGATCAGCATGTCGGCAGTGGCGGCGCCCAGCCCGGAGGCGGCACCGCTGACGATGAAGTTCTTGTTGGCAATGAGCATAAGTCGTCCTCAGGCGCTGGCGGCTGGCGTCGGCGCGGCATGTAGTTTGGCAATTTCCTGATTGCGCAGGATGAAACGCTGCAGCTTGCCGCTCGGGGTCTTGGGCAGCTCGCTGACAAACTCGATTTCGCGGGGATAGGCGTGCGCATAGAGTCGCTGGCGCACCTGCTGGCGCAGGTTTTCGGCCAGCTCCGGCGTGCCCTCCACGCCGGCGGCCAGCACCACGAACGCCTTGATCAGTTCGGTGCGCTGCGGGTCGGGCTTGCCGACCACGGCGGCCTCGATCACGGCCGGGTGCTCGATCAGCGCGCTTTCCACGTCGAACGGGCCGACCCGGTAGCCGGAGGTGGTGATCACATCGTCGTTGCGGCCGACGAAGCTGATACTGCCATCCTCGTTGAGCTCGACCGTGTCGCCGCTCAGGTAGTACTTGCCGACGAACGCCTTGGTTGGCCCGCCGTGATAGCCGCCAAACCAGCACAGCGGTGACTGCTCGCGATCCACCGCGAGGGTTCCCGGTTGCCCGGCGGGCAGTTCGCGCTGCTGTTCGTCGAGCACCACGACGCGGTGGCCAGGCACCGCGAAGCCGGCCGAGCCCATGTGCACCGGGTGTTCAAGGCCATGGTGGTTGCACAGCACCATGCCCAGCTCGGTCTGGCCGTAGTGATCGTGAATGGTCACGTCCAGATGCTCGGCAAACCAGCGGATCACCTGGGGGTTGAGCGGCTCGCCGGCGCTGCTGAGCACCCGCAGGCGGCCCTTGATCGGTGCCGCGAACGCCTCGCCCGCGGCGATCAGCATGCGGTAGGCAGTGGGCGAGCCGGCCAGGTTGGTGATGCGGTACTTGTTGATGACGTGGCAGGTACTCTCGACGCTGAACGGGCCATCGAAGAAGGTGGTGGCATGGCCCAGCGCCAAGGGCCCGGTGACCGCGTAATACAGCCCGTACGCCCAGCCCGGGTCGGCCAGGTTCCAGAACGCATCCTGCGGGCGCAGGTCGATGGCGTCGCGCATGTAGCCCTGGAACGCCACAATCGCGCGCAGCGGCACATACAGTGGTTTGGCCGGGCCGGTGGTGCCGGAGGTGAACATCAGCAGAAACGCTGCATCGGCGTGCAGCAGCACGGCCGGGCAGTGCTCGCTGGCGCCCTGCAGTGCACCATGGAAGTCCAGGTCGGCAGACTGCGGGTCGGCGTCCACGGTAATGATATGCGGGCAGCCCTCGACGTCGTCGAGCTTGGGCCGGTTGGTGCGGTCGGTGACCACCACCCGCGCCCCGGACCCGTGCAGGCGGTGCTCGATGGCCGTTGGCCCGAAGGCCGTGAACAGCGGCTGGTAGACCGCGCCCAGGCGCCAGGTGGCCAGTACCGTAATCAGCAGCTCGACGGTGCGCGGCAGCAGGCCCGCCACGCGGTCACCCTGGCCGACGCCCTGGGCCTTGAGCACGTTGGCCATGCGCTGGGCCTGGGCGTGCAACGCTGCGAAGGTATATTCGGCACTGCGCCCGTCACGGCCTTCCCAGTACAGCGCAACACTGCCGCTGGCCACATGCCGGTCACAGCACTCCACGCACGCGTTGAGCGCATCCAGGCTGCCCTGCAGCCCCTGAGCAGCGGTTTGGATGTAATTGAAGCGACCTGCCGCGCCACTGTAGTCACGCATCGCCAGACTCCTCGTTTCTTATTGTTGGAATAGAACGAATGATCTGACGATAGTCGCGCCACTGCAGTGCATCGACAATGGCCAAAGCTGTCAATCTGGATGACTGGTTTGGCCACTGACTGCACGGGGCCCGCCTCGCTAGCCCGCAGGCGGCGAGGCAGCCTGCAACGCCGCCTGGGTCAGGCGCACCACCAGCGCCTGCACCGCCGCCTCGCGTTCGCTGCGCAGCGTGTTCATTTGCATCAGATACGCCCCTTCCGCCAGCGTGTCCTGTTGCGCGGCCAGCCCTTCGAGGCGATCCCAGAACGGTTGTTCGACGTGCTCGAACTCGCCGTCATGCACCCGGCGCAGGTGCGCCAGCCAGAAGTCCCGGCCACTGATGAACGTCGCCAACTGGTCGGTCCGCTCGGCAGCGAGTACGACCTGCTGGGCCTGGTCTATCTGCGCCGGCGCCACGCCAGCCACTTCGGCGAACTGCATGTTGCGCGGCTGCCCAGGCAGGTCCAGCGCGGCGGCCAGGCGGGTGCGGTAGGCAAGGCTCACCTCGACTTCATCCACCCCGCGCCCCTCCAGCCCCCTCGCCTGGATGTCGGCGCGGGCGAACTGCTCGACCTGCTCAAGGCGAAACAGCCGACGCGCGAAAGCAAGCAGCGCCTCACCCCGCTGATCGCCCGGGCTGTCGGTGCCCACGGCCTGAAACAGTAGAAAGCGCACCTCCAGCGCACTGTAGGTGGACGACACACTGTCTACGCAGGTCGTCGGGCTGGCGGCCAGCTCGAACATCTCCTCGCGCAGCGCAGTGCTCTGCACCATCGCCTCGAGCATGCGCCACACACGCTGGTCCAGTTCGGCACGGGTATGCTGGAAATCCGCCGACCCGGTCAGTGCGGTCAACAGTTGGAAAAAATCCGAGCCAGCAGGTTCTGCAACAAGGCTTTCCCAGTAACGGCTACGCGCCTGGAGCTGCGCCTCGTCGGTCAGTTCGAGCCAAAGCGCGCGACTCTGCGTGATGTTTGCAGCGGGGACGACAGCACCGGCCGCTGCGTCCAGCGCGGGTGCCAACTGCTGAAGCTCGCTGATGCGGTCCCAGACGGCCTGCGGCAGAGGGTTACGCTGCAGCAGGTAGATACTCGGCGACTCGGCCACGAAAAACTGCTCCGGCAACTGAGTGATGTAGTTGTCGCGCAAGTCGACGAAATCCAGAAACGGACACGTGAGCAACCCCGCGGGAAACAGCTGCAGACGGGCACTGCGCAACCACACATGGCGCAAGTTGGACATGCCCGACATGTTCGGCAAAACTTCAATGGGGTTGTTATCCAGGTTCAACACTTCAAGCCGATGCAGTGACGCAAGGGTATTGACGCCGGTGTTGCGCAGGTTGATCTGGTTGAGGTTCAGGTTCACCTCACGGAGCCAGGTCATGCGGTTCAACGCAGGTGGGATACGACCGAAGTGGTTGTTCGCCAGGTTGAGCCAGCGCACGCCGACGAAACGCTGCAGAAAGCTGTTGGACTGCTCGGTCAAGCCCATGCCCATCAATGTAAGGTCGATTACATGGGAAAAATCGATGTCGGCTGCCAGGACCGGCAAATGTCCCACCGGTATCGATACCAGGTTCAGACGATAACCGATCAGCATTCCGCCACCATTGATCACTCGATCTGTCTGTCGCCGCCAGCATCGGCGCAGCTCATCGGCCACCTGGCGGCGCCACTGGCGCGACTGGCCAAACACTTCGCAACACCACAACTGCAGGCTCACATCAAGGCTCTGATACTGCTCGAGCAAGCGCATCAATGCCGTCATCGGCGCAACCGAGCCCCCCTGCAACTCGGTCAGAAGCACATCGATCTGAAGTGCGTCATAGCCTGGAAACAGGGTACGTACCACGCTCACCAGCGGCTGGTGTGCGGCGTTGCCACGGCCGCTGAGCGGATACCCGAGGCGACCGTCCGCCAGCCGCCGGGGCGGGCTGAAGCGCCCCGACGGCTGGACCTGCCCGATCAGACGCGCCGCGTCGCGCGTATTGGCCAATGCCAGGGCAGCCAGGGCCTGACGTATCTCTGCGGCGCTGTCATGGCGCGTCCAACCCAGGGCCCGACGCTGTTCGCGGGTCAGGCAGCAGGCGATGGCCTCGAACAACCCCTGCGGCGCGGGGATCGGGTCGTCGATCTCGTAGCCTTCGCTGTCGTACACCGAAAAACGCCCGTCGTGGCGCACCAGCACCCGGGTCAGGCGGGTATCGCTGAGCGACAACTGACGCTCGAGCAGACGTCCGCTGGGCGAGCGCTCGCGTAGCTCCAGGTTGAGTCCGTCGGGCCAGGCCGGCATGCGCCGCAGCAGGCCAAAGGCCAGGCGCACACCGTCGACGCTGTACACGTTGTGCAGGCACAGGCTTTCCAGCGCCCGACTCAGACGCACTTCACGCAAGGTATGGCGGGCCTGCTCGGCCACGGCCAAGGGGACACGGCGGGTCTGCTGCATGGCCTGGCGTTGCGTTGCGTCGGCCTGCTCGATCAGCGACTGGGCGTAGCGGTGCGGCAAGCCGGGGAAGTCCCGCTGCAACACGCCCACGCTGGCATCCGCTTCGGTCAGCGTGGCAGCCTCAAGGTGCTCGAACAGCGCCAGGCGCAAGCGTGGCATCTGTTCCCAGATACGATCGAGCTCCGAGTCCTGCTCGGCATCCTCCGAGGCCTGCACGTGTTCCCTGCAGAAGGCATAGAGCACAGGATCAAGGCCTTGGGTATCGGTCTGCCGATGCAGGCGCTCGAAGAATGTCGAGATGCGGGCATCGATGCCCAGGCGCACCAGCGTATCGCGCAGACGGACCGGCATGCGTCGGTTTTGCACATGCAAACCGCGCAAGCGCGCTTCGTCGATATCAGCGATCACCAGGACCTGAGCGACCTGCGCGTCACTCAGTCCTTCACCCAGAGGGCCCAGGCGTCGCATCAGCAAGGCACTGCCCGACCACTGCAACGGATGCTCGCCAGGCAGGCGCCAGGCACCTTCGCCATTGCCTTGCAGCACAGGCGCATACGCCTGGTCACGCTGCGGGTGCTGCAGCAGCCAACGCCCGTCGCGCTCGCGGACCTGATAAATGTGCCCATCATGCTTGAGCCAGAGTGCCTCGGCGTCTTCATAAAGCCCATCACTGCGCCGCACCAGGGTGTCAGCCATCACACGCGCATGGCGATAGGCGGCCAGGTCCTCGCTCCATAGGCGGTACTGACCGCTGCTGCGCACCATTGGCATGAGCCCATCGACGAACGCCGTACGCGTTGCCACCGCCACCAGCCCCGCGACGCCCGCCCCCATTGCAACGCTGGCAAGCACGTTCTGTGCAACCCCGGTCAGGTGAAGCAGGGCTTGCCTGCGCTGGCCCTGGTTCCAGTCGACAACGCCCTCATAGACCTCCTCGAGCAGTTGCCCGACGCTACTGGCCAGCATGATCTGGCCGATCCCGGGGATGAACGAGGCCGCGATCCCGAGCAGGGTTTGACCAGCAGCCAGGTAGGCCTGACGGCGCGCCTCGGCCTGCGCGTCGTCGACCTTGGCCGTAGGTACGGCAAGCACCGCCGCGTCGGCCTTGAGCCTGGCGATACGCAACTGCGCAAGGCTGGCAAACAGCTCACCCGTCAGCGCGTAATCCAGCAGTTGCAGTTCCGGCCGCGCCGCTTCGCGCTGCGCCTGCCACGCCGCAAGGAACGCGGCGCGCCCCTCCAGACCGATCAAGCCCTGGAAGTAGGCCAGGTAGTCGGCCGTTTTCAAGGCCAGCCCCAGATCCGTTGCGCACGCATACCATGATGGATACTGACGCAGTGGACGCTGCAGGTCGCCTGGCAGAAACACCACGACCTGGCGTACCAGCCCCGCCTCGGTCCAGCGCACCGATCCCTCCAGCGGCGTGCCACGGGCCAGGAAGGCGACGGCGCCGTGCACGTACTGCCCCAACACCTCAATGCTGCGCACCCTGACCGGGTGCTCGGCGTAGGTCACCTGGCCAGCCCCCTCGACCACCTGGCACAGCATGCGGTAGGCCGCCTCATCGATGTCTTTTTTCAGGTAGCTGATATGCGTGGCTGCCTCCAGCTGGTGACGTTGCTCAGCGGCCAGCAGCCCATGACGCTGGCGCTTGAGCGCGTTATCCGGCGGGTCGAACACAGCGTCCAGGTGAGCCTGATACTTCTGGCCCAGATCCAGCCTACGGCACAGGCCGGCAAAGCGTTCGGGGGCGACCCCCAGTGTCTGCCCGGCAGAAACGATCGCCGTCCCCTGGAAGAACCCCCAATAGCCGCCTGCAGCCTCGCTGAAGTTCTGCAATGCGCGCTGCAACAGCGGGCTTTCGATTTCGAGCGCCTCAAGTACCGGCATGGGAGTGGCCGAAAGCCCAGGACGTACCTGACGCAGACGCACCTCCTTCCAGTGCGCCGTGCGTGTATCGAGTTGCAGCCCCAGGGTGTCGCGCAGGGCCTGCTCCAGCAACGGCGCACCGAACGCGCCAGGTGACTGCAGCCCCTGGAACAGCTCGGTCAGCGCTTCCAGAGACTGTTGCTGGCGAACCAGCGCAGCAGTCAATGCGTGCGCCTGCTCCGTGGATGCAGCCTTGAGCCACTCCGGCAGGCGCTCACCGATGAAGCGATCAAGAAGGATGGAGTCATCGGGTGGCTCAAAGGTAGTACTGGTGCTCGAGGTCTGGCTCACTGCGCCTGCTCCGCTGAAGGGTGGGCAGCCAGACTAGGAGCAGCAGCTCTGGCAAGGGAGCAGGAAGGCTTGCCTTGCGTGCTCAGCCCGAGCCGAGCACGACGCTACGGTAGTGCCCAGGGTTGCACCCCGACCATTTGCGAAAGGCCTTGTAGAACGAACGGGGGTCGGCAAACCCAAGGCGCTCGGCAATCTCCCCGTAGCTGACCTGGGCATCGGCCAGCCAAGCGATGGCCAGTTCGCGGCGCACACTGTCCTTGAGCGCCTGATAAGTCTGGCCCTCGTCGGCCAGGCGGCGACGCAGGGTGGAGGCTGAAATGCACAAGCGCTGGGCCAGTGTTTCGGTTTCCGGCCAGTACACCGCCGGCAACTGGCGCAGGTCGTCCTTGATCCGCCGCGCCAGGCTGTCTGGATCGCGATACTTGACCAGGATATTGGCCGGCGCCTGGGCGAGAAAGCGTTGCAGTTCGTCGGCACTGCGCCTGATCGGCAGTTCGAGGCAATCGGCAGCGAAAATCATACGGGTACGCGGACGATCGAACTGCAGGTTCTGCGAAAACATCACGCGGTAGTCGTCGCAAAAGTCGGGCGCAGCGCAGCGCAGTTCGATGGCCAGGATCGGAATGCGCCGACCGGCCAGCCAACAGGCCACACCATGCACGATCATCCAGAAGGTGAAATAGGTGAAGGCACGTCGTGGAGTGCTCTGGGGCTCGCCGATCACGATCTCTGCCAGGCTCTGCTGACGCACCAGTACCGGTTGCAGGTGCTCGAGCATCAACGACAGGAAGCTCAACGCGCAGTCCAGTGCCGCACCGACGCTGGGCTGCACCATCGACGCCTGGCACAAAAACGCCAGACTGCCGCTGCGCAGGCCACGCGGGTCCATGCAGAAAAACTCGTCATTGCTGCGCCGCGCCAGCAAACGCCACAGGTGCGCATAGGCCGTGGCCGGCACCCGCGCCTCGATGCAGTGCAAACGCTGCGGGTCGATCCCTACGCGCTGCAGCAGCGCACTGCTGGCCTGTTCTTGCGGGCAGCTCTGCAACAGCGCTTCGCGCACCAGTTGCATGGCTATCGTGTCTTTGTCACGCATGCTCATTCGTCTCGTTGCTCGACCGCCAGGTTCAGGAACGTCTGGATCAGGCGTAACTCGCGGCGCCGCTGCAGGCACCCGAGCATGTGCTGGTTGACCAGCCCTGCCCCACTGATCGGCCTTGTCACCACGCGCGGATCATGACTGATTTCGGCCGATGACACGATCCCCATGCCCAACTGCGCCGCCACGGCTTCGGTCACCGCCTCACGGCTGTCGAGTTCCAGCAGCACCCGTGGCTGCACCTGGGCCTGTCGGCAGGCCTGGTCGAAGGTACGCCGGGTGATCGAGCCGGGCTCACGCAGCACCATGATCTGCTGGTCCAGTTCAGCCAGGGGCACGTCATCGTCAGTCACTGCCCAGGGGTGCCCTGCCGGCAGCAACGCACAGATCCGCGAACCTCCCAGGCTTTGCAGGTACAGGCCATGGCGCGGCTCGACCTCGGTCAGCACCGCCACATCAGCATGTTCGGACAACAACGCAGCCAGGGTTTGCTGGGCATTGCCCAGGCGCAGGTTGACCGTGACGCCGGGATAGCGCTCACGTAACCGGGCCAGCATCGGCATGACCAGATGCGGGCCGTCGGCGGCGACTTCAAGCCGCCCGGAGAGCAACTGCCGGTTGGCCTCCAGCAAAGCCTGGGCCTCTTCGGCCAGGCCGAACATGGCGCGGGTGATCGCCGCCAGACGGATGCCCTCCTCGGTCAGTTCGACCCGACGTGCAGTACGTCGCAGCAAGGTGAGCTGGTAATGCTCCTCCAGCGCCTTGATGTGCCCGGTCACGGCCGGCTGGCTGATGAAAAGCCGCGCAGCCGCGCGGGTAAAGCTGCCCTCACGGGCTACGGCATCGAACGCGCGGAGCTGGAACAGGTTCATATCTATCGGCCTGACTTATGCCTGGAATAACAACAAACAATTTGATTGATAGTGCGCGTAATTGCAACGTAGGCCCCGTAGTTTCAGCCCACCGCTTGCGAGGCCCACCTTAATGAGCAATCACCCTGTCCTGCTGACCTCAGGCCAAGGGCTTCATCCTCTACCCGGGCAAGTTGACCCCTTTCAGCGGCATGACAGACCAAGGAATACACCATGAACTACACCCAACCCACCCACTTGCACGCCGTGATCCTGGACTGGGCCGGCACCGTGGTCGACTTCGGCTCTTTCGCCCCGACGCAGATCTTCGTCGAAGCCTTTGCCGAGTTCGATGTACAGGTGTCCATCGAAGAAGCCCGCGGCCCGATGGGCATGGGCAAGTGGGACCATATCCGCACCCTGTGCGACCAGCCACAGATCGCCGAGCGCTACCGCAAGGTGTTCGGGCGCACGCCGAGCGATGAGGACGTGACGGCCTTGTACAACCGCTTCATGCCGTTGCAGATCGAAAAGATCGCCACGCATTCGGCGCTGATACCCGGCGCGCTGGGCACCATCAACCAGTTGCGCCAGCAAGGCCTGAAGATCGGCTCGTGTTCCGGCTATCCGAAAGTGGTGATGGACAAGGTGGTGGCCCTGGCAGCGCGCAATGGCTATGTGGCCGACCATGTGGTAGCTACCGATGAAACCCCCAATGGCCGCCCGTGGCCGGCCCAGGCGCTGGCCAACGTGATTGCACTGGGGATCGACGATGTGGCGGCCTGCGTGAAGGTGGATGACACCGTGCCGGGCATTCTCGAAGGCCGGCGCGCTGGCATGTGGACGGTGGCCCTGGTGTGCTCGGGCAATGCCCTGGGGCTTACCTATGAAAGCTACCGTGCACTGGATCAGCAGCAACTGGCGGCCGAGCGCTCGCGCATTCACGCACTGTTCGAGGGCTCGCGCCCGCACTACCTGATCGACACCCTCAACGAGCTGCCTGAGGTGGTGGCAGATATCAACCGGCGCCTGGCGCTGGGCGAGATGCCTCAGGCGGTATAGACATCACGGACGCTTTCGCTGGCAAGCCAAACCCCGCACAGACACCACTGCTCGTGAGCACGGCGGGGTAACTGTGGGAGCTGGCTTGCCCGCGCAGGGAGCGCCGCGATATCAGCCCAGGTGGCGCGCCACCCACGCCGCATAACTGTCGATAAAGCTCTGCAGAAACGGCCGAGTCTTCTCCGACAATGCGCCATGCTCATCGAACAGCGTCGCCGCCCCGCCCACGTAGGCTTCCGGTTGCTGCATGCACGGCACATCGAGGAACACCAGCGACTGGCGCAAATGATGGTTGGCACCAAAGCCCCCCACCGCCCCAGGCGACACACTGATCACCGCGCCCGGCTTCTTGCCGAAGGCGCTTTGCCCATAGGGCCGCGAGCCGACATCAATGGCGTTTTTCAATACGCCCGGCACCGAACGGTTGTATTCAGGTGTGACGAACAGCACCGCGTCGCTGGCGCGCAACTGCTCACGGAACGCGGTATAGGCCGCTGGCGGGTCGACGTCGATATCCTCGTTGTACAGTGCCAACTCGCCAATTTCGACAATCTCCAGCGTGAGGCTGGCCGGCGCCAGTTGCGCCAGGGCATGGGCGACCTTGCGGTTGATGGACGCCTTGCGCAAGCTGCCCACCAATACCGCAACCTTATAGACCTGGCTCATGGCACACTCCCACCTGATCGACATAGAGAAGTGGTAGTTATAGACGCTACACCGCCGCCCACAGGTTTTTTTCCGCCAGGACAAAACTTCCCAGGCAAAACAGTGGTCTATGCCCCATAGAGAACACTTCAGAGGTCACACGCTAAATGACAGCAGTACTGGTCGGACAATTTCATGCTCGGGATGCTGAAGGACGCATCTACCCCGTCCATGAATTTCAGGAAGCCACCCTGCAGGCCGATGGAAGTGCCGCCACCCTGCCGATCACCAGCTACCGGCTGGCTATCGGCGACCGGGTCAACCACTTGGGCGAGGATCGCTTCGAGCTGGTACAGAGCGGTGTGGAGATCATCCGTATTCCCTGACGTACCCTGCGCGGCTTGAGCATTCGAGTCGCGCCACGCGCCTTTGTGCAGGCAAATAAAAAGGGCGATCCTTGCGGATCGCCCTTTTTATGTTCCGCCAGCATGGACGGAAATGTTTGGTAGGCACAATTGGATTCGAACCAACGACCCCCACCATGTCAAGGTGGTGCTCTAACCAACTGAGCTATGTGCCTGCTGAGGGCCGCATTCTACTCAGGTTCAGCCCCTTGCGTAAAGCGAAATGTGCAAAAAAATCAGCGACTTTGAACCTGGGCCCAGCAACCGCCCAAACGAAAAAGGCGACCCTTGCGGATCGCCTTTTTGTGTTCCGCCAGCAGGGGCGGAAATGTTTGGTAGGCACAATTGGATTCGAACCAACGACCCCCACCATGTCAAGGTGGTGCTCTAACCAACTGAGCTATGTGCCTGCTGTGAGGCGGCATTCTACGCAAACGAACCACAGTGTCAATACTTTTTTTGACGCTAAGCCACTGAATACTAATATTTTTTATCAACGGCCAAGATTCAGCGATTTGTACCGTCCGGCTGGCGGGTGTTTATTATTGTTGATACGATCTGCGCAATCGTAAAAAATATAGAACATACAACTACAAACCCAGAGGTGCCCGCGCATGGCCAACACCCCCTACCCCCAGTCGTATTACGCCGCCTCGGCCAACCCCGTCCCACAGCGCCCAAGCCTGCAGGAAGAAGTACAGACCGACGTCTGCGTGATCGGTGCGGGTTACACCGGCCTGTCCAGCGCCCTGTTCCTGCTCGAGAACGGCTTCAGCGTGACCGTGCTCGAAGCCGCCAAGGTCGGCTTTGGTGCTTCGGGCCGTAACGGCGGGCAGATCGTCAACAGCTACAGCCGCGACATCGACGTGATCGAGCGCACCGTCGGCCCCAAGCAGGCGCAACTGCTGGGCCAGATGGCTTTCGAGGGCGGGCGCATCATCCGCGAGCGCGTGGCCAAGTACAACATCCAGTGCGACCTGAAAGACGGTGGCGTGTTTGCTGCATTGACCAGCAAGCAGATGGGCCACCTGGAGTCTCAGCAACGCCTGTGGGAGCGCTACGGCCACACCCAGCTGGAACTGATGGACCAGCGCCGCATCCGCGAAGTGGTCGCCTGTGACAGCTACATTGGCGGCATGCTCGACATGAGCGGCGGCCACATTCACCCGCTCAACCTGGCGCTGGGCGAAGCCGCCGCCGTTGAATCGCTGGGCGGCAAGATCTACGAACAGTCCCCGGCCATCCGCATCGAGCGTGGTGCCAACCCGGTGGTGCACACCCCGCAAGGCAAGGTGCGGGCCAAGTTCATCATCGTGGCCGGCAACGCCTACCTGGGCAACCTGGTACCGGAACTGGCCTCCAAGTCGATGCCGTGCGGCACCCAGGTGATCACCACCGAGCCGTTGAGCGAAGAACTGGCCCGTACCCTGCTGCCCCAGGACTACTGTGTCGAGGACTGCAACTACCTGCTCGACTACTACCGCCTGACCGGCGACAAGCGCCTGATCTTCGGCGGTGGTGTGGTGTACGGCGCGCGTGACCCGGCCAACATCGAGGCCATCATTCGTCCGAAAATGCTCAAGGCCTTCCCGCAGCTCAAGGATGTGAAGATCGACTACGCCTGGACCGGCAACTTCCTGCTGACCCTGTCGCGCCTGCCACAGGTGGGTCGCCTGGGCGACAACATCTATTACTCGCAGGGCTGCAGCGGTCACGGCGTGACCTATACCCACCTGGCTGGCAAGGTGCTGGCCGAGGCCCTGCGCGGCCAGGCCGAGCGCTTCGACGCCTTCGCCGAACTGCCGCACTACCCATTCCCCGGCGGGCAGATGCTGCGCGTACCGTTCAGCGCGCTGGGTGCGTGGTACTACAGCCTGCGCGACCGCCTGGGCGTGTAACCGCGCACCACCCGGCCGTCATTGCCCCAGGGCGGTGACGGCCTGGCGCGCCGCCTGCTCCTGGCCGGCCTGTGCCAGTTCGTTGGCGGCCTTGAGCCAGCGTTGCCGGTCCACCTGGGCCGGCAGTTGGCCTGGCGGCTGCACCAGCACCGCCCAACTTCCCTCTTTCTTCCAGGCGCCGGCAAAATCGTCGAAGTCCATCAGCAGGCGCCGGTTGTTGCCTGCGCGCAGGAGCACCCGCGATTTATAGCGGTCATACCCGATCAGCACGCCATAGCGCGGCTCGCTCCAGAACGCAGAACCTTCCTGATAGCGCAACAGCACCGGATTGCCCGCGGCCACCTGGGCCAGCAAGGCCGGCAGGCTGGCGTCCAGCGGGTACACCAGCATGCCGTACTGGCGGGCTGCGGTTTGCATCGACCCCTGCAGTTTGTCCACGCCCTGAGGCAGTTGCAGCGCGCCCTCGAGCAGGCCGGGGGTGATGCGCACGCCCTGCTGCGAGAGGATCGCAGCCAGGGCCATGGGCGCGCTCTGGTAGGCAACCCCCCGGTAGAACGGCACCGCACCTAGCTCGACCCGCTGCGGCAGGCTCTTGAGCTGGGACGAGGGCTGGCTGGCACAGCCGACCAGGCTCGCGGCCAGCGCGCAGGCCAGCAACAGGTGACGGGAGAGACGACGTTTCGAGGCAATGGGCAGCATGGACACTCGCTTTGGGCTGATGCCAGGTACACGAACGCCCGGCCACTGGCCTGCGATGATAGGCCCGCTGAAGCGTGGGGTATAGCCCGAAGCGGGCTTAGAGCGAACTGAACCAAGGCGCGGGGCCATTGGTCAACCGATTGTCACAGGCGATGGGCTAGACTGAGCTTGTGTCCGAATGGCGAGCCCAGCTTGCCCAGTCGAAGGAGGCACGCAATGAGTCTGACGATGGGAATCTTTCTGTTGATCGGCACGTGGCTGGTGGTTGCCGCGGCCATGCTCTGGGGCGTGTTGCGCATTGCGCGGCGCCATCACCTGCACCACCCGCAGCCGCGCAAGGCTGCACCTGCGGTACAACGACACGCCAACGCGCATTGATGCACGGGTGAACTGACCCAATCCGCGTAACGGCTTTCGCCAGCAACGCTGGCTCCTGCAAGGAGCAAGCATTGCCGGCGAAGGTTTTATCCAGCCTGGTTTTCCAGCGCTTCGCGCTTCTCACGCGCACGGCGCGACATGATGTTGAGGACCTCGATCAAGGTCGAGAACGCCATGGCGGCATACACGTAGCCTTTAGGCACATGCGCGCCAAAACCTTCGGCGATCAGGGTCATGCCGATCATGATCAGGAAGCCCAGCGCCAGCATCACCACGGTCGGGTTGTCGTTGATGAACTTGGCCAGCGGGTCGGCCGCCACCAGCATCACGATCACGGCACTGACCACCGCGATGATCATGATCGGCAAGTGCTCGGTCATGCCCACGGCGGTAATGATGCTGTCGATCGAGAACACGATGTCCAGCACCAGGATCTGACCGATAGCCGCAGCGAAGCCCAGGGTGACGGTGGACGACGCCTTGGTTTCTTCCTTGGCACGCGGATCGACGCTGTGGTGGATTTCCGACGTGGCCTTCCACAACAGGAACAGGCCGCCCGCGATCAGGATCATGTCCTTCCACGAGAATGCATGCCCGAACACATCGATCACCGGCTCGGTCAGTTGCACGATCCACGCGATGGTGCTCAGCAGGCCCAAACGCATCACCAGCGCCATGCTGATACCGATGCGCCGCGCCTTGGAGCGGAACTGCTCGGGCAACTTGTTGGTCAGGATCGAGATAAAGATCAGGTTGTCGATACCCAGCACGATTTCCATCGCCACCAGAGTGGCCAGGGCGACCCAGGCGGTCGGGCTTGCAGCAAGTTCCAGCAGGTATTCCATGGATCAATCCTGAATCAGTGTGAAGAAAGGGTCAGATTTCCTGGGCGCTTTTATCGCGCTCGGGTTTGCTCTGGGGCGTGTCCTGGCCATCGTCAGGCTTTTTTGCCAACTGCGAGCCGGTGGCATCGCTAAGCGCCTGCTGGGCCGCGTCGTTGGTCTTGTCGATCGCTTCCTTGGCCGACTCGGCCGCCTGGTTGAGCATCTGCTGCGCGGACTTTTCCGCCTGGTCGCAACCGCTCATGGCAAACAGCGCCAACAGCATCACCAAGGGTGTACCGATCGATTTGAATTGAAGCATGGGTTCCTCGCTTTGCACGTCTGGCATTGATAGCGAGGCATTCTAAAGAGCACGAAACATCAGGAAAATTCGTATTTTCAGCGGTTATACTTCGGTTTTTACGAATCGGGGATCGCCATGCTCAATTACCGGCAGTTGCATTACTTCTGGGCGGTAGCCAAAACCGGCAGCATCGTGCGCGCCGGCGAACAGCTCAACCTTACCCCTCAGACCATCAGCGGGCAGATCAGCCTGCTCGAACACAGCTATGGCATCGAGCTGTTTCGCCGCGTGGGCCGCCAGCTGGAGCTGACCGAAACCGGGCGCCAGGCATTGTCCTACGCCGAACAGATGTTCCAGATTGGCGGCGAGCTCGAAGCGGTACTGCGCGCCCAGCCCAACGAGCAGCAGATCCTGTTCCGGGTCGGGGTGGCCGATGTGGTGCCCAAGTCGATCGTGTACCGCCTGCTCGCCCCCACCATGGAGCTGCCCGAGCCACTGCGCCTGAGCTGTCGCGAAGACAAGCTCGAGCGGCTGCTCGCGGACCTGGCGATCCAGCGCCTGGACATGGTCATTTCCGACAGCCCCATGCCCAGCCACCTGGACATCAAGGGCTACAGCCAGAAGCTCGGTGAATGCGGCATCAGCTTCTTCGCCACCCCGGCACTGGCCGCCTTGCACCCGGCGCCCTTCCCCGTCGGCCTGCAGCACGCACCGATGCTCATCCCCGGCCAGGAGACGGTGGTGCGCAGCCGGCTGCTGCGCTGGTTTGCCGAACAGCAGTTGCAACCGCGCATCGTCGGCGAATTCGACGACAGTGCGCTGATGCAGGCCTTCGGCCAATCGGGCAGCGGCATCTTCATCGCGCCCAGCGTGATCGCCGATGAAGTGTGCCGCCAGTATGGTGTGGAGCTGATCGGCCAGACCGACGCGGTAACCGAATCGTTCTACGCCATTTCGGTGGAGCGCAAGGTCAAGCACCCGGGCATCGTGGCGATCACCGAAGGCGCACGGCGCGAGCTGTTCAACTGGCCGGTGACGTGAACCGCGCACGGTTCGCCAGTGACATTTACACCCCGACGTTAAACAACCCACGGCCGCAACCGTTCATATAAGCGGCGCGCATACTAACAGCGACACCCGGCCTCACCTACCACAAGCAGCCACCTGCGCTAAGCGCTGGCGTGCTGTGCTAAAGTCGCGCCCCTTTCGCAACCGGCATAGCCCGACGCGCTGCGCCAGTACCGCACCCGTGCACAAGAACGAGAAACACCTGTCATGACTCCAGTGCTTAACCTGTTGAACCGTACCAGCCTGGTACTGCAGATCGTCGTCGGCCTGGTGGCCGGTATTGCCGTGGCACTGCTATGGCCGGCGGCGGCGCTGAACCTGGCCTTTATCGGCAAGGTATTCGTCAGCGCCCTGAAGGCGGTGGCTCCGATCCTGGTCTTCGTGCTGGTGATGGCGTCGATCGCCAACCACAAGCAGGACCAGCAAACCCACATCCGGCCCATCCTGACGCTGTACCTGCTGAGTACCTTCGGTGCTGCAGTGGTGGCGGTGATCGCCAGCATGGTGTTCCCCTCGGAGCTGGTGCTGGCCACACACAATGCCAGCATGAACCCGCCCGGCAGCATCAGTGACGTGCTGCAGGGCCTGCTGCTGAGCGTGGTCGACAACCCGGTCACGGCGCTGGTCAATGCCAACTTCATCGGCATCCTGGCCTGGGCCATCGCCCTGGGCGTGGCCATGCGCCACGCAAGCGATACCACACGTACGGCCATCGACGACCTGTCCAACGGCGTGACCCAGATCGTACGCCTGGTGATCCGCTTCGCTCCCCTGGGCATTTTCGGGCTGGTGGCGGCGACCCTGGCCGAGTCTGGCGTGGGCGCCCTGCTGGGCTACCTGCACCTGCTGACAGTGCTGATCGGCTGCATGCTGTTCGTGGCACTGGTGATGAACCCGTTGATCGTGTTCTGGAAGATTCGCCGCAACCCGTTCCCGCTGACCCTGCTGTGCCTGCGAGAAAGCGGCATCACCGCCTTCTTCACCCGCAGCTCGGCCGCCAACATCCCAGTCAACCTGGCCCTGAGCGAAAAGCTCGGCCTGCACGAAGACACCTATTCGGTCTCTATCCCGCTGGGTGCAACCATCAACATGGCCGGCGCCGCGATCACCATCACCGTGCTCACCCTGGCGGCCGTGCACACCCTGGGCATCACCGTCGACCTGCCGACCGCCATCCTGCTCAGTATCGTCGCTGCAGTCTGTGCGTGCGGCGCCTCGGGTGTGGCGGGCGGTTCGCTGCTGCTGATCCCGCTGGCCTGCAGCCTGTTCGGTATTCCCAGCGAAATCGCCATGCAGGTGGTGGCGGTGGGCTTCATCATCGGCATCCTGCAGGACTCGGCCGAAACCGCGCTGAACTCCTCCACCGACGTGCTGTTCACGGCGGCCGCCTGCGAGGCCGAAGAGCGTCAGGCTGCCTGACACGCCGAACAATGAAAAAGCCCGGCAAGGCTCACACCTTGCCGGGCTTTTTTTGTGCGCGGCGGTCTAGAACGCGCCCATGTAGTCACGCTTGCCGACTTCCACACCGTTGTGGCGCAGGATCGCGTAGGTGGTGGTGACGTGGAAGAAGAACTGCGGCAAGCCGTAGGTCAGCAGGTAGGACTGGCCGCTGAAGCGCTTCTCCTTCGGCGTGCCGGGACGGGTGACGATCTCGATGCCTTCCTTTCCATCGATCTGTTGCGGCTGGATCTGCTCGATGAAGGCCAGCACCTTGGCGATCAAGGCCTGAAGCTCGGCGAAGGTGGCTTCGCTGTCGTCGTACTTGGGCAGCTCGACCTCGGCCAGGCGCGCCGAAACACCCTTGGCGAAGTCGACGGCGATCTGGACCTGGCGCACCAGCGGGAACATGTCGGGGTACAGACGGGCCTGCAGGAAGGCGTTGGCATCGATGTTCTTCGCCTCGGCATGTGCCTGGGCCTTGTTCAGCACATCGCTCAGGGCGTTGAGCATCTGCTTGAAGACTGGAACGGAAGCGGCGTAAAGGGAAATGGTCATGATGATCTCGACAGGGTGAAAAAAGGACTGGCGCGATTATAGACCGGCTTGCGTGCAGCAGGCGGCTTGTCTTTTATCCTGCAAGGATTAGGCTGGTGACCTTCCACAGCATAGGGAAAGCGTGATGAGCACAGAGCAAGACACCCGCGATGACGAACCGCGCCTCGACAGCACGCAAATCCGGGTCCTCGGCGCCCTGATCGAAAAGCAGGCGACCAGCCCTGAAACCTACCCGCTCACCCTCAACGCCGTTGTGCTGGCCTGCAACCAGAAGACCAGCCGAGAACCGGTGATGAACCTGACCCAGGGCCAGGTCGGCCAGGCCTTGCGGTCCCTGGAAGGCCAAGGCATGGCGCGCTTGCAGATGGGCAGCCGCGCCGACCGCTGGGAGCAGCGTATCGACAAGGCGCTGGAGTTGGTACCGGCGCAGTTGATCCTGCTGGGGCTTATGTTCCTGCGCGGGCCGCAGACGGTCAATGAGCTGCTGACCCGCAGCAACCGCATGCATGAGTTCGAAGACTCGGAACAGGTGGTGCATCAGCTCGAGCGCCTGATCGCCAGGGGCTTGGCCCTGCACCTGCCGCGCCAGGCCGGGCAGCGTGAAGACCGTTATACCCATGCCTTTGGCGACCCGGCGGACATCGAGGCGATTCTCTCGGCACGCCAACAAGGCACCGAGCGTTCGAGCGGCGCTGTGTCGCCAGAGCGGATCGAAGCGCTGGAAGCACGGATTGCGGCGCTGGAAGAACGGCTGGCATTGCTGGAGTAGCGTGGATTGACGCTGGGGGCGGCGTTGATTTTTGTGCTGCAGATGCGCCAGCCCCCTACCCATCAATCGCCCCGAGCAAACGCCACCGCCGCAGCCACCTGCCGTGCATCCGGGCGCACGCCGGTATATAGCACGAACTGCTCCAGCGCCTGCAGCGCAATCACCTCCAGCCCGGTGATCACCGGCTTGCCTGCGGCCTGGGCGGCCACGATCAACGGCGTCTGTGCCGGCATGGCGACCACATCGAACACCACCTGCGCCGCCTCGATCGCCGCTTGCCCGAACGCCAACTGCTGCGCCTCGGCACCGCCGGCCATGCCGATCGGCGTCACGTTCACCAACACCTGCGCACGCACATCGTGTAGTTCGGCCTGCCAGCGATAGCCACACACCTGGGCCAGGCGCTCACCCGCCTCACGGTTGCGCGCAATGATTGTCCCGGCCTTGAAGCCGGCATCACGCAACGCGCACGCCACCGCCTTGGCCATGCCGCCACTGCCGCGCAGTGCCACGCTCGATGCGGGGTCCAGCCGATGCTGCTCGATCAACTGGCGCACCGCCAGATAATCGGTGTTGTAACCCTTCAGATGCCCCTGTGTATTGACCAGGGTATTGACCGAGTCGATCGTGGCCGCCGACGGGTCCAGTTCATCGAGCAACGGGATGCAGGCCTCCTTGTATGGCATCGACACCCCACACCCGCGCACGCCCAGCGCGCGAATACCACCCACGGCCGCCGGCAGGTCGCCGGTGGTCATGGCCTTGTAGTAATAATCGAGCCCCAGCTGCTGGTACAGATGGTTATGAAAACGCACCCCGAAGGTGCCGGGCCGGCCTGCCAGGGACATGCACAGTACGGTGTCTTTGCTGGGAAACATCAGGCGACTCCTTGAAAACGGCGGGTGCACCAGTATGCACAACTGTTATCCCCGCGCCCTGTCATGGGTTTATCGAAAACACCAGCGTCGGTGTAAGCCGCCGCCCATGGTGGGGGCGGCTGGCATGGCGGGCGCCCTGCACGTACAACACTCGATGGAGTGCCTTTTATCGTTACAACATTGGTACAGGGTTAAATAAATTTCATAGTTGGCCCAATGTTTACGGGGCAATCGACACAACATCAACCATACTCATAAAATGTAACGGCTTGTAATAAGAAAAACCCTTGCACAGCCAACGACATACCCACATTTAGTGAGCACCAACGTGAAAACCTCCCTGTCTATCCTCAGCCTGCTGCTGTTGCTCACTGGCACTGCCAGCGTCACGTCGAATGCTGTTGCGCAACCCGCCCCGCAGGTCCAGCGAGACCCGTCCAAGCTGCACCTGGCCTCCGGCAGTGCACTGCTGATCGACCTGCAGACCAACAAGGTGCTGTACGCGAGCAATCCAGACCGCGTGGTACCGATTGCCTCGGTGACCAAATTGATGACCGCCATGGTCGTGCTCGACGCCAAACAGGCCATGGACGAACCCCTGACCATCACCATCGCCCAGGCCAAGGAAATGAAAGGCGTATACTCGCGGGTTCGCTTAGGGAGTGAGTTGAACCGTCGCGATACCCTGCTGATCACCCTGATGTCGTCGGAGAACCGCGCCGCCGCCACCCTCGCCCACCACTACCCGGGCGGCTATGGCGCCTTCATCAAGGCGATGAACGCCAAGGCCAAGGCCTTGGGCATGAGCCATACGCGCTACGTGGAGCCCACCGGGCTGTCGACCAGCAACGTGTCCACTGCGCGCGACCTGAGCAAGTTGCTGATGGCCGCCCGCAGCTACCCGCTGCTGAGCGAGCTGAGCACCACCCGCGAGAAGACCGTGGCCTTTCGCAAGCCCAACTACACCCTGGGTTTTCGCAATACCGACCACCTGGTCAACAAGAGCAACTGGGATATCAAGCTGACCAAGACCGGCTTCACCAATGAGGCCGGCCACTGCCTGGTGCTGCTGACCAGGATGGACAACCGCCCGGTGGCGATGGTGATCCTGGATGCGTTCGGCAAATACACCCACTTTGCCGATGCCAGCCGCATGCGCCAGTGGCTGGAAACCGGCAGCGCCAAGCCGGCGCCGGCGGTGGCCATCCGCTACAAGGCCGAGCGCAGCCAGAACCGCCCGCTGGCCGACTGACCTGGAAGCTGCCGTGCCTTGCGCACGGCAGCGGTCATTCTCAAGCCGTGGTGTCGACCGCAGAGCCCGCGCTGCTGGTACCGGTCTCGTTCAACGCAGACAGCAACGCCGCAGTGACCTGCGCCAGTGCCGAGGTGGTGCCGTTCACCGCCGTTTGCGCGCTCAACACCGCCACCACCTTGGCGTCCGCCTCCATCTTGCTGGCCATGACCTGCTGCAACTGCTTCTGCTGCTCGGCCAACTGTTCCTGCAATTCCTTCATCCGCTGACGCAACTGCTGGATATGCGCCGACTCGCTGCTGCTCGACTCAGCCTCGGCCGGACCACCACCTGCCTTGGTCGCTTCGCCGCTCTTGGCCTCGGTAGCGTCCTGGGTGGTTTCATCAGCGGCAGCCAGCGCACTGGTTTCGCTTCCCTTGATCAGCGTCTTGCTGTCACTGGCAACCTGGGCCAGACCCGCGATGTTCAGCCCTGCCGAACCGATTACTGTCATGATCATGCCGTCCTGAGGCTGTGGGATTGCCCAGCTATCGGCTGCATTCCATAAAACTTTAGCCGGCCGCCCCCGGGGATAAATTTACCTCGCCACTCTTCGTCCTTCCCCTGACACCCGACCTTTGCCTGGCGCCTGCCCGGCACGTCGAACCGATCAGTATTGCGACCGAGATGGCAATGACCAGAACCCGTTCCCGAAAAGCCCTGACCATCGGCCTGCCCCTTGCGCTGGTGGCGGCCCTTGGCGCTGCTGCCTATCTGTACTGGCCGCCGACGCCCGCCTACCCACGCGCCATCATCGAGCAGGCCAATGCATTGCACGAGCACATGCTGTCCTTCGACAGCCACGTGACCGTGCCCCTGAACATGGGCAGCGCCGGCCACGAAGTGGACAAGGACAGCGGCGGGCAACTGGACCTGGTCAAGGCCGGCCACGGCCGTCTGTCCGGCGCCGCGCTGACGATCTTCGGCTGGCCGGAACTGTGGAACGGCCCGAACGCACCGCACCGCCCTACCCCCGGTTTCGTCGACGAGGCACGCAACCAGCAGGAAGTGCGCTACAAGATCATCACCACCATGGTGCGCGACTTCCCCAACCAGATCGGCATCGCCTACACCCCGGCCGACTTCCGACGCCTGCATGGCGAAGGCAAGTTCGCCATCTTCATCAGCATGCTCAACGCCTATCCGCTGGGCAACGACCTGTCCCAGCTCGACCTGTGGGCCGCACGCGGCATGCGCATGTTCGGCTTCAGCTACACCGGCAACAACGACTGGGCGGACTCCTCGCGCCCCTTGCCGTTCTTCAACGACACAGCCGACGCCCTGGGCGGGCTGTCACCGATCGGTGAGCAGGCGGTCAAGCGCCTCAACGACCTGGGGGTGATCATCGACGTCTCGCAGATGTCGACCCTGGCCCTGGAAGACGTGGCCCGCTTGAGCCGCACGCCGATCGTGGCCTCGCACTCGGCGCCACGGGCGCTGGTGGATATCCCGCGCAACCTCAGCGACAAGGAGCTGCAACTGATCAAGGACAGCGACGGGGTAGTACAGGTGGTCGGGTTCGGCACCTACCTCAAGCCCCTGAGCAAGCCGACCCTGGACAAGCTTGAGGCACTGCGCGCGCGCTTCGACCTGCAACCGCTGCAAAGCCTGACCAATGCCCTGATGCCAGGCGATGCAGTGATCGCGATCTGGCCCGAAGCACGCTTTGGCGAGTACGCCGGCAGCCTCTACGGGATCATCGACGAGGAGCCCAAGGCCACCCTCAAGGACTTGGGCGATGCCATCGACTACGTGGTGAAGAAGATCGGCATCGACCATGTCGGCATCAGTTCCGACTTCAACGATGGCGGCGGGCTGGACGGCTGGAAGGATGTCAGCGAAATCCGCAACGTCACCGCCGAACTGCTCAGCCGCGGCTATTCCGAGGCCGACATTGCCAAGCTCTGGGGCGGCAACTTCCTGCGCGTCTGGGCCCAGGTGCAGGCCGCCGCACAGCCCGTCGCCACGCTGACCCCTTGAACCCTATCGAGCGCAGACATGACTGACCGTCGTACGTTTCTCAAGCAGGCCGGCGTACTCGCCGCCAGCCTGCCCCTGGCCAGCAGCCTGTTGCCCGCGGCACAGGCGGCCACGGCCGCGCCACTGAGCGGCCCGGACAAGTGGCGCAACCTGCGCCAGCTGTTCCCGCTGGACCCGAACGTGGCGCATTTCGCCAATTTCCTGGTCACAGCCCACCCCAGGCCGGTGCAGGATGCCATCGACCGGTTCCGTGCCGAACTCGACCGCAACCCCGCCGAGCAGATGGACTGGGAAAGCCAGAACGAGTGGAAACGCGAGGGCGAAGTGCGCAACTGGGCCGCCCGCTACCTGGAGGTCAAGCCCCGCCAGATCGCCCTGACCGGCAGCACCACCGAAGGGCTGGGCATGATCTACGGTGGCCTGCAGGTAGGCCCCGAGCAGGAGATCCTGACCACCGTGCACGAGCACTACAGCACCCACAACTGCCTGGCGTTCCGCCAACAGCGCCAGGGCACGAAAGTCCGCAAGCTGCGCCTGTTCGAGCAGCCCTGGCAGGTGTCCACCGACCAGGTGCTGAGCACCATCGAGCAGAACATCCGCCCCAACACCCGTGTGCTGGGCATGACCTGGGTGCACTCGGGCAGTGGCGTCAAGCTGCCGGTCGGCGAGATCGGCGAACTGGTACGCCGCCACAATCGCGAGCGCAGCGAGCAGGAGCGCATCCTGTATGTGGTGGACGGCGTGCACGGCTTTGGGGTCGAGAATCAACGCTTCGACGACTTCAACTGCGACTACTTCATTGCCGGCACCCACAAGTGGATGTTCGGCCCGCGCGGCACGGGGATCATCTGCGCAGCATCCGAGAAGATGCAGCATCTGGTTCCAACCTTCGCCACCTTCTCCGAGGACGAAGACTTCGCCACCATCATGACCCCGGGCGGCTACCACGCGTTCGAACACCGCTGGGCGCTGGGCACAGCGTTCGAGCTGCACCTGCAACTGGGCAAGGCCGACGTGCAGGCACGCATCCACCAGCTCAACGATGCCCTCAAGCAGCGCCTGCGCGAACACAAGGCCATCGAGCTGGTGACGCCGCTGAGCCGCGAGCACTCAGCCGGCTTCACCTTCTTTCGGATCAAGGACCGTGACCCCGACGCCGTGGCCGCCTACCTGGTGCAGAACGGCGTGATGGTCGACGCGGTGGAGCGCGATGCGGGCGCAGTGATCCGCTTTGCACCCAGCCTGCTTAACGATGAGCAGCAGATCGATCAGGCCATGCGCCTGCTGGCCCGGCAATGGTGAAGCGGGCCTGCCAGTAAATTCCGGCCCTGACAGCTCGTTCTATCGGTGTACTTGCGCAGGATTGGGGCGAGCGCGCCATACGCCCCAAATCGACCATCCAAGGAATCGCAACCATGAGCCAGACCGCTGCATCCGAAAAAATCCACGACCTCATCGGCGTTGGCTTCGGCCCTTCCAACCTGGCCCTGGCCATTGCCCTGGAAGAACTTGCCCAAACCAACGGCCACGCCCTCGATGCGCTGTTCATCGACAAACAGAGCGACTACCGCTGGCACGGCAACACCCTGGCGACCCAGAGCGAACTGCAGATTTCATTCCTCAAGGACCTGGTATCGCTGCGCAACCCCACCAGCCCCTACAGCTTCGTCAACTACCTGCACCAGAAAAAACGCCTGGCCGACTTCATCAACCTGGGCACGTTCTACCCCTGCCGCCTGGAGTACAACGACTACCTGCGCTGGGCCGCCGAACACTTCGCCACCCAGGCCGTGTACGGTGAGGAAATCCTGCGGGTGGAACCGGAACTGCTGAACGGGCGCATCGATCACCTGCGCGTCATTTCACGCGACCCGCAGGGCCAGGAACACCAGCGTCGCGCGCGCTCGGTGGTGGTCGGCAGCGGCGGCACGCCGAAGATTCCTGCGGCCTTCGCGCCGTTCAAGGGCGACCCGCGGGTGTTCCACCACTCCCAGTACCTGAACAGCCTCCAGCAGTTGCCCTGCAGCCAGGGCAAGCCCATGCGCATTGCGATCATCGGCTCCGGGCAGAGCGCCGCTGAAGCACTGATCGACCTGAACGACAGCTACCCATCGGTCAAGGCGGACATGATCCTGCGTGGCTCTGCGCTCAAGCCGGCCGACGACAGCCCATTCGTGAACGAGGTGTTCACGCCCGACTACACCGACCTGGTGTTCAATCAGCCCAAGGCCGAACGCGCCAAGCTGATTTCCGAGTACCACAACACCAACTATTCGGTGGTGGACGTCGACCTGATCGAACGCATCTACGGCATGCTCTACCGCCAGAAAGTCGCGCACCAGTATCGCCACGCCGTGCTCTGCCGACGGCATATCGAGGCGGTGGTCAACACCGACAAAGGCATCGAGTTGACCCTGCGCGACCTGGCCACCGATATCCAGCACACCCAGGTGTACGACGCCGTGATCCTGGCAACCGGGTATGAGCGTCGTTCGCATCGCGAGCTGCTGGCCCCGCTGCAACAGCACCTGAAGGACTTCGAAGTCGGCCGTGACTACCGCGTACTGGCATCGCCGGAGCTCGACGCGCCAGTGTACCTGCAAGGTTTCTGTGAGGCCTCGCACGGCTTGAGCGATACACTGCTGTCGGTGCTGCCCGTGCGGGCCGCCGAGATCGGTCAGTCGCTGTACCAGCGCCTGGGCAAGCGCGCGGCCAACGCACGCCCTGCCGCGACCCTGGCCAGCGCCTGAAATGCCTGAACCTGTCAGCGCTTCATGCAGCGCTGATAGCGCTCATCCACCCGCCTGGCGAACCACGCCGTGGTCAGCTGGCGGGTAATCTTCGGGCTCTTGAGCTCGATACCCGGCAACTGCGCACGCGGTAGCGGCTTGCCCGCTGCCTTGTCTGCCAGGGCATAGACCTGCAGATACAGGCGGGTCTGCTCGAATTCCAGGCTGTCGCCTTGCTCCAGCTGGCTGCGAAGGGTCGGGTTGCGCAGACCAAGCCTGTCACCCAATTGGCGCGCGGCCTTCTCCGTTGCCCCGGGGAAGATCGACCCCGGCGCGATCAAGTCACCGTCCAGCGCCAGCACCACTCCCGACACCCTGCTCAGCGCCTGCTGAAACGCGGCATTGCGACTCGCATACCAGCCGGCATTGAAGTCGGCAAAACGATACAGCGGCCGCTCGTAATGGGTCCGATACCCCAGCAGGTGGGCAATCCCGAAATACAGGCCGCCGCGACGGGTAAAGACCTCCTGGCGAAGGGTACCGCTGTACGGGTACGGGTAGTCCCTGGCGTGCTGCTCGGCGAACGCGATGCTGACCTGCATCGGCCCGCCGGTGTGCACCGGGTTCAGGCCACCGAGCACGCTGCTGCCCAGCGGCAACGAACCGATCAGGTCATCGAAGATCGCACTCAACTGCTTCTCGCTGCGGGCCGCCGCAAGGCGCTGCTGGTAGGTCTTGCCATCCGGTGAGCGGGTTTGCAGCGCGGCATTGACCAGCAGTTGCGGCACATGCAGGCCCGCCGCACGGCGATCGATCTCGGCACGGGCAATGCGGCCCAGGTTGGGCACCTGCGGGTCGGATTGAAAAGTCGATTCCTGCTCGGTGACGGCCAGTACCGCACACAGGTTGCTGCGGCTGGGGTCGAGTTGCTGCGCAGCGAACGCGGTCTGGATATCGGCCGCCCAACCCTCGCGATCAGGTGTGGTGCCGGGAATCAGGGCGACCAGCGTGGCGCGCACCTGGGCGGCAGAAGGCTGCTGTGGGCCAGGCCGGCTCACACACCCCTGCAACAGCATGAGTGCTGCCCCAAGCCCTACCCAACCCCGTACCCCCATGCGCCACCTCCAACACCCAGCCGATGCCGCACAGTACGCAGTTCAACCGGGCAGGTGCAAGGTGAAGGGGATTTTCAACGGCTCTTCGGCGGCCGGCGCCAGGCCGCACATTTCGTCATGCACCACCTTCTGCACCAGCACGCACGGCACGGCCGGCAATCCGTGCAACAGTTGCCGGGCATGGCTGGTGGAACGCACGCGCAAACCTGCGCCCTGCTCGTCGAGCACACCGTGCACAGTGGCCCCGCGTCGCGCCTGCAACACGTAGATGCCGCCCTCCAGCGACACCAGGCGCAACTCGTCGATCTGCCCGGCCTGAGCCAGTTCGGTCAATTGTTGAAGGTTCATCGTCAGTGCTCCTCATCGGGTCAGCCTTGCACAGGCGTTGCCGATGGCGCCGCTGGCAACGGCGGGCATGCGAACCGTCAGGCCGGCTCGATGCGCACACTACCTCAGAAGGAGGTACATGCTTCAAATAGTTGTACACAAATCGGAGTTTGTACAGCCAAAAACGAAAAGGCCGCCCACCGCCTCATCCCAGCACGATGAAATCGCTGCGCTGCACCAAGGGCGCGTGCGGCCCCGGCACCAGGTGCACGAAACGTCCACCCAACTGGTCAATGGCGATGCAGTCGTCCACATCCAGCAGCGCATCGGTATGCGCCTGCCCCCAGTCGCGTGCCATGTACTGCTTGCCCAGGCGCCTGGCCTGGGCCTTGTCGGTCGCCACCACCAGCACATAGCGGTGCGCCTCGCCGAAGCAGCCAGGCTCGTAGCCGCCAAGGTTGATGAAGTACAGGCGTGGCTCCCCCGGCGCCGGCTGCGCCTCGGACCACTGCAGCCTGTAGCCTTCGAGCCCATCGACCTCAAGCCATGAATCGATGTGCACCCCCTTGGGGCTGCCAAACCATTGCTCACGCAGTTGCGGATAGGCCGCTTCCAGGGTGGGCGCCACCACGAACGCAACATCGTGGACCTCGATACGGGCACGCGGGTGCTTGCCCCCCAGCATCACGACGTAGAGCATGAGTTCACCGTCACCCTAAGGTTGCTCGCCGACCAGAAAAGCCTTGCTGATGGCCCGAAAATCCGGATGACTGGCGCTGCCCATCAGCTCGAACACCACCATTTCACGGGTCACGATAGACGCGCCCGCGTCGCGCATGCGCTGCAGGCCCGCAGCCTTGTTGGCAGCAGTGCGGCTGTCGCAGGCATCTTCGACCACGAACACCTGCTTGCCCAGCGCACGCAGCCCCAGTACGGTCTGCAACACACAGACGTGGGTTTCCATGCCGCACACGATCACCTGCCCACGGGCCATCAGGCTCGCCGGCAGGCAGTTGGCGGCCACGCAGGAGAAATGCAGTTTTTCAACGACCTGCGCTGCCGGTGCGGCCGCCGTAAGCGCGGCGACTGTCGGCCCCAGGCCCTTGGGGTACTGCTCGGAGATCACCGTCGGCAGCTCCAGCTGGGCGGTGGCCGCCAGCAGCCAGCGGGTCCGCGCCAGGGTCCCGCCTGGATCGCTGACGGCGCCGATGAGTTTTTCCTGGACGTCGATGACCAGCAAGGTGGCCTTGGAGGGGTCGATCAGCATTGCGTGCGCTCCTGGGCGGGCGCCGGGTCGACACAGTGGCCGCCTGGCAGCATTCGGGCTCAAGCTCCGGCAACGGGTGCTGCCCGAGCCCGCCGAATGCTACCACGCAGCATTCATGCGGTCAGGCGGTGTGGCTCCAGTGCCTGGCTGAGCACGCCCAGCACTCGATCTTCCTGCTCGTGGATGAAGAAGTGCCCACCCGGGAAGAGCTCCAGCGAGAAGTCCCCCCGGCTTTCCTGGCGCCAGGCCAGCAACTGCTCCCGATTCGCGCGATCCGCCTCGCCACCAAGCACATGCACAGGGCAGCGCAACGCCGGCCGTTCGCGGTACTGGTAACGCCCGCACAGCAGGAAATCGGCACGCAGCACCGGCAAGGTCAGGCTCATCAGTTCCTGATTGGCCAGCACCTCTTCCGGGGTCCCGCCCAGGGTGCGCAACTCGTCGATCAGTTCCGGATCGGTCTTGGGGTCGCGCCAGCCCTTGCCATCGTAGTCCTCGCGACGGGTCGGCGCGGCCGTACCGCAGGCAAACAGCGCCACCGGTGGCGGACAGCCGAGTGCCTGCAGCTCGTGCACCAACTCGAACGCGAGCAACGCCCCCAGGCTATGGCCAAGCACCGCATACGGCTGGTGGGCCGTCAGGCACTGTTCACTGGCCAGTTGCCGGGCCAGCGCCTGCATGTCGGTGTGCAGCGGTTCGCCCAGGCGCGCGCCACGCCCGGGGAGTTCCACCGGGCGCACATTCAGCCAGGCCGGCAACTTGCGTCGCCAGCGGCTGTAGACCATGGCGCTGGCGCCCGAATACGGCAGGCACAGCAGGGTCAATGACGACACAAGCCAGCCCTCACTGCGCCGTAGCGGTTTCGGCCATCTTCTGGCGCAGGCTCAGCGGTCGCATGTCCGTCCAGACCTCATCGATGTAGGCCAGGCATTCCGGCTTCAGGCCACTCTTGCCGACGGTGCGCCAGCCATTCGGGATAGCCTTGTAATCTGGCCAGATGGAATACTGTTCCTCGTGGTTGACCACAACCTGGAACACAATATCGTCGCGATCGAATACGGAAGTCATTGCCTGTCTCCTTCGTTGAATGAGGCGCGTCGCGCAAAAGGCGTACGGGCGCTATTGAGGGAACGAGCCAAGGCCCGGATAAATTAGCCGTTCGGCGAAAATCAGGCCCCGGCAGCCTCGGGCGCGCGGGCCTCAATCATGAAATATCCCGTAACCAGTTCCCCTCTACCGGGTATAAAGTGTGCACATCACAACTCAGGAGCTGATCCATATGCTTGGTGTAACGGACTACGGCGCATTCGTGATTGCTTTCATCGTGCTGCTCGCGATCCCGGGGCCTGGCAATTTCGCGCTGATCACCGCGACCGGCAAGGGCGGGATAAAAGGTGGCCTGGCCGCCACTTTCGGCATCATTTTCGGTGACCAGGTGCTGTTGTGGCTGGCGGTGGCGGGCGTTGCCGCGCTGTTGACCGCGTACCCGGCGGCCTTCCATACCGTGCAATGGCTGGGTGCGGCGTACCTGGCCTACCTCGGGCTGCGCATGGCACTGGCCAAGCCTGGCAGCGCGCCGGTACGGGCCATGAAGTCCAACCACTACCTGCGCCAGACCATGATGATCACCGTGCTCAACCCCAAGGCGATCATGTTCTACATGGCGTTCTTTCCGCTGTTCGTCGACCCGGTCAGGCACCAGGGGTTGGTGACGTTCGGCTTCATGGCGCTGACCATCGCGGTGCTGACCTTCCTGTATGGCCTGATTGCGGTGCTGCTGACCCACAACCTGGCGGAACGGTTGCGTGCCAACCCCACGGTATCCAACCTGCTGGAGCGCCTGGCAGGTGTGTGCCTGGTGGGGTTCAGCATCAAGCTGGCGGTACTGCGCTGACGCCTGGCGCGGGTCTACCACACTTGCCGAACCTTCCAGCGGCGCGGCAAGTGAGGCGAAATGAAGCACGAGAGGCTTTTCCGCCCCCCAATGGCCCCTTAAGCTGCAGGCCTTCAACCGTACTCCCGAGGTGTTCGTCCAATGCGCCATTGATGCCACCGTCGTTCCAGACGGCCCGTCTTCAACCCCTTTACCGGGGGAAGCACCAGGCATCCTTGGAGGTTCGCATGACGAACACGTCATCCCTGACGCTGAACAGCGTCACCTATGCACTGCCCGATGGCAGGTTGCTGTTTTCCAACCTCAACGAACGTTTCGACCAACGCCGCACCGGCCTGGTGGGGCGTAACGGCGTGGGCAAGTCGGTACTCGCGCGCCTGTTGGCCGGCCAGTTGGACCCCACCCTGGGCCGCTGCCATCGCCACGGCCGCGCCCACTACCTCGCCCAGCAGGTGATCACTGCCGATACCACCGTCGCTGACCTGGCCCAGGTGCGCCACGTGATCGAAGCCGTGCAACGTATCGAAGCCGGCAGTACCTCCCCCGCAGAATTCGAAACCGTCGGCGAGCGCTGGAACATACGCGAACAGCTGCACGCTCATCTCGCCCGCGAACAGCTCGGCATGCTGCGCATTGTCTAGCTGTCGCCTGCAGGCCTGCACAGCTACGGCGGCCGCCCAGCGGGTAGACCACACCCAAGCCATGGTGCTGCACGCCCCTGCGTGCCAGTTGCAGCACGGCAGCCAGATCGCCTGGCTGCACGACCTGCGGTTGCCCCATGTGGCACACCCCTGCCCGTTCAACCTGGTGTTGCAGGCTGGCCAGCGTATCGCCCTCACCGGCGCCAACGGCAACGGCAAGTCCACCCTGCTCAAGGTGCTGGCAGGGCAGTTGCCGCCAAGGGAGGGCGACTGCCAGACCCGCGCCAGCGTGGCGTACCTGGACCAGCACTGCAGCCTGCTCGACCCCTGCCTGCCGGTACTGGCGCAACTGCGCGATGCGTGTCGCCTGCTCGATCACGCCAGCTTGCGTACGCGCCTGGCCCAACTGGGCCTGGATGCTCGGCGCATTGCCCTGCCCAGCGGCCTGCTCAGCGGTGGCGAACGGCTCAAGGCCGCCCTCGCCGCGCTGCTCTACAGCGATCACCCAGCGCAGTTGCTGCTGCTCGACGAACCCAGCAACCACCTTGACCTGCCGTCACTGCAAGCCCTTGAACAGATGCTCTGCCAGTATCGGGGGACGCTGGTGGTGGCGTCCCACGACGCGGTGTTCCTGCAGCGATTGCAGTTGACCGAGCAACTGCACCTACCCTGTTCAGAACTGCACAGCTTCGGTGGCGCAGACAGTGGCGAAGGCTCCCGCCAGGGTGAGGTTGTGATGGGCGACGATGGCCTCGGCGCTTAGGCCGGGCGTGTCCATGCAGGTGTGCGCATCGCTGACCAGCACAGGCCGTACGCCCAGTTCGGCGGCGATACGGCAGGTGGTGTCGACGCAGTACTGAGTCTTCATGCCGGCGATTACCACCTCCTCGACCGCCGCCTGCTGCAACCACTCGCGCAAGGGCGTGCCGTAGAAAGCGCTGGGCCGGGTCTTGTCGAACAGCCTGTCGCGCTGCGGATCGATCACCAGTGTCGGGAGCAGTTGCCACAGTGCACTGCCTGCCTCGATCGGCGAACCCTGCGGGCCAGTATGGCGGGCAGCGAAGATCGGGGCCTGTGCGGCGTGTGCGGTCTTGATCAGGCGGTTGATGTTGTTCAGCACCCGCTCGCCCTGCCAGGGCTGTTCGGGGCCGTGAAACAGGCCGACCTGCATATCCAGAATCAGTAGTGCGCGCTGTATGGGCATGGTGCCTCTCCTTGAAAGGCCAGCCGGAGGCGCCAACGAAAAGGCCCCGTCCATTGCTGGCGGGGCCTTGGGTTACCTGCTGCAGGTACGCTACACAGTCGCCCGACGCCCGCCGTTGGCGGTCGTGGTGGTGGCGGTCGAGGTGAGCGGCAGGTTCGTCATGCCAATACAGTGCGGCATCGGCGCACGGGTGGTCAATACCCGACAGACACACGAACGGTCGGCCAATCTTCGACTGCCCGTTCCCGATCTGCACGGGATGTATTATCGTGGCTGCTTGCGCAAGATGCGTGGCCTGACCATACAGGCATTTGCCAACCGATCGAGGGTGCCATGAGTAACGAAAGCATTAACTGGGACAAGCTGGGCTTCGACTATATCAAGACCGACAAGCGCTACCTTTCCCACTTCCGTGATGGCGAGTGGGACCAGGGCACCCTGACTGAAGACAACGTGCTGCACATCAGCGAAGGCTCCACCGCCCTGCACTATGGCCAGCAATGTTTCGAAGGCATGAAGGCCTACCGCTGCAAGGATGGCTCGATCAACCTGTTCCGCCCCGACCAGAACGCCCTGCGCATGCAGCGCAGCTGCGACCGCCTGCTGATGCCGCGGGTGCCCACCGAGCAGTTCATCGAAGCCTGCAAGCAGGTGGTCAAGGCCAACGAGCGTTTCGTGCCGCCGCATGGCAAGGGCGCGCTGTACCTGCGTCCGTTCGTGATCGGCGTGGGTGACAACATCGGCGTGCGCACGGCCCCCGAGTTCATCTTCTCGATCTTCGCCATCCCGGTCGGCTCGTACTTCAAGGGCGGCATGACCCCGCACAAGTTCCTGATCTCCGACTTCGACCGTGCCGCCCCCCAAGGCACTGGCGCAGCCAAGGTCGGCGGCAACTATGCAGCCAGCCTGCAGCCAGGCTACGAGGCCAAGAAAGCCGGCTTCGCCGACTGCATCTACCTCGACCCGCTGACCCACAGCAAGATCGAGGAAGTGGGTTCGGCCAACTTCTTCGGCATCACCGCCAACAACGAGTTCATCACGCCAAAATCCGCCTCCGTGCTGCCGGGCATCACCCGTCTGTCGCTGATGGAACTGGCCGAATCGCGCCTGGGCCTGAAGGTGATCGAGGGCGACGTGCTGATCAACCAGCTGGACCGCTTCATCGAGGCCGGCGCCTGCGGTACCGCCGCGGTGATCACCCCGATCGGTGGCATCCAGTACGACGGCACGCTGCACGTGTTCCATAGCGAGACCGAGGTTGGCCCGGTGACCCAGAAGCTCTACAACGAGCTGACCGGCATCCAGAGCGGCGACGTCGAAGCGCCAGCAGGCTGGATCGTCAAGGTCGCCTAAGCGTCTCGCGGGCAAGCCCGCTCCCACACGGACCGATGCGATCCTTGTAGGAGCGGGCTTGACCCGCGATGGGCTGTGCAGCAGCCCGCCTTTGCAAGATGAATTTTTCTTTAACCCGGGCCCCGCCTATTCTTTGGCACAATCAAGTCTCCACACGCCGCCCAGGTAAGAGCATGCCCCGCGTACTGACTATCGAAGACGATGCCGTCACCGGCCAGGAAATCGTTGCCGAACTTTCTGCCCATGGCCTGGAGGTCGACTGGGCCGACAACGGCCGTGAAGGCCTGGCCAAGGCCATTGCCGGCGGCTACGACCTGATCACCCTCGACCGCATGCTGCCCGAGGTCGATGGCCTGACCATCGTCACCACCCTGCGCAACCTCAAGATCACCACACCGATCCTGATGATCAGCGCCCTCTCCGATGTCGACGAACGCGTTCGCGGCCTGCGCGCCGGCGGTGACGACTACCTGACCAAACCCTTCGCCTCCGACGAGATGGCAGCGCGCGTGGAAGTGCTGCTGCGCCGCAACAGCGTACCGATGGCGCAAACCCGCCTGCAGGTCGCGGACCTGGAGCTGGACCTGATCAGCCACGAAGCCCGCCGCGGCGAACAGACCCTCAACCTGCTGCCTACCGAATACAAACTGCTGGAATTCCTCATGCGCCACGCCGGCCAGGTGATTACCCGCATGATGATTTTCGAGGAAGTCTGGGGCTATCATTTCGACCCCGGCACCAACCTGATCGATGTGCACATCGGGCGCCTGCGCAAGAAGATCGATGCTGCCGGCCAGACCCCGTTGATTCGCACGGTGCGGGGCTGCGGCTATGCCATTGCCGAACCCGTCTAAGGGCTGGAGCTCGTCCACCAGCCGCCTGCTGGCGCTGTACAGCTTCCTGTTCGTGGCCTGGAGCAGCATCCTGATGGGGGTGCTGTACTTCGAGGTGTCCGGCTACCTCAACAAACTCACCCGCCACTCGCTGCTGCAGCGCCAGCACCTGTTCGCGCACATGAGCGGCAAGCAACTGGACGATGCCCTGATCGCCAGCCAGGCGTTCGATGAGCGCAGCTTCGACGCCTACGGGCTGTTCGACGCGCAGTTCAACCCGCTGGGCGGGCAGGTTCGCCAGGTGCCGCCCGAGCTGGGCCTGGACGGCAAGATCCATGAACTGAGCCGCTGCCTGGACGCCGACGACCCGCGCACCCCCAAGGACAGCTGCGACGCGGTGGCCCTCAAGGTACGCGACGGCCGCTGGCTGGTGCTGGTCAGGGACAACGGCTCGCTGTTCGTGGTCACGCGGATCATCCTGCATGCCCTGCTCTGGGGCCTGTCGCTGACCATCATTCCCGGCATAGCCGGCTGGTACCTGCTGCGCCGGCGGCCACTCAAGCGCATCCGCGCGATTCAGGACAGCGCCGAACTGATCGTGGCCGGTGACCTCACCCATCGCCTGCCGCTGTCGCAACGGCGTGACGAGCTGGACATGCTGGCGGCCATCGTCAATGCCATGCTCGACCGCATCGAGCGGCTGATGCATGAGGTCAAGGGTGTGTGCGACAACATTGCACACGACCTGCGTACGCCACTCACGCGCCTGCGTGCCCAGCTGTACAGGATCCGCCAGCAGGCCGGGGAAGACTCGGCCCAGGCCGATCAGCTGGACCAGGCCATCAGTGAAACCGACACGCTGATGGCGCGGTTTCGCGGCTTGCTGCGCATCAGCGAACTGGAAGACCGCCAGCGCCGGGCCGGGTTTGTCGAGCTCGACCCACGGGCGCTATTGGTAGAGCTGCACGACTTCTACCTGCCGCTGGCCGAGGATGGCGAGATCCAGCTGACCCTGGCGCTACCCGACACGCTGCCGGCGCTCAAGGGCGACCGCGAGCTGCTGTTCGAGGCGCTGGCCAACCTGCTGAGCAATGCGATCAAGTTCACTCCGGCCGGCGGCCAGGTACTGATGCGTGCGCGTGGGGATGCCCAGGGCGTGCTGATCGAGGTAGAAGACAGCGGGCCGGGGATTGCAGCGCACGAGCGAGAGGCGGTACTGAAACGTTTCTACCGCAGCGAGGAAGGCCATCGGCACACCGGGTTCGGGCTGGGGTTGTCGATCGTTGCGGCGATCGTCGACCTGCACGGCTTCGGGCTTGAGGTGGGGGACAGCGAATTGGGTGGGGCGCGGCTGGTGTTGCAGTGTCGGCCGAAGGTGGCCGGTTAGGGCCTCTTCGCTGGCAAGCCAGCTCCCACAGGGTATGCGGTGATCTTGAAGGCACCGCTGTACCTGTGGGAGCTGGCTTGCCAGCGAAAGGGTCAGCGCGGGCTAGTCAGCCAAACGCCAGGTCGTCGCACCCTTGCCGTCTTCCAGCACCACGCCCATGGCGGTCAGCTGGTCGCGGATACGGTCCGATTCGGCCCAGTTCTTGTCGCTACGCGCCTGCAGACGCGCCTGGATCAGCGCCTCCACTTCGGCCGCATCGACCTTGCCTTCGGCACCGGCACGCAGGAAGTCATCGGCCTCCAGCTGCAACACACCCAGCAGTTCAGCCAGCTCGCGCAAACGGCCCGCCAGGCCAGCGGCGACCTCTGGCTCGGCCTCGCGCACGCGATTGATCTCGCGCACCAGCTCGAACAGCACTGCACAGGCTTCCGGCGTACCGAAGTCGTCGTTCATCGCCGCGGTGAAGCGCTCGACATACGCCTCGCCACCCTGCGCCGCCACGCGCGGCAAGCCACGCAGCGCATGGTAGAAGCGCTCCAGCGCCCCCTTGGACTCGCGCAGGCTGTCTTCGGAGTAGTTGATCGAGCTGCGGTAGTGGCTCGACACCAGCAGGTAGCGCACCACCTCCGGGTGATACTTGTCGAGCACGTCGCGAATGGTGAAGAAGTTGTTCAACGACTTGGACATCTTCTCGCCATTGATGCGAATCATGCCGCAATGCATCCACGCCTTGGCGTACTGCTTGCCGGTGGCCGCTTCGCTCTGGGCAATCTCGTTCTCGTGGTGCGGGAACTCCAGGTCGTTACCCCCGCCATGGATGTCGAAGCTCTCGCCCAGGCAGCAGGTCGACATCACCGAGCACTCGATATGCCAGCCCGGACGGCCTGCGCCCCACGGCGACGGCCAGCTCGGCTCGCCAGGCTTGACGCCCTTCCACAGCACGAAGTCGAGCGGGTCCTGCTTGGCCTCGTCGACCTCGATGCGCGCACCGATGCGCAGGTCTTCGATCTTCTTGCGCGACAGCTTGCCGTAGCCGACGAACTTGCCGACACGGTAGTACACGTCGCCATTGCCCGGCGCGTAGGCGTAGCCCTTGTCGATCAGGGTCTGGATCATCGCGTGCATGCCGGCGATATGGTCGGTGGCACGCGGCTCCTGGTCGGGCGGCAGGATGTTCAGGCGCCGCTCGTCCTCGTGCATCGCGTCGATCATGCGTGCGGTCAACGCCTCGAACGACTCGCCGTTCTGGTTGGCACGGTTGATGATCTTGTCGTCGATGTCGGTGATGTTGCGCACGTAGGTCAGGTCGTAGCCGCTGTAACGCAACCAGCGGGTGACCAGGTCGAACGCGACCATGCTGCGACCATGGCCCAGGTGGCAGAAGTCGTACACGGTCATGCCGCAGACGTACATCCGGACCTTGTTGCCATCGAGCGGAACGAAAACTTCCTTGGTCTTGCTCAGGGTGTTGTAAATGCTTAGCACGACGAGTTCCTTAGCTGCCCCACGAATCGCGCAGGGTCACGGTGCGGTTGAACACCGGCTGACCCGGCTTGGAGTCTTTCAGGTCGGCGCAGAAGTAGCCTTCGCGCTCGAACTGGAAGCGGTCTTGCGGCTGGGCCTGGCCCAGTGAAGGTTCCGCACGACAACCGCTCAGCACCTGCAGCGAATCGGGATTGATGTTGTCAAGGAAAGTGCCGCCGTCTTCGGTCTTCTCGGGGTTGGCCGAGCGGAACAGACGGTCGTACAGGCGCACTTCGCACTCGACGCTGGCCGCTGCCGGCACCCAGTGGATCACGCCCTTGACCTTGCGCCCCTCGGGGTTCTTGCCCAGGGTGTCGGGGTCGTACGAGCAGCGCAGCTCGACGATGTTGCCCTCGGCATCCTTGATCGCCTCGTCGGCACGGATCACGTAGCTGCCACGCAGGCGCACTTCACCGGCCGGCTCCAGGCGCTTGTAGCCCTTGGGCGGCGCTTCCATGTAGTCGTCGCGATCGATGTAGATTTCACGCTCGAACGGCAGTGCACGCACGCCCATGTCTTCCTTGGGATGACGCGGCAGTTCGAGCTGCTCGACCTGGCCTTCGGGGTAGTTGGTGATGACCACCTTCAGCGGGCGCAGCACACACATGGCGCGCGGCGCGGTACGGTCCAGGTCGTCACGGATGCTGAACTCGAGCATCGACATGTCGACTACGCCGTCGGAACGGTTGGTGCCGATCATTTCGCAGAAGTTGCGGATCGAGGCCGGGGTGTAGCCACGACGACGGAAGCCCGACAGCGTGGACATGCGCGGGTCGTCCCAGCCATTGACGTGGTTTTCGTCGACCAGTTGCTTGAGCTTGCGCTTGCTGGTGATGGTGTAGTTCAGGTTCAGGCGGCTGAACTCGTACTGGCGCGGCTTGGCCGGCACCGGCAGGTGCTCGAGGAACCACTCGTACAGCGGGCGGTGGCTTTCGAACTCCAGGGTGCAGATCGAATGCGTGATGCCCTCGATGGCGTCCGACTGGCCGTGGGTGAAGTCATAGATCGGGTAGATGCACCATGTGTCACCGGTCTGGTGGTGATGGGCATGACGGATGCGGTACAGGATCGGGTCGCGCAGGTTGATGTTCGGCGAGGCCATGTCGATCTTGGCGCGCAGCACGCGCTCGCCGTCCTTGAACTCGCCGGCCTTCATGCGTGCGAACAGGTCGAGGTTGTCCTCGACGCTGCGCTCGCGGAACGGGCTGTTCTTGCCCGGTTCGGTCAGGTTGCCACGGTATTCGCGCGCCTGCTCGGGGGTCAGGTCGCAGACGTAGGCGTTACCCGCCTTGATCAGATCGACGGCCCACGCATGCAGTTGGTCGAAGTACTGCGAGGCGTAGCGCACCGGGCCGGTCCACTCGAAGCCCAGCCATTTCACGTCGCTCTGGATCGCGTCGATGTACTCCTGGTCCTCTTTGGCCGGGTTGGTGTCATCGAAGCGCAGGTGACAGGCACCGCCGAATTCCTGGGCCAGGCCGAAGTTGACGCAGATCGACTTGGCATGGCCGATGTGCAGGTAACCGTTGGGCTCTGGTGGGAAACGGGTGACGATACTGCTGTGCTTGCCGGCGTCCAGGTCGGCCTGCACGATCGGGCGCAGGAAGTTCACGGGTACGGCGGGCGCGCCTTTGGCAGCGGCGTTCGGAGCGGTGTCGGCGGTGGGCTTGCTCATAGGATCCTTGAAATACCGGTACACGGCCTGGGTAGGCCGACTGAATCAAAGGGCTTATCATAGCCCAAGCGCCCGAGCTGCCGACAGGGCAGCGCCGACAAACTGGCGCGATATTCGACTGGCCGGGCAAAAAAAACTGCCGTGACCTGCGTATCCTGGCCTGTAAACTGTGCGTCAGGGTGTATACGCGATCCTGCGCTCCCCTTTCAAATGCCTTTAAAAGCGAGATTTCAAGCATGACCCAAGTCAAACTGACCACCAATCACGGTGACATCGTCATCGAGCTGAATGCCGAAAAAGCCCCGATCACCGTGGCCAACTTCATCGAATACGTCAACGCTGGCCACTACAGCAACACCGTATTCCACCGCGTCATCGGCAACTTCATGATCCAGGGCGGCGGTTTCGAGCCAGGCATGAAAGAGAAGAAAGACAAGCGCCCGAGCATCCAGAACGAAGCGGACAACGGCCTGAGCAACGACAAGTACACCATCGCCATGGCCCGTACCATGGAGCCGCATTCGGCCTCGGCACAGTTCTTCATCAACGTCGCCGACAACAGCTTCCTCAACCACAGCGGCAAGAACGTGCAGGGCTGGGGTTACGCGGTATTCGGCAAAGTCACCGCCGGCACCGACGTGGTCGACAAGATCAAGGCCGTTGCCACCGGCTCCAAGTCCGGCCACCAGGACGTGCCGGTCGAAGACGTGATCATCGAGAAAGCCGAGATCACTGAGTGATACTGCTGATCTCTGATCTGCATCTGCAAGAAGAACGCCCGGACATTACCCGGGCGTTTCTTGATCTGCTGGCCACCCGTGCCCGCAGCGCGCAAGCGCTGTATATCCTCGGGGACTTTTTCGAGGCCTGGATCGGCGACGACGCCATGACGCCGTACCAGGTGTCGATCTGCCAGGCCCTGCGTGCGCTGAGCGACACGGGCACCCAGGTGTTCCTGATGCACGGCAATCGCGACTTCCTGATCGGCCAGGCATTCTGCAAGGCGGCCGGCGCTACCCTGCTGCCCGACCCTAGCGTGGTCGAGCTGGGCGGTGAGCCGGTGCTGCTGATGCATGGCGACAGCCTGTGCACCCGTGACGAAGGCTACATGAAGCTGCGCCGTTACCTGCGCAACCCGCTGAGCCTGTGGATTCTGCGGCACCTGCCGTTGCGAACCCGGCAGAAGCTGGCGCGCAAGCTGCGCAGCGAAAGCCGTGCGCAAACGCGCATGAAGGCCAACGACATTGTCGATGTGACGCCCGAGGAAGTGCCACGGGTGATGCAGCAGCATGGCGTGCGCACCCTGGTGCATGGGCATACCCATCGCCCGGCGATCCACAAGCTGGTGGCAGGCGATGCGCCGGCGCGGCGTATCGTGCTGGGCGACTGGGACCGCCAGGGCTGGGCGTTGCAGGTGGATGAACAAGGGTTCCAGCTTGCGCCCTTCGACTTTGCCTGATCCGGCCTCTTCGCTGGCAAGCCAGCTCCCACAGGATGCGCAGTGACCTCGAAATCACCGCTGTACCTGTGGGAGCTGGCTTGCCAGCGAAGTCAGCGCAGCGCGCTGACGCTGTTGCTCAGTGCCCTGCCGACGCAGGCCCGGCCTTGGCCGCAAACGGCGGCTTGGCCAGCCACACCAGCAGTACCAGCCCGGCAAATACCCAGCCCATCAGGGTGAAGTAATCCACCGTCGACATCATGTACGCCTGGCTGTTGAGCATCTGCTCCAACTGCGCATACGACTGCCCGCTCGCCCCACCCAGGTGGTTGAGCGTTTCGCGCGTCGCCGGCTCATAGGTACTGATGCTCTCGCTCAGGTACGCATGATGCTGGTCGGCCCGGCGAATCCAGATCCAGGTGGTCAGCGACGCGGCAAAGCTACCGCCCAGGGTACGCAGGAAGGTCGCCAGCCCCGACCCGTCGGCAATCTGCTGCGGTGGCAGGTCCGAGAGCAGGATGCTCAAGGTCGGCATGAAGAACAGCGCCACGCCGATGCCCATGAACAACTGCACCAGCGCAATGTGCTGGAAGTCCACTTCGCTGGTGAACCCGGCACGCATGAAGCAACTCGCGCCAATCGCCACGAACGCCAGCCCCGCCAGTACGCGCAGGTCGAACGTGTGCGCGTACTTGCCCACGAACGGCGACATCAGTACCGGCAGCAAGCCGATCGGCGCCACCGCCAGGCCCGCCCAGGTGGCGGTGTAGCCCATCTGGGTCTGCAACCACTGCGGCAGGATCAGGTTGATCCCGAAAAAGCCCGCATAGCCCCCCACCAGCACGAGGGTGCCGATACGAAAGTTGCGGTACGCGAACAACCGCAGGTTCACCACCGGGTGCTTGTCGGTCAGTTCCCAGATGATGAAGATGGCCAGGAACACCACCGAGATCAGGCTGCCGATCACGATGAAGTTCGACTCGAACCAGTCCAGGTCATTGCCCTTGTCGAGCACGATCTGCAAGGCGCCCACCCCGACGATCAGGCTCAACAGCCCCACGTAGTCCATCGGCTGGCGGCTGGTGACGACCGGCCGCGTACGCATCTGCTGGCGCACCACGGCGGCGGCAAACAGGCCGATCGGCACGTTGATGAAGAAGATCCACGGCCAGCTGTAGCTGTCGGTGATCCACCCGCCCAGAATCGGCCCGGCAATCGGCGCCACCACCGTGACCATCGCCAGCAGTGCCAGTGCCATCCCCCGTTTGGCCGGGGGGTACACCGCAATCAGCAAGGTCTGGGTCATGGGGTACAAGGGGCCGGCGACGATGCCCTGCAGCACGCGAAAGCCCACCAGCTCCGGCATCGATTGCGCGATGCCGCACAGGAACGAAGCCAGCACAAACAGCAGCGTGGCCCAGATGAACAGCTTCACCTCGCCGAAGCGCCGGCTCAGCCAGCCCGTCAGCGGCAAGGCAATCGCGTTGCTCACGGCGAACGAGGTGATGACCCAGGTGCCCTGCTCCGAACTCACCCCCAGGTTGCCGGAGATGGTCGGCAGCGCCACGTTGGCAATGGTGGTGTCGAGCACCTGCATGAACGTCGCCAGCGACAGGCCGATGGTGGTCAACAGCAGGCTCGGCGGGGTGAAGGACGCCTGGCCGCTCATCGTTGCGCGGTCTTGCCGGAGGCGGCGCTGTTGTCATGGATCAGGCGCGCGATCAGCGTGTCGGCCTCGACCAACTGGCGGTCATACACCTGGGTGGCGAACGAGGCTTTCTGCGGCGGCTGTTGCGCCAGCACCGGGCCGCTCTGGTCGTGCAGGTCCACGTCCACCTGGGTCGACAGGCCGATGCGCAGCGGGTGCTGGGCCAACTGCTCGGGGTTGATATGGATACGCACCGGCACGCGCTGGACGATCTTGATCCAGTTGCCGGTGGCGTTCTGCGCCGGCAACAGGGCAAACGCACTGCCGGTACCGGCGCCCAGGCTGTCGATGGTACCGCTGTACTTCACGTCGCTGCCGTACAGGTCGGCGACGATGTCCACCGGCTGGCCGATGCGCATGTTGCGCAGCTGGGTTTCCTTGAAGTTGGCGTCGATCCACAGCTGGTCCAGCGGGATCACCGCCATGGTCGCGGTGCCCGGTTGCAGGCGCTGACCCAGTTGCACGGTGCGCTTGGCCACATAGCCGGTGACCGGCGCCACCAGGGTGGTACGCGCCTTGTTCAGGTAGGCCTGGCGCAGGTCGGCAGCCGCTGCCTGCACTTCGGGGTGCGAGGAGACCACGGTGTCGTCGACCAGCGCGGTGGTGGTATTGAGCTGCTGCCGGGCATTGCTCAGGGCGCTCTGTGCAGACGCCAGGTCGTCCCGCGCATGCGACAGCTCTTCCTGCGAGATCGCCCCGCCGGCAGCCAGGGTCTTGCGTCGGCTGTAGTTTTCCTGGGCCTTCTGCAGTTCGGCCTTGTGCACCGCCACCTGGGCCTTCTGCCCGTCGACGTTGCTGTACAGCCCGCGCACCTGGCGCACGGCACGCGCCAGCTTGGCCTCGGCGCTTTGCAGTCCGACCTCGGCATCGCTCGGGTCGAACTGGATCAGTACCTGACCGGCGTGCACCAGGTCGCCGTCGTCAGCCCCGATGCTGATCACCGTCCCCGTCACCAGAGGCGTGATTTCGACGACGTTGCCGTTCACATAGGCATCGTCGGTGCTTTCGTTCCAGCGCCCGTAGAGTGCGTGCCAGGCCCACACGCCGGCGCCGAGCAAGAGTACGAGCACCAGCAAGCCGAGCAGCAGCGTCTTGCGTTTGCGCTGGTTGTTGAGGTCCTGCGCGGTAACGGCAGTGTCCGTGGAAGTTGCAGTGGCCATGACAAATACCTTGGCTTATTGATTTCGGAAGGTCGATGGCAATGCAGCCGCCTGGGTATCGGCCTGGTAGCCGCCCCCCAGCGCCTGCATCAACTGGATCGACAGGTCGATCTGTTCGGCGTTCAATTCGGCCAGCTGGCGCAACCGGCAAGGCTCAGTGCCAGCACCAGCAGCGTCATACCGGTACGAAGCGGTTTCATTGGGCCTCCAGCCGTTGTGCGGCCACGGTATCGCCGGCACCGAGCAAGACTTTGGCGAGGATTTTTTCCAGCGTTTGCAATTCATCCGGTGCCAGCACGCCAACCAGCTCGTTCATCGCCGAGGCGCCGATCTGCGGCAGTTGCTCGGCCAGTACATGGCCGTCCGGGGTCAGTTCCAGGCGCACCTGGCGGCGGTCCTGCGGGCAACGGCTGCGCACAATCAGGCCTTTGTGCTCAAGGCGATCGAGCATGCGCGTCATTGAACCGCTGTCCAGGCTGAGGAAGCGGCACACCTCGGCTGGGGTGTCGACCCCGTACTGGGCGACGATGATCAGCACCTTGAACTGTGCGGCGGTGATGCCGAAGGCCTGCAGGTGGCTGTCGAGAATGCGGTCCTTCACCAGGGCGGCACGCCCCAGGAGCATGCCAATGGTGCAGGTCTGGAAGTTTTCCGGAGTGTAGTGCTGCATGAAGGGAGATACCTGCTTAGGCAGTGAGATGCCGCAGATATTACTGCTCAGACAGCGAATGCCCAAGCATTAATTAGCTTGCTTACTATTTAGTCGACAAAAGGCGGGCTCGTGGCCCGCACTGCTTTCAGGCTGGCACGCCGCTATGAAAGCGGAATTCGACGTCCGGCGTGATGATCAGCTCGGCCTCCACCTCACGCACGCGCTCAACGGTACGCTCCACATCCGCCGCCTCGCCGTACTGGTACGCAAGTTTCAGGTAGCCCTGGTAGTGGCGCGCTTCGCTCTTGAGCAGGCCGTGGTAGAACGTGCCCAGCTCCTCGTCCAGGTGCGGCACCACGGCGGCGAAGCGCTCGCAGCTGCGCGCCTCGATGAATGCCCCCACCACCAGCGTATCCACCAGCTTGACCGGCTCGTGGGAGCGCACCACCTTGCGCAGCCCCGAGGCATAGCGGCCCGCCGACAACGGCCGCAGCTCGATCTTGCGCCGCTTCATCAGGCGCAGTACCTGCTCATGGTGCACCAACTCCTCGCGGGCCAGGCGCGACATCATGTTGATCAGGTCGGCATGCGTGTTGTACTTGGCAATCAGGCTGAGCGCGGTGCTTGCGGCCTTGAACTCGCAGTTCTTGTGGTCGATCAGCATCGTCTCCTGGTCGGCCAGTGCAGCATCGACCCAGGCATCCGGGGTGCGGCAGGCGAGGAAGGCTTCGATTTCGGGAATAAGGGACATTAGGCTCACAAACGGGCATGGGGTGTCGACAAGACCGGCGATTATACCGGCGGCGGTGCCGATCACCAGTGACTATGCTTGATACATATCAACAACTGCCGCACCCGGGGCGCCGACTATAGTCAGGCATCGCTTGCCATTGCCGAAGGAGTTCTCGCTCATGTCCATTGAAGTTCGCAGCATACTGGTGGTGCTCGACCCCGACCACGCCCACAGTAAAGCCCTGACCCGCGCCAAGCTGATCGCTGGCAGTACCGGGGCTCGCCTGCACCTGCTGATGTGCGACAAGAAGCACGACCACAGTGCCCTGCTCAGCCTGCTCGCCAGCCAGTTGCATGACGACGGCTTCAACAAAGTCACCCATGAGCAGATCTGGCACGACACCCTGCACGAGTCGATCATCGATGTGCAGCAAGCCGAAGGCTGCGAGCTGGTGATCAAGGAACACCGCCCCGACAATCCGCTGAAAAAGGCCCTGCTGACCCCTTCGGACTGGAAACTGCTGCGCGAATGCCCGTGCGCGGTGCTGATGGTCAAGACCGAACGGCCGTGGACCGGCGGCGTGATCCTGGCGGCGGTGGACGTGGGCAACCACGATGAACAGCACCGCAAGCTGCACACCAGCATCGTCGATCACGGCTATGCCATCGCCAGCCTGGCCAAGGGCGAGCTGCATGTGATCAGCGCCCATCCTTCGCCAATGCTGTCGGCCGCCGACCCGGTGTACCAGCTCAAGGACACCCTCGAGCGCAAGTACCGCGAGGAATGCGCGGTGTTCCAGGCCGAGTTCGACATCGCCGACGAACGATTGCATGTGGCCGAAGGGCCGGCGGATGTGCTGATCCCGCATACGGCCAGCAAATACGACGCGGTAGTGACGGTGATCGGTACCGTGGCGCGCAAGGGGATTGTCGGCGCACTGATCGGCAATACGGCGGAGGTGGTGCTGGATTCGCTGGAGTGCGACGTGCTGGTGCTCAAGAGCGAGGATCAGACGGTGTACCTGAACGAACTTGCCAGGGGCTGACCGTCATGGCCTCTTCGCTGGCAAGCCAGTTCCCACAGGTACTGCACCGCTCTCTGGAGCAATGACATCCTGTGGGAGCTGGCTTGCCAGCGAAGGGCGCACTACAGCGCCTCAGCCGAGCGCATCGTTGAGAAACCCCGGCGCGATATAGCGCTGGTAATGCGCCTCGGACAGCAGAAAGAATTCCCGATCGATGGCATCGCGCAGCTCGGGCAGCTCCCAGTCGCGAAACTCCGGCAACAGCACCATCCCGTACGCCTCCAGCTCGCGAATCACTCGCGCACCGCGTGCAATCAGCTGGTACGCCCAGCAATACTCGGACTGGTGCGGCACGAAGCGGATCTTGCGCTGCTCCAGCTGCACACGCAGCTTGCCGGCATCGAACACCTCCAGCTTGGCCGCCATCACCTGCACCAGCAGTTGCTCCAGGCGCAGCCATACCGCACGTTTTTCGTCGTCGTTGTAGCCGTTCCAGTGGATCACTTCATGGTGAAAACGCTTGCAGCCGCGGCACACCAGATCCCCGTAAACCGTGGAGCAGAGGCCGACACAAGGCGTTTTAATTGACTGATTGGACATGAAAGATTCAACGGCATGGCGATGGAACAGGCAGCCATGTTAGCCCTTTGTCTAACGGGGGTCACCCCGTAAAGTCGTTGCGCCCGCCTTACCTTCTGCGCATTTTTACCGTAGAATCACTCGGCCTTTTTAAGGCAGTAATGTCCGTTAGAAGCTGTTTTCAAAGCGTCACGAGCACAGTTGATCCGGTAGAACGGCGCTGGCACGGTGTATTCGCCTGTCGAACACACCGCGCCAGGCCCTCATCAGCCTCCGTTCTACAGGCGTAAAACTTTGAAAGCAGCTTCTGTAAGGATTTCCTGCAACCCTGGCTATGCGGCTCAAAAAGCCGTAATGCGCATGGGTGCCGGTTATTCTGGATGAGCGTCCCGGACACCCATTTGGGACCACTGATGAGGGTAATAACTGTGCTTGAAGCCTACCGCAAACACATCGAAGAGCGTGCCGCCCAGGGTATCGTGCCCCAGCCGCTTAACGCCGAACAAACCGCAGGCCTGGTCGAGCTGCTGAAAAATCCCCCTGCTGGCGAAGAAGCAGTCCTCCTCGACCTGATCACCAACCGCGTACCACCGGGTGTGGACGAAGCCGCCTACGTCAAGGCCGGTTTCCTGTCGGCTGTCGCCAAGGGCGAAGCGACCTCCCCGCTGATCAGCAGGCAACGCGCCGTTGAACTGCTGGGCACCATGCAAGGCGGCTACAACATCGCCACCCTGGTTGAACTGCTCGACGACGCCGAACTGGCCGCCGTTGCTGCAGAACAGCTCAAGCACACCCTGCTGATGTTCGACGCGTTCCACGACGTGGCCGAGAAAGCCAAGAACGGCAACGCCCACGCCCAAGCCGTGCTGCAATCCTGGGCTGACGGCGAGTGGTTCAAGAAGCGCCCGACCCTGGCCGACAAGATCAGCCTGCGGGTATTCAAGGTCACTGGCGAAACCAACACCGACGACCTGTCCCCTGCCCCGGACGCCTGGTCGCGCCCTGACATCCCGCTGCACGCCCTGGCCATGCTGAAAATGGCCCGCGACGGTATCGTGCCGGACGTGCAAGGCGCCATCGGCCCGATGAAGCAGATCGAGCAGATGCGCGGCGAAGGCTTCCCGATCGCCTACGTCGGTGACGTGGTCGGTACCGGTTCCTCGCGTAAATCGGCCACCAACTCGGTGCTGTGGTTCTTCGGCGACGACATCCCGTACGTGCCGAACAAGCGCGCTGGCGGTTTCTGCTTCGGTTCCAAGATCGCGCCGATCTTCTACAACACCATGGAAGACGCCGGCGCCCTGCCGATCGAATTCGACGTCTCGAACATCAACATGGGCGACGTGATCGACCTGTATCCGCATGCAGGCAAAGTCTGCAAGCACGGTACCGACGACGTCATCACCACTTTCGAAATGAAGACCCCGGTGCTGCTCGACGAAGTACGTGCTGGCGGCCGTATCCCGCTGATCGTCGGCCGTGGCCTGACCGAAAAGGCTCGTGCCGAGCTGGGCCTGGGCCCGACCGACCTGTTCAAGCTGCCTGAAGCACCGGTCGACACCGGCAAGGGCTTCACCCTGGCGCAGAAGATGGTCGGCAAGGCCTGCGGCCTGCCAATCGGCAAAGGCGTGCGCCCTGGCACCTACTGCGAACCGAAGATGACCACCGTCGGCTCCCAGGACACCACCGGTCCCATGACCCGTGACGAACTGAAAGACCTGGCGTGCCTGGGCTTCTCGGCCGACCTGGTGATGCAGTCGTTCTGCCACACCGCGGCCTACCCGAAGCCGATCGACGTGACCACCCACCACACCCTGCCGGACTTCATCCGCACCCGTGGCGGCGTGTCCCTGCGCCCAGGCGACGGCATCATCCACAGCTGGCTGAACCGCATGCTGCTGCCGGACACCGTCGGTACCGGTGGTGACTCGCACACCCGCTTCCCGATCGGCATCTCGTTCCCGGCCGGCTCCGGCCTGGTCGCCTTCGCCGCAGCCACTGGCGTAATGCCACTGGACATGCCGGAGTCGGTACTGGTGCGCTTCAAGGGCAAGCTGAACCCAGGCATCACCCTGCGTGACCTGGTCCATGCCATCCCTTACTACGGCATCCAGAAGGGCCTGCTGACCGTCGAGAAGAAAGGCAAGATCAACGCCTTCTCCGGCCGCATCCTGGAAATCGAAGGCCTGGACGAGCTGACCGTTGAACAGGCGTTCGAGCTGTCCGACGCCTCGGCCGAGCGTTCGGCTGCCGGTTGCACCATCAAACTGCCGGAAAAAGCGGTTGCCGAGTACCTGAAGTCGAACATCACCCTGCTGCGCTGGATGATCAGCGAAGGCTACGGCGATGCGCGCACCATGGAACGCCGTGCACAGGCGATGGAAGCCTGGCTGGCCAACCCTGAGCTGCTGTCGGCCGACGCCGATGCCGAGTACGCCGAAATCATCGAGATCGACCTGGCCGACATCAAGGAGCCCGTTCTCTGCGCGCCTAACGACCCGGACGACGCTCGCCTGCTGTCCAGCGTTCAGGGCCAGAAGATCGACGAAGTGTTCATCGGCTCGTGCATGACCAACATCGGCCACTTCCGCGCTGCCGGCAAGTTGCTGGACAAGGTCAAGGGTCAGCTGCCAACGCGCCTGTGGCTGTCGCCGCCGACCAAGATGGACGCTCACCAGCTGACCGAGGAAGGCTACTACGGCATCTACGGCAAGGCTGGCGCGCGCATGGAAATGCCGGGCTGCTCGCTGTGCATGGGTAACCAGGCACGCGTAGAGCCGAACTCGACCGTTGTGTCGACCTCGACCCGTAACTTCCCGAACCGTCTGGGCGATGGTGCCAACGTGTTCCTGGCCTCCGCCGAACTGGCTGCCGTTGCCTCGATCCTGGGCAAGCTGCCAACCGTCGAGGAGTACATGGAGTACGCGGCGAATATCGACAGCATGGCTGCCGACATCTACCGTTACCTGAGCTTCGACCAGATCGCCGAGTTCCGTGAAGCCGCTGCGAACGCCAATATCCCGGTCGTTCAAGCGTAAGCTGACTTAGCGTGAAAAAAAGCCCCGCCAATTGGCGGGGCTTTTTGTTGCCCCCCGAAAAGCTTCGCTGGCAAGCCAGCTCCCACAGGGGTTGCGCGAACACCACAAAAACCTGTGGGAGCTGGCTTGCCAGCGAAGAGGCCTTCAGATCACAAACAGGTCCATGAACCGGTGCACCGCAGTCGCCTCAAGCGTCGCCTGATCCTTGCACAAGGCAAGAATCTGCGCCGAACGCTGGGCCGTAAAGCGCGTCGCCAGGTTCGCCTTGAACTTTTCCTCCAGCAACGGGATACCCTGCTCACGCCGGCGCCGATGCCCGATAGGGTACTCCACCACTACCTGTTCAGTGCTCGACCCATCCGCGAAAAATACCTGCACCGCGTTGGCGATAGAGCGCTTGTCGGCCTCCAGGTATTCACGGGTGAAACGCGGGTCTTCGACGATCACCATCTTCTCGCGCAAGCGGTCGATGGTCGGGTGCGCCGCATGGAAGTCATCTTCGTACTGCTCGGCCACCAGGTTGCCGAAAATCAGCGGCACCGCCGTCATGTACTGCAGGCAGTGGTCACGGTCCGCCGTGTTAGCCAGCGTGCCGACCTTGGAAATGATGCGAATCGCCGACTCATGGGTGGTGATCACGATGCGCTCGATTTCATGCAGCCGGTTGCGTACCTGCGGGTGCAGGGTTACCGCCGCCTCGCACGCGGTCTGTGCATGGAACTCGGCCGGGAAGCTGATCTTGAACAGTACGTTCTCCATCACGTAACTGCCGAACGGCTGCGAGAAGCTGAACGCGCGCCGGCCCTCGGGCTTGAGCACCAGATCCTTGTTGGTATGGCTGAACAGCACGTCATAGAAGCCCCACTGCGGCGCCGTGAGCACCCCAGGGATACCCATCTCGCCGCGCAGGGCGATGTCTGCCAGGCGCACCCCACGGCTGGACGCATCACCCGCCGCCCACGACTTGCGCGAGCCGGCATTGGGGGCATGACGGTAGGTACGCAGCGCCTGGCCATCGACGAACGCGTGGGACAAGGCCGCCAGCAGTTGCTCGCGATTGGCGCCCATGAGCCGGGCGCACACCGCCGTGGACGCGACCTTGACCAGCAGCACATGGTCCAGGCCCACCCGGTTGAAAGCGTTTTCCAACGCGATCACACCCTGGATCTCGTGGGCCATGATCATGGCCTCGAGCACCGTGTGCATGCTCAGCGGCGCCTCGCCATTGGCCACGCGTTTTTGCGAGAGGTGGTCGGCCACCGCGAGGATGCCGCCGAGGTTGTCGGAGGGGTGGCCCCACTCCGCCGCCAGCCAGGTGTCGTTGTAATCCAGCCAGCGCACGATACAGCCAATGTCCCAGGCCGCCTTGACCGGGTCGAGGCGGTACGACGTGCCGGGCACGCGCGCGCCGTGCGGCACCACGGTGCCCTCCACCAGCGGCCCGAGGTGCTTGGTGCACTCGGGAAAGCGCAGCGCCAGCAAACCGCAGCCCAGGGTGTCCATCAGGCAGTGGCGCGCCGTGTCCAGCGCCTCCCCGGGCTCGGCCCTGAAGTGCAGGACATAGTCGGCAATGTCCTGCAGAACCCGGTCGTAGTCGGGGCGGTTGTTCAGGTCAACATTGGCACTCATCGTCGTCTCTCTGTTCACTGAGGGTGAAAGGAAAGCCGAGCACCGCTGTGCCTAGAAGGCATCGCCGGGCACGCGTACCCAGCCCTCCATCAGCACGCGAGCGCTACGGCTCATGATTGCCTTGGTCACGGTCCAGTCGCCATTCACCTGCTGTGCCTGGGCGCCGACGCGCAAGGTGCCCGAGGGGTGACCGAAGCGCACGGCGCTGCGCTGGCCGCCGCCGGCAGCGAGGTTGACCAGGGTGCCGGGGATGGCCGCTGCGGTGCCGATGGCCACCGCCGCCGTACCCATCATGGCGTGGTGCAGCTTGCCCATGGACAGCGCGCGCACCAGCAGGTCGATATCGCCCGCTGCCACGGCCTTGCCGCTGGACGACTGATACGCAGCCGGCGGCGCGACAAACGCCACCTTGGGCGTGTGCTGGCGCTGGGCGGCCTGCTCGATGTGTTCGATCAGGCCCATGTGCACCGCGCCGTAGGCACGGATGGTTTCGAAACGCACCAGCGCCTCGGGGTCACTGTTGATCGCCTCCTGCAGCTCGGTGCCTTTGTAGCCCAGGGCCTGGGCGTCGATGAAGATGGTCGGGATACCGGCATTGATCATGGTGGCCCTGAAGGTACCGACGCCAGGCACCACCAGGTCGTCGACCAGGTTGCCGGTGGGGAACATCGAGCCGCCCGCACCGTCTTCGTCGGCGGCCGGGTCGAGGAACTCAAGCTGCACTTCGGCGGCCGGGAAGGTCACGCCGTCGAGCTCGAAGTCGCCGGTTTCCTGTACCTGGCCCTCGGTGATCGGTACATGGGCAATGATGGTCTTGCCGATGTTGGCCTGCCAGATGCGCACCACGGCCACGCCATTGCGCGGGATGCGGCCGGCATCGACCAGGCCGGCACTGATGGCGAACGAGCCGACGGCGGCCGAGAGGTTGCCGCAGTTGCCGCTCCAGTCGACGAAGGCCTTGTCGATGGCGACCTGACCGAACAGATAGTCGACGTCGTGATCGGGCTTGATGCTGCGCGACAGGATTACCGTCTTGCTGGTGCTGGAGGTAGCCCCGCCCATGCCGTCGATCTGCTTGGCGTAGGGGTCGGGGCTGCCGATCACGCGCAGCAGCAGCGCATCACGCGCGACGCCGGGGAGCTGGGCGGCTTCGGGCAGGTCTTCGAGGTTGAAGAACACGCCTTTGCTGGTGCCACCACGGATGTAGGTGGCGGGGATTCTGATCTGGGGTACGTGTGGCATGGGAACCTTGTCCTGTAGTCGTTCAGCACTCTTCAGGCTTACCCCATCCCTTGTGGGAGCTGGCTTGCCAGCGAAGCAGACGCCGCGGCAATAGCACACACCGCGTCGCTGCCTTCGCTGGCAAGCCAGCTCCCACAGGGACCGAGCCAGCCTTGCCTTACTCGATCAAACCGCCACCGACGACGCGAGGAAGTCCTGGGCAAAGCGCTGCAGTACACCGCCCGCCTCGTAGATCGACACCTCTTCGCCCGTGTCCAGGCGGCACGTCACCGGCACGTCCAGGCGCTCGCCATCACGGCGCGTGATCACCAACGTCAAGGTCGCCCCCGGGGTACGCTGCCCCACCACATCGAAGGTCTCGCTGCCATCGATGCCCAGGGTCTTGCGGTCGGTGCCCGGCTTGAACTCCAGCGGCAACACGCCCATGCCCACCAGGTTGGTACGGTGGATGCGCTCGAAACCCTCGGCCACGATCGCCTCGACACCTGCCAGGCGCACACCCTTGGCCGCCCAGTCGCGCGACGAGCCCTGGCCGTAGTCGGCACCGGCCACGATGATCAGCGGCTGCTTGCGCTGCATGTAGGTCTCGATGGCCTCCCACATCCGCGTCACCTGGCCCTCCGGCTCGATGCGCGCCAGCGAACCCTGCTTGACCTTGCCGTTCTCCTGCACCATCTCGTTGAACAGCTTGGGGTTGGCAAAGGTTGCGCGCTGCGCCGTCAGGTGGTCGCCACGGTGGGTGGCGTAGGAGTTGAAGTCCTCCTCCGGCAAGCCCATCTTCGCCAGGTATTCACCCGCAGCGCTGTCGAGCATGATCGCGTTGGACGGCGACAGGTGGTCGGTGGTGATGTTGTCCGGCAGCACCGCCAGCGGGCGCATGCCCTTGAGCGAACGCTCGCCGGCCAGGGCCCCTTCCCAGTAGGGCGGGCGGCGAATGTAGGTGCTCATGGCGCGCCAGTCGTACAACGGATCGACCTTCGGCCCGGTGTCTTCGTGCACGGCGAACATCGGGATGTACACCTGGCGGAACTGCTCGGGCCTGACCGCCGCCTTGACCACTGCATCGATCTCTTCGTCGCTCGGCCAGAGGTCCTTGAGGCGAATCTCTTTGCCATCGACCACACCCAGCACATCCTTCTCGATATCGAAACGGATGGTGCCGGCAATCGCGTAGGCCACCACCAGCGGCGGGGAGGCCAGGAAGGCCTGCTTGGCATACGGATGGATACGCCCGTCGAAGTTGCGGTTGCCCGACAACACGGCGGTGGCGTACAGGTCGCGGTCGATGATTTCCTGCTGGATCACCGGGTCCAGCGCACCGGACATGCCGTTGCAAGTGGTGCAGGCAAACGCCACGATGCCAAAGCCGAGCTGTTCCAGCTCGTCATCCAGGCCGGCCTCCTTGAGGTACAGCGCGACCGTCTTGGAGCCCGGCGCCAGTGACGACTTGACCCACGGCTTGCGTGCCAGGCCGAGCTTGTTGGCGTTGCGTGCCAGCAAACCGGCGGCAATCACGTTGCGCGGGTTGCTGGTGTTGGTGCAACTGGTGATGGCCGCAATGATGACCGCGCCGTCAGGCATCTGCCCCGGCACTTCGTCCCACTGCCCCGCAATGCCGCGTGCCGCCAGCTCGCTGGTGGCCACCCGCGCATGCGGGTTGGACGGGCCGGCCATGTTGCGCACCACGCTCGACAGGTCGAACTGCAGGCCGCGCTCGTACTCGGCATTGGCCAGGCTGTCGGACCACAAACCGGCGACCTTGGCGTAGGTTTCCACCAGCTTGACCTGCGCGTCTTCACGCCCGGTGAGCTTGAGGTAGTCGATGGTCTGCTGGTCGATGGAGAACATCGCGGCGGTCGCACCGTATTCCGGGGCCATGTTGGAGATGGTCGCGCGGTCACCCAGGGTCAGCGCACGGGCGCCTTCGCCGTAGAACTCCAGGTACGCACCGACCACCTTGGCCTTGCGCAGGAACTCGGTCAGGGCCAGCACCACGTCGGTGGCAGTGATGCCCGGCTGCGGCTTGCCGGTGAGCTGCACGCCGACGATCTCCGGCAGGCGCATCCACGAGGCGCGGCCGAGCATCACGTTTTCGGCTTCCAGGCCACCGACGCCAATGGCGATCACGCCCAGCGCATCCACGTGCGGGGTGTGGCTGTCGGTGCCGACACAGGTGTCGGGGTAGGCCACGCCGTGCTCGGCATGGATCACCGGCGACATCTTCTCCAGGTTGATCTGGTGCATGATGCCGTTGCCCGGCTGGATCACATCGACGTTCTTGAACGCCTTCTTGGTCCAGTTGATGAAGTGGAAGCGGTCTTCGTTGCGACGGTCCTCGATGGCACGGTTCTTCTCGAACGCCTGCGGGTCGAAGCCGCCGCACTCCACCGCCAGCGAGTGGTCGACGATCAGTTGCACCGGCACTACCGGGTTGACCTGGGCCGGGTCGCCGCCCATGTCGGCGATGGCGTCACGCAGGCCGGCGAGGTCCACCAGTGCGGTCTGGCCCAGGATGTCGTGGCACACCACCCGCGCCGGGTACCAGGGGAAGTCGAGGTCGCGCTTGCGCTCGATCAGTTGGCTGAGTGACGCATCGAGGGTGGCTGGGTCGCAGCGGCGCACGAGGTTTTCGGCCAGTACGCGGGAGGTGTAGGGCAGCGTGTCGTAGGCGCCGGGGCGGATGGCGTCGATGGCGGCGCGGGCGTCGAAGTAATCGAGCGTGGTGCCCGGCAGGTTCTTGCGAAATTCAGTATTCATGGACGCGGGACTCAATCACGGATAAGTCGGTGGTACGCAGTACCGCTCCCACAAGGATCAGCATGGGTCCCTGCATCGGTACTGCGCGCCAGTCTCAGCGTTGTTCGATTGGCACGAACTTGCGCTGTTCGACGCCGGTGTACTCGGCGCTCGGGCGGATGATGCGGTTGTTGGCACGCTGCTCGAATACATGCGCCGCCCAGCCGGTCAGGCGCGAGCAGACGAAGATCGGGGTGAACAGCTTGGTCGGGATGCCCATGAAGTGATACGCCGAGGCATGGTAGAAATCGGCGTTGGGGAACAGCTTCTTCTGCTCCCACATGGTCTTGTCGATGGCCTCGGACACCGGGTACAGCACGGTGTCACCGACCTCGTCGGCAAGCTTTTTCGACCAGCCCTTGATCACTTCGTTACGCGGGTCGGACTCCTTGTAGATGGCATGCCCGAAGCCCATGATCTTGTCCTTGCGCTCGAGCATGCCGAGGGTGCCGGCGATCGCCTCCTGCGGGGTCTTGAAGCGCTCGATCATCTCCATCGCCGCCTCGTTGGCGCCGCCGTGCAGCGGGCCGCGCAGCGAGCCGATGGCCGCGGTCACGCACGAATACAGGTCCGACAGGGTCGAGGCACACACCCGTGCGGTAAAGGTCGAGGCATTGAACTCATGCTCGGCGTACAGGATCAGCGACACGTTCATCACCTTGACATGCAGCTCGCTCGGCGCCTTGCCATGCAGCAGGTGCAGGAAATGACCGCCCAGGGTGTCCTCATCACTGGTGCAGTCGATGCGCACGCCATGGTGGCTGAAGCGATACCAGTAGCACATCACCGCCGGGAACAGCGCCAGCAGGCGGTCGGTCTTTTCGTGTTGCAGGTCGAAATTCAGCTCCGGCTCCAGGGTGCCCAGCACCGAGGACGCGGTACGCATCACATCCATCGGGTGGGCAGTGACCGGAATGCGTTCGAGCACTTCCTTGAGGGCCTGCGGCAGGTCACGCAGGGCCTTGAGCGTGTGCTGGTACTCGCTCAGCTCGGCCTGGGTCGGCAGTTCGCCATACAGCAGCAGGTAGGCGACTTCCTCGAACAGTGCGTGTTCGGCCAGGTCGCGAACGTCGTAACCGCGATAGGTCAGCCCGGCACCGGCCTGGCCCACGGTCGACAGTGCGGTTTGCCCGGCCACTTGACCACGCAGGCCGGCACCACTGAGTACTTTTGCTTCGGCCATTGGTTTTCTCCACTCTTGAATTTGTTATGGGAAACGGCTGATGACGGTGTGCAGCGGCTCAGCTCTTTTTCTGAGCGAACAGTGCGTCGAGCTTCTGCTCGAACACGTGGTAGTCGATGGCGTCATACAGCTCCATGCGAGTCTGCATGGTGTCGATGACATTCTTCTGCGTGCCGTCGCGACGCAGCGCGGTGTAGACGTTTTCGGCCGCCTTGTTCATGGCACGGAACGCCGACAGCGGGTACAGCACCAGCGATACGTCGACCGACGCCAGCTCGTCGGTGGTGTACAGCGGCGTGGCGCCGAACTCGGTGATGTTGGCCAGGATCGGCGCCTGCACGCGGCTGGCGAAGGTCTTGTACATCGACAGTTCGGTGATGGCTTCGGGGAAGATCATGTCGGCGCCCGCCTCGATGCACGCCGCGGCACGGTCCAGCGCGGCCTCCAGGCCTTCGACGGCGAGTGCGTCGGTGCGCGCCATGATCACGAAACTGTCGTCGGTACGCGCATCCACGGCGGCCTTGATGCGGTCGACCATTTCCTGCTGTGAGACGATTTCCTTGTTGGGGCGATGCCCGCAGCGCTTGGCCCCGACCTGGTCTTCGATATGGATGGCAGCAGCGCCGAACTTGATCATCGACTTGACCGTGCGTGCCACGTTGAACGCCGACGAACCGAACCCGGTGTCCACATCCACCAGCAGCGGCAGGTCGCACACGTCGGTGATGCGGCGCACATCGGTGAGCACGTCGTCCAGCCCGGTGATGCCCAGGTCAGGCAGGCCCAGGGAGCCTGCAGCCACCCCGCCGCCGGAGAGGTAGATGGCCTTGAACCCGGCGCGCCTGGCCAGCAGTGCGTGGTTGGCGTTGATGGCACCGACGACCTGCAGCGGATGCTCGGCGGCAACCGCATCACGAAAACGCTGGCCGGGACTGCTTTTCTGACTCATGACTCACCTCGTGGGCTAGGGGCAGTGGCGTCTTTATAGTGACGCTCGATGTTGCGCTTGGAGGCGCCGATGTGACGGCGCATCAGTAATTCGGCCAGTTCGCCGTCACGCTCGGCGATGGCATCGAGAATCCGGTGGTGTTCGGCGAACGCCTGGCGAGGCCGGTTGGGCGTGGCGGAAAACTGGATGCGGTACATGCGCACCAGCTGGTACAGCTCGCCGCAGAGCATCTGCACCAGGGTGCGGTTGCCGCTGCCCTGGATGATCCGGTAATGAAAGTCGAAATCGCCTTCCTGCTGGTAATAGCCCACACCCGCCTGGAACGCGGCGTCGCGCTCGTGGGTGTCGAGCACCCGGCGCAGGTCGTCGATCTCGGCTACGCTCATGCGTTCGGCCGCCAGGCGACAGGCCATGCCTTCGAGGGACTCGCGAATCTCGTACAGCTCGATCAGTTCGGCGTGGCTCAACGACACTACCCGAGCCCCGACATGCGGCACCCGCACCAGAAGGCGCTGGCCTTCCAGGCGGTGAATGGCCTCGCGCAGCGGGCCGCGACTGATGCCGTAGGTGCGCGCAAGCTCGGGCTCGGAGATCTTGCTGCCCGGGGCAATCTCGCCCTTGACGATGGCGGCCTGAATACGCCGGAAGACGTTTTCGGACAGGGTTTCCGAATCTTCCTGAACCGCGACGGTGGCCTGGGCTGCGTCCAGCATATTGTCGACACCTTTAAAATCAATACGACCAAAACTAGCCAAAAATGCCTAATCAGTCAAAGACAAAATGCACATTGTCGACAATCACCTAATAACGAACTTCAAGCCTGTCAGTGTTGTCTGACTCCAGCCGCTGGCATCGATACACCAGCGTGATAGAATGCCGCCGCCTCTGAGGGGGCACACCCCACAGCATCGCGCCAGGATTTATGAGACTCACGCCCTTTCTACTGTTACTCAGCCTCTGTGGGCTGCCGGCCCTGGGCCAGGCGGCGGACAAGACTGTCTACGGCCTTAATGAATACGCCCGCCTTGCCGATATCGACCTGGAGGTCGCGGCCAAGCTCGACACCGGGGCCAAGACCGCCTCGTTGAGCGCGCGCGACATCAAGCGCTTCAAGCGCAACGGCGAATCATGGGTGCGCTTCTACCTGGCAATTGACGCCGCCCATTCGCATCCGATAGAACGACCCCTGGCCCGCGTCAGCAAGATCAAGCGACGCGCTGGTGACTACAACCCGGACGAAGGCAAGGCCTACACTGCCCGCCCGGTGATTGCGCTGAATATCTGCATGGGTACGGCCTTGCGCAGCATCGAAGTGAACCTGACCGACCGCAGTGCCTTCCAGTACCCGCTGCTGATCGGCTCCGAGGCGCTCAAGCACTTCGATGCACTGGTCGACCCAAGCCTTAAATACGCTGCCGGCAAACCCGCCTGCGCCACTGACGCTCATACCGCAGAGTAATTCCGATGCGCTCTCTTACCCTTCATTTGAAAGTCCTGATCACCCTCCTGGTGCTGCTGGGTGTGTCGATCACGGCGTATCAGATCTTCATGCTCGGCATTCCGGTGACCGAAGACGAAACCGACGACCTGTGGAACATCGATGCCAAGGTCGAGTTCGTCGCCAGCCCCAAGGACCCGATCAAGATCCAGATGTTCGTTCCGCCGCTGAGCAGCGACTATGTCAGCCTCAACGAGAGCTTCATCTCCAACAACTATGGCGTGAGCGTCAACCGCGTCGACGGCAACCGCAAGGTGACCTGGTCGGCACGCCGCGCCAAGGGCAACCAGACCCTGTACTACCGCCTGGTACTGACCAAGCGCTACAGCAGCGAGAAAGTCAAGGTCAAAGGCCCGACCTTCCGTGACAGCCAGCCGGTCGAGGGCCCCGAGAAGATCGCCGCCGAAGCCCTGATGGCGCCTATCCGCCAGCATTCGGCCGACGTCGAGACCTTTGTCAGCGAGACCATCAAGCGGGTCAACAACCCCAACGACGACAACGTCAAGCTGCTGCTGGCCGGCGATGCCTCGTCGCTGAACAAGGCCAAGGTCATCGACCTGCTGCTGTCGATCGCCCACGTGCCGGTCGAGAAGGTGCACACCATCCGCCTGCTCGCCGACCAGCCGCAAAGCCCTGAACTGTGGCTGCGCAGCTTCAACGGCAACGACTGGCTGTACTTCAACCCGGACACCGGCGAACAGGGCCTGCCTTCCGACCGCCTGCTGTGGTGGACCGGCGATGACCCGCTGATCACCGTGGACGGCGGCAAGAAGGTCAACGTCAGCTTCAGCATGAACAACAGCGAGATGAACGCCATCCGCCTGGCCAAGCTGACCGACGAGAACACCGACGCCGACTTCCTCGAATACTCGCTCTATGGCCTGCCGCTGCAGACCCAGCAGACCTTCATGATCATGGTGATGATCCCGATCGGCGTGCTGGTGATCCTGGTGCTGCGCAACCTGATCGGCCTGCAGACCCTGGGTACCTTTACCCCGGTGCTGATCGCCCTGGCGTTCCGCGAGACCCAGCTGGGCTTCGGCATCATCCTGTTCACGGTGATCACGGCGCTGGGCCTGACACTGCGCTCCTATCTAGAGCACCTCAAGCTGCAGATGCTGCCGCGCCTGTCGGTGGTACTGACGTTCGTGGTGGTACTGATTGCCGCCATCAGCCTGTTCAGCCACAAGCTGGGCCTGGAGCGCGGGCTGTCGGTGGCGCTGTTCCCGATGGTGATCCTGACCATGACCATCGAACGCCTGTCGATCACCTGGGAAGAGCGCGGCGGTGGCCACGCGATGAAGGTCGCCATCGGCACGCTGTTCGCCGCCTCCGTCGCACACCTGCTGATGAGCGTGCCTGAGCTGGTGTACTTCGTGTTCACCTTCCCGGCGGTGCTGCTGGTTCTGGTGGGCTTCATGCTGGCGATGGGTCGCTATCGCGGCTACCGCCTGACGGAGCTGATGCGCTTCAAGGCCTTCGTGAAGGCTGACGCCTGATGTTCGGCCTATGGAAAACCTGGAAAGCCCTGGAGGCCCGGGGCATCATGGGTATCAACCGGCGCAATGCGGACTACGTCCTCAAGTACAACAAGCGCAACCTGTACCCGATCGTCGACGACAAGATCATCACCAAGGAACGGGCGATCAAGGCCGGCATCCACGTACCGGAAATGTACGGGGTGATCTCCACCGAGAAGGAAATCGACAAGCTCGACGAGATCATCGGCGGGCGCAGCGACTTCGTCATCAAGCCGGCGCAGGGCGCTGGCGGTGACGGCATCCTGGTGATCGCCGACCGCTTCGAGAACCGCTACCGCACGGTGTCGGGCAAGATCATCAGCCACGAGGAAATCGAGCACCAGGTGTCGAGCATCCTCACCGGGCTGTACTCGCTGGGCGGCCACCGTGACCGCGCACTGATCGAGTACCGGGTGACCCCCGACCAGATCTTCAAGAGCATCAGCTACGAAGGCGTGCCGGACATCCGCATCATCGTGCTGATGGGCTACCCGGTGATGGCCATGCTGCGCCTGCCGACCCGCCAGTCCGGCGGCAAGGCCAACCTGCACCAGGGCGCCATCGGCGTGGGTGTGGACCTGGCCACCGGCCTGACCCTGCGCGGCACCTGGCTGAACAACATCATCAGCAAGCACCCCGACACCACCAACGCGGTGGACGGCGTGCAACTGCCGAACTGGGACGGCTTCATGAAGCTCGCCGCCGGTTGCTACGAGCTGTGCGGGCTGGGCTACATCGGCGTGGACATGGTGCTGGACCAGGACAAGGGCCCGCTGATTCTGGAACTCAACGCCCGCCCCGGCCTGAATATCCAGATCGCCAACGACTGCGGGCTCACGCTGCGCACCCACGCAGTCGAGGCGCACCTGGAAACGCTGGCCAAAAATGGCATCAAGGAAAGCGTCGAAGAGCGCGTGCGCTTCGCCCAGGAGCTGTTCGGCCACATCCCCGCGCAATGATCGGCCCCCGCCCCGGCGCACCTGCGCACGGGGCGGTCGGTCGATGCGCTAGGAGCAACGCCTGCAGGGGGCTACAATGCCTGCCCCGCCTCGACAGCTGCTTACTCGAATGCACACCTGTACACTCCACCCCCTGCCCTACCTGGCCGACCCTGGCGCCTATTTCGCCCGTGTTCGCCACGCCCCAGGTGCGGTACTGCTCGACAGCGCGCGCCCCAGCGCCGAGCGCGGTCGCTATGACCTGCTCAGCGCCTGGCCTGTGTGCACCCTTGCCCCCGACACCGATGAAGACGGCCTGAGCTACCTCCAACGCCTGCGCGAACAGCTGGCGGCGCTTGGCCCCGCACAATTGCCGGCGGGGGTGGAACTGCCGTTTGCCGGCGGCCTGATAGGCTACCTCAGCTACGACTTCGGCCGGCGCCTGGAGCACCTGCCCGCCGTTGCCCGCGACGACCTGGGCCTGGCCGATGCGAGCCTTGGACTGTATGCCTGGGCACTGATCAGCGACCACCAGCTGCAGACCAGCCAACTGCTGTTTCATCCGGCCCTGGCGGCCACCGAGCGCGCACGGCTGGTACAGCTGTTCGACAGTGCACCGGCTCACGTAGCGGGCACGTTCACCCTGGCCTCGCCCATGCAGGGCGACCTGAGTGCCGATGACTACCGCCAGGCATTCGAGCAGGTGCAGGCCTACATCCACGCCGGGGACTGCTACCAGATCAACCTGACCCAGCGCTTTCGCGCGCCCTGCCAGGGCGAGCCGTGGGTCGCCTACCAGGCACTGCGGGCGGCCTGCCCCACACCGTTCTCGGGCTTCCAGGCACTGGCCGACGGCAGCACGCTGCTGAGCTTCTCGCCGGAGCGCTTCATCCGGGTCAGCGCGGGCCAGGTCGAGACCCGGCCGATCAAGGGTACCCGCCCGCGCAGCGCCGACCCGACAGAAGATGCGGCCAACGCCGCGGAACTGCTGGAAAGCGCCAAGGACCGTGCCGAGAACCTGATGATCGTCGACCTGCTGCGCAACGACCTGGGCCGCACCTGCGCCATCGGCTCGGTGAGCGTGCCGGAGCTGTTCAGCCTGGAAAGCTACCCCAATGTGCATCACATGGTCAGCAGCGTGACCGGGCGCCTGGCGCCGGGCAAGGACGCGCTGGACCTCATCGCCGGCAGCTTCCCCGGGGGCTCGATCACCGGCGCGCCGAAGATTCGCGCGATGCAGATCATCGACGAGCTGGAACCCAGCCGGCGCGCGCTGTATTGCGGGTCACTGCTGTATGTGGACGTGCGCGGAGAGATGGACAGCTCGATCGCCATTCGCAGCTTGCTGGTGAAGGACGGCCAGGTGTGCTGCTGGGGCGGCGGCGCGGTGGTGGCGGATTCGCAATGGGAGGCGGAGTACGCCGAGTCGATCACCAAGGTCAAGGTGCTGCTCGAGACCTTGCAGGGCCTCTGAAAACTTCGCTGGCAAGCCAGCTCCCACAGGGTCAGCGGTGATCCCTGTGGGAGCTGGCTTGCCAGCGAAGGCGGCCTTACAGGCTCAACGTCCTGTTCGAAGCCTTGATGAACTCTTTCTTCAACGCGTCGAAGTCATGCACCGCCGGGAACTGCGGGAACTCACTGATCACGTTCTGCGGCGCATGGAACAGAATCCCCGCATCCGCTTCGCCCAGCATGGTGGTGTCGTTGTACGAATCGCCCGCCGCAATCACCCGGTAGTACAAACTCTTGAAGGCCAGTACCGACTGACGCTTGGGGTCTTTCTGGCGCAGTTGATAGCCGGTCACCCGATCGTTCTCGTCAGTGATCAGGCGATGGCACAGCAAGGTCGGAAAGCCCAGCTGGCGCATCAAGGGCTGCGAGAACTCGTAGAAGGTGTCGGACAGGATCACCACCTGGAAGCGCTCACGCAGCCAGTCGACGAACTCGATGGCGCCGTCCAGCGGCTTGAGCGTGGCGATCACCGCCTGGATGTCGGACAGCTTAAGGCCGTGCTCATCCAGAATGCGCAGGCGCTGCTTCATCAGCACGTCGTAATCGGGGATGTCACGGGTGGTCGCCCGCAGCGATTCGATTCCGGTTTTTTCCGCGAAGGCGATCCAGATCTCCGGGACCAGTACACCTTCCAGGTCGAGACAGGCAATTTCCACAGCTCACTCCTCGAACAACGCTAAAAATGGAAGCCGCACTCTACAGGCGCGCCGTCTAACCCGGCAATTTTTGTTAACATTCGCCTATTACGAGCGCCAAGCGCCATTCAATGACCGGAAGCCGCCTGATGAGCCAACCCTTCGACGTCGCCGCCCTCGCCGCGACCTACGCCAACAAGTCCCCGCAAGACATCCTCAAGCTCGCCTTCGAGCACTTCGGCGACGACCTGTGGATCTCCTTCAGCGGTGCCGAGGACGTGGTACTGGTGGACATGGCCTGGAAACTCAACAAGCAGGTCAAGGTCTTCAGCCTCGACACCGGCCGCCTGCACCCCGAGACCTACCGCTTCATCGACCAGGTACGCGAACAGTACAAGCTGCCCATCGAACTGCTGTCCCCCGACCGCAGCGCACTCGACCCCTTCGTCAAGGAAAAGGGCCTGTTCAGCTTCTACAAGGACGGCCACGGCGAATGCTGCGGCATCCGCAAGATCGAGCCACTGCGCCGCAAGCTGAGCACCGTCAGCGCCTGGGCCACTGGCCAGCGCCGTGACCAGAGCCCCGGCACCCGCAGCCAGGTGGCCGCGCTGGAAATCGACAGCGCCTTCTCCACCCCTGAGCGCACCCTGTACAAGTTCAACCCGCTGGCGCAAATGAGCAGCGAAGAAGTGTGGGGCTACATCCGCATGCTTGAACTGCCCTACAACAGCCTGCACGAGCGCGGCTTCATCAGCATCGGCTGCGAGCCCTGCACCCGCCCGGTACTGCCCAATCAGCACGAGCGCGAAGGCCGCTGGTGGTGGGAAGAGTCGACGCAGAAGGAATGCGGCCTGCACGCCGGCAACCTGATCACCAAGAGCTGATCACGCTGCACTGAACAAAAAACCGGCCCCGGCCGGTTTTTTCATGCCCCAAGAAAAGCCTTGCCTGGCTCCACTAGTGTATTGCTACACTAATACACATGGACGCCATCACCCTGCATATCGAACCCAGCTCCCCCGACCCGATCTATCGCCAGATCGTCGGCCAGATCACCCGCCTGATCAGCGCCGGCCAGTGCGTGCCAGGTACGCGCCTGCCCTCGGTGCGCGACGTTGCCGGCGCACATGCGATCAACCCGATGACCGTCTCCAAGGCCTATGCCCTGCTCGAAAGCCAGGGCCTGCTGGAGCGCCAGCGCGGCAAAGGCATGCTGGTCGCCGGCGCCAGCCCCCACGCAAGCCCCGTGCACAGCCGCCTCGAAGCCCTGCAGCCAGCGCTGCTGGAGCTGGCACGCCAGGCCCATCAGTTGAACCTGGGCGCCGACCAGGTGATCGAGGCTTTGCGCCCCCTCATTGACGAAAAAAGGAATCAGCCATGATCGAAACACCCTGCCGGCACGCCGTGGCCGAACTGCGCACGCTCAGCAAGCAGTATGCGTCCGTGCGCGTGCTGGATGAGGTTTCACTGAGTATCGAGCCCGGCACGATCCTGGGCCTGGTCGGACGCAACGGCGCGGGCAAGAGCACCCTGATCGAATGCCTGCTGGGCCTGCGCCAGGCCAGCCACGGCCAGGCCTGGCTGTTCGGCAAACCTGCCAGCCACATCGACGACCTGGGCAAGGCCATGCTCGGTTATGTGCCTCAGCAGCCGGTCAGCTTCGACTGGATGAAGGTCGGCGAGCTGTTCGACTTCATGGCGGGTCTTTACCCCGACTGGGACCCTGCGCTGGTGACGCGCCTGATCGAACGCTTTGGCCTGGACAGCGGGCGCCGCCTGTTGACGCTCTCGCCAGGCGAACGCCAGCAGGTGGCGATCATCCGCGCCCTCGGCCCGCAACCGCGCCTTTTGGTGCTGGACGAGCCGGCCGCCGCCCTCGACCCGCTGGCACGCCGCGAACTGTTGCGCGAAATCGTCGACATGGCCGGCGAGCGCGGCACCACGGTACTGTTCTCCACCCATATCATCTCGGACCTGGAGCGGGTCGCCTCGCACATCGCCGTGCTGCACCAGGGACGCCTACGCCTGCATGGCGAGCTGGACCTGCTCAAGGACGAACTGCGCCGGGTAGTGTGGCCCGAGCGCACGCCACCGGCACAGCCGTTGCCTGGCGAACTGTCACGACGCCCGCTCGACGAGGGGGGCTGGAGCCTGGTGGTACGTGACCCGGCGCGCGACCTTGCGGCCACGCTGCCTGGCGCCGCACGCGTGCATGGCCTGAACCTGGAAGACCTGTTCGTGGAGTTGGCCGCATGAGCGCATGGCTGCGTTGGACGCTCCCCACCGCCTGGCTCAGGGCGGTGGGGCTGGCGCTGTGCGTGACGGGGCTGATCTTCAGCGCCCTGGTCGGGCGAACCTACGGCGAGGCCAGTTTCCCGCTGATCACCGCACAAGGTTGGGCACTGGCCACCAGCGCCTGGGCCGTGCTGCTCGGCACCCGCCTGTGCAACCTGGCCTACAGCATGGTCCGCCTGCGCGTGCCGGGCATACCCCGCACGCTGGCGCGCGGCGCGGCGCTACACCTGCTGCTGAGCATCGGCCTGCCGCTGCTTGGCCTGCTGGCATGGCAGCCGGCCGGCATCAGCAACCTGCTGCTGATGGCCGCGGTGTGGCTGGGCGCAACAGCCGGGCTGCTGCTGGTCAGCCTGCCGCTGCCGCTGTCGATGGTAGCGTTGCTGATCGTCGGCCTGAGCCCGGGGACCTTGCAAGCCCCTCTGCTCAGCACGGGCCTCGGCGTGCTCGCCGTGCTGCTGGCGAGCCTGGCCTGGCGCTGGCAACTGAGCGCAATACGCAGTGCCTGGATGATGCCACTGGGGGCTGCACTGGAGGGCAGCTTCGAACACCTGCTGCTGCCGATTGCCCGAGCACGCACTGCCACCCACAGAACACAAACCCGCGCAGTGCGCCCGCCGCCAGCAGGCGATCGCCTGTCTGCGATACTCGGGCCGGTATTCCAGACATTGCGCCAGCAGTACGGTCGCCGCGGGCAATGGCTGGGCTACCTGATTTTCAGTGCCTGCACAGGCTTCATCCTGTGGCTGCAAGGCCAGCAACAGGCCATCTTCGTGTCCGGCATGGCCTCCTTCGCATTGGTGATGCTGGCCAGCCAACCCGCCCGCACCCTGGCCAACCTGCGTACCCGCAGTCGCGCCACGCTGGCCGAGCTGCTGCTGATACCCGGGCTGCCCAGCCCCTCGCAACTGCCACGCGCGATGGCCCGGCAATTGCTGGCAAGCCAGGGCGAAAAGCTGCTGATCGTCGCCCTGACCATGGCTGCGCTGGGCACCACCTGGCCACGGCTGAACGTAGCCTGGCTGCTGGGGCTGACGGGTTTCACCCTGCTGTTGCTGGTGTTTGCGCTGTGGATGGCATTGCTGGCCTGGCACTGGCCAGGCAAGCCTGCGCTGCGCGTGGCGTCAATCGGCGTGATGATGACGGCGGGCATCGCCAGCAGCACGATGCTGCATCTGCATGGCGACTTGCCGGCGCCCTGGATGGCGGGCTGGGCAGTGCTGGCGAGCGCAATGATCGCAGGGACGGGAAAACTCCATCAACGTGCCCAGGCCACCGCCGTGGCGGCCTGAACACGCCGCAATGGCTTAGTGAACCGGCAGTTCGACGCCGGCAAACAGCTCTTCGAGCTCTTGCTTGTTGTGGCACTGGATGGCCTTGGCCATCACTTCACGGGTCAGGTGCGGTGCAAACTTCTCGATGAAGTCGCACATGAACCCGCGCAGGAAGGTGCCACGGCGAAAACCGATCTTGGTGATGCTGGATTCGAACAGCTCGCTGGCATCGAGCACCACCAGGTCGTTGTCGAGCTTGGTGTCCACCGCCATCTTGGCCACGATGCCCACGCCCAGGCCCAGGCGCACATAGGTCTTGATCACGTCGGCGTCGGCGGCGGTGAACACTACCTTTGGCGTCAGGCCACGGTGACTGAACGCCTCATCGAGCTTGGAACGGCCGGTGAAACCGAACACGTAGGTCACGATCGGGTATTCGGCCAGGGCCTCAAGGGTGAGCTTGGGCAACTTGGTCAGCGGGTGGCCCTGGGGTACCACCACGCAGCGGTTCCAGCGGTAACACGGCATCATCACCAGGTCGCCGAACAGCTCCAGGGCTTCGGTGGCAATGGCGAAGTCGACCGTACCGTCGGCGGCCATCTCGGCGATCTGCATGGGCGAACCCTGGTGCATGTGCAGGGCCACTTCCGGGTACTGCTTGATGAACGAGCTGATCACCGGCGGCAGCGCATAGCGCGCCTGGGTGTGGGTCGTGGCGATCGACAGGGTGCCCTTCTTCTCGTTGGAGAATTCCTGGGCAATCTGCTTGATGCTCTCGACCTTGCGCAGGATCTCGCCAGCGGTGGTGATGATGCGCTCGCCAGCCGGGGTAACCCGGGTCAGGTGCTTGCCGCTGCGGGCGAAGACTTCAACGCCCAGCTCATCCTCCAGCAGGCGGATCTGCTTGCTGATGCCCGGCTGGGAGGTATACAGGCTCTGCGCTGTCGCGGAGACGTTGAGGTCGTGGTGCGCCACTTCCCAGATGTAGCGCAATTGTTGAAGCTTCATAGGTATCCCTCAAATCAACTGGGCGTCACCGGCAGCAGCGACGATTTATAACTATATTAGTGGCTTAGAGAATAAATCTAGAACTATTTCTTCAGTTTTCTTGCATCGCCCTGCACCCGCTGCCTAGGCCTTGCGCCGCCCTCGATGCTGCGCCAGCGGCACCATATACACCGGCACCGGCGACAGCTGCAAAATGCGCACTGCAGTACGCCCCAACGGAATCTCTGCGCCCGCCCCCTGGCTGTGGCTGCCGACGATCAGCAGGTCGACGCTCAGGCGCTGGGCCTGCTCCAGAATGACATCCGCCGGATCGCCCTGGCGTACGCGCACGGCACGGATCAGAGCGAGGTCTTCTTCCTCGCCCAGCTCATCACGAAAGTTTTCCAGCACGCGCTGCTCGATATTGGCCATCACCGTGTTCAAGGCACGACCACGCACCTGGGCCAGGGTGTGTTCGTCCAGGTAGCTTTCCAGCAGGGATTCGGCGAACTGGCCCATCGGCTCGACGGCGTGGATCACATACAGCTCGGCGCTGAAACTGCGCGCCAGCGCCAGCGCGTGTTGCATGACATATGGCGAGTACAGACCGAGGTCCGTTGCACACAGCATCGAACGGATCATTTGACCTCCTCGACTGCCGAGACGGCAGAGCAAGGTTCAGCTTAGCAGCGCGCAAACGACGCGCCCGGCCGTCTGGCGCCCTGCCCGCCCGACTCAGCCGGGGGTGCGCTCGTTGCTGATGCCATGCGGTACGTGCCCGGTCGCGACCACCCCGCGCGCGCGTTCGCAGTGCCCTGCCTGATCGTCGAAAAACACATCGGCGGCGAACGCCTCGAGGAACGCCGACTTGTCCAGGCCGCCAAGAAACAGCGACTCGTCCAGGCGAATATCCCATTCGCGCAGGGTACGAATCACGCGCTCATGGGCCGGTGCAGAACGCGCGGTAACCAGAGCCGTGCGGATCGGACACGCGCCGCTGGGAAACTCGTTCTGCAAAGCATTCAAGGCGGCCAGAAACGGCTTGAACGGCCCGCCACGCAACGGCTCTCGGGCCGACTCGCGCTCGCTGGCCTGGAATGCCTCCAGCCCGCCCAGTTGGTACACACGCTCGGACTCGTCGGAAAACACCACCGCATCGCCATCGAATGCGATGCGCAGTTCGGCGCTGGCGGCCCGACGCGCGCCCCCGGAGAGAATGGTGGCGGCAGCGAAGCCGGCATCGAGCGCACTGCGTACGTCCTCGGCGTCGGTGGACAGGAACAGGTGGCAACCGAACGCGGCGAGGTAGGGGTAAGGACTGCGCCCGCCCACGAAGGCCGCACGGGAGATGCCCAGCCCGTAGTGCTCGATGGAATTGAACACACGCAGCCCGGTGTCCGCGCTGTTGCGCGACACCAGCACTACCTCGACCCGCGCCTGGCCAAGGCTGGCATTGAGGCCCAGAAGCTTTTCCACCAGCAGGAAGGCATCACCGGGCTGCAGGTACTCGTCTTCGTGCTCGATCTGGTACTGACGGTAAGCTTCGACGCCATGGTCGAGGAACACCCGATGGCTCTCGCTGAGATCGAACAGCGCCCGCGATGAAATAGCCACCACCAGCTTGTCGCCAAGGCCTTTGCTCATAGCATTCTCCTGGTCCGGGCTCACACCGATAAAAAGGCCAGCGCCCGATACAACGCCTCGACACGCGGCAAGCTGCACCCCGCCGCCCGCGCACGCGCCAATGGCGCTGCATAGATCGCCGCCAGTTCCAGCGGCCGTTGCTGGGCAAAATCGTGGTACATGCTCGGCCAGTAGTCCGGCATCTGCTCGGTGATGGCAAACAGGTGCTCGGCATACCCGGACGGCAACTCGTGGCCGCAGGCACGCGCACCCTCCACCACGTCAGCCATCAGGGCCTGGATCAACGCGCGGCTGTGGGGGTCTGCCATCAAAGGCGTGGTACTGGCCCTGAGCAATACCGAAAGGCCGTTGTACGGCACGTTCCATACCAGCTTCTGCCAACGCGCCTGGGCCAGGTTGGCCATGGCCTGCGACTCGATGCCGGCCTCACGGAACAACGCTGCGCCCGCTTCGGTTATCGCCTGTCGCACTGCGCCACTGGCCGCCGGCCCGCTGTGATAGCCAAGGTTCACCGTCCCAAGCGCCTGGTGCTGCACCACCCCGGGCGCCGTGCGGTTGACGCAGATAAAGCACAAGCCCCCCAGCAGGTGCAGATGCTCGGGCAACAGCGGGCGCAACTGCTCCTCGACCTCCAGCCCGTTCTGCAGCAGCACCACCTTTGCCCCCGAGGCCGCCGCCTGCGCGATCACCCCCGCCAGCTCGGCATTGCCGGTGGTCTTGGCGCCTACCAGCAGCCAGTCGCAGGGGGGCATATCAACTGCCTGTGCGTAAGCCTGGGCAGGATGCACCTTGACTGCGCCATGCACGGCACTGTCGATCTGCACACCGTTGTCACGCACGGCGGCGTATTCGCTGCGCAACAGGAAATGCACATCGAACCCGGCGCGGGCCAGCATCGCGCCATAGAAGCCACCGATCGCACCCGTGCCGATAATACCGATGCGTACGCTTGCCTTGTCCATGCCACCCTCTACTGGTTATTTTTTAAACAGAATTTTGACACGTCAATCAGCCGCTTTTCATTCCTTCACTATACTCAGGCAAACAAGGTCAAATAACCGACACGGAGTCAACAATGCGCGGTTTTCTGCCTCACCCTGACGACATCCCGGTCCAGTTGACCCTGCGTCAGTCACCCAGCCTGTTTCGCCAGCGACTTCACACTATCAGCCTGGGCGGCGTGGCCTGCAACCACCCGCGCGCCTATCGCCGCGGCATGGCGGTGGAAATGCTGATTCCGTCCCTGGGCGAACAGGCCCGCTATCCCGGTTATGTGGCGTGGTGCCAGCGACAGGACGACGGTTATCGGGTCGGCATCGTGTTTACCGATGAGCAGGCGCTGTTCGGCGCACGAATGAGCGAACAGGTGTGCCAGATCCAGCATTTCTGCCTGCAGCAGGATGACAGCGAAGGCCAGCCTGTGAACGTCGAGGCCCTGGCCCAGCAGTGGGTAAGCCTGCATGCCAGCGAATTTTCCGCGGCCAGCCTGCAGCACGATCGGACCCTGCAAACACCGCCAATGCCACGTGCGACCTGAAAAGCCCGTAGCAATGGGCCACAACATGCAGGAAAGCCGCCCTTGCCCATTGTCGAGCCACCGTGTAACGCGCTAAGGTTCGGCTCCCCGCCGCGTTCAATCATGCTGCTCCGCCGCGCGGGTAGCTGGCGGCCGGCACCCGTGACCTGACGAGTAACACGATGGCTGATTTACCGATTGACGACCTAAACGTTGCCTCCAACGAGACTCTGATCACCCCCGATCAGCTCAAGAAGGACATTCCGCTCAGCGCGACCGCCCTGCAGACCGTGACCGCGGGCCGTGAAGTGGTACGCAATATCCTCGACGGCAAGGACCATCGCCTGTTCGTGGTGATCGGCCCCTGCTCGATCCACGACCTCAAGGCTGCGCACGAGTACGCCGAACGCCTCAAGGTACTGGCCGCCGAAGTCGCCGACACCCTGTACCTGGTGATGCGCGTGTACTTCGAGAAGCCACGCACCACGGTCGGCTGGAAAGGCCTGATCAACGACCCGTACCTGGATGACTCGTTCAAGATCCAGGACGGCCTGCACATCGGTCGCCAACTGCTGCTGGATTTGGCGGAAATGGGACTGCCCACCGCCACCGAAGCCCTCGACCCGATCTCGCCGCAGTACCTGCAGGACCTGATCAGCTGGTCGGCGATCGGCGCGCGCACCACCGAATCCCAGACCCACCGTGAAATGGCCTCGGGCCTGTCGTCGGCAGTCGGTTTCAAGAACGGTACCGATGGTGGCCTGACCGTAGCGATCAACGCCCTGCAATCGGTCTCCAGCCCCCACCGCTTCCTGGGTATCAACCAGGAAGGCGGCGTGTCCATCGTGACCACCAAAGGCAATGCCTACGGCCACGTGGTGCTGCGCGGCGGCAACGGCAAACCCAACTATGATTCGGTCAGTGTGGCCCTGTGCGAGCAGGCGCTGGACAAGGCCAGGATCAAGCCGAACATCATGGTCGACTGCAGCCACGCCAACTCCAACAAGGACCCGGCCCTGCAGCCGCTGGTGATGGACAACGTCGCCAACCAGATCCTCGAAGGCAACCAGTCGATCATCGGCCTGATGGTCGAGAGCCACCTGAACTGGGGCTGCCAGGCAATCCCCAAAAACCTCGCCGAGCTGCAGTACGGCGTGTCGATCACCGATGCCTGCATCGACTGGGAAGCCACCGAGAAGTCTGTGCGCAGCATGCGCGCCAAGCTCAAGGATGTGCTGCCCAAGCGCGCCCGCGGCTGATCCCCATGAACGAAAACGCCGGGCAATGCCCGGCGTTTTCGTTCATGGCTGGTGCAGTCGACTCAAGCCTTGCTGGAGTGCTTCTGCTGGCGCTCCATGTAGCGCTCGACATAAGAGCACGAAGGGATGACCGTGTAGCCCATGTCTTCGGCATAGGCGAGCGCCGTTTCGGTCAGCGCCGCTGCAATACCTCGCCCGCGCAGTGCGTTCGGCACAAAGGTGCGGTAGATATCCAAGGTCTGCTTACCCAGGTCCATGTAAGTCAGGTAGGCACGATGACCGTCCACATTGGTCTCGAACTGATGACCAGCCTGGTCATGGTGGATGGACAACGCCTCGCTCATCACTACTCCTCGCGGGTCTTGTATTAGTAGACCCTTACCTTACCGATGTTTGTCCGGCGAAGGAACCTCTACGCCACCCCGTGCCCGCTTGGACAGCAAGAACAGCCTGGTCGTTCTCTGGCAACTGAGCACGTACAAATAGTAGGCGCCCTGCGCACAGATGCTCAAGGTACTTGATCGTGAAATCCTGCACTTGCAGCACGCGAACACGACAGTGAGCAACACCGTCAAGAGTAGCCGGATGATTTAGTGGATAAGACGTAGACTGACACTTGAAGTCACTTTTAGTTCAACAAAAAAACGCTTCACCACAGGTGTTTCAACACGGCTACAGGGGCGTTTACGCACTTTTCACACACGTACCGCAAAGCGCCCTGCAGCCGCGCAATTTTTTTTGCAGTTCTTGCGCTTGGTCAGTTTACTTACTACAAGTAATGGGTACTATGTACGCCGGCCAGTTTCTCTTTGTTGAGAGATGGCTCTTTAATAGAAAGTCCTTGAAGGGGAACACGATGAACAACGTTCTGAAATTCTCTGCTCTGGCTCTGGCCGCAGTACTGGCCACCGGTTGCAGCAGCGTCTCCAAAGAAACCGAAGCCCGTCTGACTGCAACCGAAGACGCAGCAGCCCGTGCACAAGCTCGTGCCGATGAAGCCTACCGCAAGGCTGATGACGCTCTGGCTGCCGCTCAGAAAGCTCAGCAAACTGCTGACGAAGCTAACGAGCGCGCTCTGCGTATGCTGGAAAAAGCCAGCCGCAAGTAATAGTCCTTCGGGATTGTTATGAAAAAGCCGACCCACCTGTGGGTCGGCTTTTTTATTGCCTGCAGTATTGCCTGGCGCAAACGACGAGGCCCGCCATCAGGCGGGCCTCGAAGAGCCTGCACGACGTTACTGCAGTTCGACCGGCACGCTCGATACCATGGGCGCCGCACCTGTAACGGGAACAGCTATTTCCACCGGCATACCGTCCTCGGCCGCGACCACGTCACGCACCATGTCCCAGTTCATGCGCAGGTTGTTGGCCAGGTCTTCACGCTTGAGCAGGGCATTGATGACGGCAGTGTGCTTGTCCACCACCGAGGGGTCACCGTTGTCGTCCAGCGGCGTGTGCGCCTCGAGGTAGACCTTGCCGGCACTCAGGCCAAACTTGTAGGGCTCGCTGATGATGCGTACCGACGTGCCCACCGGCGCCATGCCGGCCAGTTGCAGCACATTGTTGTTGAGCATGCGAAAGCACCCGTGGCTGGTACGCATGCCAATACCGAACTTCTTGTTGGACCCGTGGATCAGGTAGCCCGGCACGCCCAGGGTGAACTTGAACGGCCCCAGCGGATTGTCCGGGCCGGCCGGCACCACATTGGGCAGCGGGTCGCCATCGGCGGCGTGCTCGGCCTTGATCGAAGCGGGCGGGGTCCAGGTCGGGTTCGGGGTCTTGGCGGTAACCTTGGTGTTGGCGATCGGCGACCCCCAGCCCTCACGACCAATACCCAATGGGAAGGTGTGCACCACGTTCTGCCCTTTCGGGTAGTAGTACAGGCGGTACTCGGCCAGGTTGATCACGATGCCCTCGCGCGGGCCCGGCGGCAGGATGAAGCGGGTCGGCAGCACGATCTCGGTACCGGCGCCCGGCAGCCACGGGTCGACCCCCGGGTTGGCTGCGACCATTTCCAGGTAGCCGAGGTCGTTGGCAGTACCGATATCGGCAAAGGTGTCCTCGTACTTGGCCTTGATCACCTGGACCTGGCCAATGATGTCCTCGCCAGGCGGCGGCAGGGGGAACTCCAGTGCAGCAACAGGGCCCGCCGCGAGCAGGGCGGCCAGGGACAGGCAACGGGTGACGGCGGGAAAGCGCGGCAACATCCGGGAAATCCTTCGCTAATTCAGTAGGGTCAAGAGGGCAATTGTACACCGCCCCCCGCCCAACCGGGAGGCATCCCGGCGGGAGAGCCCTTGCCAAAGGTAAAAAGGCGGATAGGCGGGCCTACAGCTGCGGCCAGACCGGCCGGGTGCCGCGCCGCTGGGCATCAAGAATGGCCCGGCACAGCGCGCATAGGCGCTGGTCGCGATAGATGGTGCGCTCGACCCCCGACCAGCGCGGCTGTGCGGGCAGCAAGGTGCCGCACAACGTGCGGTCGGCCGAGCCGCCGAGTTCGAGCTGGCGGGCGATCAGGTGGACGCGACTCTCCTGGCAGGCGAACAGGTCAAGCTGTTCGTCAGGCTCGATCAATTGATAGGCATACAGGGACCAGGCGGGACGCGGCATCGGGGGCTCCAAATCGGGGGCGCAACATTAGCCCAAAGCCGGTCACTATAAAAGCGTCAAAGCAGCGGTTTTATTGATGGCCAGGCATTTTCCAGCAACTTTTGCTGAGCCACCTGCGCCGGATGAATGCCGTCGGCCTGCATCAACTCGGGTATGCCGCCCACGCCCTCGAGGAAAAACGGTACCAGCGGGACCTTTTTCTCGGCGTGCAGATCGGCATACACCTGAGCGAAGGCGTCGGTGTAACGCTTGCCGTAATTGGGGGGCAGGCGCATGCCCAGCAGCAGCACCTTGGCACCGGCGTCGCGGGAGCGGTCGATCATCGAAGCAAGATTTTGTTGCAATTGCGTAGGCAGTTGCCCGCGCAGGCCGTCATTGCCGCCCAATTCGACCACCACCAGGCTTGGCTTGTGCGCTGCAAGCAGCGCCGGCAGCCGTGCCTGGCCTCCTGCACTGGTGTCTCCACTGATCGATGCATTGACCACCTTGTCGTCGAAACCCTCGGCCCTGAGCCGCTGCTCCAGCAGGGCAACCCACCCCTGGCGGGTATCCAGGCCAAAAGCGGCACTGATACTATCCCCGACGATCAGCACCGTTCCTGCCGATGCGCCCTGGGCCATGCACAACAAGGCCAGGCCTGCACTCAATAACCATTTTTGCATTGGATTCTCCATGGGCCCCAGCATATTAACTGCGCGCAACCTTAGCAAAGTGGTCCCCAGCGCGGAAGGCGACCTGACCATCCTGCACCCCCTGGACCTCGATTTGAACACCGGCGACAGCCTGGCGATCGTCGGGGCCTCGGGGTCGGGCAAATCCACCCTGCTCGGCCTGCTGGCCGGGCTCGACCTGCCCAGCGCGGGCTCGGTCGCCCTCGCCGGCCACGACCTCGGCGCGCTCGACGAAGACCAGCGCGCCAAGGTGCGCGCCGAACACGTCGGCTTCGTGTTCCAGTCCTTCCAACTGCTCGACAGCCTCAATGCGCTGGAGAACGTGATGCTGCCGCTGGAACTGGAGGGGCGTCGCGATGCCCGCGAGCAGGCCCACGCCCTGCTCGAGCGGGTCGGCCTGGGCCAGCGCCTGAGCCATTCGCCGCGCCAGTTGTCGGGCGGTGAACAACAACGGGTAGCAATAGCGCGCGCCTTTGCCGCGCACCCGGCAGTGCTGTTCGCCGACGAGCCTACCGGCAACCTCGACAGCCACACTGGCGAGCGCATCACCGACCTGCTGTTCGAACTGAACAAAGAACGCGGTACCACCCTTGTGCTGGTTACCCACGACGAACGCCTGGCCCACCGCTGCGGGCGTCTGATCCGCCTGGACGCCGGCCACCTGGTCACCCCGCTGGAGCCCTAGATGGCACACCTGTCGTTTCTGCGCCTGCTGAGCCTGGCGTTGCGTCAACTGATGCGCGATGCCCGCGCCGGCGAGCTGCGCGTGCTGTTCTTTGCCTTGCTGGTGGCGGTGGCCGCAAGCACCGCCATCGGCTACTTTGGCGCCCGTCTCAACGGCGCCATGCTGCTGCGGGCCACCGAGTTCCTCGGCGCCGATCTGGTGCTGCAAGGCAGTGCACCGGCCGCCCCGCAACAGATCAGCAGCGGCGAGGCACTGGGCCTCAAGCATGCGCAGATCGTCGAGTTCTCCAGCGTCATCGCCACCGACAACGGTATCCAGCTGTCCAGCGTCAAGGCGGCGGACAGCAATTACCCGTTGCGTGGCGAACTGCGCAGTGCGCCAGAGGCGTATGGCCAGGAAGTGGCAGGCGGCGGGCCGGCACCCGGCGAGGCCTGGGCCGAATCACGCCTGCTGGCCGCGCTGAACCTCAAGATTGGCGACAGCGTCGATGTGGGCAGCAAAACCCTGCGCCTGAGCCGGGTGCTGACCTATGAACCCGACCGCGCCGGCAACTTCTACAGCCTGACCCCACGCGTGCTGATGAACCTGGCCGACCTGGCCGCGACCGGGGTGGTGCAGCCCGGCAGCCGGGTAACCTACCGTGACCTGTGGCGCGGTGAACCCGACGCCCTGGCCCGCTACAACCAGGCCACCAAGGCCGGCCTTGCCGCGCACCAGCGCCTGCGTGACTCACGCGACGGCAATCAGCAGATCGGCGGCGCCCTGGGCAAGGCCGAGCGCTACCTGAACATGGCCAGCCTGGTGGCGGTGCTGCTGGCGGGCGTAGCCGTGGCGTTGTCAGCCAGCCGCTTCGCCATCCGCCGCTTCGACGCCAGTGCCCTGCTGCGCTGCCTGGGCCTGTCGCGGCGCCAGGCGCTGACCCTGTTCTGCCTGCAGCTGGCGCTACTGGGCAGCGTGGCCGCACTGAGCGGTGCCCTGCTCGGCTGGCTGGCGCAGCTGGGGCTGTTCGCCCTGCTGCAAGGCTTGTTGCCGGCGGTGGTACCACCCGGTGGCGTGGGCCCTGCACTGGCAGGGATCGCCACAGGCTTGGTGGCATTGGCCGGTTTTGCCCTGCCGCCCCTGGCCGCGCTGGGCCGGGTGCCGCCGCTGCGAGTACTGCGTCGCGACCTGCTGCCGGTACCGGCCAGCAGTTGGCTGGTATATGGCGCGGCGCTGCTTGCGCTGGGCCTGATCATGTGGCGCCTGAGCCTGGACCTGTTGCTGACCTTCGCCCTGCTGGGCGGCGGCCTGCTGGCGGCGCTGGTGCTTGGCGGTCTGTTGCTGCTGGGCTTGCGCAGTCTGCGCCGCCTGCTGGCCGGTGCCCCGCTGGCCTGGCGCCTGGGCCTGGGGCAACTGCTCAAGCACCCGCTGGCCGCCGCCGGTCAGTCGCTGGCCTTCGGCCTGATCCTGCTGGCCATGGCGCTGATCGCCCTGTTGCGTACCGAATTGCTCGACACCTGGCAGAACCAGTTGCCCAAGGACGCCCCCAACTACTTCGTGCTCAATATCCTGCCCGACGACAAAGACGCCTTCAGCCAGCGCATCAACGAATTCTCGATGCACGCGGCGCCGCTGTTCCCAGTGATCCCCGGGCGCCTTACGCAGATCAATGGCGAGCCGGTGCGCGAGATCGTCAGCAAGGAATCCACCGGTGATCGCGCGATCCAGCGCGACCTGAGCCTGACCTGGGCCGCCGACCTGCCCCAGGGCAACGCCCTGAGTGCCGGCCAGTGGTGGCAGGCACAGCCCCCGGCGGATACCTTGCCCGGTGTCTCGGTCGAAGCGCAACTGGCCGAAAGCCTGAAGCTCACGCTCGGCGACACATTGACCTTCAGCATTGGCGGCCTGGAGCGCCAGGCCCGGGTCAGCAGCCTGCGCACCGTCAACTGGGACAGCTTCCAGCCCAACTTCTACATGATCTTCCAGCCCGGCACCCTGCAGGACCTGCCGACCACCTACCTGACCAGCTTCTACCTTGCCCCTGGCCACGACCAGCAGGTCGTGGCACTGTCGCGTGCCTTTCCGGCGGCCACCATCCTGCAGGTGGACGCGCTGCTGGAGCAGTTGCGCAGCATCCTGGCCCAGGTGACGCTGGCAGTGCAGTACGTGTTGCTGTTCGTGCTGGCGGCGGGGCTGGCGGTGTTGTTCGCCGGCTTGCAGGCGACGCTGGATGAACGCATTCGCCAGGGTGCGTTGTTACGCGCGCTGGGGGCCGGACGCAGCCTGCTGGTGAAGGCGCGGCGTATCGAGTTCGGCCTGCTGGGTGCGGCCAGCGGCTTGCTGGCGGCACTGGGCACCGAGCTGATCAGCCTGCTGCTGTACCGCTACGCGTTCGACCTGCACTGGAGCCCGCACCCGTGGCTGCTGCTGTTGCCGCTGGTGGGCGCGTTGCTGGTGGGCGGTGCGGGTGTATTCGGCACGCGCCGGGCGCTCAATGCCAGCCCACTGACAGTGCTTCGCGAGGGCTGATAGACTCGGCGGCTTGTTGCCCGGAGCTGGAAGCCCATGAGTCGATACCGCCCGCCGCGCACCGCCGGCACTGCACTGATCACCCCCGAGGGCGAGGCGCGCATGCGCGCCGAGCTGCACGAGCTGTGGCATGTGCGCAGGCCCCAGGTGACCCAGTCGGTGAGCGAGGCGGCGGCCCAGGGTGATCGCTCCGAGAATGCCGAGTACACCTATGGCAAGAAGATGCTGCGCGAAATCGACAGCCGCGTGCGCTTCCTGACCAAGCGCCTGGAGAACCTCAAGGTAGTGAGCGAGCGCCCCAGCGACCCGAACAAGGTGTACTTCGGTGCCTGGGTGACGGTGGAAAACGAGGACGGCGAGCAGTCACGCTATCGAATCGTCGGCCCCGACGAGCTGGACTTGAAGCAGGGCCTGATCAGCATCGACTCCCCCCTGGCGCGCGCCCTGATCGGCAAGGCGCTGGATGCTGAAGTGCGGGTACAGACGCCGACGGGCGAACAGACGCTGTATGTGGTGGAGATTGCCTACCCCTGAGGGCATCAGGCCCGGGTAATCAGGCCCTGACGCGCTACGCGGGTCAGGTGGCGGATCACTTCGGCGGCGTCTTGCTGCGACGGTGCCTGCACCACGGCCAGGTCGAAACGGTCGTTGGCGAAACGGCTGAGTGACTCGCAGGTGTCGGCGAACTGGATCAGGAAGGCGGTGGCGCGGCCCTTGCGGCGAGGCCAGCCATCGAGGTAGCGCAGAAGCGTGGGTTGATGCTGACCGCCCAGTAGAATGCGCGGGGTGCGCGAGACCTGGCTGGCAGGAAGGGGGGCCAGGCAGACGCTGGTACGTGGGCAACTCATGGAGTAGTTTTCTCCGCCTCGCAGATCCCGCTGGGCTGCGGTGGGAGGCGTCACCGAACCAGCGCTTTAGCGGTATTCGGAAGACCTGATCGAGGCCTTCCTGCGCCCCGCAAGTAGCTGTTTAAATCGGCGCAAGTCGGCATCCTAGAGAAGCTGCGGCCTGGCTGTCAACAACGCCGATGCCTGATGAACGAGTGGGCGCGTTGAAAAAACAGGTGCAGGCCTGTGGCGCGTCGACTGGCAACGGGGCCCGCGCCCGCGAGGTGCGGCCCTGGCAGTACTGCCGCACATCGCAGGGCGACCAGCCCCGCCGAGGTCACTTGGCAATAATACGATCCACCGACGCCCTGCCCGCTCCTTCCACCAGCACCGCCACCGCACCACCGAGCAAGGCCAGGGCGAACTCATAACCATTGTTGGCCATGAACAAGCCATTGCCGATATGCACCGAGAAGATCGCCACCAGCAGCAAACCAATCAGCGCCAGCGCCGCCGGGCGCACCAGCAGGCCAATCACCAGCGCCAGGCCACCGAAGAATTCGGCCCCCCCCGACAGCATTGCCATCAGCATCGGCGGGGTCAGCCCCAGGCTTTCCATGAACTGCGCCGTGCCCGCCAGGCCACCACCGCCAAACAGGCCGAACAGCTTCTGCGAACCATGGGCCATGAAGATGATGCCGACGATGATGCGCAGCACGGTGATGCCCCAGCCGGCACGGGTAAACAATACGGAGTTGATGGCGTTCATGTGATCTTCCTTAAACGTTGTAGGTGTCTGTTGGTCGCCATATTAATCATATTTACAAATGTTAAAATCGCAATAATCCGCACATAACAATCGAAAAACAAGATTATTTTCGCGCCGCCACCTTTTGCCCCTGCGGCTCCAGCGATGCACGCTCGCGGTCGAATGCCAAAAAGTACTTGTTGACGCTATTAACATAGCTGACCGGCCCCATTCCCACCTGCTCCATGGCAACGCGCTCCACCTGGAAGAACCACTGGTTGGGGTTCAGGCCGCGTCGGCGTGCCTCGGCGCGCATCGCCTGCACACGCTCGGGCCCCAGGTTGTAGCCGGCCAGCACGAACGCCATGCGTTCGCGCTCGTTGAGCTGGTTGCTGGAAAAGAACTTGCGCCGGATCAACGCCAGGTAGCGAGCACTGGCCTGCACATTGCCGTCGACATTGGCGATGTCTCGCACACCAACCCGCTGCGCCGCACTCGGGGTGATCTGCATCAGGCCATGCGCACCGCCCATGCCCCTGGCGGCGGGGTTGAGGGTCGACTCCTTGAATGCCAGCGCAGCCAGGCTCAGCCAGTCCAGGTTCTGCGCCTGGGCATGGCGCTGCAGCACCGGCCGCAGTTTCTCCAGGCGTTGGCGATTGGCCCGCGCCAGCGGGTAATGCACCTTGTACAGGCGCCGGTAGATTCGCTCGAATGCCGCGTCCTGGTCGGCAGGCGCGCGGTACCCCTGCAGGAAACGATCGATGCTCGCATGCAGCATTGCCGCATCGCGGCGCACGTACCAGTGCATGGACTCGGGCGCAGTCAGCTGCAGCTTGCGCTGCACCTGCAACCGGGGCATGACCTTGGCCCAGCGCAACGCAATCGGCTGCTCGACCACGGTCAGGTGATAGATGCCAGCCTGCACCATCTCCAGCACATCCTCGACCGCCAGGCTCGGGTCGACCCACTCGATCTTGATCGGTGCCAGCTTGCGCAGGGCAAGCTTCTGGTTGATCTCGTGCAGGGTGTCCCCCGCCGCGCTCGCGCTGGTCAACGCCAGGGTGCGTCCAGCCAGTTGCTCCACCCGTTGATACATGCGCTCGCCCTTGCGCCCCACCAGCACCAACGCCACGTTGTCGAGTACCGGGTCGCTGGCGGTGACGCCACGTGTGGATGAGAGGTCGATCAGTTCACCAGGGGCGACCAGGTCGCCCTCGCCACGCTGCAGCGCGCCGATGAGCTGGTCCTTGGCCTTGGGGATGATCTTCAGGCGAATGCCCTGGCCGTCGCGCGCGCGGGCGTTGAGGTAATGCTCGAACGCGACCAGCCGATGGTACTCGACACCCACCGGCTGGCCCTTGACCTCACCGGAGCTGTTGCGGCTCTGGTTGATCAGCACGCGCAGCTCACGGCTGCTGCGAATGTGCGCCAGGTCACGTACCTTGGCGGGCGGTGTCGCCTGCGAAGGCCCTGGCAAACGTGCGCTCGCCGGCCCGGCGCAGAGCAGCGTGAAACACAGCAGGAGCAGCGACAGCGCTCGCGTCATCCAGTCTCCAGCAACAGGCCGCGGTTGAGTAGTTGACGCCATAATGAACTGTCGATCCGTGACAATTGACCGCAAAAGACCACTTCAACGCTTTGAAGTTCTTCGCGTTATTGATATTTTTCGGCGCTGCCAGGCGCGTTTGCCGCACACCCCGAGGTAGCACCATGCAACTCATCGACATCGGCGTCAATCTGACCAACTCAAGTTTTGCCGGCAAGCACGAGGCGGTGCTCGAACGTGCGCAGGCTGCCGGGGTGCATCAGATGCTGCTGACCGGCACCAGCCTGGCCGGCAGCGAGGCGGCCCTGGAGCTGTGCGAGCAGCTCGACCCGGATGCCCGCCGCCTGTTCAGCACCGCCGGCGTGCACCCGCACGATGCCAGCAGCTGGAACGCCGATACCGCGCGCCACCTGCACGCCCTGCTGGAACAGCCACGGGTGCGTGCCGTGGGTGAATGCGGACTGGATTTCAATCGCGATTTCTCGCCGCGCCCGCAGCAGGAAAAAGCCCTCGAAGAGCAACTGGCATTGGCGGTCACGCTGCAGATGCCGGTGTTCCTGCATGAACGCGACGCCAACGAGCGCCTGCTGCAGATTCTCAAGGACTACCGCGACCGCCTGCCCGCCGCCGTGGTGCACTGTTTTACCGGCGAGCGCAGCGCGCTGTTCAGCTACCTGGACCTGGACCTGCACATCGGCATCACCGGCTGGATCTGCGACGAGCGCCGCGGCACGCACCTGCATCCACTGGTCAGCAGCATTCCGGCCGGACGCCTGATGCTCGAAAGCGACGCCCCTTACCTGCTGCCGCGCAGCCTGCGACCAAAACCCAAAAGCGGGCGCAACGAACCCGCCTATCTGCCCGAGGTACTGCGTGAAGTGGCGTTACACAGGGGAGAGTCGCCCGAACAGGTCGCAGCCCATACCACACAGTGCGCACAGCGATTTTTCTCACTTCCTGACATAGCTTGACGCATATCAAGATTCCGAGCTGAATTGTCGGACAAAATGATGGCACCTTGCCAACATTGTTTCCGCTCAATCAGAGAAGACCTACCCATGGGTGCCTGGCTCAGCAATATCTCACTGAAGTACAAGTTCTGGGCGGTCAACGCGGTCGCCTTCGTCACAACCCTGTTCCTGGTGTTGTATGCGGTGCACCTGGAGCAGCGGGCCCGGGTCGAGGCGGCCCAGCTCCGCGTCCACGCCGAAGCCCGCCTGCTGGCCGCCTGGCCCGCCGAGCAGCGCTTGCCGCAATCGGCCACCTGGCTGAGTTTCAGTTCCGGACAGACCCCCTCGTTCAACGGCGAACCGCTTGGCGCCCTGGCCTCGGCGCGGGGCTGGGTCGAGTTGAACGACCTGCCGCTGCTGGGCACCGACCCGTTGATCGGGGCCGAAGTGGTCAGCCACAACGGTCAGCAGATCGCCGTACTGGCCCTGGGCCCAAGCCTGGCCCAGGTGTTCTCGGACCGCTTCGTCAACTACGCGGTCTGCGTGCTGGTGTTGATGCTGGCCATGCTGTGCGCCTCGCAGTTGCTGATCCGTTTCCTGCTCAGCCAGCTCAATACGCTCAAGGATGTGATGCTGCATGTGGAGAAGACCGGCGACCTGTCGGCGCGAGTGCCGCTGGCCTGCGCCGACGAGGTCGGCCAGATGGCCAGCGCCTTCAATGCCATGCAGACCACGTACCACCGGGTGGTGAACACCGTGGCGCGCACCGCGGCGCAGCTCGATGCGGGCGCTGCGCGGCTGGCCGCGAGCATGAACGAGGTGCGTCACGGCATGCTCGGCCAGCAGAGCGAAACCGACCAGGCCGCCACCGCCATCAACGAAATGACCGCCACCGTCTACCACATTGCCCAGCATGCGGGCGCTACCCGTGACCTGTCGCAGAGCGCCGATACCCTCGCCGGCAGCGGCAAAGAGGTGGTCAGCCGGGTGCAATCGTCGATTGCCGGGCTCTCCAGCGGGGTGCAGCAAACCGCCGAAATGATCCGCCAGCTCGCCGAAGACAGCCAGAAGATCAACAGCGTGGTCGGGGTGATCCACAGCATTGCCGAACAGACCAACCTGCTGGCGCTCAACGCCGCCATCGAGGCGGCGCGCGCTGGCGACCTGGGCCGCGGCTTCGCCGTGGTGGCCGATGAAGTGCGCAACCTGGCCAAGCGCGTGCAGAGTTCGACCGATGAGATCACCACCATGGTCTCGGCCCTGCAGGCCGGCACGCGCGATGCAGTGGAGTTCATGACCGAAAGCTCGTTCAAGGCCGACGATTGCGTCAAGCAGGCCCAGGAAGCCGGCGAAGCGCTGGCGCAAATCACCGGCGCAGTGGCGCAGATGCGCGAAAGCAATACGCAGATTGCCGTGGCCGCCGAACAGCAGAGCCAGGTTGCCGAAGAGATGAACCGCGCGGTGGTCAGCATCCGTGATGTGACCGAAGAGACAGTGCAACAAACCGTCGGCTCGGCCACCACCAGCAACGAGCTGGCCACCCTGGCCGGCGAGTTGAACAAGGTCATCGGTCAGCTCAAGCTATAAACCCGATAGCCAGGCGCGATTGGCCCCCGAAAGGGGGCCACACTACGCTTGAGTCATCTGTCAAAGCGTTGCTGAGGACGCCTGTGATGAACAAGCACCTGTTTCACCTGCCCCACTGGCACCCCGCCCCGCGCACCCCGACCAACCAGGCGCTGCAACTGATCGCACTGCCGTTGCTGGTGATCGGTGGCCTGCTGGTACTGGCCGGGCTGTACGACGCCGACCCGGGCACAGCGGCGGTGGGTATCATCGGGGTGCTGGCCGGCGTTGCCGTGAATCGCCAGCGCCACTGACGCTCAACCAAACACGGTGACGGTCTGGCGACTGATTGCCAGCAGGTCCCCTGCAGCGGTCCACAGGGCTGCCGACACATGCCCGTAGCCATCACGGGCATAGTCGATCTGGGCGCAGTACTGGCACCAGTCCAGGGTGGTCAGGCTCGCCACCGGCTGCACGAACTCGATGGTCCAGGTCAGGGTACTGCCAGGCGCCGGCGTGCTCAGGTGCGGCAGCAAGGCCGGGGGCCAGGCATCGACCAGCGCCAGCAGGTGCGCCTCGGTCACCAGCTCTTCGACCACATCCTCGCCGCGCAGGCGTACCCAGCCGCCCATGCTGCGGGCCTGGGTGTTGCTGTAGGGCAAGCCGCCGATCCCCCAGCGCAACGCCAGGTGACGAATGAATTCAGGGGTGATGCCCTTGATGTAAGGCATCTCGGGTGTGGCCTCGGCCAGGGGCTTGAGCGCCACCGCCGGCAACGCGGCCACCTCCACCACCGAACTGCGCCCGGCGCCGAAGCTGCCCTGGATCAGCGTCACCACCTGGCCATTCTGCACGGCGCGCCCCAGCAGCGAACTGACGGCCTTGCCGTCGCGCAGCGGCTCCACTTCAAAACTGATCGGCATGCCGGGCTCGGCCGGGCCGACAAAGGTGATGGCCAGCGAGCGTACCGGACGGTCCGGCGCGACCTTGGCATGCATGGCCTCGTACAGCAGGGCCGCCATCAGCCCGCCAAAGCAGGCGCGCCCCTGCGCCCACTCGGCGGGGATGACCACCGCCTGGGGCTGCAAACGCACAGCGGTCAGCAATTGGGAAAAATTCATCGGTACCTCGACCTGAGCGCAAATGTGTCGATGTTACCCAGCCAGCACTGGGCAAACAGGCCGCAAATCTGCCAAATACGCGGCTATCGACGCTTGATTTCGCTCGCCAAGGTCTCCAGCGTGCGGTCTGCCGTTTGCTCGGCAGCCTGCTGCTGCTCACGCCAGTGCGCGACACACGGGGCCAGGTCCGGCTGCTGCTCGGCTTGCAGCAGCCACTGCAACAGGTCGTGCCAGTCGCCCAGATCACCCTGGGCACGCTTGAGGGTACGGCGCAGGGCCGAAGGCAGATGATCAAGCTGCGGGTACGCCTCGGCGCCATAGCGCACGCGCTTGATCAGCAGGCGCAGGCGGTGACGGTCATGCGCCGGGTCGTGCAGGGCACGCAGCAACTGGCGCCACTGCTTGTCGAGGCGCTTGTCGAGGCGCGGCTTGAGCTTGCGCATGATCTGCTGACGCTGCGCGGCGCGCAGGAACATCGGGAAGGCGTCGACAACCCCCAGCAGTTTCGTCAGCTCGGCGCTGGCGGCCACTGCCGCGAAGGTGCGCGGGCGCCCGGAAAGGCGCTGCTGCGCCGCGACCCGTTGCCCGCGCTCGAGCAATTGCGCGGCCAGCACCTCGCTGTCACGCAGCGGCGTAGTCACCTGGCCCACCGCGGCTGCCGCCGCTTCCAGCTGGTCGACCCCTGGGTAGCCACGCAAAGGCCGCAGCAGGCTGCGCAGGCGCCGCACGCTGGTGCGCAGGTCGTGCAACGCCTCGCTGTCGGTATCGGCCGCCAGACGTGCCTGGCAGGCCAGCAGGCGCACGTGCAGGCTCAGCACCTGGGCAATCACATGGTCGAGCATCGCCGACATGGTCTACTCCCTGGTCAACGGCCGGCGCGCGATTCGCGAATATAGAAGCGCGCTTTCTCGGCCTTCTTGCTGCAGCCCTCGAACGCTTCGAACTGCTGCTGGGTCTTGGCCCCGGTCAACAGCGACAGGGCCTTGGAGTAGCTGACGGTACCGGCAAAGCCTTCGGCCTTGGCCAGGTCAAGCTCCTTCCAGGCTGAATCAAGCTGATTGCCGCAACTGTCACGGTAGGCCGTCTTGCCGGCACAACCGCCAAGGACCAGGGCAATCAGGGGAAGACAGATCCAGGCTTTCATCGGTGATACCTCAAAGGAAGATGTTCAGATGGCACTTCGACGTCACAGCGCGCAAAAAGTGCCCTGTTCAGCGTAGCGCAGCGCTTGTCACGATTGAAGCACAGCCACCAATAGGTGCATTGTTAGGGCATTGGCGACGGACAGGCGCAAGGAACCATCATGGGCAAACGCGTAGCACTGGTGCTGGGCTCGGGCGGCGCCCGAGGGTATGCACATATTGGCGTGATCGAAGAACTGGAGCGACGGGGCTACGACATCGCCTGCATCGCCGGCTGTTCGATGGGCGCGGTGATCGGCGGCATCTATGCTGCCGGCAAACTCGACGAATACCGGCGCTGGATCGAAAGCCTGGACTACCTCGATGTACTGCGCCTGGTGGACGTGAGTTTCCGCCTGGGCGCGATCCGTGGCGAAAAGGTGTTCGGGCAGATCCGCAAGATCGTCGGCGAGATCAACATCGAAGACCTGCGCATCCCCTACACCGCCGTGGCCGCCGACCTCACCAACCAGCAGGAGATCTGGTTCCAGGAGGGCTGCCTGCACCAGGCGATGCGCGCCTCGGCGGCGATCCCGAGCCTGTTCACCCCGGTGGTGCAGGGCAACCGCATGCTGGTCGATGGCGGCATTCTCAACCCGCTGCCGATCATCCCGGTGGTGTCCAGCCATTGCGACCTGATCGTGGCGGTGAACCTCAACTCGACCAACCAGAAGCATTATCAGCTACCGGTGATCGAGCGCCCGGCGGCGTTCAAGTTGCGCTTCGACAACCTGATCAGCTCGCTGGGCTCGCACCTGCCGTTCCGGCGCAAGGCGGCCGAGGGGCTGATCCGCATCGAGCAGGCCGCGCCCAACCCGTGGCTGAGCGATGCGGCCGAGCCCGAGGCGCAGCAGCCGGCGGCGGCGCCCGAGTCGGCGGGTGCGCCAAAATCGGCGACGGGCTCGTTCATCATCGACAACGTCGGGCCGGCCTCGCTGCTGGACCTGATCAACCAGAGTTTCGAGGTGATGCAGACGTCACTGGCGCAGTACAAGATCGCCGGGTACCCGCCCGATATCCTGATCAACGTGCCCAAGCGGGTATGCCGTTTCTTCGAGTTCTACAAGGCCCCCGAGCTGATCGCACTGGGGCGCGAGATTGCGCGCGATACGCTGGACAACTACGAGGCCGAGCGGCGCTAGCCGTCAGTACCAGCCCCTTCGCCGGCAAGGCCGGCGAAGGGGCCATTACGTTTGCTGCGGCCCGATCAGGCGATACCCCACCCCAGGCTCGGTGACGATGAAGCGCGGCGCCGTCGGGTCGTCCCCAAGCTTTTGGCGCACATGCGCCACCACGATCCGCAAATAGTGGCTGTCGTCCACATGGCTCGGCCCCCAGATATCCCTGAGCAGTTGCTGCTGGGTGATCACCCGACCCGGATGGCGCGCCAGTTGCGCCAGCAACGCATACTCCTTGCGTGTCAACGCCACTTCTTCCCCCGCCAGCGTCACCCGCCGGTAGGCAAGGTCCACGGTCAACGGCCCGAAGCACGGCGCCGACTCTTCGGCCAGCGCCTGCGGCGCCTGGCGCAACAATGCGCGCACCCGCGCCAGGAACTCCTGGATACCGAACGGCTTGGTCACATAGTCATTGGCCCCGCCATCCAGCGCCTCGACCTTCTGCACCTCGCTGGCGCGCACCGACAGCACCAGCACCGGCACCTGGCTCCACTCGCGCAGTTCGCGCAGCACCTGCTGCCCGTCCATGTCCGGCAGGCCCAGGTCCAGCACCACCAGGTCCGGGCGGGACAATGCCGCCTGGCTCAAGCCCTCGGCGGCCGTACCGGCCTCCACCACCTTGTAGCCCTGCGAGCTCAGGCTGATGCGCAGGAACTTGCGGATCTGCGGTTCGTCGTCGATGACCAGCACGGTCGCGCTCAGGCTCATGGGGTCTCGCTGTCGAGTTCAGGTTGGGCCGGGAGCGGCAAGCATAGTGTGATGCAGGTGCCCTGGCCATCCAGGCCGTCAGCCACCCGGATCTGCCCGCCATGGGCACCGATCATGCCCTGGCAGATCGCCAACCCCAGCCCGGTGCCCTGCCCGCCCCGATCACCGCGCGCGGCGGTGTAGAACATGTCGAAGATGCGCGCGCGATCTTCCACGGCAATCCCCGGCCCCTGGTCAGCCACGGCAACGCACAGCAGGCCGGCCTCCACGCTCACCCGCAGTTCGAGGCGACCGTGCACGGGCGAGAAGCGTGCGGCGTTCTCCAGCACATTGATCAGCGCCTGTTCGATCAGCGCCGCATGCACGTACAGCAGCGGCAACTCGGCCGGGACCTCGGTGCGCAACTGCAGCGGTGCCAGCAGCACGCGCAAGCGGCTCAGGGCACTGGCGACAATGTCGGCCGGCGCCACCCAGTCACGCGCCAGCTTGAGCCCGCCATGCCCCAGGCGGGTCATGTCGAGCAGGTTCTGGATGTAGCGGTCCAGGCGTTCGGCCTCGTCACGGGTGCCTTCAAGCAGTTCACGCCGGTCCTGCGCCGGGATCGCCTCGCCCAGCGCCAGCAGGCTGTCGATGCTGCCGCGCATGGCAGTCAGCGGAGTGCGCAGGTCGTGCGACACCGACGCCAGCAACGCACTGCGCAGTTGCTCGGTCTCACCGTGCAGGCGCGCGGCCTCCAGTTGATCGGCCAGGCGCGCACGTGCCAGCGCCTGGGCCAACGGCTGGCTAAGGGCCTTGAGCAGTCGTCGGCGTGGCGCGCTCAGCAACCGGCCTTCACGCGGGCGTACACCCAGCAGCGCCAGCGGGCCTTCGTCCACTGACAGCGGCCACCACCACCAGCGCCCGTTGGGCAAGGTGTCACTGCCAAGGCCGGCAGCCTGGTCGTGCTGCCAGGCCCAGTCGGCGGCCGCCCGTTCGTTGTCGCTGAACTGCAGCGCACCGCCGCTGGCCACCTGCAACAGGCCTTCGGCATCGCGCTCCAGCAGGCACATCTGCACGTCCGTCCAGCCCTCCAGGTGCTGCCCGGCAGCGCTGAACACGGCCTGGCGGTCGGTGGCGGCAGTCAGCTTGCGCGACAGGTCGAGCAACTGCCCGGTCTGCTCCTGGGTTTCGCGCAGGGCCTGCACCTGACGACGTTGGCGTGCGGCCAGGTTGCCGGTCAGTGCGGCCATGAGCAGGAAGAACACCAGGGTCAGCACGTCCTCCTCGCGCTGGATGCTGAGGGAGAAATTCGGCGGGATGAACAGAAAGTCGTAGGCCAGGAACGACAGTGCCGCACACACCAGCGCAGGCCCCAGGCTGCTGCGCACCGCCACCAGCAGCACTGCCGCCAGGAACACCAGGGAAATGTTGGGCAACGCCAGCAGCCCCGCCACTCCCCACGCCAACGCACTGGCCAGCAGCGTCGCCAGCAGCGCCAACAGGTAATGCCGCCACGCCCAGGCCCTGGCCACCTGTGCACGTGGCGGCGCGGGTTGGGCATCGCGGTCCAGCACGTTGATCTCCAGCCCGTGCGCCTCGCGCAGCAGGCGCGCCGCCACCCCGGCGCCAAACCAGCGCCGGCGCAGCCGATCACGCGACTGGCCGACCAGCACCAGGCTGGCACGCCGTTGCAGGGCATGCTGGATCAGGGTTTTGGCCACCTCGCCCGCGCGCAGCAGCACCACTTCGCCCCCCAGGCGCTCGGCCAGTTGCTGCGCCGCCTGCAGGCGCTGGCGGGCGTTTTCGTCACGCAGCCGGCCGTTGTCCACGTGCACCAGGCTCCAGGGCAAATGACGACGCTGCGCCACCCGGCTGGCGTGGCGCACCAGGCGCTCGGCCTGGGCATCGCCATCCACGCCGACCAGCAGCCGCCCGCGCAATGCCGGGGCATCCTGGCCCAGGGTGCGGTAGCCGTGCGCCAGGTCGGCGTCCACCTGCGCCGCAGCGGTCTGCATGGCCAGCTCACGCAGGGCGGTGAGGTTGGTCTGGGTGAAGAACGCGTCGATCGCCGCACGCGCCTGCTCCGGCACGTACACCTTGCCATCGCGCAGGCGCTCGAGCAGTTCGCGCGGCGGCAGGTCGATCAGCACCAGCTCGAAGGCTTCCTGCAGCACCCAGTCGGGCAGCGTCTCGCGCACTTGCACGCCAGTGATGCCACGCACCTGGTCATTGAGGCTTTCCAGGTGCTGCACGTTGACGGTGGTGTACACGTCGATGCCTGCCGCCAACAGCTCCTGCACATCCTGCCAGCGCTTGGCATGGCGGCTGCCGGGCGCGTTGCTGTGGGCCAGCTCGTCCACCAGCGCCAGGTGCGGGACAGCCTTGAGCAGGCCGTCCAGGTCCATTTCCTCGAGCATCACGCCACGGTACTCGGCGCGCACCAGCGCCTGCTGCGCCAAGCCACCCAGCAGTGCCTCGGTTTCGCTGCGCCCGTGGGTCTGGACGATGCCCGCCAGCACCTTCACACCCTGGCGCGCCTGGGCATGCGCAGCCTGCAGCATGGCGTAGGTCTTGCCTACGCCGGGCGCCGCCCCCAGGAACACTTTCAACCGGCCGCGCCCTTCACGGGGCAACTCGGCCAACAACGCATCGGCGCGTACTGAATCACTCATGGTCAACGCATGTCCTTAGTTCGTAGCCGGCGCCAGCAGGTCGAGGGCCATGTTCAGGGCCAGGATATCGACTATCGGTGGCCCCACCAGTGGCTGCAGGGTGGACTGCTCCACCAGCCCTTGCAAGGTCGCCACCGGCAGTTGCCGCGCCGCGGCCACCCGCGGCAACTGATAGGCCACGGCGGCCGGTGGCAGGTGCGGGTCCAGCCCGCTGGCGGAGGTGGTCAACAGGGCCAGTGGCACCGGCCCCTGCGCTTGCACATACAGGCTGCGGGCTGCGTCGCCGACCCGCGTGGCCAGGGCCGGGTTGCTCGGCGCCAGGTTGCTCGCGCCACTGGCGACGGTGGCGTAGTCGGCCGCCGACGGCCGCGAATGAAACCAGGCATCGCCACTGAACGACTGTCCGAGCAGGCGCGAACCGCGTACCTGCCCTGTAGCGTCATGCAGCAGGCTGCCATTGGCCTGTTCGGGGAACGCCAGCTGGGCGACCCCGGTGACCACCAGTGGGTAGGCCACACCGGTGATCAGGCTCATCAACACAATCAGGCTCAGGGCCGGACGTACGACAGATGTCATGTCTCTCTCCTTGGTTCAGACCAGGTGCAGCGCGTTGAGCAGCAGGTCGATCAGCTTGATCCCGGCGAACGGCACGATCAGCCCGCCCAGGCCATAGATCAGCAGGTTGCGCCGCAGCAGTTGCGCGGCACTCGCCGCCTGCACGCGCACCCCGCGCAGCGCCAGCGGGATCAGCACCACGATGATCAGCGCGTTGAACACGATCGCCGAGACGATCGCGCTCTGCGGGCTGGCCAGTTGCATCAGGTTGAGCACGCCCAACTGCGGGTAGATCGCGGCAAACAGGGCAGGCAGGATGGCAAAGTACTTGGCCACGTCGTTGGCGATGGAAAAGGTCGTCAGCGCCCCGCGGGTCACCAGCAGTTCCTTGCCCACCTGCACCACCTCCAGCAACTTGGTGGGGTCGCTGTCCAGGTCGACCATGTTGGCCGCCTCGCGAGCCGCCTGGGTGCCGTCGTTCATGGCCATGCCGACATCCGCCTGGGCCAGCGCCGGCGCATCGTTGGCGCCATCACCGCACATGGCCACCAGGCGCCCGTCGTTCTGCTCCTGGCGAATGCGCGCCAGCTTCTTCTCGGGCGTGGCCTCGGCCAGCACGTCGTCGACCCCGGCTTCGGCGGCGATGGCGGCGGCGGTCAGCGGGTTGTCACCGGTCACCATCACGGTGCGGATGCCCAGCGTACGCAGCTCGGCAAAGCGCTCGCGAATGCCGGGCTTGACCACGTCCTTGAGGTGGATCACGCCAAGCAGGCGCTTGTCCACGCACACCAGCAACGGCGTGCCGCCGCTCTGGGCGATACGCTCCACTTCACGGGCCAGCGCGGCGGGCAGGTCCAGGCGCTGCATGCCGACGAAGGCCAGTACCGAGTCCACCGCCCCCTTGCGATAGCGGTGCACGCCGAAGTCGACCCCCGACAGGCGGGTTTCGGCGCTGAATGCGACCGGCACCAGTTGCGTGGCGTCGGGCGTAGAGATGTCATGCCACTGGCGCAGGTACTCGACGATCGACTTGCCCTCGGCGGTATCGTCGGCCAGCGAGGCTAGCAAGGCGCCCTCGCCCAGCTCACGGGCACTGATGCCAGGGGCGGCGTGCACCGCACTGCAGCGGCGGTTGCCGAAGGTGATGGTGCCGGTCTTGTCCAGCAGCAGCACATGCACGTCACCCGCCGCCTCCACTGCGCGCCCGGAACGGGCGATCACGTTGAGCCGCACCAGGCGGTCCATGCCGGCGATGCCGATGGCCGACAGCAGGCCGCCGATGGTGGTGGGAATCAGCGTCACCAGCAGCGCCGCCAGGAAGATCATGGGGATACTGCCGCCGGCAAAATGCGCGAACGGTTGCAGGGTAACCACCACCACCAGGAAGATCAGCGTCAGGCCGATCAGCAGGATGTCGAGGGCGATCTCATTGGGGGTTTTCTGGCGTTTGGCGCCTTCCACCAGGGCGATCATGCGGTCCAGCGTCGACTCGCCGGGATTGCTGGTGATCTGCACCAGCAGCCAGTCGGAGACCAGCCGAGTGTTGCCGGTAACCGCCGAGCGGTCGCCACCGGACTCGCGGATCACCGGCGCAGACTCACCGGTGATGGCCGCCTCGTTGACCGCAGCGATACCCTCGATCACCTCGCCGTCGCCGGGGATCATCTCGCCGGCCTCGACACGCACCACATCGCCCTTGCGCAGGTCGCTGGCCAGCACCACCTCGAAATCACCCGAGCGCGTGCGACGCCGGGCGTTCAGGCCCTGGCTGCCGGCCTTGAGGCTATCGGCGCGCGCCTTGCCCCGGCCTTCGGCGAGGGCTTCGGCAAAATTGGCGAACAGTACGGTGAACCACAGCCACATGGCGATCTGCACCGATACGCCAGTGGGCACCTGGCTTGGCAGCAGGCACACCACCGTGGTGAAGATCGCGGTCAGTTCCACCACCAGCATCACCGGGGCACGCTTGAGCTGGCGCGGGTCGAGCTTGACGAACGCCTGCACCAGGGCCGGCCGCCAGAGTGCGGCGATGGTGGTGCGGGCAGCGGCGGCCGGGGCCGCCTTCATTTCAGGGACAGGCATGTTCATGGTTGTGTCCTCACAAGCCCAGGCTCAGGTGTTCAGCGACCGGGCCAAGGGCCAGGGCTGGCAGGAAGGTCAGGCCACCGATCAGCAGGATGGTCACCAGCAGCAGCGTGACGAACAGCGGGCCGTGGGTCGGGAAGCTGTCCTGGCCCACCGGCGCGCTCTTCTTCAGGGCCAGGCTGCCAGCCAGGGCCAGCACCGGCAGGATGTAGCCGAAGCGCCCGATCAACATGCCCAGGCCGATCATCAGGTTGTGGAAGGGGGTGTTGGCGCCCAGCCCGGCAAACGCCGAACCGTTGTTGGCGCTGGCCGAGGTGTAGGCGTAGAGCAACTGACTGAAGCCATGCGGCCCCGGGTTGCTGACGGCGGCTGCCGGGCCCGGCAGGCTGGTGGCCAGGGCACCGAGTACCAGCACACCGACCGGCATCACCAGCAAGCTCGCCACCAGCAACTGCACCTCACGAGCCTGCAATTTCTTGCCCAGGTACTCCGGGGTGCGCCCGATCATCAGCCCGGCCAGGAACACGGCGATCAGCACGTTGAGCAGCATGCCGTAGAGGCCGGCGCCGACCCCGCCGAAGATCACCTCCCCGACCATCATGTTGACCATCGCGACCATGCCGCCGAGCGGGCTCAGGCTGTCGTGCATGGCGTTCACCGAGCCGTTGGAGGCCGCCGTGGTGGTCACGCTCCAGAGCACGCTGGCGGTGGTGGCGAAGCGGCTTTCCTTGCCTTCCAGCGGCGCTGCCTGCTCCACCAGCGGGTTGTTCAGCGCAGGATTGGGCTGGTACTCGGACCAGAGGGCGGTGGCGCCGCCGATCAGGAACAGCGCCAGCATGCACGCGATGATCGCGCGGCTCTGGCGCAGGTCCTTGACGTAGTGGCCGAAGGTGAACACCAGGGCCACCGGGATCAGGATGATCGAGGCCACCTCGAACAGGTTGCTCCAGGCGCTCGGGTTCTCGAACGGATGCGCCGAGTTCACGCCGAAGAAGCCCCCGCCGTTGGTGCCCAGTTGCTTGATCGCGATCTGGCTGGCGGCCGGGCCCAGCGGTATGAGCTGCTCGGCGCCTTGCAGGGTCACGGCGTGCACGTAGTCGCTGAAGGTCTGCGGCACGCCCTGCCACACCAGCAGCAGCGCCAGCACCAGGCACAGTGGCAGCAGCCCGTAGAGGGTGGCGCGGGTCATGTCGACCCAGAAATTGCCCAGGGTGGCGGCCGAGCGCCGGGCGATGCCACGGCACAGGGCGACCAGTACAGCCAGGCCGGTGGCGGCACTGACGAAGTTCTGCACGGTCAGGCCGAGCATCTGGCTGAGGTAGCTGAGCGAGGCTTCGCCACTGTACGACTGCCAGTTGGTGTTGGTCATGAAGCTGACGGCGGTGTTGAACGCCAGTGACCACGCCTGGCCGGGCAGGTGCTGCGGGTTCAACGGCAGGTGGCCCTGCAACAGCAGCACGGCGAACAGCAGCACGAAGCCCGCGAGATTGAAGGCGAGCAGCGCCAGCGCATATGTTTGCCAGCTCTGCTCGGTCGCCGGGTCAACCCCGGCAACCCGGTAGCACCCCCGCTCCAGCGGCCCCAGTAGCGGCGACAACCAGGTGCGCTGGCCTTCCATGACGTTGTAGTAAAAGCGCCCTAGCCACGGTGCCGGCAACAGCACCAGGGCAAAAAAAACCAGCAGCAACGCGTAGTCGTGACTGTGCATGGCTGCTCCTAGTCGCGATCGGCGCGCAGCAACGCGGCCATCAGGTACACACACAACGCCACTGCCAACAGCAGCGACACCCCTTCCAGAATGCTCATGAAGAATCTCCGTCCTGCGGCACGGTGCCGCTGACGGTGATTGTCGGGAAGGGGCGCGTAAAGGCGCGAGAGGGCTAGCGGGGGTTGGGTATAAAGAATGCGTAAATATCAGGAGGGGTCGATACGTCGAGCCGCCTCTCCCGCAGGTTCCCCACTGTACTCAAGGACAATGGGGTACCTGTGGGAGCTGGTGTGAAAGCGCAGGGGCCGCCAGCCTTTGCGCCTACGCCCGCGGCGGGCTCAGCGGCTCGCTGCGCGTCCAGTCCAGCAGCAGGCTGTAGGCCACGGCCAGCAACGTGGGCCCGATGAACAGGCCGATGAAGCCAAAGGCCAGCAACCCGCCAAACACCCCCAGCAACACGATCACCAGCGGCAGGTTGCCGCCGCGGCTGATCAGGTACGGCTTGAGCACGTTGTCCACGCCACTGATGATGAACGTACCCCAGATGCCCAGGAACACCGCCATGCCGTACTGCCCCTGCCAGGCCAGCCAGGCGGTGGCCGGCACCCAGGCCAGTGGCGGCCCCATCGGGATCAGGCTGAGCATGAAGGTGACCAGGCCCAGCACCAGCGCCCCCGGCACCCCGGCGATCATGAAGCCGATCAGTGCCAGCAGGGCTTGCGCCGCTGCCGTGCCGATCACCCCGTTGACCACCCGCTGCACGGTACCGGCCACCAGGTCCAGGTAGTACTCGGCACGCTCGCCAATCAGCCGGTTCAGCAGGCGCAGCACGAAGGCCGACAGGCGCGGCCCGTCGCGGTAGAAGAAGAACACGAAGACCAGGCTCAAGGTAAGCTCCAGAACCCCGCCGCCGATCTGCGCACTGCGCGCCAGCAGCCAGTTGCCCACCTGCCCCAGGTGTGGCTTGATCGCGGCCAGCAAAGCCGCGCCCTGCTGGTCGAGGGTGTCCCAGAACCCCACCAGGCGTTCGCCCACCAGCGGTACACCGCTCAGCCAGGCCGGCGCATCGGGCAGGCCGTCGACCTGCACGTCACGGATGAATGCGGTGGCATCGCGAACATGGTCGGCCAGGTTGAACCCAAGCCAGACCAGCGGCAGCGCCACCAGCAACATCCACAACACGGTGAGGAGACTCGCCGCCAGGGTTTCGCGCCCGCCGAACAGCCGGGTCAGCAGGCGCATCAGCGGCCAGCTGGCATAGGCCAGGATCGCCCCCCAGAGCAAGGCCGAAATGAACGGCGCCATCACCCATAGGCCCGCACCCAGCAGGCCGAGAAGGAGTATCTGTACCAGCAGGCGATCATTGTTGAGCATAGTGGCCCCGCTCAGCGGATCAGTTCGACATGCAGGCCGGCGGCCGGCTGCGACCCCACTTCAAGGCGCGCCTGGCGCACGCCGGCCTTGACCAGTTGCTCGCGCCAGGCTTCGGCCTGGGCGCCGGTCAGGCTCACGCGCAAGGTGCTGTTGAGGTTGAGGCTGCGCGACAGCAGGTTGACCCACGCCGGCTGCGGTTCACCCTTGAGGTCGGCGTAGTCGAGCTTGCCGGTGCTGAGCAGCTCGCGCTGCACCGTGGCCGGTGTGGGCAGCACTTCACCCAGCGGTGCGTTGGCGACAAACTCTTCCACGTGCAGGTAGGCGCGCTTGTTACCCTTGGTGATGCTGTACAGCGCGACCAGGGTATCGCTGGCGGCGCCCGATCGGCGCAGCAGGATGAACGCCTGCTGGTTGTCGGCACCGGTCAGGTTGAACCGGCCTGCCAACTGTGCGGACCACAGGCTGCTTTCACCGCAGTCCTGCGCCTGGCACCAGAACAGCGGGTAGCCACCGGCGGCCTGCAAGGCTTCGCGCGCCGCCGTGAAGGCTTCGTTGGCGTTGCGCTCGGCGGGCAGCTGGTAGGTGGCGTAGCTGACCTGGCCACGCCCCTCGACCTTGCCGTCCATGCGCACTACATTGCTGATCTTGCGCAGTGAGCCCAGCGGGTACACCCGCTCCTGTTCCTGCTCCCGTTCCTGCTCCCGGGTCTCGCCCACTACCTTGGCATCCAGCGGTACCGGAAGCTGATCGGCCATCAGTGGGGTGCTGGCGAGCACGGCAAGCCCGACAAGGCCTGTACGAATCAGACGCGAAATACTCATTGGCGAGCCATGGCACGGACGGCCTCGATGGCAATAATTGGTGCAACGGTGTCGCGCTTGATCATGGTTGTCTCCCTGTTCAACCCGCCAAGCCTCGACAGTTGCCCGCCGCAAGTCAAGGAATGGCAAAGAAGCGATTGAAACAGTCTGCAACAAGGCGTGCGCCGGCCTCGTCGTTCAAGTGCAGGTGATGCCCGCCCGGCAGCTGTTCCAGGTTGAAGGGTAGCTGTTCGAGCAACGCCGTGTTGCGCGCCAGCATGCCGTCGCTGGCGACCACCAGTTGGGTCGGGCAGGCAAGCCGCTGCACGAAGGTCAGGGCCTGCGCTTCGCTCATGCGCAGTGGCGAGGGCAAGGTCAGGCGGCTGTCGCTGCGCCAGGTGTAGCCACCGGGTACCGGCATCAGGCCGCGCTGGGCGAGCAGCTCGGCCGCTTCGCGGGTGACCGCCACCATGCCCTGCATGCGCGCCTGCACCGCCTGTTCCAGGGTCGGGTACACCGTCTTGCCCCGGCTGCCCTGGCGCAGCTGCGCCTGCAAGGCCATGCCCATGCGTTCGGCGGTGTCCTGCGGGCCGGCGCCGGGCGGGATCACCCCGTCGATCAGCGCCAGGCGGCTGACGCGTTCGGGCAAGGCGCCAGCCAGTACCACCGCGATGATCGCCCCCAGCGAGTGCCCGAGCAGGGCAAAGCGCTGCCAGCCCAGCTGTTCGGCCACCCGTAGCACGTCGTAGGCGTAATCCCACAGCGCGTAGCTGGCGCCCGCGGGGCGGTGTTCTGAATAGCCATGCCCGGCCAGGTCCAGCGCTACCACACGCAATCCGCGCAACCGGGGCGCCAACCGGGCGAAGGTATTGGCGTTGTCCAGCCAGCCGTGCAAGGCGATGACCGGCTGCCCATCGGCAGGGCCGAACAGGTGCGCGGCCAGTTCGATGTGGCCCAGGTCCAGACGTACTTCCTCTACCCCCGTCATCACGCGCCCTCCTGCCAGCGATCAAACAGCCCCTTGAGCAGACTGGCCGTGTCATGCGGGCGCTCCAGCGGAAACATGTGCCCACCGGGCAGGCGGTGAAATTCGCCCTGGGCCATGTTGCGCACGGCCCGCGCATGGTGCCGGCGTACCACCTTGCTACGGGTGCCACCCACCATCGCCAGCGGCAGCGCCAGTTGCCGGCTGTGGCCTGGGCTGATGTGCGGCAGGCTGCGGTAGATGCTGATCTCGGTGGCCGGGTCGAAGCGCAGCCGCAACTGCTCGCCATCGGCGTGCAGGCCATGCTCCAGGTAGGCCTCGAAACACTCGGGATCGAAGTGGCGAAACAGGGCTTTGCCGGTGAAGTAGGCACGCGCACTGTCACGGTCGGCGAAGGCCTCACGGCGCCCCAGCGTGCGCCCGGCCGGGGTGATGCGGTCGATGAACCCCAGCCGCTTGGCCAGCCGGATCAACCACTCGTCGGTACGGGTCAGCACCGGCGAGTCGAGCATCACCACGCCCCGGTAGTACTGTGGGCAGCGCAGCGCGGCATGCAGGTGCAGCACGCCGCCCAGCGAGTGCCCTACCCCCCATACTGGCGCGGGCTGCTGCTGGAGGTGATGGAGCAGCTCGTCCACCAGGTTCTGCCAGTTGTCATTCACCGGGAAACGCGGATCGTGCGCATGCAGCGGCAGGTGGCTGACCTGGTAGTCGGGCGCCAGCGCGGCGAACAGCTTGCCGTAAGTGCCAGAGGGGAAGCCGTTGGCGTGGGCGAAAAAGATCTGCTGGGTCATGGTCGCCGGTCCGCGAAGGGGAATGGCGCCATTGTGGGTGCCGTCGCAACATGCGGCAACATCCGTACAGGCCATGGAGCACGACGATCAGGTCAATACACGTCGAAACTGGATATGGATCGGTGCAGGCAGGCTTGCAGGTACAGCACCTGATACTCCATCGCTTCTCGCGCCTTGCACCTCTGCTCGGGGGTGAGGTCCGCCCTTCGCAGCGCCAGGCAGGTGCTCTGCAGCTTGTGCCCCATATCCCTACAGGCTTCGCGAAACTGCTTGAGCTCACGCAACCCTTCAAGGCGCCGCATCAGCTCATCGAGCTTGGCCTCGGCGCTGTCCTTCAGTACATGGTACTCGGCAAAATCGAGTGCCTGTGCGCGTTCGACCTGCCGCACAACGTCGTAGAAATACGCCGAGCCTGCCATCTCAATGTTCCGTTTGCTCATCACCCGCTCCTTTCACACCGCGTGCAGTGCCTGGTGGGACGCTAACAAGATGGGCAATACGCAACAACTGACATAACTATCAGGTACCCGGCGGGGTCTCACCCAGCGCAATCACAGCGATGGTCAGCCGTGAAATGCAGCTGGCCTTGCCCTCATCGGTGCTCAGGCGGATATCCCAGACGTGGGTGCTGCGGCCGATATGCACCGGCCGCGCGGTGGCCGTGACCCGCCCGCTGCTTACCCCGCGCAGGTGGTTGGCGTTGATCTCCAGCCCGACGCAGTAGTAACGGCTGGTATCGATGCACAGGTAGCTGGCCATGGAGCCGACGCTTTCGGCCAGTACCACCGAGGCGCCACCATGCAGCAGGCCGAACGGCTGATGGGTCCGATGGTCGACGACCATGCTGGCGCTCAGGGAATCTTCGGTAAAGGATTCGAAACGGATGTCCAGCAACTCGCCAATGGTGTTGTGCTGCCGAGCGTTGAGCTGGTCGATATCGGGCTGGGTTTTCCAGAGACTCATGGGTCAGTCCTTGTCGGTTGGGCGATCAGGGGTGAGTGAGGCTGCGCAAGGTCATCAGGCCAGCCAGCGGGTGCTCGCCGTCAAGCTGCGCGAGGCTGGCGGTGCTCATCGGTGCCGGTTGCCGGCGGTGGCCGTGCTCGAGCAGGCTGACCAGGGCGCCCACCAGCGGTTGATGGCTTACCAGCAGGATCTCCTCGACGCCCAACAGGTCCAGTTCGGCGATGACCTGCTGCGGGTCACTTTCGGGGGCCAGCCACGGCACGGTCTGCACCGGCTTGTCAAAACCCAGCGCCTCGTGGACCAGCGCAGCGGTCTGCTGCGCACGCACATAGGGGCTGGCCAGGATCACCTGGGGTGCCTTGCCGAGCAGGTGCGCAGCGCTGCGCAGCACCTGCTCGCGGCCGTGGGCGGTCAGGCGGCGCTCGGCGTCACTGTTGGCGTGCGGCTCGGCTTCACCGTGGCGCAGCACCCACAGCTTCACAGCTTGGGCTCTTCGTCACGCACCGGGTGCGGTGCAGGCGGTACGCTGTGGGCGGTTTCGCCTTCGGGCGCACGCGGCGCCGGCCAGTCGGCGAACGGCCAGGGCTTCTGGTCACTGTGAAAGCTGGCGAAGCGACCGATCTGCGCCAGGAACTGGCTCAGGCTGTCGCCAACGTTCATCAGGCTGGCGCTCGGCGCGCCATAGATCAGCCGGTACACCAGCTGCACCACCACCAGGCCCGCCAGCAGCAGTTCGGCCAGTTGCCAGACCAGTACAAACACCAGCATCCACAGCACCCGCAGGATGATCGACTCGCGCTGTGCCTGTTTCGGGGATTCGTTCATGCCTTGCTCCTGTGTTCAGTTGAAACCACGGGTGGAAATGAAATCGACGTCGGTTTTCGGCTCGCCACGCATCAGCAGCTCGATCACCTGGTTCAACGTTCGGCCTTCGAACAGGATCGCATGCAGGCCGGCCACCAGCGGCATATAGACCTGTACTTCCTGGGCCTTGGCCTTGAGCACCTTGAGGGTGTTGACGCCTTCGGCCACCTCGCCGAGGCGATTGACCGCCTCGTCCAGGCTCAGGCCCTGGCCCAGGGCGTGACCGACCTGGTAGTTGCGGCTCTTGGGCGACGAGCAGGTGACGATCAGGTCGCCAACCCCGGCCAGGCCCAGGAAGGTCATCGGGTTGGCACCCTGGCTCACCGCAAAGCGGGTCATCTCGGCCAGCGCGCGGGTAATCAGCATGCTCTTGGTGTTTTCGCCCATGCCCAGCGCCACCGCCATGCCGGCAATGATCGCGTAGACGTTTTTCAGTGCACCACCCAGTTCCACGCCGAAGCGGTCGTTGCTGGCGTACACGCGAAAGGTGCGCCCATGCAGCACGTCCTGCACGCGCTGGCACAACTGCTCGTCTTCGCTGGCGACCACCGTGGCGGTCAGCGCGTGTTCGGCCACCTCACGCGCCAGGTTCGGCCCCGACAGCACGCCAATACGCGCCTGCGGGGCGATTTCCTCGAGGATCTGGCTCATCAGCTTGAAGCTCTGCGCCTCGATGCCCTTGGTCAGGCTCACCAGCAGCTTGCCGCCCAGCAACTGGGCATGCGGCGCCAGCACGCTGCGCAGGGCGCTGGAGGGCAAAGCGACGAAAATCAGCTCGCAGGCCTGCAGGGTCGCGAGCAGGTCGTTGACCGGCTCGACCCCGGCGTGGATTTTCACGCCTTTGAGGTAGCGCGGGTTTTCACGGTTGTTGCGCATGGCCTCGGCCTGTTCGGGGTCGCGCATCCACTGCCGCACCCCAACGCCATTTTCGGCCAGCAGGTTCGCCACGGCGGTACCGAAGCTCCCTCCCCCCAGAACTGCAACAGGCTGCTGCTCAGTCATATCCAATCCGTTAAAACCCATAAAAGTGGCGACGCCAGCATTATACGGAGGCTTGGGGCCACGACCAGCGCCAGATGTGCGATTCGACCGCAGCGATAGCGGTTCGATCACTGGAAAATGCCGGCTACTCGGTTAACATGCGCGGCTACTACCTGTTATCAAGGCCGTGCCGTGCTCCCTGGCCCTCCTGTTTCGCGCCCGCTGCTCCTGCTGACTGCCCTGCTGGGCGGCCAGGCGGTGGCGCACGATCTGTTCGTCGACAGCCAGGCGCTGCCGCAGATTCTCACCGCCACCCGGCTCAAGCAATCACCGGCAGCGGTACCGGGCAGCATGAGCGTGCTCGACAGCGAACTGATCCGCGCCAGCGGCGCCCGCGACATCCCGGAGTTGCTGCGTCTGGTACCGGGCATGATGATCGGCTACGGCGCCGGCAACCAGCCGAGCGTCAACTACCACGGCAGCAACGGCAACGATGCACGGCGCATGCAGGTTCTGATCGACGGCCGCTCGGTGTACCGCGCAGGCCTGGCCACGGTGGACTGGAGCGACATCCCGCTGGCACTGGAAGATATCGAGCGCATCGAAGTATTCCGCGGCCCCAATACGGTCAGCTACGGGGCCAACGCCCTGATGGCAGTGGTCAACATCCTCACCCGCAGCCCGGCCGACAGCCACGGCACCCGGCTCAAGGTGACCCGTGGACAGCGCGGCATCGATGACTGGTACGCCAGCCAGGGCATGGGGTGGGACGGTGGCGACCTGCGCCTGTCGCTGTCGGGCATGCAGGACGACGGCTTCGACGAAGATGCGCGCGCCCAGGATTACCGTGACAGCCGCCGCCTGACACGCCTGAGCCTGAGCGTCAGCCACGCCCTGGCAGTCGACCAGAGCCTGGACTGGCAGTTTTCCGCCAAGGAGGGCAGCGACCAGCGTCCTTACACCTACAAGCCGGTGTTCTACGGTGTGACCGGTGCCGGCAACAATGCCGACGTGAATGCCAAGGACTATGCAGGCTCGGTGCGCTGGAACCTCGATCTCGACCCACAGCACAGCCTCTATGTGCAGGCCTCGGCACTGCACTGGGACCGTCAGCAGGTGTGGCGCGCCTGCGATGCGGCGATCTCGTTCAGCCCGCAGTTGACCCAGCTGTGGCGGCTCAACCCCGACTTCACCGAGCGTCTGGCGCGCAACATCACCGCGCCGATTCCGCCGGGCAGCGCCCGGGAGCAGGCGCTGGCCACCCAGGTCAAGCAGCAGTGGCAGAACGGCGGCGCCAACCAGGTGTGCGGCGACATAGACCAGAGCACCCGTGAAACACGCGTGGACCTCGAAGTGCAGGACACCCTGAGCCTGTCGGACAGCCTGCGCCTGGTCAGCGGGATCAACTACCGCTACGACCGCGCCGATTCGCAGACCTATTTCAATGGCAGCGTGGACGACAGCACCTGGCGCCTGTTCGGCCAGCTCGAATGGCAGGCCGACGAGCACTGGATCGTCCAGGGCGGCGCCATGTTCGAAGACGCCCGCCTGTCGGGCAGTTCGCTGACTCCGCGCGTGGCGCTCAACTACCTGATCACCCCGCGCCATGGCCTGCGCGCAGTGTATTCGGAGGCGGTGCGCTCGCCCGACATGTTCGAGAACAACGTCAACTGGAGCTACCGTGTCGACAACCTCAGCCCTGGCGCGTTCGGCCGGCGCAGCGGTGAATACTTCGTCAAGACCCGTGGCCCCGGCAACCTCGACCAGGAGCGCATGCGCTCGCGCGAGCTGGGCTATAACGGCTACTTCAGCGAGGCTGGGCTGAGCGTCGACCTCAAGCTGTTCCATGACGAAATCACCGGCATGGTCAGTGAACCGCTGCGCAACAACCAGTACATCGCCAGCAACGCCAACAAGGCCCGCTTCACCGGCAGCGAAGCGCAACTGGACTGGCGCCTGGGTGCCACCGACCGCCTGCGCCTGACCTACGCGTATGTCGATGCCTGGGCCAGCAACCCCGACGACCACGCCATGAGCGCACGCAACAGTGGCTCGGCCGGCTGGTTGCGCGAGTGGGGCCAGGGCTGGTCCAGTGCCCTGTTCTACTATGGCGACGACGCGCTCAACCAATACCGTTTCGAACGCCTCGACCTGCGCGTGGCCAAGCGCATCCCTGTGCAGCGTGCCAGCCTGGAGCTGGCCGGCATGCTGCAGCAGCGCCTGGACGACGAGCCCACCAGTGCCATGCAGAACCGCTATGACAGCCGCCATGTGCTGTATTTCAGCGCGGAACTGGCGTTCTGATGCGCCTGCTGCAGCGTTGCCTGCTGCTGATGCTGATGTGGCCGCTGACGGCACTTTCAGCCGGCGACATCGTGCTTACCGCGGCCCAGGACACGGCGTCAGTACGCGGCTTCGTCCAGGCCCTGCGCCAGCAGCGGCCTGCCGACCGGGTACGCTTCGTGCCCGTCGCCGAACTGCCCGCACCCGTTCGCCTGGCGCCAGCCACACGCCTGGTGCTGCTGGACACGGCCGCCCTGGACTGGCGCCTGAGCCAGGCCGACGGCCCGCCGGCGCTGGCGCTGCGCATCACCCGGGTGCAGGCAGAGCGACGCCTGGGCGGGGTACGCCCCGCCTACCTGAGCCTGCTGTGGAGCGACCCGCCGCTGGCCCGCCAGTTGCGCCTGACCCACTACCTGTTGCCGCAAGCCAGGCGCATTGGCGTGCTCTACGCTGAACACAGCAGCTTCCTGCTGGAAGAGTTGCGCCAGGCCGCGCGGCCGCTGGGCCTGAAAATCGTCGCCCAGGCCTGGCCCGATCCGCGCGACAATCGCCCGCTGCAGGCCGTGTTGAAGAACAGCGACGTGCTGCTGGGCCTGGATGACCTGCAGTTGTACAACCCCCATACCGCGAAAAACCTGCTGCTCAGCAGCTATGCACGACAAGTGCCGCTGATCGGCCCCAATGCCGGGTTCGTGCGTGCCGGGGGGCTGGCCAGCACCCTGAGTGATCAGCAAGACTGGCTGGCAGTGCTCACGCGCCTGCTTGATCAGCCCCCGGCCCAATGGCCACGGGAACGCTACCCCGAGCATTTTCGCGTGACCGGCAACCGGCAGGTTGCCCGCGCGCTGGGCATTGAGGCAATAGACCCGGCGGCCGCACAGCAGGCCGTGGCCGCAGGAGAGATTCACCCATGAAGAAACTGAGCTGGGACATCAATACCCGCACCCAGATCATCAGCCTGGGCCCTGCCCTGCTGCTGACGCTGCTGTTGATCAGTTTTTTCACCTTCGTGCGCATCCAGGACTTGCGCCAGGAGCTCAACCATACCGGCCAGCTGATCGCCAACCAATTGGCCCCGGCCTCGGAATACGGGGTGATCTCCGGCAACGACGAAGTGCTCGAGAGCCTGATGCGCGCCACCCTGACCATCCCGCACGTGCGTTTTCTCGAGGTGCAGGACAGCGCCAACCACATCCTGGTGTATGTCGAGCAACCCGACGAACATGAAAACCGCCCTCAGCAGGTCGAGGTGTTCCAGGCACCGATCCGCCTGCAGCGGATCTTTCTGGAGAATGACTTCCTGCACAACGGCAGCCCGGCCTCGGCCAATGGCGATGACTACCTGGGGCGGGTGATCGTCGGCATGTCCGACGATGCGTTCAACCAGCGCCAGCAGGAGATCGTCATCAAGGCCGCGATCCTGGCACTGTTCGCCCTGCTCTTCACCTTTGTGCTGGCGCGCCGCCTGGCCCTGAGCCTGTCGCGTCCGATCAGCGACATGGGGCATGCGGTCAAGGCGATCCAGCAGGGCGACTTCAACGCACCACTGCCGGTGGTCGACGACAGCGAGCTGGGCCATCTGGCCCGCCACATCAACAACCTGGCCAGCGGCCTGGCCCAGGCCAGCCACGAACAGCAGCAGGCCATCGCACAGCTGATCCAGGCCCGCGAAGAGGCCGAACAGGCGAACCGGGCCAAGTCGGACTTCCTGGCGATGATGAGCCATGAGCTGCGCACGCCGATGAACGGCGTGCTTGGCATGTTGCAACTGTTGCAGACCACCCTGCTTAGCGATGAACAGAGCGAGTACGCGGCGGTGGCCAGCGAGTCGACCGGGCATTTGCTCAAGGTGATCAATGACATCCTCGATTTCTCGCGGATCGAGCGCACCACGCTGGAACTGGAACACATCGATTTCAACCTGGCCGAGCTGATCGGCAGTTGCACACAGTCGTTTCAGCATGCCGCCCAGCAGCGCGGGCTGATATTGCAGGCACCACTGCCCCCAGGCATGGAGCAACTGCGCGTGGCCGGCGACCCCACGCGGATCCGCCAGGTACTGGTGAACCTGATCGGCAACGCCCTGAAGTTCACCGAACAGGGCAGTGTGCAGATCGAGCCGCGCTGGCAGGTACTGGATCGTCAGCTGATCTGGTTCACCTGCGCGGTGCGCGATACCGGCATCGGTATCGACAGCACGCGCCTGGAGACCATGTTCCAGGCCTTCCAGCAGGCCGACAGCTCGATTTCACGGCGCTACGGCGGCACCGGCCTGGGCTTGTCGATCGCACGCACCCTGACCGAACGCATGGGCGGCACGCTGCGCGCCGAAAGCCGCGAGGGCAAAGGCTCGACCTTTACCCTGGAAATGCCCCTGGCGCTGTGCGCCCCAGCCCCCCC
>NZ_JAHTBI010000048.1 GCF_019168305.1 Pseudomonas aegrilactucae
TGCGGTGTTCACAAAACCCTGTGGGAGCTGGCTTGCCAGCGAAGGGGGCGCTACAGTTTTTCCAGGCACCCCGCCAGGCCGTTGCCCAGGTTCTCCAGCAGCCGCTCATACCCGTTGGCATCCGCCGCCATCGTCCCGCCCAGCGCATCCAGTTCGGCCAGCGTCACCGGCAACCCCGCCGTCAGTGTCTCGGCCAGGCGCGGGCGCAGTGGCGGCTCGCTGAACACACAAGTCTTGCCCACGTCCTGCAAGCGCTTGCGCATCGCCGCCACGTGCTGCGCACCCGGCTGAACCTCCGCCGCCACGCTGAACACGCCGGTGTGCTTGAGCCCATAGGCCGCCTCGAAGTAATCGAAGGCCTCATGGAAGACAAAGTACGGCTTGCCGGCAATGCCGTTCAGGCGCGCCTTGAGCCGCGCATCCAGCGCATCCAGACGCGCGTCGAACGCCTTGGCATTGGCCACGTAGCGCGCCTGGTTCTGCGGGTCGGCCGCGCTCAGGTCGGCGGCCATCTTCGCCGCGATCACCCGCGCATTCACCGATGACAGCCACAGGTGCGCATCCAGGCTGCCAGGGCGGTGGTCATGGTCATGCTCGTCTTCGCCTTCCTCGTGGGAATGGCTGTCCTCGCCAAAATGGCGCAGTTGCAGGCCGCTCAGGTCCTGCACCGCCACCGTCGGCTTGCTGCGGCCCTTGAGTACACGCGGCAGGAAGCCTTCCATGTCAGGGCCGATCCAGTACAGCAGGTCGACCTGGGCCACCTTGCGCACATCCGACGGGCGCAAGGCGTAATGGTGCGGCGAAGCACCCGGCGGCAGCAGCACATCCGGCGTACCCGCGCCGTCCTGCACCGCGGCGGCAATCAGTTGCAGCGGCTTGATGCTGGTCAGTACCCTGACCTCGGCGTGCGCCGGGGCCATGAGCAGGCTGCTGGTCACAAAAGCGACAAAAAGGGCAAAAAATCGAGACACGATGAGCACTCATTGGGGCAGGAACGGGTAACATAATAACGTCTCTCAACAGAACCGTCGCTGCCCATGCCCAATACCCCGCTGGCCAACCGTCCCCACGACCACTCCCACTGCGTGCACAGCGCGCTGGCCGAGGCCGATGCGCTGTGCGCGCGTCAGGGCCTGCGCCTGACCGCCTTGCGCCGCCGCGTGCTGGAACTGGTCTGGCAAAGCCACAAGCCGCTGGGTGCCTACGATATCCTCGCCGTGCTCAGCGAGCAGGACGGGCGCCGCGCCGCGCCGCCCACGGTGTACCGTGCGCTGGATTTCCTGCTGGAAAACAGCCTGGTGCATCGCATCGCGTCGCTCAACGCCTTCATGGGCTGCAGCCACCCCGAGCACGCGCACCAGGGCCAGTTCCTGATCTGCCGCGAATGCCACGTGGCCATCGAGCTGGAACAGACGTCCATCAGCGACGCCATCGTGGCCAGTGCCAACGACGTCGGCTTCAGTGTCGAGGCCCAGACCGTCGAAGTGGTCGGCCTGTGCGGCACCTGCCGGAGCGCCTGATGAGCACTGCGTTGATCCGGCTCGAGCAGGTGGGCGTGGCGTTCGGCGGCCAGGTGATCCTCGACAGCATCGACCTGGGCGTCGAACCCGGGCAGATCGTGACCCTGATCGGCCCCAACGGTGCCGGCAAGACCACCCTGGTGCGCGCCGTGCTCGGGCTGCTCAAACCCGGTACCGGCAGCGTCTGGCGCAAGCCGCGCCTGCGCATCGGCTACATGCCGCAGAAGCTGCAGGTGGACGCCACCTTGCCGCTGTCGGTGTTGCGCTTTTTGCGCCTGGTGCCGGGGGTGGACCGCAAGGCGGCGCTGGCGGCGCTCAACGAAGTGGGCGCCGAGCAGGTCATCGACAGCCCGATCCAGAGTATTTCCGGTGGCGAGATGCAGCGTGTGCTGCTGGCCCGTGCGCTGCTGCGCAAGCCTGAGCTGCTGGTGCTCGACGAGCCGGTGCAGGGCGTCGACGTGGCCGGCCAGGCCGAGCTCTACAGCCTGATCACACGCCTGCGCGACCGGCATGGCTGCGGCGTGCTGATGGTGTCCCACGACCTGCACCTGGTGATGAGCACCACCGACCAGGTGGTGTGCCTGAACCGCCATGTATGCTGCTCGGGCCACCCGGAACAGGTCAGCGGCGACCCGGCCTTCGTCGAACTGTTCGGCAACAACGCGCCAAGCCTGGCGATCTATCACCACCATCACGACCACGCCCACGACCTGCACGGGTCGGTGGTCGCCCCGGCCGCTGGCGGCCACGTACACGGAGACCACTGCAAGCATGGCTGATTTTCTGTTGTATGCCCTGCTTGCAGGCCTGGCCCTGGCGCTGGTGGCGGGCCCCCTGGGGTCGTTCGTGGTGTGGCGGCGCATGGCCTATTTCGGCGATACGCTGTCGCACGCCGCGCTGCTGGGCGTGGCCCTTGGCTTCGTGCTGGACGTCAGCCCGACGCTGGCGGTGACGGTCGGCTGCCTGCTGCTGGCGCTGCTGCTGGTGACGTTGCAGCAACGCCAGCCACTGGCCTCCGACACCCTGCTGGGGATCCTCGCGCCAAGCACGCTGTCACTGGGCCTGGTGGTGCTGAGCTTCATGCACGACGTCCGCATCGACCTGATGGCCTATCTGTTCGGCGACCTGCTGGCGATCAGCCCCACCGACCTTGCCTGGATCCTGGGCGGCAGCGCGGCGGTGCTGGTGCTGATCGTCGCGCTGTGGCGCCCGCTGCTGGCGGTGACCGTGCACGAGGAACTGGCGCGGGTCGAAGGCCTGCCGGTGGCGGCGCTGCGCCTGGCGCTGATGCTGCTGATCGCGGTGGTGATCGCGGTGGCGATGAAGATCGTCGGCGTGCTGCTGATCACCTCGCTGCTGATCATCCCGGCCGCGGCCGCCCAGCGCCATGCCCGCTCACCCGAGCAGATGGCGCTGGGTGCCAGCCTGCTGGGGGTGGTGGCGGTGTGCGGCGGGCTGGCGCTGTCGTGGTTCAAGGACACGCCGGCCGGCCCGTCCATCGTGGTCTGCGCGGCGGTGCTATTCTTGCTGAGCCTGGCACTGCCGCGGCGCTGAACCGCGTCGTCGCAGGGCAGGGCGCAGCCATCGCGGTTGCGCCCTGCGACATTTTAATCGCGGCTGCACCCCGAAGAATTATTTTCGAGCCCGTGCGCTGGGTGTAGACTTGCTCGCTTTTTGCGCAAATAGAGAGTCGCAGGAATGAAGCCGTTCGCCTCCCGTTATCTGCTCCTTGCCGCGTTTTCCGTGCTGCTGGCCGCGTGTTCCAGCGCTTCGGTGGACACGGCTACCGTACCGGCACAGCCTGATGCCTGGCAGCAGCTGGAACAGAACATCGCCAGCAGCGAGCTGGCCACCGCCGAAGACCAACTGGCCGCCTTGCAGGCCCAGTCGCCCGACGACGCCCGCCTTGAGCCGATGCAACGCCAGTTGGCCGAAGCCTACCTGCAGCGCAGCCAGATCGTCCTGCAAAAGGGTGATGTGAATGCGGCGGCCACGGCGTTGAGCCGGGCGCGGGCCTTGATGCCCAAGGCGCCAGCGCTGACCGGTGGAGTCAATGGGGCCATCACCCAGGCACGCAAGGCCGAGCTGGACAAGGCTGAAGCGGCGTTGAAGGCCGCCGAAGCCAGGCCGAAGGCCAGGCTCATCGACCCGACCGCGCCGAGCACCGTGGTGGCGTTGAAAATCACGCACATGGCTGATCTGCGTCGGCAACTGGATGACATCGCCGCCGATGTGGTGAATTACCAGTGTGATGTGGTGTTCCAGGTGCCGCGTCGCGATGATGCGCCCTGGCTGGAGACCTTGCTGGCCAAGCGGGTCAGCAAGCGCGATGCAAATTTCGACGTGCAGCAGCGTCACGAGATTCATCGCAATCAGCCGGCGCAAGTGGTACTGACACCACGCCGCGTCGAGTAATCGGCGCTGCGCCCTTCGCTGGCAAGCCAGCTCCCACAGGGTTTTGCGGCGTTCGCCTAACCTGTGGGAGCTGGCTTGCCAGCGAAGAGGCCAACACTGATTAGGCCGCAATGGCCTTGGCAGCCGCCTCCCGCGCCCACACCCGGTGCTTGGCGATTGCCGCGATCAACGCGCTATGGGCTTTCTGATCACTGCCCACCGGCATGCCCTCATCCACCTTCAGCCGCAGCGTATCCAGCAACGCCTTGCCATCGCTGTCGGCCCCCAGCGGCTTGAGGTGCTTGTACGCCTCCAGCACAAAGTGCAACGCCACCCCGTCACCGCTCAATGCCTGCACACTGGCCTTGCCACCCGCGATCCACGCCGCGTCGAACATCACCGACGGCATGCCTTCCATCGAGGCATCCACCGCCAGCGGCTTGCCAGCCGCCGTCTTCACCGGTGCCGAGGTCGGTCCCAGCAACACCGCCTGCGCGCTTTCTGCCTCCAGCGCCTTGACCAGCGCATCCACCTGCACCGCATCCACGCCATCGGCCACCAGAATCGCTACCTTGCGCCCCTTGATGCCTTCACCCAGCAGGTTCATCTGGCTGAGGGCAGGGGATTGCTTGAGCGATTGCGCCTTCACGTCCACCGTGCCTTTCTTCGGCGCCGCCAGCCCCAGGTTCTGTGCCACGCGGGCCGCCAGCTTGAGGTCGATATTGGCAAGGATCTCGTTCACCTCGCGCTCACGAATGTACGCACGCTCGACCTTGCCCAGCTCGAAACTGTAGGCACTGATGATGTGCTCCTGCTCGGTGGGGCTCATGCTCTGGAAGAACAGCCGCGCCTGCGAGAAATGATCGCCGAACGAGGGGCTGCGCTGGCGCACCTTGTGCGCCTCGATACGCTCGGGATAGCTCTCGAAGCCGCCATCCTGCGCCGCCGGCGGCGTCTCCTTCGGCCAGCCACCATCGATGGAATTGGGCTCGTAGGCTGCGCGGCCCTTGTCCAGCGTGGTGCGATGCTGGGCATCGCGCTGGCCGTTGTGGTTCGGCGCCACCGGCCGATTGATCGGGATTTCGTGGAAGTTCGGCCCACCCAGGCGGCTGATCTGTGTATCGGTGTAGGAGAACAGCCGGCCCTGCAGCAGCGGGTCATTGGAAAAATCGATGCCGGGCACGATATGCCCCGGGCAGAACGCGACCTGCTCGGTCTCGGCAAAGAAGTTGTCCGGGTTGCGGTTGAGCACCATCTTGCCCAGCGGCGTCACCGGCACCAGCTCCTCGGGGATGATCTTGGTGGGGTCGAGCAGGTCGAAATCGAACGTATGCTCGTCGGCTTCGGGCACGATCTGCACGCCGAACTCCCACTCGGGGTAGTTGCCGGTCTCGATCGCTTCCCACAGGTCACGACGATGGTAATCGGTGTCCTTGCCGGCCAGCTTCTGTGCCTCGTCCCATAGCAGCGAATGCACGCCCTGCTTGGGTTTCCAGTGGAACTTGACGAAGCTGGCCACGCCTTCGGCGTTGATCAGGCGGAAGGTGTGCACGCCAAAGCCCTGCATGGTGCGCAGGCTTTTAGGGATGGCGCGGTCGGACATGGCCCAGATCACCATGTGTGCCGACTCCGGCACCAATGAGACGAAGTCCCAGAACGTGTCGTGGGCCGAGCCACCGGTCGGGATTTCGTTGTGCGGCTCGGGCTTGACCGCATGCACGAAGTCCGGAAACTTGATCGCGTCCTGGATGAAGAATACCGGCATGTTGTTGCCAACAAGGTCGAAATTACCCTCATCGGTGTAGAACTTGACAGCAAAGCCGCGCACATCGCGCACCGTGTCACCCGAGCCCCGTGGGCCTTGCACGGTGGAGAAGCGCACGAACACCGGGGTGATCTTCTCGGGGTCCTGCAGAAACCCGGCCTTGGTCAGCGCGGCATGCGATTCATAGGCCTGAAAGTAACCGTGGGCGGCCGTGCCGCGCGCATGCACGATGCGCTCGGGGATGCGTTCATGGTCAAAATGCGTGATCTTCTCGCGCATGATGAAGTCTTCGAGCAGCGACGGGCCACGATCACCGGCCTTCAGAGCGTTCTGGTTGTCCGCAACCTTGACCCCTTGATTGGTGCGCAGTGCCTGGCCTGTGGCATCACTGCGAAAGGCTTCCAGGCTCTGCAGCTTGGCATTGGTGTTGGCCTTGTCGGGGGTCTGGGTACCGGCGAGCTGACTTTCCTGGGGTGCGTTCTTCTTGCTGGGCATGGGTCTGCAACTCCTCATCATCGTACGCGGGGGCCCTGAATAGGGCTCTTTAGGTAGTGACTGGTGGCGGTGCCCAGCGTTCCTTCCAAGTAACCATGGCGCCGACCACTGATCGCGTTATTCCCGTAACGTTGGTAACTGGCGAAATAAATGCTAAGAACCTCTATACGAACAGGCTAAAATGCGCGTCCGGCTAACCGCTGACCCTATTTCATGCGCCCCACAAGGTTCGCTACGTGATCGAGTTTCAACATGTCCATAAAACCTACCGCGTCGCCGGTAGGGATATCCCCGCCCTGCACCCGACCAGCCTGCGCGTCGAAGACGGCCAGGTGTTCGGCCTGATCGGCCATTCCGGTGCCGGCAAAAGTACCCTGCTGCGCCTGATCAACCGCCTGGAAGCCCCCAGCGGCGGCAAGATCATCGTCGACGGCGAAGACGTCACGGCATTCAACGCCAACGACCTGCGCCGCTTCCGCCAGCAGGTCGGGATGATCTTCCAGCACTTCAACCTGCTGGCCTCCAAGACCGTGGCCGACAACGTGGCCCTGCCCCTGACCCTGGCCGGGCGAATGTCACGCGGCGAAATCGACACGCGGGTCAACGAGCTGCTGGCCCGAGTCGGCCTGTCCGAGCACGCCAGAAAGTACCCGGCGCAGTTGTCCGGTGGGCAGAAGCAGCGCGTGGGCATCGCCCGCGCCCTGGCCACCCAGCCCAAGATCCTGCTGTGCGACGAGGCCACCAGCGCCCTCGACCCGCAGACCACCGCCTCGGTGCTGCAACTGCTGGCCGAGATCAACCGCGAGCTGAAACTGACCATCGTGCTGATTACCCACGAGATGGACGTGATCCGCCGTGTGTGCGACCAGGTGGCCGTAATGGATGCCGGGCAGATCGTCGAACAGGGCCCGGTGGCGCAGGTGTTCCTGCACCCCAGGCACCCGACCACCAAGCGTTTCGTGCAGGAAGACGAGCAGATCGACGAAAGCGAGCAGCGCGACGATTTCGCCCACGTACCGGGGCGCATCGTGCGCCTGACCTTCCAGGGTGATGCCACCTACGCACCGCTTCTGGGTACCGTGGCCCGTGAAACCGGGGTGGACTACAGCATCCTGGCCGGGCGCATCGACCGCATCAAGGACACCCCCTACGGTCAACTGACCCTGGCCATCACCGGTGGCGACATCGAGGCGGCGTTTGCCCGCTTCATTGCCGCGGATGTTCATATGGAGGTACTGCGCTGATGGACGCCCTGAGTTTCTTTGCCAACATCGACTGGGCCGAAATCTGGCTGGCCACCCTCGATACCATGATCATGCTGTTCGGCTCGCTGTTTTTCACCGTGCTGCTGGGCCTGCCGCTGGGCGTACTGCTGTTCCTGTGCGGGCCGCGCCAGCTGTTCGAAGAAAAACGCGTGTACGCGCTGCTGTCGCTGGTGGTCAACGTGCTGCGCTCGCTGCCGTTCATCATCCTGCTGATCGTGATGATCCCGTTCACGGTACTCATCACCGGCACCTCGCTGGGTGTGGCCGGTGCGATCCCGCCGCTGGTGGTGGGCGCCACGCCGTTCTTCGCGCGCCTGGTGGAGACCGCCTTGCGCGAAGTCGACCGCGGCATCATCGAGGCGACCCAGTCGATGGGCGCGACCACGCGCCAGATCATCATGAACGCCCTGCTGCCTGAAGCACGCCCGGGCATCTTTGCCGCCATCACTGTCACCGCCATCACCCTGGTGTCGTACACCGCGATGGCCGGTGTGGTCGGCGCAGGCGGCCTGGGCGACCTGGCCATCCGCTTCGGCTACCAGCGTTTCCAGACCGACGTGATGGTGGTTACCGTGATCATGCTGCTGGTGCTGGTTCAAGTGCTGCAGAGTGTCGGCGACAAACTGGTTGTGCATTTTTCCCGTAAGTAACCCCAAAGGGTCGGCACTGCCGACGCACCGGGGGCCGGAACGGCCCTCACAAGGAGTGATTTGATGAAAAGACTGCTTGCTGCTGTTGCCGCCGTTGCGGCGTTCTCGGCCCACGCCGAGACCCTGACCGTTGCCGCCACCCCGGTACCGCACGCCGAGATCCTCGAGTTCGTCAAACCGGCGCTGGCCAAGGAAGGCGTGGAGCTGAAGGTGAAAGTGTTCACCGACTACGTGCAACCCAACGTGCAGGTGGCCGAGAAACGCCTGGACGCCAACTTCTTCCAGCACCAGCCGTACCTGGACGAGTTCAACAAGGCCAAGGGTACGCACCTGGTCAGCGTTGCCGGTGTTCACCTGGAGCCGCTGGGCGCCTACTCCAACAAGTTCAAGCAGCTTGAAGAGCTGCCATCGGGCGCCACCGTGGTCATCCCCAACGACGCCACCAACGGCGGCCGTGCCTTGCTGCTGCTGGACAAGGCCGGCGTGATCAAGCTCAAGGACAACACCAACATCCTGTCGACCGTCAAGGACGTCACCGGCAACGACAAGGGCCTGAAATTCCGCGAGCTGGAAGCCGCCACCATCCCGCGCGTGCTGACCCAGGTCGACCTGGCGCTGATCAACACCAACTATGCGCTGGAAGCCAAGCTCAACCCCGAGAAGGACGCCCTGGTCATCGAAGGCAGCGACTCGCCTTACGTGAACATCCTGGTGACCCGTGAGGACAACAAGGATTCGGACGCGGTGAAGAAGCTGGTGGCAGCCCTGCACACGCCTGAGGTGAAGCAGTTCATCGAAGAGAAGTACAAGGGCGCGGTCAAGCCGGCGTTCTGATACACCGCATCGCCCCCTTCGCTGGCAAGCCAGCGCCCACAGGTAACCCACTGCCCTCAAGATCAGTGGTGTTCCTGTGGGAGCTGGCTTGCCAGCGAAGCTTTCAGTCGCGTTTCACCAGCCCCGGCAACTGCGCCAACAGCTTCTGGTTGTTGAACGGCGCCCGAATGAACCCGCGCTGGGTGCCGTCCGGCCCGAGCAGCGCCAGGTTGCCACTGTGATCGACCGTGTAGTTCGGCTTGCTGGTATCGGCCGGAATGAACGGGATGCTCACCGCATTGGCCAGCTTCTGTGTCGCCTCAAGCGACCCCGTCACACCGCGAAAGTCCTTGTCGAAGTACCCCAGGTAGGTTTTCAACTGCGCCGGCGTGTCCCGGTTCGGGTCGACACTGACCAGCACCACCTGCAAGCGCTCCACGGCCTCCTTGGGCAGCTCGCTCTTGACCTGTCGCAACTGCGCCAGCGTGGTCGGGCAGATGTCCGGGCAGAAGGTGTAGCCGAAGAACAGCAGCGACCACTTGCCCTTCAACTGATCCAGCACCACCGGCTGGCCATTCTCGTCGGTCATTTCCAGCGCCGGCACGTTACGGCTTTGCGGCAGCAGGATGATCCCGGCATCGATCAGTGCAGTGGGGTCGCCCTGGCTGCGGTTGCTCAGCACCTTGTTGAGGGTAAGCCCGAGAATCAGCGCGACCAGGGCGACGAGGATGAAGACGGTTTTCTGGGTTCGAGTCATAAGTTCAACAGTAGGTAGTGGTCAACAAGCAGCGCGATGAACAGCAGGAACAAGTACGCGATAGAGTACTTGAAGGTGCCGATGGCCGCGTGCGGCCGACTGCCACGGTACAACACCCAGGCCCACTGCAGGAAGCGCGCGCCCAGCAGCAGTGCACACCCCAGATACAGCGGCCCGCTCATGTGAATGGCGTACGGCAGCAGGCTGACCGCCAGCAGCACGCAGGTGTACAGCAGGATATGCACCTTGGTGTAGTGCTCGCCATGGGTCACCGGCAGCATCGGGATATCGGCCTTGGCGTACTCCTGCTTGCGGTGGATCGCCAACGCCCAGAAGTGTGGCGGGGTCCAGGCGAAGATGATCAGCACCAGCAGCAGCGGTTCGGCGCTGACATGCCCGGTGATCGCCACCCAGCCCAGCAACGGTGGCGCCGCACCGGCCAGCCCGCCGATCACGATGTTCTGCGGCGTGGCCCGCTTGAGAAACCCGGTGTAGAGCACCGCATAGCCCAACAGCGAGGCCAGCGTGAGCCAGGCGGTGAGGGCATTGGTGAAGCTCAGCAACAGCACCATCCCCAGCACCGCCAGCAGCAACGCGAAGGCCAGTGCCGCCAGCGGCCCGACCCGGCCCTCGGCCAGCGGCCGCTTGTGGGTGCGCGCCATCAGCGCATCGATGCGCCGGTCGACCACATGGTTGACCGCCGCCGCCGCGCCGGCACACAGGCCGATACCCAGGTTGCCGAACACCAGCACCGTCCACGGCACACCGGCACGGGTGGCGAGGAACATACCGACCAGCGAGGTAATCAGCATCAACACCACCACCTTGGGCTTGGTCAGCTCCAGGTAGTCGCGCCACAGCGCCGGGTGCCGGGCGGGGTTCAGAAGCGTTGCCATGGATTCTCTCCGAGATAATGCACCACACCCACCGGGCGCAGCGGCGTCAGGCGCCAGCCCTGGCTGACCCGACGGGCCTTGGGTTGGGTGGCCAGGCGGGTTCGATAGTTGACCAGCACCAGCGTCAGCAACAGCGCCGCACCGCCCGCGTTGTGCGCCACCGCTACCGCCAATGGCAGCCCGAACGCCACGTTGCTGATACCCAGCCCGACCTGCACCGCCAGTGCCAGCAGCACCAGCCTGGCCAGGCGCCGCAGGCCGATGCGGTGCAGTTGCCAGGCCAGCACCAGCAGCACGCCGGTGACCAGCAGCGCGCCCAGGCGATGGGTGATATGGATGGCCGTGCGCGCGTCGCTGTCCAGTTGCCCGCCCAGGTAGTTGGGGCCAATGTGCTGGGTAAGGTGGAAACCGTTGGCGAAGTCGGCGTCAGGCCACCACTGGCCGTGACAGGTCGGCAGATCGACACAGGCCACCGCCGCATAGTTGGCGCTGACCCAGCCGCCCAGCGCCACCTGCCCGATCACCAGCAGCAACGCCACCGCCGCCAGCCGCCGCAGCCGTTGTGGCAGGCCCGGCAACGGCATGAAGGCCCGCGACAGGCGCAGGCTCAGCAGCAACAGCAGGCTCAAGGTGGCGAAGCCGCCCAGCAGGTGCGCCGTGACCACCTGCGGCCACAGCTTGAGGGTGACCGTCCACATGCCGAAGGCTGCCTGGAAGAACACCACCGCCAGCAGCACCAGCGGCAGGCGGTAGGGTTGGCCATTGTGGCCATGCCGGTGCAGCGCCTGCACGGCCAGCAGGGCGATCACCAGCGCCAGCACGCCGGCAAAATAGCGGTGCACCATCTCGTTGCGGCCCTTGTGCGCCTCGACCGGCGTGTCGGGGTAATGCCGTTCGGCATGCGCCAGCTGCGCCTCGGTTTTCGGCACGCTGATGAAGCCGTAGCAACCCGGCCAGTCCGGGCAGCCCAGGCCGGCGTGGGTCAGGCGGGTGTAGGCACCGAGCAGTACCACCATCATGGCGAGAAAGGTGGCGAACACGGCGAGGCGGTATCCGGGTCTGGCCATGGCACATGCCTCCTAGCCGATGTTGGACAGCTTGAGCAGGTGGCGCAGGTCGTTGAGCAGGTCCTTGCCCTTGACCCGTGCGTCGTAGCGCAGTACCAGGTTGCCGTGCGGGTCGACGATCCACAGCTGCGCGTCCTTGAGGTTGGGGCTGGCCTTGGCGTACTGCGACCGTTCCAGCGCATAGCGCTGCAGTTGTGGGTACTCGCGATCCAGCTTGGCCTGGAACGCGGCGCTCACCGGCTGCGGCGCTGCCAACGCATGGCTGGCGCGACTGGCATCGCGGCCCAGGCCGATCTGTACCTGGCGCGCCAGGTACACCAGTTGCTGGCAGTCGACCCCACAGTCGCCGGGCGTGCTCACCAGCAGTTGCCAGCGCGGCTCGTGCGCGGCCACCCCAAGCTCGGCGCGGCCCTGACCGTTGCCGATCAGTTCGCCGTGATAGCTGCGGCTGTCGGGTACCCAGAACTGCAACTTGTACATGCCGGTGGCGAGCATCATCGGCCCGATCACCACCAGCAGGATCAGGATCAGCTGCAGCCGTCCGCGCCAGCGGTTAGGCGCTGCCTCAGACGTGCTGGGTGGATGCATGACGGCTCCCATGGTGGTTCTCCTTGTTGTGATGCCAACCGAAATAGAGGTAGAGCGCGAACAGGGCCGCCGCCAGTGCAAACCACTGCACGGCATAGCCCAGGTGTTTTTCCGGGCCCATGGCAACCACCGGCCAGTCCAGCCGGTAGCTGGCCGGGCCGGGCTCCAGGCGCAGTTCGTGGGCAAAGCCGTCACGCCCAAGCAACGTCCACAGCGGCGCCGCATCGACAGCCGTCAGCAGGCGCGGCCAGCTGCCGCCCTGGGGGTCGGCGTGCAGCTGGAAGGTAGTGCCTGGCGCCACATAGACCCAGGCCTGCAGGCTCAGGGCGGTTTCGGGTGTGGTGAACTGCACCGGCACGCGCCGGTCCGGCCACGCCAGCCAGCCACGATTGACCAGCAGCCACAGGCCGCTGGCCTGGTCATGGAAGGGTTGCAGCAGCTCGACGCCGGGCTGGCCGTCACGCAGGCGGTTGTCCAGCAACAGGCTGTGGCTGCGGTCGAAACGCCCGTGCACCTGCACCCGGCGATAGCCGGGATCGGGTGTATGCAGCAGTTGCTCGCTGGCCAGCGGTTCGGCCACCCGCCGTTCGGCATAGGCACTGAGCAGCGCGCGCTTTTCCGCCGCGCGGCCCAGTTGCCAGCAACCCAGCGCAATCAGCCCCGGCAGCAGCAGAAACACCACCAGGGTCGGCACCAGGCCCGGACGAAAAGGCCTCAACGGGCCCCCGATACATCGGTCGCTATACTTGTTGCAGTCATCGCATCCCCCGGAGTACCGCCATGCTCAAAGCCGCGATTGTCCTGATGCTGCTGGCGACTGTGATCAGCCTGTTCAGCGGCCTGTTCTTTCTGGTCAAGGACGCTGACAGCTCGACCCGCCTGCTCACCGCGCTCAAGGTGCGGGTCAGCCTGGCCGCGATTACCCTGGCCCTGGTGACCTGGGGTTTCTACAGCGGCCAGCTGGTCTCCCACGCGCCGTTCTAGGCGCGCCTACAGCACGTATACAAAGATGAACAGGCCGACCCACACCACGTCGACGAAGTGCCAGTACCAGCTGGCCGCCTCGAAACCGAAGTGCTTGTCGGCATTGAAGTGCCCGCGCAGGATGCGCATCAGCATCACGAACAGGATCAGCGTGCCCATGGTCACGTGGGCACCGTGGAACCCCGTGAGCATGAAGAACGTCGCGCCATAGATGCCCGAGTTCAGGGTCAGGCCCAGCTCGGTATAGGCCTCGTGGTACTCGTAGGCCTGCAGGATGAGGAACGCCACACCCAGCACGATGGTCAGCGCCAGCCAGAACTTCAGCGGGCCGCGGTGATCCTTGCGCAACGCATGGTGGGCAATGGTGATGGTGACGCTGGAGCTGACCAGCAGAATGGTGTTGATCAGCGGCAGGTGCCACGGGTCGATGACGCCGTGCGGCGGCGGGAACAGCTTGGGGTCGGGGGTGTGCAGCAGCGGCCAGGCGAACTGGAAGTTGGGCCACAGCATGTGCGCCACGCCCTTGGCGCCTTCACCGCCCAGCGCCGGGCCGGCCAGGTTGCGCACGTAGAACAGCGCGCCGAAGAACGCGACGAAGAACATCACTTCGGAAAAGATGAACCACGACATGCCCCAGCGGAACGAGCGGTCCAGCTGCGGGCTGTAGAGCCCGGCACGGCTTTCCTTGATCACCGCGCCGAACCAGCCGAACAGCATGTAGGCCAGGCACAGTGCGCCGACGAAGAAGATCAGCGGACCATGCGAGTCGGGGTGACCGGCCTTCATGTCGTTGAACCAGATGCCCAGGCCGACCACCGTGATCAACATGCCCAGGGTGGCGATGATCGGCCACTTGCTTTGCGCCGGTACATAGTAGTGCTGATGAGCAGCCATGGATCGTTCTCCTTATCGGGCGCTCTGTACGGACTGGCTGGCCACCTGGGCCACCGGCGGTTGGCGAGCGGTGATATCGAACAGCGTGTAGGCAAGCGTCAGGTGTTTCACGTCCTTGGGCAGGTCGCGGTCGACGATGAAACGCACCGGCATTTCGATGCGTTCGCCCGGTTGCAGCACCTGCTGGCTGAAGCAGAAACATTCGGTCTTGTGAAAGTACGCCGCTGCCTCGGCCGGGCTGATGCTCGGGATCGCCTGGGCGGTCATCGGCTTGTCGGTGGGGTTGCGCGCCACGAACACCATCTGGTTCACCGCCCCGGGGTTGACGTCGAGCTGATCGGCAGTGGAATAGAAGTCCCAGACCATGTCGCGCGCGTTGGTCGACATGAACTGCACCTTCACCGAGCGCGTCGGGTCGCTGACCTGGCTGCCGGCGTACTGGCCACCGGTCTTGCCGTTGATACCGAACGCCTTGCACATCACGTCGTAGATCGGCACCAGGGCAAAGCCGAAGGCGAACATCACCACGGTCAGCATGACCAGGCGCGTGACCAGGCGCTTCAACGACGTCCCTTCACTCATGGCCTGGCCCTCATTTCACGTCTGGTGGGGTCTGGAAGGTGTGGTAGGGCGCGGGCGAGGGCACCGACCACTCCAGCCCTTCGGCGCCGTCCCAGGGTTTGGCCGGGGCAGGCGTGCCGCCGCGAATGCACTTGATGACGATGAACAGGAAGAAGATCTGCGTGACGCCAAAGGTGAACGCACCGATCGAGGACACCATGTTGAAGTCGGCGAACTGCAGGTTGTAGTCCGGCACCCGCCGCGGCATGCCGGCCAGGCCCACGAAGTGCATCGGGAAGAAGGCCATGTTCATGCCGATGAACGACAGCCAGAAGTGCAGCTTGCCCAGGGTTTCGTCGTACATGTGCCCGGTCCACTTGGGCAACCAGTAATAGGCCGAGGCGAAGATGCCGAAAATCGCCCCCGGTACCAGCACGTAGTGGAAGTGCGCCACCACGAAATAGGTGTCGTGGTACTGGAAGTCGGCCGGCGCGATGGCCAGCATCAGCCCCGAGAAACCGCCGATGGTGAACAGGATGACGAAGGCGATGGCGAACAGCATCGGCGTCTCGAAGGTCAGCGAACCTTCCCACATGGTGCTGACCCAGTTGAACACCTTCACCCCGGTAGGCACCGCGATCAGCATGGTGGCGTACATGAAGAACAGCTCGCCCACCACCGGAATACCCACCACGAACATGTGGTGCGCCCACACGATGAACGACAGGAACGCGATCGCCCCGGTGGCGTACACCATCGAGGTGTAGCCGAACAGCGGCTTGCGCGAAAACGCCGGGATGATCGAGCTGACCGCGCCGAATGCCGGCAGGATCATGATGTACACCTCGGGGTGGCCGAAGAACCAGAACACGTGCTGGAACAGGACCGGGTCGCCGCCGCCGGCAGCGCTGAAGAAGCTGGTGCCGAAATGGATATCCATCAGCATCATGGTCACCACGCCGGCCAGTACCGGCATCACCGCGATCAGCAGGAAGGCGGTGATCAGCCAGGTCCAGACGAACAGCGGCATTTTCATCAGGGTCATGCCCGGGGCACGCAGGTTGAGAATGGTGGCGATCACGTTGATCGCGCCCATGATCGAGCTGACGCCCATCAGGTGGATGGCGAAGATGAAGAACGTCACGCTCGCCGGCGCATAGGTGGTCGACAGCGGGGCGTAGAAGGTCCAGCCGAAGTTGGGCCCGCCACCGGCACTGAACAGCGTCGAGATCAGCAGCAGGAACGCCGCCGGCAGCAGCCAGAAGCTGAAGTTGTTCATGCGTGGCAGCGCCATGTCGGGCGCGCCGATCATCAGCGGGATCATCCAGTTGGCCAGGCCGACGAACGCCGGCATGACCGCACCGAACACCATGATCAGGCCGTGCATGGTGGTCATCTGGTTGAAGAATGCCGGCTCCACGATCTGCAGGCCGGGCTGGAACAGCTCGGCGCGGATGACCATGGCGAACGAGCCACCGAGCAGGAACATGGCGAAGCTGAACCACAGGTACATCGTGCCGATGTCCTTGTGGTTGGTGGTCAGCACCCAGCGCATCAGGCCCTTGGCCGGACCGTGGGCGTGGTCATGATCGGCATGGCCGTGGTCGTCGATGACTGTACTCATGTCCTGTCTCCCCGGTTCATTGGCCGTCGGCCTGTTTGAGCGCCAGCACATCCTTGGGCGTGACCATGTCACCCTTGTTGTTGCCCCAGGCGTTGCGCTCGTAGGTGACCACGGCGGCGATATCCACTTCCGAGAGTTGCTTGCCGAACGCCGCCATGGCCGTACCGGCCTTGCCGTGGAAGACGATGTTCAGGTGATCCTGGACGGGTCCGGTGGCGATCTTCGAACCCTTGAGGGCGGGGAACATGGGCGGCAGGCCCTGGCCTTCGGCCTGGTGACAGGCCACGCAGGCGGTGTGGTAGACCTTGTCGCCACGCTCGACCAGCTCCTGCAGCGTCCATTGCTTGCTGGTCAGTTCCTTGAGCTTGGCCGCGTCGGCCTTGCGCTCGGCGAGCCAGGAGTCGTAGTCGGCCTTGCTCTTGACCTCGACCACCACCGGCATGAAGCCATGGTCCTTGCCGCACAGCTCGGTGCACTGGCCGCGGTAGATGCCGGGCTTCTCGACGCGGGTCCAGGCCTCGTTGACGAACCCGGGGATGGCGTCACGCTTGACCGCGAACGCCGGCACCCACCAGGAGTGGATCACGTCGGCGGCCGTCACCAGAAAGCGCACCTTGGCCCCCACCGGAATCACCAGCGGCTGGTCGACTTCGAGCAGGTAATGCTCGTCCTTGGGGGCCTTGTTGTGGATCTGCTCGGCGGGAGTGGCCAGGTTGCTGAAGAACTCGACGTCCTCGCCCAGGTATTTGTAGTGCCACTTCCACTGGTAGCCAGTGACCTGGATATCGAGGTCCGACTCGCTGGCATCGTAGATATCGACCAGCGTCTTGGTCGCGGGGATGGCCATGGCCACCAGGATCAGGAACGGCACCACCGTCCACATGATCTCGACCCAGGTGTGCTCGTGAAAGTGCGCAGGCTGCTGGCCGGTGGAGCGCCGGTGAACCATCATCGACCAGAACATCGCGCCGAACACCACGATGCCGATCACCACGCAGATCCAGAAGATGGTCATGTGCAGGTCGAACACGGCGTTGCTGACTTCAGTCGCCCCCGGCGCCATGTTCACGGTCCAGGCAGCCTCGGCCTGCGTGAACAGCGACCACAACAGCAGGCCCATCCAGGCGTGTGGATGTCGCATCATTGCGGGTTCCCCTTATCGTTCTTGTTATCCCGGAGGCGTGGACCTACGGCTAAGGGTACGGCGTCAAGACTGCGAACTTCGACGACGAGCCCCTGCTGGACAGCAGGCGGGCCTCATCAGCCAATCACTTTCAAAGCGGAGTATAGACAGCGGCATTGACCGCGCAACGCGAGGGGGTAAAGATTTGACCAGACGATTGATGGCACTTTGATATAACCAAGGTGCGACATAAACGCACACTGTTTATGACAAATCCGTCTTAGCTCTTTACAGAACCGAGCTACCTTATGTCATCCGTGTGTTTTCCCTCGTCCTTGGAGTTTTCATGAACATCGCCGCTGTACGCGATCAGATTGCCCGTGCCCATCACCATGAAGCCGAAACCGGCCAGCTAAAACAGCAACTTGCCTTGCAACTGCCGCATCTGCACCCCTCTATCCAACTGCCTGAAACCGATGCCCAGGAAGGGCTGGCGCGTTTCGTGGCGGCGTATATCGACCAGGTACCCGAGCTTCTGGAGGCGGCCAATGAGGTCGCACGTGAAGCGGGTATCGAGTCGCAGATCAAGCCGGTGCTGAAAATCGCCGAGCAGTATTTCCTGCAGCCGCCAGAGGTCATGAACGGCCATGTCGGCCTGGACTGTCTGCTGGATGAAGCCTACCTGGCGCATCGCCTGGTGGAAGAAGTGAATGACCTGTACATCAAGCATTTCAACCAGCCGCTGATCCCGCTGGATACCACGGTGGCCAACGTGATCGCGCACCAGTTGATCGGTGAAACCTTTGCCAACCAGCTGGATGAAGTGGTGCACCACTCGGTGGACGAGATGCTCAATGACCAGAGCTTTGCCCTGGAATCGGTGGAGGCGTATCGCGAGAAGCTGAGCAGCCCGGAAACGGGCGCTGCATGGAAGCGCTGGCCGTGCCTGTCGCGCCAGCTGGGGGTTGGGCTGGAGCTGGACCAGTCGGCCTGATCCCGTAGCGCTGCCATCGCGGGCCAAGCCCGCTCCCACAGGTAACCGTATGCCTTGTGGGAGCGGGCTTGACCCGCGATGCCTTAAAGGTTCAGGCGCCCAGACCTACTGCCGTACGCGCCCGCCCCTCGACCCGCCGCTTCAACCCGCGCGACTCGATCACCAGGCGCGAACCACTGCCCGCATTCGCCCGTCCCCAATCCTCCAGCAACTCAAGGCATGAGTGATCGATGTAGCTGAGGTTGGCCAGCGGCACATGCAGCGTGGTACCCGCGGGTATGCCTTCCAGCACCCGCGTCAGCGCCGGTACCTTGAGAAAGGTCGCCGCACCGCTCAGGCGCAATTCCAGATGGCCCGGCTCGTCCCGGCTGCTGACACTGATCTTCAACCGTGCCGCCTTCAGCGCAAGCTTCAGCAAGGTCAGCGCAAAGCCCAGCAGCACACCGGTCAGCAGGTCGGTGAAAATGATCGCCAATGCCGTCGCGGCATAGGTGAACATCGGCATCCGCCCATACCGGCCCAGCCCGCGAAACGCCTTGAAGTCGACCAGCTTGAAGCCGGTATACACCAGCACCCCGGCCAGGCTCGCCACCGGAATCTGCTGCAGCAGGCTGCTCAGCACCACCACGAAGGCCAGCAACCACACGCCATGCAGGATCGCCGACAGCCGCGTCTGCGCCCCGGCCTGCACGTTGGCCGAGCTGCGCACGATCACACCGGTCATCGGCAACGCGCCGAGCAGGCCACACAGCATGTTGCCGATGCCTTGGGCCGACAGTTCACGGTCGAAGTCCGAGCGCTGGCCATTGTGCATGCGGTCTACCGCCGCCGCCGACAGCAGGGTTTCGGCACTGGCGATGAACGCCAGTGCGAATGCGGCCACCAGCAGGTGCGGGTTGGCCAGGTTGAGCAGGTCGGCCGGGCGTAGCCAGTCGATGGCCTCGGCCAGGTTGTCCGGTACCACCACGCGGTTCACCGGCAACGCCAGCCACAGGCTCAGCAGGGTCATCAAGGCGACACCCAGCAAGGCGCCCGGCACAAAGCGCAGCTTCTGCGGACGCAGCCGTTCCCAGGCCCACATGATCGCAATGGTACCCAGGCCCAATGCACCGGCCTGCCAACCATTGCCGGCGCTTTCCAGCGGCAGCGCCTGCATCACGGTCTGCGGAAAGCCCATCAGGTTGGCCAGCCCCGACGGCTGCGGGCTGCTGTCGAACATCACATGCACCTGCGACAGCACGATCAGTACCCCGATACCGGCGAGCATGCCATACACCACCGCCGGCGCCGTGACGCGGAACCAGCAGCCCAGGCGCAAACGCCCGGCCACCAGTTGCAACAGGCCGGCCAGCAGCAGGATCGGCCCGAGCATGGCCACGCCATGCTGGCGCACCAGCTCGAACACCAGCACCGCCAGGCCCGCCGCCGGGCCACTGACCTGCAAGGGCGAACCGGCGATGAAGCCCACCACCAGGCCACCGATGATACCGGTGATCAGGCCCTTGGCCGGCGGCATGCCCGAGGCGATCGCGATGCCCATGCACAGGGGCAGGGCCACCAGAAACACCACCACTGAAGCGAGCAGTTCACGCGGCAGGGCCGCTTTCAATTGCGTCATGTTCACCATTACTCTCCCTAAGATCAGTCACGCCGGCGCCAATCCGATGGCCCCGTGCGCTGCAAATTGCTGTCAGGCGGGCAGCCGTCGGCCGCCAGCAGTCCGGCAAGGCATTCACGTAAATTCAGGACGGCCGACTACCTGAGCTGCACGCGAACGTGCAGCCTTCAGTCACCCTGGCTAGAAGGACGTGTGGCTAGTAGCGCCCGCGCGGCGTGGCGCAAGGGATCGGCTGGCCGCTCTGCAACGGCAGGAAGCGGTCGCTCACTGCGTCGTAGGCCGTGATTTCGCTGGTTTCGATGTCGTAGATCCAGCCGTGGATGTACAACTGGCCGGCGGCCAGGCGCGAGGCCACCGAGGGGTGGGTGCGCAAGTGCTGCAGCTGGGCGATGACGTTTTCCTTGGTCAGCACCTGCATGCTTTCATGCTCGGTGCCGCAATGGCAGTTGTCTTCGACCACAGTGCGCGCCACTTCGGCGTGACGCAGCCAGGCCTTGACCGTCGGCATCTTCTCCAGGCTCTGCGGGTTGAGCACGGCGCGCATGGCACCGCAGTCGGAGTGGCCGCAGACGATGATGTGCTGTACACCCAGGGCCATGACCGCGTACTCGATGGCCGTCGAAACGCCGCCGTTCATCTGCCCGTAGGGCGGTACCACGTTACCGACGTTGCGGGTCACGAACAGATCGCCCGGCGAGCTCTGGGTAATCAGCTCGGGCACAATGCGCGAGTCGGCACAGGTAATGAACATTGCCCGCGGCGTTTGCGCGGTAGCGAGTTTCTTGAACAGCTCTTCCTGCTGCGGGAATACTTCGTGATGGAAGTGCAAAAAGCCGTCGACGATATGCTTCAGTGCGGCATCGGCGCTTTCGGCTTGATCAGCCGGGCCGTTTTGAGAGGGGTCCTGGTCGTGCATTGATTGATCCTCTTTGACGGTTTCAAGGTAAGTCCATTTTACCGGTTTAAGATTCAGGCATTGCATGATCGTTGGATGACGCGCGCCGTCCATTGATCACAGCCGGCTGCCTGATTTCTCACGCTACGCGGCGAAACTTAACTCAAACTGAATTCGGAGGCTCTAGAACGGGCGTTCCAGAAGTTTCAGGCGGGATAGAAATGGTATCAAAAAACCATTACTGGCCACTACCCATTATTTATCAGAGCAGCGAAAGCTGCCCGCCCGGTGGGCAAAACGCGCTGCAATCCAGCGCATGACCTTCACGCTGGTTCAACCCCAGGCGGCGTACGGCCTTGGCGAAACGCTGCGCCAGCAGGTCGGCAAACACGCCCTCGCCGCGCATGCGTGCACCGAACCGGCTGTCGTACAGATCACCGCCACGGCTCTGGCGGATCAGGCTCAGCACATGGGTCGCCCGCTGCGGGTAATGGTCCTGCAGCCACTGCTCGAACAGGGGCGCCACCTCCAGCGGCAAGCGCAGCAGCATGTAGGCCGCGCTGAGTGCACCCGCCTCACTGGCGGCCTCGAGCAGATGCTCCAGCTCGCTGTCGTTGATCATCGGGATCATCGGTGAGCACAGCACACCCACCGGCACACCGGCTTCGCGCATCACGCGGATGGCACGCAAGCGCGCCTTTGGCGCGGCGGCACGTGGCTCGAGGGTACGCTTGAGCTCGTCGTCCAGCGTGGTCAGGCTGATCATCACCGACACCAGCCGCTGCTGCGCCAGTTCCGCCAGCAGGTCGAGATCACGCAGGATCAACGAGCCCTTGGTGACGATGGTCACCGGGTGGCGGTAGCGCAACAGCACTTCGAGCAGGCGACGGGTCAGCAGTTGCTCGCGCTCGATGGGTTGGTAGGGGTCGGTATTGGAGCCCAGATTGATCGGCGCACACACATAGCCCTTTTTCGAGAGCTGCTGTTCCAGTACCGCCGCCGCATTGGTCTTGGCGATCAGCTTGGTCTCAAAATCGAGCCCGGGCGAGAGGTCCCAGTAGGCGTGACTGGGGCGTGCGTAGCAGTAGATACAGCCATGCTCGCAGCCGCGGTAGGGGTTGATGGAACGGTCGAACGGCAGGTCGGGGGACGTATTGCGGGTGATGATGGTCTTGGCCGTCTCGATGCGCACCTCGGTACCCTGGGTGAGCGGCGCCTCCTGGTACCAGCCGTCGTCTTCGGCCACCGAGCGGCCGGGGGCAAAGCGGTTGTGCGGGTTGTGCGCGGTACCGCGACCGCGCACAGGCGCTGGAAAGGACATGGCGTGCCACCTGTACTGTTTTTTTATACAGTACCCGTTTCGCGACGCATGCTCCAGCGCCACTCGGCGCCTCGAGGTGGCTAGTGGCTCATGCCGTGCCACTGCAGAAATGGCAGGGGGCTTACATCGCGCCCGCGAAAGGCCCTGAAACCGGCCGTGATCGTGCGTCCGGCGCCGGGTGCCACGATGGCCTCGAGCAAGGCGCGACCGGTCTCGGGGTTGAGCACCCCCTCGCGTTCAAAGCGGGCAAACGCGTCGATCGCATAGACCCGCGACCACAGGTAGCTGTAGTAGCCAGCCTCGTAGCCGCTGACCAGGTGATCGAAGGCCTGGGCCGGCCGCTCGAAGTCGCCCAGCGGCAAGGGCAGTACCGCATCGAAGTGCTCGGCCACCTGCTGCTGGAGGCTGCGCGAGACATCCGGCTCGCCATGCAGGTGCAGGTCGAATCGCGCCCTCGCCAGGTCGCGGGCAAAGGTCAGCCCTTCCTGCAGCTTTTGCTGGTCGAGAAACGCCTGCACCGTCGAGCTTGGCAGTGCCTGACCCGTCTGGTAGTGGTGGGAGATGCCGGCCAGGTACTGGGCTGACCAGCACCAGCGCTCCAGCAGTTCGCTGAAGAATTCGACCCCGTCCGGCCCCAGGGTGTCGATATCGGACAGCCGGTAATCGGTGGTGGCAACCAGAAGCTGGTGCAGGCAATGACCGAACTCGTGGTACAGCTTGCGCAGGTCAAGATGGGTCAGCAGCGGTGGGACCACGCCGTCGCCGCGCTCGACCGCGCAGAACAGCGCCGCCACACCTTTGTGAAAGCCGCCCTCGGCGTCAACGTGGCGGTTCCACACACGCAGGCTCCAGGCATAGTCATCCTTGCCCGGACGGGTCACCACATCCATGTACAGGTAGCCCACCAGCGCATGGCCCTGCACCACCTCGAAACATCGCACATCCGCATGCCAGGCCTGCAGCGCGCTGGCCGGCGTGAGCTGCACCCCGAACAGGGTCTGCGCCAATTGCCTCATGGCTTGCAACACCTGCTCCAGCGGGAAATAGCCGCGCACTTCCTCGCTGGACAGCGCCAGCGGGTGGTGCTGCGCACGGCGCGCGTAGAAGGCGATATCCCAGGGCTGCAGGCCACCCAGCCGGGCCTGCTGATCAACCGCGTGCAGCCGCCTGATTTCCCCGGCACGCCAGGCAGCGCTGTGGATGGTCAGGTCCTGCAGAAACTGCGCGACCTGGGTGGTAGATTCAGCCGTCTTGGTCTGCAGGCTGAGTTCGGCGAAGCTGGCAAAACCCAGCAGTTGTGCCTGCTCATGGCGCAGTCTGCTCAGCGCCAGCAGCACGGGTCCGTTGTCCGGGCCCGCATCCAGATCCGAAGCCCGGCCATGGTAGGCCCGATACACGGTTTCACGCAGGCTACGGTCGCTGGCCTGCTGCAGGATGGCCAGGCACGGTGCCTCTTCGAGCGTCACCAGCCAGCCTTCAAGGCCTTGTGCCTGCGCCTTGCGCGCCATGGCGGCCTTGTCCAGTTCGTCCACCCCGAGCAGCCGCTGGGCGTCGGTGACCAACAGCGTCCAGGCGCCGGTAGCGTGCGCCAGGTTATCGACGAAGGCATTGCGTTGCTTGCTCAGGCTGACTTGCAGGTCCATCAGGCGGGCACGCTCGGTTTCGCCAAGCTCGGCACCGCTGAGGCGAAACGCCTTGATCGACTGTTGCAGCGAAAGCGTGCGCTCGCGGCTGAAGTGGGCGGCGTGCGCGCTGTCGGCCAGACGTTGATAGAGCGCCAGCAACGTCACGTTCTGCAATTTCGCCTGGTGATAGGCCTGGCTCTTGATCCAGCACTCATCCACGGCGCTCTTCCAGGCCTCGCCGCGGGTGTACAGGGGCACGATCAGGCGCACGGCGTTGTTGAGGCGGGCGTCCAGCGCATCGACGGCCATCACCAGGTCGTCCCAGGTGGGCAGCACGCTCTGGCTCACGATGAGCTCGGCGAGGGCATGATGGTTGTCAAGGATGATCTGGTCGATCGCCGCCGTCAGGTGTTCGAGACGGATGCTGGCGTAGGGAGGCGGGTCGAGGCGGGCGAGCAGGGGATTGGCGCTCATGGCAGTTCCTTTAGTGACGGGAAAGGTCCCGTCACTTTCAAGGGTTGCCGGCGTGGCAGGGGCTAACTATGTAGGCCCTTTGCCTGCTAAGGCTTCTTCAGCTTGGGATTGGGGAAGAACTGCACCGTCTGTACCGCAGGCGGCGCCTTGACCTCGGCCTGGTTGACCCGCGTACCCAGCTCCTTGGGTACCGACAGCCCCTGCTCGTTGAGCGTGTCGGCAAACCCGCAGGCCACGCACTCGCGATGCGGCACGCTGTCCTCGCTCCACATCATCAGCTTGTCCGGCTCGCTGCACGCCGGGCAGACCGCCCCGGCGATAAAGCGCTTCTTGGTCTTGCTCATGCCGCCACGTCCTCGCTCAGGCCGCAATGGCGCAACAAGGCGTCGATCGACGGCTCGCGACCACGGAAGTCGACGAACAGCAGCATCGGTGCCTGCGAACCGCCACGCGCCAGGATCGCCTCGCGGAACGCGCGACCGGTCTCGGCATTGAGCACGCCTTCTTCCTCGAAGCGCGAGAACGCATCGGCCGATAGCACTTCAGCCCACTTGTAGCTGTAGTAACCGGCTGCGTAACCGCCGGCAAAGATGTGCGCAAAGCTGTTGGGGAAGCGGTTGTACGCCGGCGGGCGCATCACCGAGACTTCATCGCGAATGCCTTCGAGCACCTCCAGCACGCTGCGGCCATCGCCATGGCTGGCATGCAGTTCGAAGTCGAACAGCGAGAACTCCAACTGGCGCACCATCATCAGGCCCGACTGGAAGTTCTTCGCCGCCAGCATCTTCTCCAGCAGGTCCTGGGGCAGCGCGGCCGCGCTTTCGTAGTGGCCGGAGATCAGCGCCAGGCCTTCAGGCTCCCAGCACCAGTTTTCCATGAACTGGCTCGGCAGTTCGACCGCATCCCACGCCACGCCGTTGATGCCCGACACGCCGGCATGCTCGATACGGGTCAGCAGGTGATGCAGGCCATGGCCAAATTCGTGGAACAGGGTGGTGACTTCATCGTGGGTCAGCAGCGCCGGCTTGCCCGGGGCGGCCGGGGTGAAGTTGCACACCAGGTTGGCCACCGGGCTCTGCAGGCTGCCTTGGGCGGTGCGCCGACGGTCGCGGGCGCCATCCATCCACGCCCCGCCACGCTTGTTGGCGCGGGCATACAGGTCGAAGAAGAAACGCCCCACATGCTGGCCGTGCTCCTTGATCTCGAACAGGCGCACGTCCGGGTGCCAGGTGTCGAACCCCTTGAGTTCGGCGATCTCGATGCCGTACAGGCGCTGCACGATGGCGAACAGGCCCGACAGCACCTTGTCGATCGGGAAGTAGGCGCGCAGGGTTTCCTGGCTCACGCTGTAGCGCTGTTCGCGCAGTTTTTCGCCATAGAAACCGCTGTCCCAGCTCTGCAGGTCCGGGCAACCCTGCTCGGCGGCATAGGCCTTGAGCTGGGCCAGGTCCTGGACCGCGAACGGCTTGCTGCGCTTGGCCAGGTCACGCAGGAAGCTCAGTACCTGGTCGCTGGACTCGGCCATCTTGGTGGCCAGGCTCAGCTCGGCAAAGTTGGCGTAGCCCAGCAGTTCGGCCAGTTCCTGGCGCAGGTCGAGGATCTCGCGCATCACCGGGCCGTTGTCGAACTGGCCGGCATTCGGGCCCTGGTCGGAGGCACGGGTACAGTAGGCGACGTAGATTTCCTCGCGCAGCGCACGGTCGTGGGCGTAGGTCATCACCGCGTAGTAGCTGGGGAACTCCAGGCTGATCAGCCAGCCGTCCAGGCCCTTGGCCTGCGCAGCGGCGGCCATCTGCGCCTTGGACGAATCGGTCAGGCCGGCCAGCGCGGCCTCGTCGGTGACGTGCTTGGTCCAGGCCTGGGTGGCGTCGAGCAGCTGGTTGGAGAAGCGGCTGCCCAGCTCCGACAGTTTGCTCTGCACCTGGGCATAACGTTGCTGCTGGTCGACGGGAAGGTCGATACCCGACAGGCGGAAGTCGCGCAGCGCCTGTTCGAGGATGGTCTTTTGCGCCACATCGAAGCCGGCAGCTTCGGGGCTGGCGATCAACGCCTCATAGGCCTGGAACAGCGCACGGTTCTGGCCGAGCTCGGTGGCGTAGGCGCTCAGGGCCGGCAGGCAGGCCTCGTAGGCCTCGCGCAGCTCGGCGCTGTTGCACACGGCATTGAGGTGGCTGACCGGGCTCCAGGCGGCGCTGAGGCGGTCATTGAGTTCGTCCATGGCCAGCACCAGGCCGGCCCAGGTGGGGTTCTGGCCTTGGGTGTCGAGGATCGAGGCGATGGCGCTGCGGTTGTCGGCCAGGATCTGTTCGATCGCCGGCAGCACATGCTCGGCACGGATCGCCGAGAAGGGCGGCAGGTCATAAGACTGCAGAAGCGGGTTGTTCGCACTCACGGTTAAACACCTTGGCAGAAGAAACACGCGACCATCTTAATTACAATCGACGCTGACCGCAGCTATCAGCCTTCAAGAGAGACGCTATAAATGGCCATTCGCAGCTTCCAGCAACACACCCCGCGCCTCGGCGCACGGGCTTTCGTCGACCGCAGTGCCGTGGTGCTGGGGGATGTCGAGATCGGCGAGGACAGCTCGGTGTGGCCATTGACGGTGATTCGCGGCGATATGCACCGCATCCGCATCGGTGCGCGCACCAGTGTGCAGGACGCCAGCGTACTGCACATCACCCACGCCGGGCCGTTCAACCCCGAGGGTTTCGCGCTGCTGATCGGTGATGAGGTAACCATTGGTCACAAAGTCATGCTGCATGGCTGCACCCTGGGCAACCGCATCCTGGTGGGCATGGGCAGTACCATCATGGACGGCGCGGTGGTGGAAGACGGCGTCATCATTGGCGCCGGCAGCCTGGTGCCACCGGGCAAACGCCTGCTCAGCGGCTTTCTGTACGTGGGCAGCCCGGTGAAGCAGGCGCGCGCCCTGACTGACAAGGAGCGTGCGTTTTTCCCCTACAGCGCCAGCAACTACGTCAAGCTCAAAGACCAGCACCTGGCCGAAGGCTACGACCGCCCCGAGTGAGTTATCCACAGCCCCATTTCGAGATTGCCATGCACCAGCAAAACATTCTGTTCGACCTCGACGGTACGCTCACCGACCCGCGCGAGGGCATCACCCGCTCGATCCAGTACGCCCTGGCCAAACTGGGCATCGACGAGCCCGACCTGACCCGTCTGGAGCACTTCATCGGCCCGCCGCTGCTGCAGGCGTTCATGCAGTTCTATGGCTTCGACGAGGCCAGGGCCTGGCAGGCGGTGAACTTCTACCGCGAGCGCTTCAAGGTCACCGGGCTGTACGAGAACCGGGTATTCGAGGGCGTGGGCGAGTTGCTCGACGGCCTGCAAGGGCAGGGCCGTACGCTGTATATCGCGACCTCCAAGCCGTGGGAATTTGCCCGCGAAATTGCCCGGCATTTCGACTTTGCCCGGCATTTCAAGGTGATCTACGGCAGCGAACTGGATGGCACGCGCACCAACAAGGTGGAGCTGATTGCCCATCTGCTGGCAGAAGAGCAGCTGGACCCTGCACAGACGCTGATGATCGGCGACCGCAAGCACGACCTGATCGGTGCCCGCAGCAACGGCCTGCAGGCGGTAGCGGTGGGGTACGGGTTTGGCAGCCACGAGGAGCTGACGGCAGAGCAGCCGGCGTATCACTTCGCGACGCTGGGTGAGCTGCATCGGGCCTTCATGCGCGGTTAAGGCCCCCTTGGCCGGCAAGCCAGCGCCCACAAGGTTCAGCGCTATCCTGTGGGCGCCGGCTTGCCAGCGAAGCGTTCAAGGGCCTGCTGGCGCTGCTCGAACGGCAACCGCCCCCACGCCTCAACCCGCCGATAAAACACCGACCAATCCCCACCTGCCTCGGCAAACAACGCCGCAAACGCCGGCACCCACTGGTCATACAGCCCGAATGGCAGCAGCCTGGCATTGTTCATCGGTGCGTTGATCCACGCGTCATAGCGCGTGTCGCCCGCCCACTGCGTATCACGCATCGTCCGATACTCCGCCCGCAAGCGCTCGAACTCCGCCTGCTTGGCTGCACGCATCACCGTTGCCTGCAACGGCTGCGCATACAGCGCCTTGAGCCGCTCGCGACTGGCCAGCACCAGCCCGACGAACTGGTCGCGCTGGCGTCCCGCACCCTGCGCCAGCGGGGCAAGCCCGCGCGCCTCACGCCACTGCCGCGAGCCTTGCTGCTCGACAAAGGTGGCAAACGACTCGTTGAACGCCGTGTCGTCCTTCACATACACGCGCTGGTGCGCCAGCTCATGGAAGATCACCGTGGCCAGGCGTTCGTCGCCCCAGCCCAGCATCGAGTTCAGAATCGGGTCATCGAACCAGCCCAGCGTCGAATACGCCTCGACCCCGCCCACATACACATCCTGCCCCTGCACCTTCTGCAACGCCGCCGCACCGCGCGCCGCACCCTGGCTGTAATAGCCGCGATAGGCCACGCAACCGGCGATGGGGAAGCAGTAGGTGTGCGGTTGCAGCGAAAACTCCGGCGTGACGAACACGTTCCACACCACGAACGGCCGCCCGATATCGGCGTACACCTGGTAACTGCGGTTGTCCGGCAGCTTCAGCTGACGGCTGGCAAACGCCCGTGCCTGCTGCGCCTGCACCAGGTGCTGGCGCAACGCGGGGGGTGTCGCCGGGTCGGCCACCAGCGCTGCCACCGGCTCGCGCGCACGCAACAGTTGCCATTGCCCGCTCGCCAGCTGGCTGTAGTAGCTGACACTGGTGCAACCGCTGAGCAGCCCGACCACCACCACGGGAACCAATCGCCGAAAGACGCGGTCGAGTGCCCCGGGGCTTGAGCGCAACCAAAGAAGAATTCGAATCATGTGCAGGGATGTCTCGCTCAAGTGCTCATCGGCCCAAGACTATCCTGCCCGCCCGGAGTTTTGCCATGCGTACGATGCTCGTTGCCAGCGCTGTGCTGGCCCTGACCGGCTGTGCCGGCCTGCCGCCCGCCGACCCGAACCAGGCCTGGGTCGATCTTGCCCCTGGCGCCGACGATACCCTGCACGCCCTGCAAGTGGACGAACGCGCCTGGCCCGATACCCGCTATTTCGAAGTGGCACCGGGCAGCCATGAGCTGACGGTGCGCTACCAGTTCGCGGTGGCCCCGAGCAACATCGGCCCGGTGCACGCGCCGCTGTGGCGCGATTGCCAGATGAACGTGACATTCAAGGACTTCAATGCCGGTCAGCGCTATCAGCTCGAAGCCGGCAGTATTGGCTTTCGGCCCTGGGCCAAGCTCTATGACGCGCAGCGCAAACTGGTAGGTACCGGCTTGCCGGCGGGCTGCCAGCGCACCTGAGGGCCCAATGGCGCTATGCTTATACCTTGAAGCCCGCCCGTGGAGATCGTCATGCGCCAGCCAATGATGCTGCTCGCCATCAGTACCCTGGGGGCGTGTGCCAGCCCCTTGCCGCCAGTCGACAGCAAGCAGGCCTGGATCGACCTTTACACCGTCACGCCAGGCAAGGTGCTGATGGCCGACCGGCTCGACGGCAAGCGCCTCAACGACGGGCGGTTCTTCCAGGTCACGCCGGGCGCGCACGAGTTGACCGTGCGCTTCGACTTCGAGGTCTACGCCGGTGGTTTCAGCACCGACCCCACCGAGCGCACCTGCTACCTGAAAATTCGCTATGACGGCTTCCAGGCCGGCCAGCGCTACCGCATCGAGGCCCGCGCACCGGCCATGCAGCCCAGCGCGTACCTGTATGACGCGCAGCGCAAGGTGGTCGCCGAGGAACAGAACGACATCTTCTGTATCCCCTGACGGCTAGCGGTCGTTTTTCTGGTAGATGATCTTCTTGGTGCCGTTCTCGCAGCTACCCACCACCATGTTCTGGTCGTGGACTTCATCGTTGTTCACGATTTCAAGGGTGTAGGAAGGGACATTGTTGGCCTGGATCTTGGCTTCGATCTCGGCCTTGAGCGCTTCGCAGTCCTTGGGCGCCGCCAGTGCAGCGGTAGCCAGCAGCGAGGCGAGCAGGGCGGTTGCTATACGGATCATCGGGCAGCTCCTTGTGGCGGCAGACCATCTGCCGACAGTCATTGGACCACAAGAAGCCGTGCGCGGTTCTGATCGCAAGCAGCGTCAGCTCACCAGGGTGGCATCCAGGCTGATCTTCGCGTTCAGTACTTTGGACACCGGGCACCCTGCCTTGGCCTTGTTGGCCAGCTCCAGGAACTGCTGCTCGCTGGCGCCAGGCACCTTGGCTTTCAGAATCAGGTGTACCGCCGTGATGGCGAAGCCGTCGGGCTGCTTGTCCAGGGTCACTTCGGCGATGGTGTCGATACGCTCGGCGGTCAGGCCGGCGTCACCCAGAATCATCGAAAGGGCCATGGAGAAGCAGCCAGCATGGGCTGCACCGATCAATTCTTCGGGGTTGGTCCCAGGCTGGTTTTCAAAGCGGGTATTGAAGCCGTAGGGGTTGTTTCTCAGTGAATTGCTTTCAGTAGAGATCGTGCCCTTGCCGTCCTTCAGCCCACCTTCCCAAACGGCGGATGCTGTCTTTTTTATCTCGCTCATAAAGCCTCCTGAATGCCTGAGGGCGCGGGGGATCGCACCTGGCGTTAAATTCAGAGGGCGCTGATTCGGGCAAGTTCAGCCCGATTGCAGGCAGCGCCATTGAATACCTGGGATATGCCCATACAGAGTCAGAAAGGTCGCCGCATGCTGTCGGCCTAACGACTCAGGAGGCGTACACGCTCATGAAGCGACTCGCGGACATCAACTATTCCACCCTCGACCTGGTGCCCGTGCGCCAGGACAGTGGCCCGGCCCAGTCCCTGCGCAACTCGCTGGACCTGGCGCAACACGTGGAAAAATTCGGCTACAAGCGCTTCTGGGTGGCCGAGCACCACAACATGGACGGCATCGCCAGCTCCGCCACCTCCGTGCTGCTGGGCTACCTGGCCGGCGGCACCTCGACGATTCGCGTGGGGGCGGGCGGGGTCATGCTGCCCAACCACGCACCGCTGGTGATTGCCGAGCAGTTCGGCACCCTGGCCAGCCTGTACCCGGGCCGCATCGACCTGGGCCTGGGGCGTGCGCCGGGCTCCGACCAGATGACCGCCCGCGCCTTGCGTCGCGAGCGTTCGGGCAGTGCGGACGACTTCCCGGATGATGTCGAGGAACTGGTGCGCTACCTGGGGCCACGTACCCCCGACCAGAAAGTCATTGCCGTGCCGGGGTATGGCACCGAGGTGCCGATCTGGCTGTTGGGGTCGAGCCTGTTCAGTGCGCAACTGGCGGGGATGCGGGGGTTGCCGTACGCATTTGCTTCGCACTTTGCACCGCGCATGATGCATGAGGCTATTCGCGTCTACCGCAATCACTTCAAGCCGTCTGCGGTGCTGGACAAGCCGTATGTGATGCTCGGCGTACCGCTGGTGGCAGCCGATACCGACGAGCAGGCCGACTGCCTGGCCACCTCGGTGTACCAGCGCATCCTGGCGTTGATGCGCGGGCAGAGCCTGGTGCAGCGCCCGCCGGTCGACAGCATGGATGGCCTGTGGTTGCCGCACGAGCGTGAGGCAGTGGGGAGTTTCCTGGGGCTGGCGATGGTCGGCGGGCCCGAGAAGATCCGCGCCAAGCTGGAGGTGCTGCTGGAGCAGACCGGGGCCGACGAGCTGATCTTTACCTGCGACCTGTATGAGCATGCCGACCGGATCCGCTCATACGAGATTCTGTCTCAGGTCATGCAGGGCGCCTGAGGGCCCTTCGCCGGCAAGCCAGCTCCCACAACCTGTGGGAGCCGGCTTGCCGGCGAAGAAGCCAACATCGATCAACGCTTGTACACGATCTCTTTGGTGCCGCCTTCACAGCTGCCCACCACCTTGCCATCGGTCGCGGCGCCCTTGTCGACGATCTCCAGCGAATAGCCGCTCACGCCCTTGGCGTCGAGCTTGGCGGCGATCTCGCTCTTCAATTCTTCACACGGCTTGCCTGCCGCCAGCGCAGTCCCGGCCAGCGCCATCAAACCCAACGCCATTACCAACTTCTTCATCGATCGCATTCCTTGTTCAGATCAAAAAGGGTCCGGGGGCTCTACACCGCCATCAGCTGTTGGCGATACGAAAGCCCACCTTGAGGGTCACCTGGAAATGCGCCGCCTTGCCATCCTTGATATGGCCACGGGTATCGATCACTTCGAACCATTCCAGGTGCTTGATGCTCTTGCCGGCCTCGGCCAGCGCATTGTTGATCGCGTCCTCGATGCTGCTGGGCGAGGAGCCGACCAGTTCGATTTTCTTGTACGTGTGGTGATCAGACATGAGCGCTCTCCATAAAAAGGTGTGCAATGAGCCTAGCAGCGCCGGGCAGGTTTACCTGTGTGGGCAAAACCCGGTGAAAAGTTTCATCGCACTTTCGCCGTCGCGCGCAGTCCCAACCTTCACATGCCACTCACACCCTGAAGGAGAGCCACCATGGCCAATAGCTCGCTACGTAAAGCCTCGTTGCAAAGCATGGAAGCAGAGATCGAAAGCCTCCTCAAATCCCTGGAAAACCTCAAAGACGATGCTTCGGACGAGTCGCGCAAAACCCTTAAAAGCCTCAAGGGCAATGCCGAAAACGCTCTGCGCCATTCCCGCAGCCTGCTCACCGATGCCTATGAAGAGGTGAAAACCAAAACGCGCGAAACCAGCATCGCGACCCGCGACTACGCCCAGGAACACCCCTGGACCACTGCCGGTGTGGCCGTGGGCGCGCTGGGCCTGCTGGCCGCCTACCTGCTGTGCAAGCGCGGCGACTGATCACGCCGCCTGCCGCCCCAGCTCGGCGCGCAACCATTGCGCCAGCTGTTCGGCGCGCCCGTCTGCGGCGCGCCGGGGTACCCATAGCGCCAGCGCTGCGCGGGTCTGGCTGAACCCCCAGGGGGCAGCCAGGCGCCCTGCACGCAAGTCATCGGCCACCAGCGGCTGGGGCGCGATCGCCACGCCCAGGCCCGCTACCGCCGCCTCCAGCAAATAATACAGATGCTCGAAATCCTGCCCGTAGCGCAGTGCCTGCGGGTCGATCTGCTGTTGGCGCGCCCAGTCTGGCCAGGCCTGAAGACGCGAGGTGGTCTGCAGCAGGGCTTCGCCCAGCAACGCGCTGGCCGGCGCCTGGTGCAACCGTTCATAACCGGCAAAATGCGGGCTGAGCACCGGCCCGATGCACTCCTGCGCCAGCACATGCACCTGCATGTCGGCCGGCCACGGCGGCTCGGCGAACACCAGCAGCGCATCCAGCCCGGGGCGACGCGGGTCCAGGTCGCCTTCACCGGCCGACAGGTGCAGGCGCAGCTCTGGCAAATCTGCCTGCAGGCGCCCCAGTCGCGGGATGAACCAGCGCGCCAGCAAGCTGCCCGAACAGCCCAGCACAAATGGCGCATCGGCACTGTCCTGGCTCAACTCGGCGCACACGCTGCGCAGGCGCTCGAAGGCCTCGCTGCTGGCATCGCGCAGCCGGATACCGGAATCTGTGAGTTTAAGGCCACGCCCTTCCTTGACGAACAGGGTCACGCCCAGGTGCGCCTCGAGCACCTTCAACTGGCGGCTTACCGCGCCATGGGTCACGTGCAGTTGTTCGGCAGCCTGGCTGACGCTGTTGAGTCGGGCGGTGGCTTCGAAGGCCCGAAGGGCATTCAGCGGGGGCAGTTCTCTGGCCATTAACGTGTGAGTTTTCCTGACAGGTTGTGGCGATCTTATCGGTTTTCAGCGGCGCGTGTCGTGGGTAGAGTAGGCCCATTGCGACCTCATACCTACGCCCTGGAGCGACCCATGACCCAGACCAACTTCCGCAGCGGCCCCGACGCCAACGGCCTGTTTGGCGCATTCGGTGGCCGCTACGTTGCCGAAACCCTGATGCCGCTGGTGCTCGACCTGGCCCGCGAATACGACGCAGCCAAGGCCGACCCCGCCTTTGTCGAGCAACTGGCGTACTTCCAGCGCGACTACATCGGCCGCCCCAACCCCCTGTACTTTGCCGAACGCCTGACCGAGCACTGTGGCGGCGCGAAGATCTTCTTCAAGCGCGAAGAGCTCAACCACACCGGCGCGCACAAGGTGAACAACTGCATCGGCCAGGTGCTGCTGGCCAAGCGCATGGGCAAGAAACGCCTGATCGCCGAAACCGGCGCCGGCATGCACGGCGTGGCCACCGCCACCGTGGCCGCGCGCTTCGGCCTGCCCTGCGTGATCTACATGGGCGCCACCGACATCGAGCGCCAGCAGGCCAACGTGTTCCGCATGAAACTGCTGGGTGCCGAGATCGTACCGGTCACCGCCGGCACCGGCACCCTCAAAGACGCCATGAACGAGGCGCTGCGCGACTGGGTCACCAACGTCGACGACACCTTCTACCTGATCGGCACCGTGGCCGGCCCGCACCCGTACCCTGCGATGGTGCGCGACTTCCAGTCAATCATCGGCAAGGAAACCCGCGAGCAGCTGCAGGCCAAGGAAGGGCGTCTGCCCGACAGCCTGATCGCCTGCGTCGGCGGCGGCTCCAATGCCATGGGTCTGTTCCACGACTTCCTCGATGACGCCAGCGTGCAGATCATCGGCGTCGAAGCCGGCGGCCACGGGGTCGACACCGACAAGCACGCGGCCAGCCTCAACGGTGGCGTACCGGGCGTGCTGCACGGCAACCGCACCTACCTGCTGCAGGACGCCGACGGCCAGATCACCGACGCCCACTCGATTTCGGCAGGCCTCGACTACCCGGGCATCGGCCCGGAGCATGCCTACCTGCACGAAGTGAAGCGCGTGGAGTACGTCAGCATCACCGACGACGAGGCCCTGGCCGCGTTCCATACCACCTGCCGCCTGGAAGGCATCATCCCGGCGCTGGAAACCTCGCACGCCCTGGCCGAAGCCATCAAGCGTGCGCCGACCCTGCCCAAGGATCACCTGATGGTGGTGTGCCTGTCCGGGCGGGGTGACAAAGACATGCAAACCGTCATGAGCCATATGGCCGCGCAGGAGAAGCAGGCATGAGCCGTCTTGAACAACGTTTTGCCGACCTCAAGCGCGAGGGCCGTGCGGCCCTGGTGACCTTCGTCACGGCCGGCGACCCCGGCTACGATGCCTCGCTGGCGATCCTCAAGGGCCTGCCGGCGGCCGGTGCCGACGTGATCGAACTGGGCATGCCGTTCACCGACCCGATGGCCGATGGCGTGGCGATCCAGCTGGCGACGCTGCGGGCGCTGGACGCCGGGCAGACCCTGGCGAAAACCCTGCAGATGGTGCGCGAGTTCCGTGTGGACAACCACACCACGCCCATCGTGCTGATGGGCTATTACAACCCGATCCACCGTTTTGGCGTGGAGGCGTTCGTGGCCCAGGCCAGGGAGGCGGGTGTGGATGGCCTGATCATCGTCGACCTGCCGCCGGAGCACGACGCCGAACTGGCAACGCCGGCGCAGGCCGCGGGTATCGACTTTATCCGCCTGACCACGCCGACTACCGACGATGCGCGCCTGCCGCGTGTGCTGGAGCGCAGCTCGGGCTTTGTCTACTACGTGTCGGTGGCCGGTGTGACCGGTGCAGGTTCGGCGACTGCCGAGCATGTGAGCAGCGCCATCGAGCGGCTGCGTCGACATACCGATCTGCCGATCAGCGTCGGCTTTGGCATCCGCACCCCGGAACAGGCGGCGGCGATTGCGCGGCTGGCCGATGGCGTGGTGGTGGGGTCGGCGCTGGTGGACAAGATCGCCAATGCCAACAGCGGCGAGCAGGCGGTCAGCGATGTACTGGCGCTGTGCTCGGCGCTGGCCGAGGGTGTGCGTTCAGCACGCAAGGCTTAGTACCGAGGTGCTCCATTCGCTGGCAAGCCAGCTCCCACAGGTACAGCGTGATCCTGAAATCACCTGTCTTTCTGTGGGAGCTGGCTTGCCAGCGAAGGGCGCACTGCCGACACGGGATCATTCGAACAGCGAAAGGTCCAATGGCCTGATCGCCCCCATCCAGATCGCATGATCGCGGTGATCCGCCAGCTCATCTCCGGTCAACGGGTGCAGAAACACCACCAACCCGTTGCGATAAAGCGCCAGCCACGGCAACACCACGCCCACTACCTCAGGCCCGAACGCCAACTGGCAGCTCCAGTCCGGGTGCGGCCCCACCGGTTTCTGGTGCATGCGCCCCATGCTCACACCGAACAGCGTGGCGGCTTGCTCGCACAGCTCCCGCGCCTGCTGCATCGTGCTGGCGTCGTAATAAACGTGGGCGTGATAGCCCTTGATCCGTTGCACAGTGACTCCTGACTCAGAGAAGGATCCAACGCATCAAGAATACAACGCCTTGCCTCCTGCAACCCAACCACGGCTTGCACCACCCTCCACGACACTGCACCCTGAGCACCCACTGCACAGCATCGAGTGCCCCATGGCCTGGCTAAAGAGCCACCGTCTGTTTCCCTTTCTTGCCTGGCTGCCCCGGCAAACCCGCGCCAGCCTACGCCGCGACCTGCTGGTGGGGCTGAGCGGTGCGATCCTGGCACTGCCCCAGTCGATCGCCTACGCCCTGATCGCCGGCCTGCCCGCCGAATACGGCCTGTACGCGGCCATCGTGCCGGTGCTGATCGCCTGCCTGTGGGGCTCCTCCTGGCACCTGATCTGTGGCCCGACCGCCGCGATCTCCATCGTGCTCTACGCCAGCATCAGCCCCATGGCGGTGCCGGGCAGTGACGACTACATCACCCTGATCCTGCTGCTGACCTTTCTTGCCGGGCTGTTCCAGTGGGTGCTCGGCCTGCTGCGCTTCGGCGCGCTGGTGAACTTCGTCTCGCACTCGGTGGTGCTCGGCTTCACGTTGGGGGCTGCGGTGGTGATCGCCCTGGGCCAGTTGCCCAACCTGCTCGGGCTCGGTCTGGACAGCCAGACTACCGCCCTCAAGACCCTGCAGGGCCTGCTGCAGCATGCCGGTGAAATCGACTGGCCATCGCTGTGGCTGGGGCTCGGCACGCTGCTGCTGGGCCTGGTGCTGAAACTGAGCCTGCCGCGCTGGCCTGCCCTGTTGACAAGTCTGGTGGGCGCCAGCCTGCTGGCATGGCTGTGGCCTTCGGCATTCGGTCATGTGGCACGGGTGCCGGCCTTTGTCGGGCAGTTGCCACCCTTCAGCCCACTGCCGCTGCTGGACCTGGAAATGGTGCTGCGCCTGCTGCCCAGCGCCGTGGCGCTTGGCATGCTGGGCCTGGTCACCAGCCTGTCGATTGCGCGCTCGCTGTCGATCCGTTCTGAGCAACTGATCGACGCCAACCAGGAGATTCGCGCCCAGGGCCTGTCGAACCTGGGGGGGGCGTGGTTCTCGGGGTACCTGTCGTCGGGCTCGTTCACGCGCTCCGGGCTCAACCATGACGCCGGCGCCCGGTCGCCGCTGGCCGGCGTGTTCTCGGCGCTGTGGGTGGCGCTGTTCGCACTGGCCGGTGCGCACCTGATCGCACATATCCCGATCCCCGCGATGGCCGGCAGTATCCTGCTGATCTGCTGGGGGCTGGTCGATCACCGTGCCATCCGTGCGTTGTTTCGGGTCAGCCGGCCGGAATTTCTGGTGATGGCGCTGACCTGCGTTGCGACCTTGCTGCTGGAATTGCAGACGGCGATCTATGCGGGGGTGCTGGCGTCACTGTTTTTCTACCTCAAGCGCACCTCGCAACCGCGGGTACAGCAGTCGCGCGAAGGCGAGGCGGACGTGCTGCGGGTATTGGGCTCGATCTTCTTCGGCGCCAGCCATTACCTGCAGGTGCGCCTGCAGCGGTGCCAGGCGCAGGTGGTGGTGATCGATGCGCGGCAGATCAACTTCATCGACTATTCGGGGGTGGAGATGCTGCACCAGGAAGCGCGGCGGCTGCGCCGGCAAGGGCGTCAATTGGTGCTGCGACGGGCGCGGGGGCAGGTGGTGGAGGAGTTGCAGAAGCTGGAAGGAGCGGCGGGTTGCCCGATCCGGTTCGACGATTGAGCAGGCCCCTTCGCTGGCAAGC
>NZ_JAHTBI010000049.1 GCF_019168305.1 Pseudomonas aegrilactucae
GGGTTTATGGATCGCATACTGTGAAACAGCACACTCTGTGGCCGACCACGCTGTTCATAGGCCATGTCCAAGGCCTTGATCACCAGGTCCGCATCGGGCTTCGCTGAAAACGCCCAGCCCACCACGCGGCGGGCGAATAGATCGATGACGGCAGCCAAATAGTGCCAGCGACCTTGAGCCCAGATATAAGTGATGTCACCGCACCAAACTTCGTTTGGTGCCGATACGGTGAACGCTCGATCCAGCACGTTCGGGATATCTGGTCGCTCGACCGTCGCCTTTTTGTAGGCATGTGAACCGGGTTGCTTACTGATTAGCTTCATTTCGCTCATCAACTTGCGCACCTTGAAGCGCCCAATTTCTATGCCGTCCTCGCGCATCATGAACATGATGTTTCGGCTGCCCGCCGCGCTGCGGCTTTGGGTGAACAGTTCGTTCACTCGACTGCGTAAAACCAGCCGCTCAACGTCGGGAATTCGACGCTTGCGGCAGTACGCGTAATAGCAGGATCGGGTGACTTCAAATACCGAGCACAACAGATCAACAGGCTCTTCAGAGCGGAGCTGATCGATTAACGCGAACGCTCGTGTTCCTCGGCCATCAAGAGCGCGGTGGCCTTTTTTAGGATCGATTTTTCCCGCTCCAACCGATTGATTCGGGCTTCTAATTCCTGGATTTTTTGCTGCTCGGGCGTCAGCGCCTTGCTGGTCGGAGTGATACCGCCTCGCTCTTGCTGGAGCTGGTTGACCCATCGACGCAGGGCCGACTCCACCAGCCCAAGTGAACGGGCGGCATCGATATGGCTATAGCCCTGGTCGAGCACCAGGCTGGCAGCTTCGCGCTTGAATTCTGGGGTAAAGGTACGACGTTGCTTGGTCATCAGACACCTCTCTATGGCGAGCATTCTCGCCTAAATGGGTGTCCGGAATCATTAGACCACTACAGTTTGCGACATCTCTTTTCGTACAGAACCTAGGGCTCAAATCGCGTGCCACAGGCATGACACATCCAGGTACGGCGCCAGGCTTCCAACTTGTCATATTGCGCGACATTGAATCGCCAGTGACGAACAAAACCGATCACACCGATGGCGATGAATGCCACGCCGATGAAGAATCGGCTCCAATCAACCCCCCATGACGTGTTCATGAGTTTGAGGCCGTCGTAAAGAATGATGGAACCCACGCCTGCAAGAATCACCGGGCCAAGCAAACGCTTGCCAGGGGGAGGGGAGACACTGGCGGCCAAGTGGGTCTGGTGTCTACCGGTCGTCTCTACCGTCACATTGTGCCCGAATCCGGATTGCGCCTGATGGGTTGCTCTAATCTGAGAAGTACCGGCTGCATGGATAACGGACAGAAGCTGGACATTCTGACCGTGACAGTGTGGGCAGGCGATAGCATTTTGACTTACCACAATCCATTCCTTTGAAATGACAGAGGGCGCATTCTAAAGCACCTCTGAACATCCATGCACTTGGTGGCATTTTGCCCGCGTCGCCTCGACGGCCACGTTTTCTTTTCCGACTTCAACCAAGTCGCCTGGATGAGTTGAGGCACCAGCTACGCTGAAGCTTGAAGCTAGGAGTCCTGACATGGCAGATAAATATGTTGGAAAAATCGTTGGCGTTGGCACAGATAACCTGGAGTACGTGATCAACGTCTACCAGGACGAGGTCGTGGAGCGCTCTTCAAGCGGAATGGTTCGACATGAAGGAATAAAGCACTTCGAAGTACGATCGGGTGGTGACGTGAAGCGGATTTCGGAAACGGTGTACGAGATCGTGGCTACGGGTGTGAGGATCACTGTTCATGAAGGTGAAAACTGAGGACGCCTGCCTTCCATGCGCGCGCGTGGCGTGCAGCGCCGCAGGTGTTGATGGTCGGGGAAGAAGCAACCTCTTCCCCGAACCCTCACTTGCTACGCAGCAACCGCACGCTTCACATCAAGCTTGAAGGTCTCGAGCGTCTTCCCGCTCTGCAGGTCTTCCAGCACGATCTGCACATCGGTGTAGTACTCGATCTCCACCGTTTCCGTGGTGGTGATCACGGTTTGGAGGCCGCCTGCGTTCATGACGCTGTTGATGTTCATGCCATAGAAATGATGCCCTTTGTAGGTCGGGTTGTAGTTGACGGCGGCGTCACCCGAAAGGGTGATCTGGTACACCACTTTCACCTTGAGCTTGCCTTTGCTCGCAGACAGCGTTGCCTTGACAGCCTGGCCTGGCTGGAGGGTAGTGTTTACACCGGCACTGGAGCCCAGCTCCACAGTCTCGCTTTGCGATCCGCCTTTTTGCCAGGCTTGGGTGTAGTTCAGGGACGTCGAACCTGATATGCCCGTTCCCAGAAAGCCAATGGAGTAGTCAATCGATTGACCTACTTCAACAGATGAGGTGTCTGACCAATTGCTCTCTGACGTTACAGAAACATTCTGTGTGATGCCGCAGTTGAATTCGGCGGGCACTGATGAGTTGTTTTTGAAAGTGTTGGTATTGAGCATGACAGGGACAGTGTTGTCGCCAATGACGTCTGCGCTTCTGACAGAGAATCGGCTTTGAACTTCTGGCCAGTTGTAAGTTTTATACAGATCACCCCACGGGGTAGGGCTGCGCACGTACGCATCGTTCGGTGATTTGCCCATATAAGCGGCAACAGCCCTCTTCAGCGAGGCATCCTGGATATTGAATGTATTTCGCTCTGGATCGGTGATGATGTGCTGTACTTCGCCCGAAGCAGTAACAGTCGATGCACCTTCAGATGGCCCAGCGGTGATGCTAATCGAAATAGCCATGCTTACTTCCCTGTAGTGGTGTATTGATCAAGGCAGCACTGTTAGCCGCCCCTCGAGCATAGGCCAGAAGTCTATAGGTGCAAGAATAATTTACAGGGTGGATGATGTTGCACGTAACTAAATGTTTTTCCGGGCTGAATGCTCACAAGTAGTCTTTTTTATTGCACGGGATTTGTAGGCTTGCGCTTACGTTTATTGGTGTTCAAGTCGTATTTTTAAAGCGTATTAACGTTTCGCAGCACCCAAGGCGGGCAACGCAGTAGCTTCGCGACACAAGCTGTCCGCTGCCGCCCTCGCTTGTATCCGCCTGCTCGGCTGCCAGTCCGTGAGTACGCCGCGCCGTCCGCCGCTACATTGAGTCTGCGGGACACGTTGTCTTCGGCTGTCCTTTTCCTATCCTGTACGCGATACGGCGCAAGAAAAGTACAAAGACTTCGAGGGTTCTGTTAAATCGGTCAGGGGCATGTGCATCAGGGCCTATATGGAATCGGTGCCTCAAAGCCCTGCCAAAGAGTTCGTCATGCGGTCTATGGCGTGCTGTTGGCTCTGATCGCGGTAGGCACGTGGCGCTCGACGTTATCACGCGCAAAGAAAAGCCCGCTGGGGAGGGCGGGCTGAAAGTTTCAAAAGGAGTGAGTGAACTATGCACGTACGTTCGTGAAAGGTTTGTGAAAGCGTGTGTGCTCGGGATCGATGGGTGACAGCAATACCGTCGAGAACGCGATAATCAAGGGCCCTGGCGCGATCTATCAGGGGTGATGGCTGATTGATGTCAATGTCCCCTCCAAGGCGTGCACTTAAAATCGACGCAATTATCGATTGGCGTTGCGTGCCGAGGAGCTGCGGGAATGTTTGGTGGAAAATGGCGGGAGCAGGTCAGCGCACAAGCGCGTGAGCTGGACGATCTGCGACAGCACAATCAGGCCCTGTTGCGGGAAAACCAGCAACTGGCCGAGTTGCTGGCCCAGACCCAGGGTGAGCAGGCCCAACTCAACAGCTACAGCCGTTATCAATGCGAGTTGCACAGCAAGCTGGGCATGTTCGACGAGTCGATGAAGCAGACCCGCGAAGGCGTGGTCAGCCAGGCCGAAACCCTGCGTGGCGAAGTCGATCACCTCAAGTCCAACAGCGGCGTGTTCAGCCAGACATCCGAACTACTGTCCTCGTTCTCTACCTCGCTCACGCACATGGCGGGGCAGGGCGTAAGCAGCGTCGAGAGCGTCACCCACCTGCAGGCGCGCGTCAGCGAGATCAGCAGTATCGTGGGCCTGATCAAGGCCATCTCCGATCAGACCAACCTGCTGGCGCTCAACGCCGCCATCGAAGCGGCGCGCGCCGGTGAGCAGGGTCGCGGGTTTGCGGTGGTGGCCGATGAGGTGCGCGCCCTGGCCCAGCGTACCCATCAGGCCACCCAGGACATCAGCGTGCTGGTGGACGCGATCAATGTCGACACCACGGCGGCCAGCACCTCGATCGGCAACCTGTCCAGCGAGGCCACGCGCTTGGCCGGTGACGTGTCGTCGTCGGCGCAGACCCTGGATGAGCTGGTGGTGATGGGCGATCACATGACTGCGCTGATCGAGAGCATGGCGCTCAGCTCGTTCTGCGAGGCGGTCAAGCTTGATCACTTGCTGTTCAAGTTGATGGTGTACCTGCGGCTGTTCAATCAGGACACCAACCTTGAACTGGCGGACCACAAGCATTGCCGCCTGGGCAAGTGGTATCTGATGCCGGAAACCCAGCAGATCTATCAGCACGACCGCGCCTTCGCTCAGCTCGACGACCCGCACCGCCTCTGTCACGAATCGGCCAGCCAGGCGCTGCAGCAGGCGCAGCGCAGCGAATGGAGTGGCGTGGTGGCTTCGCTCGACGCCATGGAGACGGCCAGCCTGAAGGTCAATCAGGTGCTGGTAACACTCGCCCACCGTGGGGGCTGACCCTGCGTACTCCCCAGCCTTCGGGGCACGCTGGTGATATGATCCCGCCATCTCAAGGGTCACGGAGTGCCAAATGAACGAGGGAATGGATGAGCGCGACGTGGTTCGTCGCTGGTGCGCCGTCTGTGCGGTCATCATCGCGCTATTCGGCACAGGCGTGGCACTGTATGTCTTCACCGGCCCTGCAGGCATGTTCTCCGGGCTTCGTCCTGTACTGGCGGCGATCGTGCTGGCGCTCACCAACCTGTTATGCCTGCCCTTGGTCCTGGGTTACTGGATAGCGGCGTTTCGGCCCAAGGGTGCACGCACCTTGCTCATCCTTCAGGGGGGCGGGATGGGTGTGTTTCTGGTCTGGTACGGATTCATGCTTACTTGAAACAGGAACGTCCGGCACCCGGCCGGACGTTCCTGTGCTGCGCGCAGCGACTCAGTGGCGGCGATGCTTGCGTTTGCGCTTGTGCTTGCTGCCGGAGTCATGTCGGCTGTCATCGGCCAGGTGGTTGCCGACCGCACCGCCAGCAGCGCCGCCCAGGCCTGCGCCGATGGTCGAGCCGGTGGAGCCGCCCAGCTTGTTGCCGATCAGCGAACCGCCTGCCGAACCGATGCCGCCACCCAGTGCGGCCTCGGTGCGATTGCCTTTGCGTGCGCCGACGGCGCTGCCTGCCGCGCCACCCAGGCCGGCGCCGATCGCGGCACCGGTGCTGCCACCGATCTGCTGGCCGACGACGTTGCCCAGTGCGCCACCAAGCCCGCCACCGATGGCAGTAGTGCCGTCACCGGCCATGGCAGTCAGGGGCAGCAGGATACCTAGAGCGAGGGTAGGCAAGGTGAAACGCATGGTGTGAACCTCAAGAAAGGGGGGGCAGCCGGTAGTGGGGCAGGGGGGCGAACTCAGCGGTAGTCGCCGCGATAGCGATCATTGCGCCCGCGGTCATCACGCTCGTGACGGTGGTCGCGGTCGCGCGCATGGCGATGATCACGGTCGCGATCACGCCAGCCGCCATCGTCACGTTCGTGATGGTGGTAGCAGCCGGCGGTGGCCAGCATCAGCGCCACCAGGGCGCACTGCGAGAGACGAGTCAGCACGTTCATGTCATTGATCCGCAAGGTGGTTTTACTATGGCGCAAGTATGACCACGGCTTTTTGGTTTGGTTTCCGTTGAGGTCATTTTAAGAACCGATGCCTGCTACCTTGTACGGAATCACCGCTAAACTTGTACAAGGAAATATTTAGGTGCAAGTATTGTGAAGGTAGCGTCGTAGCCCCAACCTGGGATGCGGCCCAAGGAGCACGGCATGCGCCCCACACCGTTCGCGTTATGCAGGCTGTTGCTGCTGTGCACACTGGCAGGCGGGCAGGCCGTGGGCGCCTGGCAGGAGGCATTGCCCGACGCTCGCCTGATCGGCAGTGGCGAGCTCAAGGTCTGGGGCTTGAGCCTCTACAGTGCGCGGCTGTGGAGCGCTGGCCCCGGTTTTGATCAAAAGAAGCCCTTTGCGCTGGAAATCACCTATCACCGCGCGGTCAGCCGCGAACGTCTGGTCAGTATCAGCCTCGAAGAAATCCAGCGCCTGTCGGGCGACAGCGTGTCGACGGCGCAGCTTCGCCAGTGGCAGGCGCAGATGCAGCAGGCGTTTGTGGATGTGCAGGCGGGCGAGCGCATTACCGGCGTCTACCTGCCAGGCCAGGGTTGTCGGTTCTATGTGGGGCAGCGCTTGCAGCACACGGTGCGTGACGAGGCATTTGCGCGTGCGTTCTTCGCCCTCTGGCTGGACCCGCGCAGCCGCAACCCTGAACTGCGTCAGCAATTACTTGGAGGCTCCTCATGAAGCGTTGGTGCATGCTGCTGTGCCTGGTGCTGGCCGGTTGCGGGAATGTCGAGGTTGAGACCTATCGCAATCAATCCCCCGCGTTCGACCTGCGTCAGTACTTCAATGGCCGGGTCGATGGCTGGGGCATCGTGCAGAAACGTTCGGGCGAGGTGATCAAGCGTTTTCACGTGGTGATCGATGGGCGCAGCGACGGTGAAAACGTGGTGCTGGAGGAGCATTTCACCTACAGCGATGGTACCCGCCAGGAACGGACCTGGACCATCCGTCCGGAGGGGCCGGGGCGCTGGCGCGGCAATGCGGGCGATGTGGTGGAAGAGGCCCGCGGGCAAAGTGCAGGCTTTGCGCTGCGCTGGCAGTACGTGCTGAGTGTGCCGGTGGACGGCAAGACCTGGGATATTCGCTTCGACGACTGGATGTACCTGCTGGATGAAAACACCCTGGCCAACCGCTCCTACATGACCAAGTTCGGTTTCGAGGTCGGCCAGGTCACGCTGTTTTTCCGCAAGCAGGTGCAATGAGTCCTCCCAGTTGATGCAGCAATGGCAGCAGCAGCGCCCACACTGCGGCGAGGATCAGCAGGCTGGGCCAGGTACCCAGTGGCAGCCCCACGCCCGCCAGATTCACCCCTCCCCAATACGACAGCGGCCCGCCCAGCGCACCGCTCAGGCTGGCCAGCCACCACGGGCGGGCGCTCCAGGCCAGGCTGTGGCGCAAGGTGCTGGCAAACAGCGGCCACAGCAATGCCAGCCACCCTGGCAGCAGGTAGCGCGGGCCTGCAAAGTCGAATACGCCCAGGATCAGCAGCAGGCTGTCGGTCAGCCAGCCACACAGGCTCACCGCCATGATCAGGCGAAGCTCGCCCGGCTGCGCCAGCCATGTCAGGTGGCTCACCAGGCAGGCGGCGGCCAGCCACAGCAGCCAGGGATGATGCGCGCCCAGCACGCAGGCAAGCCAGCCCAGCTGAAACAGCAGCGCATTGCCCAGCAGGCGTGCCGCGCGTGCGCGTTGCACGATCAGCCCAGTTGACCCAGTAACGGCGCGGGGCGTGCCTCGGACTTGGCCAGCAGCAACTGCGCGGTACCGATAGCGCGCTCCATGAAGCCGCCTTCGCAGTAGCACAGGTAGAACTCCCACAGCCGATAGAAGCTGTCGTCATAGCCCAGTGCCTGCAGGGGCTGGCGTGCCTTCTGCAGGTTGTGGTGCCAGCAGCGCAGGGTGCGCGCGTAGTGCAGGCCGAAGTCCTCCATGTGGTGCAGATTCAGGTCGGTGTCACGCCCCAGTACGTGCAGCAGTACGCTGACCGAGGGCAGGGCGCCGCCGGGGAAGATATAGCGTTGGATGAAGTCCACCGAGCGGCAGGCCTGGGCGTAGCGTTGCTCGCGGATGGTGATGCTCTGCAGCAGCATCAGCCCGTCGGGTTTGAGCAGCCGCGCACATTGCTTGAAGTAGGTGCTCAGGTAGCGGTGGCCCACCGCCTCGATCATCTCGATGGACACCAGCTTGTCGAACTGCCCTTCTAGGTCGCGATAGTCTTCCAGCAGCAGGGTGATGCGGTCCTGCAGGCCCTCGGCCTCGACGCGCTGGCGTGCGTAGGCGTACTGTTCGGCCGACACGGTGGTGGTGGTCACACGGCAGCCGTAATGGCGCGCCGCATACATGGCCAGGCCGCCCCAGCCGGTGCCGATCTCCAGCAGGTGGTCGGTGGCGCTCAGGTCGAGTTTCTGGCAGATGCGCTGCAGCTTGTACTGCTGCGCCTGTTCCAGGCTGTCCTCGGGGGTGCGAAACATGGCGGCCGAGTACATCATGCTCGGGTCCAGCAACTGCTCGAACAGCGTGTTGCCCAGGTCATAGTGCGCGGCGATGTTGCGCCGCGAGCCGCGCCGGGTATTGCGGTTGAGCCAGTGCGCCGCGTACAGCAGCGGTCGTCCCAGGCGCGCCAGGCCGCCCTCCAGGCCATCCAGCACGTCCAGGTTGCTGACCAGTACGCGCACCACCGCGGTAAGGTCGGGGCTGGTCCAGTAGCCCTGGATATAGGCTTCGCCTGCGCCGATGGAGCCATTGGTCGCGATCATGGCCCAGACGGCCTCGTCGACAATCTGGATCTGCCCTTGCACCGGCGCTCCGGCGCTGCCGAAGTGGTGCACGCACGCGGGTTCGATCACCACCAGTGCGCCGTGACGCAGGTGGTTGAGCCGGCCCATCACGGCGCGCTTGAGCAGTGCCAGGCCGATGCCGGTTCTGGGCGCGGCGGTGCTTTTGGCCGGGACGGCCTCAGGGCTTTTCATGGGTTGGTTCCTTAGCTGTCGGTCGTCCGGTGATCGGTTTGGCCAGGCGCCACGCGCCATGGGCGGGGAAGTGGTTGAACAGGCGGTGGCGCTTGAGCAGCAGGCGCAGGGCCTGCCAATAGATGGCCAGCAACGTCTTGCCGGTCATCCACGGGAAACTCAGCAGGTAGCGGTAGAGGGTGTGGCGGCTCAGCTCGATGCGGTTCAGTTGCAACGTGGCGCTGAACACGCGATGGTCCGCCTGCCAGTCCTCCATGCGCACACGCAGGCGTTCGGCGGGCGCGCTGAAATGCATCCGGTATTCAAGGTCCGGCGGCAGAAAGGGCGAGACGTGGAACGCCTTGGCCACACTGAAATGCCAGGGCGCGGCGGCCGTAGCGGGCAGCACGTAGTGATAACGTTGCCGCCAGGGTGTGTTGGTCACTTCGCAGAGGATCGCCGCCAGCCGGCCATCGCCCTCGAAACAGTAGAAGAAGCTCACCGGGTTGAACGACAGCCCCCAGCTGCGGGGTTGGGTCAGCACGCACACCGGGCCCGACGGACGCTGCCCCAGGGCCTGCTCGACCTGATCGCCGACCGCCTCCTTGAGCGCTTTGCCCTTGCCGGTGAGCGAGGGCAGGTAATCCTGTTCGCGAAAGGCGAAGGGTTGGTAACGACCGCTGCCGGCCAGCACGGAAAGCGCCGACAGCTGGGCCTGTTCGTCCAGGTCCAGGTACAGCAGGCCCATGCGGTAGGCAAAGCCGTGGCCGCCCTTGGCATGCCGACGATGGCTCACCCAGCCCTGGTAGAGGGCGCTGTTCACAGCTGCTCACCGAACGCGGCTGCGACGCGCAGTGCGCTGGTCACGCCATCCTCGTGGAAGCCATTGCCCCAGTAGGCGCCGCAATAATAGGTGTGCTGCACGCCGTACAACTCGTCCTGGCGCGCCTGGGCGCGCACGCCGGCAAGGCTGAATTGCGGGTGTGCATAGGTGTAGCGGCCCAGAATCCTGGCCGGATCGATCGCGTCGGTCTGGTTGAGGCTGACGCAAAAGGTCTGCGGTGCGTCGATGCCTTGCAGGATGTTCATGTTGTAGGTCACCGCCGCCGGTTGCGTGCTCAGCCCTCCCAGGCGGTAGTTCCAGCTGGCCCAGGCCAGCGGCCGGCGCGGCAGCAACCGGGTATCGGTGTGCAGTACCACGTCGTTGTCGGCGTAGGCCAATGCCCCCAGGATTTCCCGTTCTGCGGCGCTGGGGTCGTGCAGCACAAGCAAGGCCTGGTCGCTGTGGCAGGCGAACACCACCTTGTCGTAACGCTCCATGCCGGCGCGGCTGAATACACTGACACCGTCAGCGTCGCGGCTTACGCCCAGTACCGGGCAATTGAGGCGAATCGCCTCGGCGAACGGGGCGCACAGCGGAGCCACATAGCTGCGCGATCCACCCCGCACCACGCGCCATTGCGGCCGGTTGTTGACCGACAGCAGGCCATGGTGTTTGAAGAAACGCACAAAAAACTGCAACGGGAACCCCAGCATCTGTGCCAGTGGCATCGACCAGATGGCCGCGCCCATCGGCACGATGTAGTGGTCGATGAAGCGCTGGCCATAGCGGTTCATGTGCAGGTAATCGCCCAGTGTCAGCACATCGCTGACGCGCGCCTGCTCAAGGTCGCGCAGCGCCTGGCGGTTGAAGCGCAGGATGTCGTACAGCATGCCCCAGAACGGCGGTGACAGCAGGTTGCGGCGCTGTGCGAACAGGCTGTTGAGGGTGTTGCCGTTGTATTCGTGGGCGGTGGCCGGGTCGTGTACCGAGAAGCTCATTTCAGTCGGGTCCGAGGCCACGCCCAGGTGCTCGAGCAAGCGGATGAAGTTCGGATACGTCCAGTCGTTGAATACGATGAAGCCGGTGTCGACGGCGTAATGCTGCTCACCCAGTTGAACGTCGACGGTGTGGGTGTGGCCGCCGAGGCGGTCGCTGGCCTCGTACAGCGTGATGCTGTGCTGGCGTTGCAACAGGTGGGCACAGGTGAGCCCGGAAACACCGCTCCCTATGATCGCGATCTTCATGGGGTCTATTCCTTGCTCGGTGAGCGTGACATGCGCTTGACCAGGGCCAGTTGCAGGCGCTGGGGCAGCCAGGCGGCAAGGCGCAGGCTGGCGATGAACACGCGGGGGAAGGCGATTTCGAAAGGCCGGCAGTCCAGCCGCTGGGCAATATGGCGCGCCGCTTTTTCGGCCGGCCAGCGCATGGGCATGGCGAAGTCGTTGCGCTGCGTCAGCGGGGTGTCGACAAAGCCCGGGCTGACCAGGGTGACGGCGATGCCGTCTTGGGCCAGGTCGATGCGCAGTGACTCGAACAGGTAGCGCACGGCAGCCTTGGACGCGCCATAGGCGCCTGCGCGGGGGAGCGCCAGGAAGGTCACGGCACTGGCCACGGCCACCAGATGCGGTTGCTCACCGCGGCGCAGCAGAGGCAGTGCGGCTTCCACGCAGTAGCTGGCGCTGAACAGGTTGGACGCCATCACGCGCTCGACCATGGCGGCTTCGAACGCCTGGCTGTCCAGGTATTCGCAGTTGCCGGCATTGAGAATCACCTGGTCGAGCGCGCCCCAGGCCTGCTCGATGTGTTCACCCATGGCCCGCACTTGCCCGGCGTCGCGCAAATCACCGGCCAGAACCAGTACCTGGCCGGCGTAGCGTTGCGACAGTGCCTGCAGGGCCTGTGCGTTGCGTGCACTCACTGCGACGCGGTGCCCCTGGGACAGCAGCACCTCGGCCAGTGCCGCGCCGATCCCGCTGCTTGCGCCAGTCAGCCAGATGCGCTTCATGCCAGCCTGCGCTTGAGCCAGCGAATAGCGCTGCCCATCAATGGCATCTGCTCGTACAGCAGCGCGCCAGCGTCGAAGTAGTCGTGGTGCAGGTAGACCTTGTCCCGCCACATCAGGCAGGAACAGCCGCGCACCTGAATCGGTTGCCCCCCGTTCAGTCGCGGGTGGCGATAGTGCATCGTCCAGCGCAGGTAGCCCAGCCCCTGGCCGACCTGGTCGTAGCCATGGAAATCGAAATGCAGGGCCTGGACGTTGGCGTACAGTTGGTCAAAGTAGGTACGCAGGGCACTCAGGCCCTGTACCTGATGCAGTGGGTCGCGAAACTGGATATCGTCGCTGTACAGCTCGCCGAGGCGCTCGAGATTGCTCGCGTCGAGCTCGCTGAACCGCTGTGCAAAGCGTTCTAGGTAATCTGACATGACCTGCACCCATGACCCTATTGGTCATTTAATTGTACATAATGTTGTATTTGTACAAGATATTTGCAGGTTAGAGGGAAATTTGTACAAGTCAATGCGCGCTCGCGGATTTCGCATGCGCCGAGGAGGATAGAGGCAGGAATGTCAGGCAGCAGAAATCGCCTGGATGGCTTCAGGGCAAGTCGGGCGATTGATCAGATGAAGTGCGAGGGAGGGTGCAAGGGGGATGGTGCCTCGAACCGGAGTCGAACCGGTACACCTTTCGGCGGCGCATTTTAAGTGCGATGTGTCTACCAATTTCACCATCGAGGCGGTGCAGCAGACTGCCGATTAGACATGAAAAGACAGAACAAATCAATAGCTTAAGCCCTTGGCCTGGGCCTCGACGCGGGCTGCTCATTTGGTCATGTAGCGTCTCAGCCATCGGCGTGGGATAAACACCGAGACCACGGCCAGCAGGGCTGCCAGCAGGCTGCAGGCCAGCAGCGCAGCCAGCCCCAGGCGATGCTCGAGCAGGCCACCGATCACGGCCCCGCAAAACATGCCGGCCCAGGGCACCAGTTGCACACGCCAGCCCGGGCGGCGTTCGCCCAGCAACCAGCGCCCCAGGCCGCGGCCAAAGCGAGACAGGGCGCCGGTGACGTAGGTTAGCCCGATGGGCAGCCCGTTGACCTCTTCGACCGCGGCATTGAGCATGCCCATGGCAATGATCGCGGCAAACAGCGCGGCCAGTTGCGCGTGGCTGTCGACCAGGCCTGCCGTCAACAGCAGGGCTGCGGCCAGCAGCAGCAAGGGCCAGGCGCGCCGGGCGCTGAGCCAGGCGACGATAACGCCCAGGGCATTGCCGGCGATAAAAGCGCCGATCAGCAGCGCCAGCCGTAGCGCCAGGGCCCAGTGGCCGTCGCCCAGGGCCACGGCCATGCGCGTGGTATTGCCGCTCATGAATGAGACAAAATCGCCGGTGGCGAGAAAGCCGATCGCATCGGTCATGCCGGCCAGTACCGACAGCGCGGCGACAAAGAACAGCCCGACCTGGCCGCGGCGTTTGTAGACCAGGGTGGACAGTGGGCCCCGATAGCCGTGGGTGCGCTCTGGCAGCATGTGCTGGGCTACGGCTCGAGGCTGCTGGCGACGCAGCGCAACTCGTCGATCGACGCCTGCAGGCCGCTGATGCTGCGCTGGATGTCCAGGGCATCCTGGCTGTGTACCGAGTGCTGCAGGTAGCGCGCGTGCCCGGCCAACTCCAACGCCACCCGTTCAAGGTCCGCAGCGGTGTGCTGCAAGTCGTCGTGAATGCCTTTCATCCGCAGGTCTGTGGTCAAAATCGTTCCCTCTTGTAATACACCTGGCGACTATAACAAGTTGAATTCCAGGCGGGGGAAGGAAAAGGCGTGCTCAACTGTCGGAACGCTTGCGCCTCTCGCGGGTCAACCGATTTGCCAGCGTTGACACGACGACACCGCTGAGCCACTGTTCTGCGCGTCATGGATCCAATGTGCGTCACGCCCGTCGTACCCGCACAGCCAGTTTGGTTCTTTCAGGGAATTGCCCGAGTTCCAGACTGTCTACCCTTCTATCGTCTTCTGCCGTGCCTGTGGTGTGTCATGGAATCTTCCGAGCGCTCCGACCTTCACTCCCTGCACGTCAGCCGCTATGAGCAACTGGTGCGCACGGTGGCGGACTACGCCATCTACATGCTTGACCTGGACGGTCATGTGGTGTCGTGGAATGTGGGCGCCGAACGCATCAAGGGTTACAGCGCCGATGAGGTCATCGGTCGGCATTTTTCGATGTTTTTCACCCCTCAGGATTGCGCCGACGGTCGGCCGGCGTGGCTGCTCAATCGCGCCTTGAGCACCGGCGGGGTGCAGGATGAAGGCTGGCGTCAGCGCAAGGACGGCACGCAGTTCTGGGCGCTGGCAGCGCTGGATGTCATTCGCGACGAGCAAGGCGCTGTCGTGGGGCTGGCAAAAATCACCCGCGACATCACCGACCGCCGCGAGGCGGCTCTGCAGCTGGATGCAATGCGCGCGCAGCTGTTCCAGGCGCAGAAGCTCGAAGCACTGGGCCAGTTGACCGGTGGCATGGCCCATGACTTCAACAACCTGCTGACCATTATCATCGGCTCGGCCAGGCTGGCCATGAATTCCAAGGACCCGCAGCGCACCCAGCGCCTGCTGCAGCATATCGTCGAGGCCGGCGAGCGGGGCAGCCAGGTGACGCAACAACTGCTGGGCTTTGCCCGACGCAAGGCACTCAGTGTCAGCCGGGTAAATGTCGAGGAACTGATCAGTTCCAGCCAGGCGTTGCTGTCGCAGGCGCTACCCGATGGCGTCGAGCTGGTCGTGCAGGTTGAACCCGACCTGTGCGCCGTCGAGGTGGATGCCAGCCAGTTGCAGATGGTGCTGCTCAACCTGATCTTCAATGCCCGCGACGCTATAGACAGCCCCGGGCGCATCGAGCTGCACGCGCGTAATCACCGGTTGCAGGGCGAGTGGGAAGGGCTGCAGGGCGATTTCGTGCTGATCAGCGTCAGCGACACCGGTCGTGGCATCGACCCCGCGGTGTTGCCGCGGATCTTCGAGCCGTTCTTCACCACCAAGGGCTTTGGCAAAGGCACCGGGCTCGGGCTGAGCCAGGTGTATGGTTTCGCCAGGCAGAGCGATGGCTGCATCAGGGTCGACAGCGAGCCGGGGCGCGGTACGTGCATGACCTTATGCCTGCCGATCGTGCCGAGCGCCGATTCCTACAACCAACATAACGGGTGATTGCATCGTGGAGCAGCTCAAACGTCTGGCAACGGGTATCGAGGGTCTGGATGAGCTGCTCAGGGGCGGCCTGATCGCAGGCTCATCCTATATCGTTCAGGGGCGCCCCGGTTCGGGCAAGACCATCATGGCCAACCAGTTGGCCTTCAACCATGTTGCCAGCGGGGGGCGGGTGCTGGTGGCGACGCTGTTGAGCGAGTCCCACGAGCGCCTGTTCCAGTACCTGTCGACCCTGAGTTTTTTCGAGGCCAGCACCATCGGCAACCAGATCCAGTTCCTGAGTGCATTCGACACGCTCGACAGCGAAGGGCTGGAAGCCGTGGTCAAGCTGCTGCGCGGTGAAATCGGCCGGCACAGTGCCACCTTGCTGATTATCGATGGCCTGCTCACCGCCCGCTCACGGGCCGAAACCGTGCTCGATACGAAAAAATTCATCGCTGAGTTGCAAGGCCATGCCGCCTTTGCCGGCTGTACCTTGCTGCTGCTCACCAGCTCGCGGCTGGACGAAAGCAGCCCCGAGCACACCATGGTCGATGGCGTGATCGAGCTTGGCGAGGACCTGCATGGTTCGCGTTCGGTGCGGCGTATCCAGTTGCTCAAGACGCGCGGTAGCGCCGCGCTTTCAGGGCGACACGAGTGTGAGATCACTGATCAGGGCTTGAAGGTCTACCCGCGCCTGGAGTCTCTCTACAGTCGCCCATCGAACCTGGGCAGTGAAGTGCTGACTCGTGTCGGCTCCGGCCTTGCCAGCCTCGACAGGCTGCTGGGCGGTGGCTTTCCCGGTGCCTCGGTGTCGCTGGTGATGGGGCCTTCAGGTATCGGCAAGACGTCCCTGGGGCTGAGCTTCCTGACCGGGGCCACGGCCGACGCGCCAGGCCTGCATTTCGGCTTTTACGAAACGCCGCAGCGCCTGCGCATCAAGGCGCAGGCCATTGGCATCGACCTGCCGGCGCTGGAGCGCAGTGGTGCGGTGCACCTGGCCTGGCAACCCACTACCGAGGGGCTGCTCGATGGCGTGGGCGCGCGGCTGCTGCAGCAGGTGCGTAAACACCGTATCAAGCGGGTGGTGATCGACAGCCTTGGCGCGATTGCCCGCGTCGCCACCAGCCAGGCGCGGCTCAACGAGTTCTTTCGGGCCCTGATGGGTGAATTGCGCGCCGCCGATGTAACGGTGCTGGCAACCTGGGAGATGCGTGACCTGTTCGGCTCCGAAATCAATGCCCCGGCCCCCGAGTTGTCGAGCATTGTCGACAACCTGATGCTGATGCGATTCGTCGAGATGGACTCGGCGCTCAAGCGCCTGCTGTCGATTCTCAAGGTGCGCGACAGCGACTACGACCCGGCCTTGCTGGAACTGGTGATCAGCTCGAGCGGCATTGACCTGAACAAGGCGTTTGGCCAGAGCACGGCGGTGATGTCGGGCACCCCATCGCCGGTGGACAAGTCATGAGCGCCGCAGGTCGGCTGCCATGAGCAGGATTCTGTTGGTGGATGACGAGTATCTGATTAGCGATATCCTGGGCTTTGCCCTGGAGGATGCGGGGTACGATGTCGAGAAAGCATCCAATGGCAAAAAGGCACTGCAACTGCTGAAGGAAGACCAGACGCTGCTGAAGGAAAACAAGGTGGTGCTGGTTATCACCGATTACATGATGCCGGTGATGAATGGGGAGGAGCTTGCCACTCAGGTTCGCGACGATGCCACCTTGAAGCACTTGCCGATTATTCTCATGAGTGGGGCGCAGGCTGACATTGGCAAGGACAAGCCGGCGTTGTTCAACGAGGTCGTTGCCAAGCCGTTCGATCTGAATGCGATGGTGGACACGGTCAGGAAGTTAATCGGTCCACCGCAGACGCCCCTGCAGACACCTGACCTGCACTAAGTCGGTGGTCAGAGACCAAGCGCATCCGTGCGACTCGATTCGGATTCATTTACCGCGGCTCGTCTCCTTTCTCCGGTGCCGGGCTACCAGCCTGGATACGCTTGTAGATCTCTTCACGGTGCACCTGTACATCTTTGGGCGCATCGATACCGATCCTCACTTGCATCCCCTTGACCCCTAGAATGGTGACCTTGATGTCATCATTGATGACGATGCTTTCGCCAACTTTGCGGGTGAGTATCAGCATGTACTTCTCCTTGGTAACTTGAATTGCCTGGCAGGCGGTCGCTGCACAGGCCGGGTGCGCGCGGTGGCACAGCCCTCTTTCCCTTTATTAAAGACGCATTCGGTGGAAAATAATTCCCCGATTACAAGATTCTGTTTTGGGTCTTTAGTCGCAGGTTCCGACTGGGCAGATGGGCATTTACGCACAACCGGTAATGCCCATGGACGCAAGCATAGGGGGCTTGAACGCATATGGGAAATTTCTCTGCTTGATGGGGTATATGTCTTTTGTCTATTGACCGATTGCATTGAAAAAGTAGGGTTATTTATAGTGCAAGTTAATGGTTATTGTTCGTATTCTCGCGTTGGAGCGCCATCAGAAAGCGCGCCAATGCCACTTCGGCCAGCTCCATGCGCTGGCGCGGGCGTGGCCGGGGCAACAGTGCCAGTTCGCCCAGCACGAAGCGTTCGAGCAATGCCGGGTGAATGTAGCTGCGCCGGCACACTGCGGGCGTGTTGCCCAGGCGGCGGGCAACCTGCTTGACCATGTCGACGATCTGCCGACGGGCTTCGGTTTCCGGCTGCCATTGCAGCTCGCGTAGCAGGTCCAGCGCCAGCGCGCTGCCGGCCCAGGTGCGGTAGTCCTTGGCGGTGAAGTCGGCACCGGTGAGTTGCTGCAGGTAGCCGTTGATATCTGCCGAGCCGATGGCATGGCACTGGCCTTCGGCGTCCTGCCACTGGAACAGGTGCTGGCCGGGCAGTTCCAGGCAGCGTTTGATGATGCGGGCCAGGCGCCTGTCCTTCAAGGTCACCTGATGCTCGATGCCGCTCTTGCCGCGAAAGCGAAAGCGGATCGCGCTGCCTTCGACCTGCACATGCCGGTTGCGCAGGGTGGTCAGCCCGTAGGAGCGATTGTCGCGGGCATACTGGCGGTTGCCTACGCGAATCAGCGTGGTGTCGAGCAGGCTGACCACCAGCGCCATGACTTTCTCGCGATCAAGGCCCGGGCGCGCCAGGTGTTCGTCAAGTTGCTTGCGCAGGCGGGGCAGGCGTTCGGCAAAGTCGAGCATACGTGCGTACTTGTGGCTGTCGCGTGATTCGCGCCAGTCGCGATGGTAGCGGTACTGCTTGCGCCCGCGCGCGTCCCGGCCGGTGGCCTGCAGATGGCCTTGCGGGTCGGCACAGATCCACACCTCGGTATAGGCCGGTGGAATCGCCAGCGCCTTGATGCGTGCCAGCGTAGTCGGGTCGGTGACCTTGTGTCCGCTGGCGTCAAGATAGGCAAAGTGTTTGCGCAGGCGGCGTCGGTGAAACCCTGGCTGTGTGTCGTCCACGTAGTGCAGGCTGCTGGGCAGTGCTGGCAGGTCGTCGATCATGCTGGGCGCTTGCGAGTGGGCTCTGACGTTGGACCGCAGCGGCCCGCGCAAGTTAGCCCAGCAACGCCACGGATTTGATCTGCGCCCACAGCTGCTGCCCCGGGTGCAACTGCAACTGATCGCACGAATAACGCGTGACCCTGGCCAGCAAGGCGGTGCCGTCGGCGTCCAGGCTGACCATCATCTGGGCCGGGTTGTCGCTGGTGCGCAGCCCGCACACCTGCACTGGCAAGCGATTGAGAATGCTCGTGCGGCTGTCCTCGACCAGGCTCAGGCTGACGTCGCGTGCCTGGACCTTGACCCGCAGGCGCTCACCCGGCGCCACCGCCTCGTGGGTCAGGCGCAGTGTCAACGCGCTGCCGGGCAGGTGCAGGTCGAGCAACTGATAGGCGCTGTCGTAGTCGCCTACACGGCCTTCGATGACCACCCCGGCATCTTCCTGCAGGGCCAGCGGCAGGTCGAGTCGGGCCAGGGTCTGGCTGATCGGGCCGCTGGCCTGCACCGTGCCCTGTTCGAGCACCACCAGGTGGTCGGCCAGGCGCGCCACTTCCTCCTGTGCGTGGCTGACATAGATCAGCGGGATCTGCAGTTCGTCATGCAGGCGTTCGAGGTACGGCAGGATCTCGCGCTTGCGCGGCCCGTCGAGGGCGGCCAGCGGCTCGTCCATCAGCAGCACCCGCGGGCTGGTCAGCAACGCACGGGCAATGCCTACGCGCTGGCGCTCGCCACCGGACAATGTGTCGGGCCGGCGTTCGAGCAGGTGACGGATACCCAGCAGTTCGCACGCGTGCTCCAGGCCGACCTGGCGTTGCGCAGCGGGGATGCGCCGCCAGCCGAAGGTCAGGTTGGCCTGCACATTCAGGTGCGGGAACAGGCTGGCTTCCTGAAACACATAGCCGATCGGGCGCTGGTGCGGCGGCATGAAGTACTGGCGTGCGGAGTCTTGCCATACCTCGCCATTGACCTCGATGTAAGCCTTGTCGGCACGTTCCAGGCCTGCCAGGCAGCGCAGGCAGGTGGTCTTGCCCGAGCCTGAATGGCCGAACAGGGCGCTCACGCCCCGCCCGGGCAGTTGCAGGTCGACGTCCAGCCGGAAATCGCTGAAGGCCACCTGCAGGCGCGCCTGGATCCCTGTACTCATCGATCAGCTCCAGCCCGGCTTGCCGCGCCGGCTGGCGTACAGCGCCAGCAGCACGAGGAACGAGAACACCAGCATGGCGCCGGCCAGCCAGTGCGCCTGCAGGTATTCCATGGCTTCGACATGGTCGAAGATCTGTACCGACACCACGCGGGTCTTGTCGGGAATGTTGCCGCCAATCATCAACACCACACCGAACTCGCCGACGGTGTGGGCAAAACCCAGGATGCTGGCGGTGATGAAGCCGGGGCGTGCCAGTGGCAGCACCACGCTGAAAAAAGTGTCCCAGGGGCTGGCCCGCAAGGTGGCCGCGACTTCCAGCGGGCGCTCGCCGATGGCACTGAAGGCATTTTGCAGGGGCTGCACCACAAACGGCATGGAGTACACCACCGAGCCGATCACCAGGCCGCTGAAGCTGAACACCACGGTGCCCAGGCCCAGCGCCTGGGTAGCCTGGCCGATCCAGCCATGCGGGCCGAGGGCCAGCAGCAGATAGAAGCCGATGACCGTCGGTGGCAGCACCAGCGGCAGTGCCACGAGCGCGCCGATCGGCCCGCGCAGCCAGGAGCGCGTGCGCGCCAGCCACCAGGCGATCGGGGTGCCTATCAGCAGCAGGATCAACGTGGTCAGCGACGCCAGCTTGAACGTCAGCCAGATGGCGTCGAGGTCGCTGGCGTCCAGGGGCATCAGCGTTCGTAGCCGTACGACTTGATCACGGCGGCGGCTTTGGGGCCCTTGAGGTAGTCAACCAGTGCCTTGGCCGCTTTGCTGTCCTTGCCCTTTTCGAGGATCACCGCGTCCTGCTTGATCGGGTCGTGCAGGTTGGCCGGCACGATCCACGCCGAGCCGTTGCTGACCTTGCCGTCCTTGTAGATCTGCGAGAGGGCGACAAAACCCAGTTCGGCATTGCCAGTGGAGACGAACTGGAACGCCTGGGTGATGTTCTGCCCTTCGACGATCTTGGCCCTGGTCGCCTCGGTCAACTTCAGCTTGTCCAGCACTTGAGTCGCTGCCAGGCCGTAAGGCGCAGCCTTGGGGTTGGCGATCGACAGGTGCTGGTACTGGTTCTTCTTCAGGACTTGGCCCTTGTCATCGACATAGCCTTCTTTGGGCGACCACAGCGCCAGGGTGCCGATGGCGTAGGTGAAGCGCGAGCCCTTGACGGTGTCGCCTTCGTTCTCGAGCTTTTCGGGCGTGCTGGCGTCGGCCGACAGGAACACCTCGAACGGCGCGCCATGCTTGATTTGCGCGTAGAACTGCCCGGTGGCGCCGAAGGACGCAACCAGCGTGTGGCCGGTATCTTTCTCGAAGTCCTGGGCAATGGCCTGGATCGGCGCGGTGAAGTTGGCCGCGACGGCGACCTGGACCTCATCGGCCCATGCGCTGTTGAGTGTCAGCAGGCTGAACAGGGCGGTCAAGGCAAAGCGAGGGGCGCGCATACTCATCAAACAGCTCCATGGGCGTGGGATAATCGTTATGTACTGGAATATATAGCGATTGCCCGACAAACGGGAAGAGCTGTTTCAGCGCGCCAGCAGCGCAAGGGTAGTTTGAGCCAGGTGCCGGGTCAGCTCGGCGGCCGGCAGCTCGCGGCCCAGGCGCAGGGCCTGGCCTGACCAGAGATTGCTGAAATCGCTGTTGCCCTGGGGTTCACTGATTGCGCGGATCGGCATCAAGGCTCCGCCCGCCAGGGGGAACGCCGGCGCCAGCGGGCTCATCGGCCCCAGCTCGCGCATGATCCGGGTGCTGATGCCGCGCGCCGGGCGCCCGGTAAACAGGTTGGTCAGGGCGGTTTCGCTGGCCTGGGCGCTGCGCAGTGCCTGGCGGTGCGCGGACGAGATCTTCGCCTCCGGGCAGAACAGGTAGGCGGTACCCAGTTGCACCGCCGAGGCACCCAGCGCGAAGGCGGCGGCAATGCCACGTGCATCGCCGATGCCGCCGGCCGCGATCACCGGCAGGCGGACCGCATCGGCGACCTGCGGTACCAGTGCCAGGGTGCCGATCTGGGTATTGAGGTCGTCGCTCAGGAACATGCCGCGATGGCCACCTGCCTCGTAGCCCATGGCGATGATCGCATCGCAGCCATGCTGCTCCAGCCATACGGCTTCGGCTACCGTGGTGGCGCTGGACAGTACCTTGGCACCGCTGGCCTTGACCCGTGCCAGCAGGTCGGGGTGTGGCAGGCCGAAGTGAAAGCTGACCACGGCGGGCCTGAATGCTTCGATCAGCGCGCAACCGGCTTCGTCGAACGGCGCACGGTTGGACACCGGCGTGGCGGCGTCGACGTCTGCGCCGACTTGCTCGTAGTAGGGGCGCAATGCCTGCTTCCAGCGCGCGGCACGCTCGGCATCCGCGGCTGGCGGCTGGTGGCAGAAGAAATTCACGTTCAGCGGGCCACGGCTTGCCTGCTGGAAGGCTTCCAGCTCCAGGCGCAGTTGCTCGGCGTTGAGCATCGCGCCGGGCAGCGCACCCAGGCCACCTGCATTGCTCACGGCGATGGCCATGGCCGAACCGCTGGCACCCGCCATGGGCGCCTGCAGGATCGGCACCTCGATGCCCAGCAGGTCAAGGATTCGGTGGTCCGGCCATTGGCTCATCGGGGTGCTCCTGTGCGGTGTGCGTGGGGTTACAGCGCCTTGCTGACCTTGATGTCGGTGATCTTGTCGAGATCATCGCCGTGCAGCTTGCGCAGGGCGTCGTTGACCTGTTCAGGGGTATCGCTGCTCAGTTGCGCGAAGTCGAAACGACGCTCGCCGTCGAGTTTGTACTTGATGACGTACTTGGTGGTCTGGCTCATGGCTTATCTCAGTTTCGACGACGAGCGGCGGATGATCTTGACGGTATGGGTGAAGGTCGGCTTGGTCACGGCTGACAGTGCGCGCGGGCCCACGGTATCGATAGTGATGTTCCAGAATCCGTCGCTGGGCACGGTGATCTTCGCCGGGAAGTCGACAAAGGCGCCGCCGTGGTACGTGTGCCGGCCGCCGTTCTTGAAGCTGCGGAAGTTGGCATCGTTCATCAGCCGGATATTGCAGCGCTGGGAGCAGTGGATGACGACAATATCGTCTTCATTGAGGTGCTCGCGCTGGTGTACGAATTTCATGTCGCTCTCCGCAAGGGATCTTTTGGCAAATCAAAACGATAGCACGATGTCGGTTACACTGTCGGCCTTAGTGCCTGGCCAAGGATAAAACTGCCAATCAAGGGAGCAAAACGGCCCTGGCACGGTCAGATGATCTTTATGGAGGGGTAGCGATGAAATGGGTTGTACCAGCGCTGGCAGTTGCGCTGACCGGTTGTGCCAATGTCGCCGACATCGAACAGAGCCCGGAGACCATGAGCGTGATCTCGGGCAAGTCGCCGCGCGAGTTTGCCAGCTGCGTTCAGGAGCGCCTGGCCGACAGCCGCGGGCCGCTGACCATCGAGGAGCAGGGCAACGGGCTGCGCGTGATCGTGCCGCAGAAACTGTCCGACAAGTCGCCCGCGGCGGTGCTGGAGATCAGCCAGCGCTCCAGCGGCAGTGCCATCAAGGTGCATGAGCGGTTGAGCAATTTTCCGTTGCGCCCAGGCGATGTGAAGGGCGCTGCTACCTGGTGTATTTCCAAGTAGTGGTCTGACGCTGCGTAACGATTCAGGGAGTTTTCCTACATTTTTCACCGTCGAGCCCGCGTTGTCGTGCTGGACGAATAGGCCTACTATTCGTGGGCTTATGCGTTATAAGCCTAAGCTTATAGCTGGAAAAATGGAGCCCCGTGATGATCCCACTGGATCGAGTCCTGCTGAGCAGCCTGCTGGTTTTCGTCGCGCAGCTCGCTACGGCCGCCGATGGCCAGAAAATCTTCACCCAGGGTGGGCAAAATCCTGCCGCCCTGGCGTGCATGGGTTGCCATGGCCCGGACGGGCTGGGGCTGGCGGCTGCCGGCTTCCCGCGCCTGGCCGGCCTGCCCGCGGCCTACCTGAGCAAACAGCTCGCAGACTTTCGTGACGGCAGCCGCAGGCAGCCGATCATGCAGCCGCTGGCCCAGGCCCTGAGCGACGCCGAGATCAGTGCGATCAGCGCGACCCTTGCCGCCATGCCGGTTGCAGCTACCCCCGATGCCCGTCGCCAGCAGATGGCAACCGACCCTGTGCAGTCCCTGGCGCTTTACGGTGACTGGAGCCGTGGCATCCCAGGCTGCGTACAGTGTCATGGGCCGGGCGGTGTCGGCGTCGGTGAACATTTCCCGCCGCTGGCTCACCAGCCGGCCGGGTACCTGGCCGGCCAACTCAACGCCTGGCGTGACGGCAGCCGTCGCAACGACCCCAATCAGCTGATGGTGGGCATCGCCAAGGCCTTGAGTGAGGATGAGGTCAATGGCGTGGCCGAGTACTTCTCCAGGCAGGAGGTGGCCCAATGATCCGCCTGTTGTCTATCGCCATGGCCATGAGCGTTGGCTATGCCCCGGCGGCGCCTGTCGCGATGGAAGATCAGTCTCAGCTCAAGGTTGCGCCCCAGGGTACGCCCGCACGTTTCAGGCCCCCGGCCGAGCGCGAGCTGCCAGACAATGCTTACGGAAAAATGGTGCGCGAAGGCTATGCGCTGTTCGTCGACACCCGGCGTCTGGCGCCTGACTATGTGGGTAACGGCCTCAATTGCAGCAACTGCCACCTGGATCAGGGCCGCCTGGCGCACTCGGCGCCGCTGTGGGCGGCTTACCCGATGTACCCGGCCTATCGAAGGAAGAACAACAAGGTCAACACCTTTGCCGAGCGTATCCAGGGCTGTTTCCAGTTCAGCATGAACGGCACGCCACCGGCCGCCGACAGCCCTGAGATGACGGCCTTGTCGGTGTATGCCTACTGGTTGGCGAGCAAGGCACCACTGGGCGTAGAGAGCCCCGGACGTGGCTACCCGGAGGTTGACCGGCCTGCGCAAGGGTACGACCTCAAGCGTGGCGCGCAGCTCTACCAGCAGCAGTGTGCGATCTGCCATGGTGACAATGGCCAGGGTCAGAAGGTAGCCCAGGACTACGTGATGCCGCCTCTGTGGGGCAAGGATTCGTACAACTGGGGCGCCGGGATGCACCGGATCAACACGGCAGCCTCGTTCATCAAGCACAATATGCCACTGGGCAAGCCTGGCAGCCTGAGCGACCAGCAAGCCTGGGACGTGGCCGCCTACGTCAATGCCCATGAACGGCCTCAAGACCCGCGCCTGGTGGACGGGTCGGTGGAAAAGACCCGGCTCAGGTTCCACGCCGACGATGGCGTGAACCTGTACGGGCAGACGATTGACGGGGTGCTGATCGGGCAGGGCACTGCGCCCTGAGGTGAGCGCCGTTCGGCAGAGGGAGGGGCCTGCAATGGCATTATTTGCAGGTTGCGGGAACTAACTACACTGAGTTTTCTCTATCATCCAATCGGCCAAGCTCGGGCGGGGCATTGTAAGGTGACCGCCGCCTGATTAGACTGCGCCGAATTCGTACAGCACAGCCCTTGTTAAGGACGTTTATGATCAAGAAATGCTTGTTCCCGGCAGCCGGTTACGGCACCCGCTTCCTGCCAGCAACCAAAGCCATGCCCAAGGAAATGCTGCCAGTGGTGAACAAGCCACTGATCCAGTACGGCGTTGAAGAAGCGCTGGACGCTGGGTTGAACGAAATCTCCATCGTCACCGGTCGCGGCAAGCGCGCACTGGAAGACCATTTTGACATCAGCTACGAGCTGGAAAACCAGATCAAGGGCACCGACAAGGAAAAGTACCTGGTCGGTATCCGCAAGCTGCTCGACGAGTGCTCGTTCTCCTACACCCGTCAGACCGAAATGAAAGGCCTGGGCCACGCGATCCTGACCGGCCGCCCATTGATCGGCGATGAGCCGTTTGCCGTGGTGCTGGCGGATGACCTGTGCGTCAACCTCGAAGGCGATGGCGTGCTCAAGCAGATGGTAAAGCTGTACAAGCAGTACCGCTGCACCATCGTGGCGATCATGGAAGTGGATCCACAGGAAACCAGCAAGTACGGTGTGATCGCCGGTGACCTGATTGGCGATGACCTGTACCGTGTGCGTAACATGGTCGAGAAGCCAAAGCCTGAAGATGCTCCGTCGAACCTGGCGATCATCGGCCGCTACATCATGACCCCGGACATCTTCAAGCTGATCGAAGAGACCGAGCCGGGCAAGGGCGGTGAGATCCAGATCACCGACGCACTGATGAAGCAGGCCCAGGATGGCTGCGTGATTGCCTACAAGTTCAAGGGCAAGCGTTTCGACTGCGGCGGCGCCGAGGGTTACATCGACGCGACCAACTTCTGCTTCGAGAACTTCTACAAGACTGGCAAGGCTTACTGAGTTCGCTCAGCCTGTCGCGTCACAAAGCCACCTTCGGGTGGCTTTTTTGTTGTGCGCCAGGCATGGCGCGTTGCGCGTTAGCGCAACCCGTTTGGCTGTGGTGGCTGAATGGGTGACTTGGAGGTGAAAGCCCTCTACACACCCGGCAAGGGGAAGTGTTAGCCAGAGGCAAGGGTGTCGCAGGCGACTGCGAATCTGAAGGAAGCCCGAGGCAAAATGCTGGCCTGACGAACAGGAAGCGGATTAGGCGGCGCAGCGGGGTGAGGCGGGAACAATCGCTAAAGCCCGATACTTGCACGGAACGCTGTGACGTAAACCGTACGCACGGTGGTGTGAGAGGACGGCGGGTGTGAACCCGCCTCCTACTCGATTATGGCCGTGCCCGGCGTTATGCTGGCGGCCTGCCAAGGAGACTGATAATGGCCTACGATTTTGATCTGTTCGTGATTGGCGCCGGTTCCGGCGGTGTGCGCGCTGCGCGCTTCGCTGCCGGCTTCGGGGCAAACGTGGCGGTGGTCGAAAGCCGCTACCTGGGCGGTACCTGCGTCAATGTCGGTTGCGTACCGAAAAAGCTGCTGGTGTACGGCGCGCATTTTGCCGATGACTTCGAGCAGGCGGCAGGCTACGGCTGGTCGCTGGAAGACGCGCAGTTCGACTGGGGGCAACTGATCGCCAACAAGAACCGCGAGATCGAGCGGCTCAACGGCATCTACCGCAACCTGCTGGTCAACAGTGGCGTGACCCTGCTCGAAGGCCACGGTCGCCTCACCGGGCCTCATGAGGTGGAGGTCGACGGCACGCGCTACAGCGCCAGGAACATCCTCATCGCCACTGGTGGCTGGCCGCAGATCCCGGAGATCCCCGGGCGCGAGCTGGCGATCAGTTCCAACGAGGCGTTCTACCTCAAGACATTGCCCAAGCGGGTACTGGTGGTGGGCGGCGGCTACATCGCGGTGGAGTTTGCCGGGATCTTCCAGGGTCTGGGGGCTGCGACCACCTTGCTCTACCGTGGCGACCTGTTCCTGCGTGGCTTTGATGGTGCAGTGCGTACGCACCTGAAGGAAGAGCTGGAAAAACGCGGCCTGGACCTGCAGTTCAACAGTGATATCCAGCGCATCGACCAGCAGGCCGATGGCAGCCTTAAGGCCACCCTCAAGGATGGACGCGAGCTGGTTGCAGATTGTGTGTTCTACGCCACCGGGCGTCGGCCGATGCTCGACAACCTGGGGCTGGAAAACACCGAGGTGCAGTTGGACACGCGCGGCTTTGTGCAGGTCAACGACCAGTACCAGACCGACGAGCCGTCGATCCTGGCCATTGGTGACGTGATTGGCCGGGTGCAGCTTACGCCGGTGGCACTGGCCGAAGGCATGGCCGTGGCCCGTCGGCTGTTCAAGCCGGAGCAGTACCGCCCGGTGGACTACCAGAACATCCCGACCGCTGTGTTCAGCCAGCCGCCGATCGGCACTGTGGGGTTGACCGAAGAGCAGGCCCTGGAGGCGGGGCACAAGGTGCAGGTCTTCGAAAGCCGTTTCCGGCCGATGAAGCTGACCCTGACCGAGGTGCAGGAAAAGACCCTGATGAAGCTGGTGGTCGATGCCGACACCGACCGCGTGCTGGGTTGCCACATGGTCGGCCCGGATGCGGGCGAGATCATCCAGGGCCTGGGCATCGCGCTCAAGGCCGGGGCCACCAAGCAGCAGTTCGACGAGACCATTGGCGTGCACCCGACAGCGGCCGAAGAGTTCGTGACCCTGCGTACGCCTACGCGCTAAGCGGTGTACCCATCGCGGGTCAAGCCCGTTCCCACCGTGTGTGGGGGCGGGCTTGACCCGCGATTGCATCAACATAAATCTTCTATCGATACTTGGCTTTATAGCCAAAACCAATCATCAGCATCAGCTTTGCCAATGAGCGCTATCGGCGATGAATGGTTAGGATTCTCCCATCAAGTTTTTCAACCCCTGAAGGAGAGTCACAGATGCCTATCATCAACAGCCAGGTCAAACCGTTCAACGCTACCGCCTACCACAATGGTGAATTCGTTCCAGTTTCCGACGCAGACCTGAAAGGCAAATGGTCCGTGGTGTTCTTCTACCCGGCCGACTTCACTTTCGTCTGCCCGACCGAGCTGGGCGACCTGGCCGACAACTACGCCGAATTCAAGAAGCTGGGCGTGGAAATCTACGGCGTCTCGACCGACACCCACTTCACCCACAAAGCCTGGCACGACACCTCGGACACCATCGGCAAGATCCAGTACCCGCTGATCGGCGACCCGACCCACGTTATCGCGCGCAACTTCGATGTGCTGATCGAAGAAGCCGGTCTGGCCGATCGCGGCACCTTCGTGATCAACCCGGAAGGTCAGATCAAGATCGTCGAACTCAACGACGGTGGTGTGGGTCGTGACGCCAGCGAGCTGCTGCGCAAGGTCAAGGCTGCCCAGTACGTCGCTGCTCACCCAGGCGAAGTCTGCCCGGCCAAGTGGAAAGAAGGCGAAGCCACTCTGGCGCCATCGCTGGATCTGGTCGGCAAGATCTAAGACCGTGAACCTGTCGAGGGCGGGCCACCGCACCTGATGGTTGTCCCGCCCCGCAAAACGCCCGGGCGAATCTGCCCGGGCGTTGTTTTTTCTACCGTTTGAAAAAAGGAATCGCCCGTATGTTGGACGCCACGCTTAAAGCTCAGTTGAAAACCTACCTGGAGCGGGTCACTCAGCCGATCGAGATCGTTGCCTCCCTGGACGACGGTGCGAAGTCCCGCGAACTGCACGACCTGCTGCGGGAAATCGCCAGCCTGTCGAACCTGATTACCCTGCGCGAGGACGGCGTCGATGCGCGTCGCCCGTCGTTCTCGCTCAACCGCCCCGGCGCCGATATCAGCCTGCGCTTTGCCGGCATCCCCATGGGGCACGAATTCACCTCGCTGGTACTGGCGCTGCTGCAAGTCGGCGGTCATCCCTCCAAGGCGAGCGCCGAGCTGATCGAACAGATCGCCGGGCTCAAGGGTGAGTTCAACTTCGAAACCTACTTCTCGCTGTCGTGCCAGAACTGCCCGGACGTGGTCCAGGCGTTGAACCTGATGGCGGTGCTCAACCCCAATGTGCGCCATGTTGCCATCGACGGCGCGTTGTTCCAGGCTGAGGTCGAGGCACGCCAGGTGATGGCGGTGCCCAGCGTCTACCTCAATGGCGCGGTGTTCGGTCAGGGCCGCATGGGCCTGGAAGAGATCGTCGCCAAGCTCGACACCGGCACCCGCGAGCGCCAGGCCGAGAAACTCAATGCCAAGGATGCTTTCGACGTGCTGGTGGTCGGCGGTGGCCCTGCCGGCGCGGCAGCGGCGATCTATGCTGCACGCAAAGGCATCCGTACCGGCGTGGCGGCCGAACGCTTCGGCGGCCAGGTGCTCGACACCATGGCCATCGAGAACTTCATTTCGGTGCAGGAAACCGAAGGGCCGAAGTTGGCCATGGCGCTGGAAGAGCACGTCAAGCAGTACGACGTCGACATCATGAACCTGCAGCGCGCCGATGCGCTGGTGCCTGGCCTGGACGGCGCCCTGCACGAAGTACGCCTGGCCAGTGGCGCCACCCTCAAGGCCAGGACCGTGATCCTGGCCACCGGTGCGCGCTGGCGTGAAATGAACGTACCCGGTGAAAAAGAGTACCGCAGCCGTGGGGTGGCGTACTGCCCGCACTGCGATGGGCCGCTGTTCAAGGGCAAGCGCACCGCCGTGATCGGCGGGGGCAACTCGGGGGTCGAGGCCGCCATCGACCTGGCCGGCATTGTCGCCCATGTGACGCTGATCGAGTTCGACAGTCAGTTGCGTGCCGATGCGGTACTGCAGCGCAAGCTGCACAGCCTGCCTAACGTGACGGTGATCACCCGTGCGCTGACCACCGAGGTGCTGGGCGATGGCCAGAAGGTCAGCGGGCTGCGTTACAAGGACCGCAGCACCGATACGCTGCATGACATCGGGCTGGAAGGCATCTTTGTGCAGATCGGCCTGTTGCCCAACACCGACTGGCTCAAGGGTACGGTGGAGCTGTCGCCGCGTGGCGAGATCATTGTCGATGCACGTGGCCAGACCAACGTGCCAGGTGTGTTCGCAGCGGGTGACGTGACCACGGTGCCGTACAAGCAGATCGTGATTGCGGTAGGTGAGGGCGCCAAGGCGTCGCTGGCGGCGTTCGACCACTTGATCCGTACCTCGGCGCCGGCCTGACGAAGCGTCGTCGGCTGTACAAGCCGGCGTTGCCGGCGAATGGCCGCACAGCAACCCGAAAGCCCTGACAGGTCAACCTGTCAGGGCTTTTTCATTGCTTATTCAAATAATGAACCGCCTTTGTCCAGCTGCTGGTCAACCAGTGACTTGCCGAGCGCGATCGACGCGCGCTGGGCGTTTTCCAGGTCAGCCAGAAACAGGGGGGCGTGAGCGCAGAGTCGTCGGGTGCTGTGCTTTTCAGGGCTGGTGATGCGACAGCCTACCTCGAACGGCAGGGGGATGCCGGCATGCGGCACGACGTTGGCGGTGACGGTGTAGTTGCGATGGACACATTGAAGGGATTGCATGAGCACTACCTCGCTGTGGTTGCTTCAACCGGTAACGGGTCCGGTATAGCACATCGAGGCGGCGAAGGGGCACGCGCCGACGAGCGCGCACCCTGCGCCAGGCTTCAGAGTTCAGTCGGCTGAATGATCTCGACCCAGTAATCGTCCGGGTCCTTGATGAATGCCAGGTGCTTCATGCGGCCATCGCTCAAGCGTTTCTGGAAGGTGACGCCCAGTTGCTCGAAGCGCTCGCAGGCTGCGCGAATGTCCGGCACCGCGATGCAGATGTGGCCAAAGCCGCGCGGGTCGGTGTTGCCGTTGTGGTAGGCGAAGGCCGGGTCGTTTTCGGTGCCGTGGTTATGGGTCAGCTCGAGGATGCCCGGGATCGACTTCATCCACTCGGTACGTTTGGCCGCGTCGGCCGGGATCTGCGCCTTGTCGACCAGTGCCAGGAAGTACAGGCTGAACTCGGCTTCGGCAAAATCACGCTTTTCCACCAGGCTGAAGCCCAGTACACGGGTGTAGAAATCCAGGGACTTGGCGACGTCCTTGACCCGCAGCATGGTGTGGTTGAACACGAAGTTGTGGGTCGCGGCATCCGGTTGCGCGGTGACGCCGGGAAGGGTGTCGAAATCTTGCAGGCTCATGGGCACTCCGCAGATAGGGCTGACGATCGGCACGCCAGCAAAACAGTAGAGGGCAATGATACGGAACTGAAGCGATTGCGCAAACGATTTGCGCCCCGTCGGCCGAGCCAGACGGGGCGCAAGAATTAGAAGCCCGCCGAAGCGGGCGTATGGGGCGCTAATCCTTTAGCAGCCTTTATCCTGAGCCAGCCGATGTGAAAAAAGTGTGAAGTTATTGTCAGTGTTTCAACCAGCTGTCAACGGTCTGCGCACCGTACTCCTGTTTCCAGGCCTTGAGCCCATGGTGGTTGCCGCCCTTGGTTTCGATACGCTCGCCGGTGTGCGGGTTTTCATAGACTTTGACCACCCGCGCACGGCGCGTCTTGGGCACGCTCTGCGGGCGTCGAGCGCTAGCGCCAGGGTCGAGAATATCGATGATTTCGCGCAGGCCCTTGTCGTACTTTTTCATCAGGGCGACAAGTTTCTGCTCGAATTCGATTTCACGCTTGAGGCCGGAATCTTTTTTCAGTGCCTCCAGTTGTAAGAGCTGTTCCTGAAGGGCTTTTTCAGCAGCACGAAACTCTGCAAGTCTGGACACTGTCGTTTCTCCTGGTGGTCGGTAGTGGTCGCGTGCGGGCCGACATTGCGAATGCCGTTATGCCCGTCGCGGTCACCGATAGGTAACTACTACACAGTGACAGGAGTGTAGCCAATACCCCCGGCTGAAACATCACTCTTTTATAACCATGTACTACGGAACTTTCTTACTTGTACATGCTCCTCCCACTACAGCATTAATACGGGCACTCGACAGCAACTACGAGGAACTCGCTCGCGACATGAACGAGCGCCGGGAAATCGTCAGCTACAACTTCGCGCTGCTGTAGCGGTACGCTTTGCCAGGCGCGTGCCAACCGGTCGACAATGGCCCCGCGCACGCTGGAGGACTACTGCGATGAAACACCTGCTGTTGATCGGGATCGGGCCGGGCAACCCCCGGCAGATCACCCTGGAAGCCATCGATGGCCTGAACCGTGCCGACGTGTTCTTCGTGCTTGACAAGGGGGCGGCCAAGGATGACCTGCTCAGGGTGCGCAAGGAGGTGCTCGAGCGCCACGTGGCGCGGCCTTGCCGTGTGGTGCAGGTCCAGGACCCGCAGCGCGATGGCCGCGCGGTGGACTACGTGGGCGCTGTGCACCACTGGCACTCCCAGCGGGCCGCGCTGTACGGTCGCCTGCTGCATGATGAGCTGGCGGACGGGCAGTGCGGCGCGTTTCTGTTGTGGGGCGAGCCTGGGCTGTATGACAGCACGCTGCGCATTCTTGAGCGGGTCGTACCACAGGCGTTCAGCCTGGAGGTCATTCCCGGTATCAGCAGTGTGCAGGCGCTGGCTGCCCGCCACTGTATTCCCCTCAATCGAATTGGCGAGCCGTTGACGATCCTGCCCGGTCGACGGCTGGCCGAGGCGTCGCGTATCGACAATCTGGTGGTGATGCTCGATGGCCATTGTGCGTTTGCCGACCTGGACGACCCGCAATTGCACATCTACTGGGGGGCCTATCTGGGCACCGCCGACGAGATACTGATCCAGGGGCCGCTGCAGGCGGTCAAGGCGCAGATCCTTGCGCAGCGCGAGCAGGCCCGTGCGCGCAAGGGGTGGATCATGGACACGTACCTGCTGCGTCGCCGGTAAGGCGGTTCTTGGCCTCGATCCACTGCGCCATGTACTGGGTGCTCTTGTGCTGATGGTGGCGCAACATGGCCCCGGTGAAGTTGTACAGGCGCTGTTCGGCCAGGTGCTCCAGCGTGTGCTCCATGCGTTCGACCAGCGCGCTGCCATGCCAGCGCCGGTCGTAGCGCGCCGTGAGCAACTGGCGCGCGTCGCGCTGGGCCTGTTCCCAGCGCGGTTGCTCGCTGTACAGGCGCGCGGCCGCATCGGCCAGGCCTTCGGCGGTGTCGGCGACAAGGCCAGGCCAGGGCAGGGTGCCATGCATCGCTTCGGCGCCGATCGGCGTGGTGACGCTGGGCGTGCCGCAGAGCATGGCGTCGGTGAGCTTGCCCTTGATGCCAGCGCCGAAGCGCAGCGGGGCCAGGCACACGCGGGCCTCGCTCATCACCTGCAGTGCGTCTTCGGCCCAGTTCATCACATGGAAACCCTCGGCGGCGTTATGCAGCGCGGTGGCCTTGGGCGGTGTGTAGGCGCCGTAGATGTGCAACTGCGCCTTGGGCAGACGACGACGGATCATCGGCCACAGGCTGTGCTTCATCCACAGCACCGCGTCCCAGTTGGGCGCATGGCGGAAGTTGCCGATGCTCAAGAAGTGCTGGCGCTGTTCGAACCCCTTGAAGTCACCCGTGGGCGGCTCCAGCATCAGCGGGCACCAGTGCAGCAGCGCGTCGGGCACGCCGAAGCCGTTGACCAGCAGGTCGATCTCGACATCCGAGATCATCAGGCTCAGGTCGCTGCGGTAGATCGACGCCAGTTCGCGCTGGGCCAGGTCGGCACTGGCCATCTGACGATACAGGTCGGGCCCCGAGGTGGTGAACAGCGCGCGAAAGTCATTGCTGTCCAGGCCTTCGGCCAGGCGTCGGCGCAGCAGTTGCTGGCGTGCGTCGCGCAGGCTTTGCAGGTCGGAGGTTTCGAGCACGCGCAGGGCGCCGGGGCAGTGCTTCTCCACGCGCCAGCCGAACTGCTCTTCCATCATGAAACGGTCGAACAGCACCACATCGGGCGCCAGTTGCGTGATGAAGTGGTCGAAGCTGCTGTTGTTCAGCGCGATGGCCTGTTCGGTGATGCCCAGGCTTGCCAGGTCGGCCTTGTGCTCGCCAACGGCTGCCGGGCTGCTGAACGTGATGCGCCAGCCGCGCTCAAGGAAGCTTTCCAGCAACTGCATCATGTGCCCGCCGGCGGCCGAGGAGCGGGGTTCGGGCCAGACGTAGCCGATGACCAGGACGTGTAGGGCGGGTGCGTGCATGGGTGCGGGGGCCTTTGGGCGCAAAAGGGCGTATTAAACCAGAATCCTCTCTGCCTGTTCGGGTGCCTTCGCCGCAAGGCCGGCGGCTACAGGATCGCTTTGATCTTGTCGCGCAACTGATCGATGCTGAACGGCTTGCCGATTGAATGCATGCCGTCAGGCACATCAAGGGTGTCGGCATAGCCACTGGCAAACAGGATCGGCAGCAACGGGCGCAGTTCGCGGGCCTTGACGGCCAGCTCCGTTCCTTTCATGTCCGGCAAGCCAACATCGGTCATCATCAGGGCCAGGCGTTGCGTCGGCGTACCCAGCACGTCGAGCGCTTCTTCGGCATCCTTGGCCTGTACCACGGTGTAACCCAGTTCTTCGAGCACATCCACCATCAGCATGCGCACAATGGCGTCGTCTTCGACGACCAGAAGAGGGTCATGACTTGGCATGGCGTTAATCCTGTAAAAATGGGTGACACATTATCTGTAAGCAGCGCGCGGCTCGAAGTTCCCTGCACCGCAAAAAAACACGCCAGCCCAACAGCATAGCGGGCGTACGCATTCGAGGGAACGTTTGGTGCATCCCTGCCTCAAATACTGGCGCAATGCCGGCCAAGGCCTGCCGAGCAGGATAAACTCGGGGATGAACTGGCGGAAAACTGCAACAGTCACTCGAAAATCCGTCACACTCTTTCGTTCGTTTACTTGCTCGGGCCCTTTGAAATGAGTCAACCAGCCTCGACCGATCAGCAGAGCTTTCGCAAGCTGCTGAGCCGCAATATCGGCCTGCCCCTGGGCGTCGGTCTGATCAGTGCGGTGGTATTCGTCGCCGTGATTGCCTACCTGCTTTCGGTGATCCAGTGGGTTGCCCACACTGATCGGGTGATCAATAACGCCAACGAGGCGGTCAAGCTTTCCATTGACATGGAAACCGGCATGCGCGGTTACCTGCTGACCGGCGAAGAGCACTTTCTGGACCCCTATGAAGTGGCCAAGCCTCGGATTCAGGCCGAGCTGGAAACCCTCAAGCAACTGGTCGCCGACAACCCGCAGCAGGTCGATCGGCTGAGCCGTCTGCAAGCGCTGCAGGCTGCCTGGAACAATTTCGGCAAGGAAATGATCGCGCTGCGCCGCGCCAACTCCGACTACCGCACGCCTATCCAGCTGGGCCAGGGCAAGCGCCTGACCGACGAGATCCGCAAGGAATTCGACGCCTTCGTCGCGATGGAGCAGCAACTGCGCATCGCGCGCAACGCGCAGGTCAGCAACACCACGCTGCTGTCCATTTCGCTGTACCTGGCGTTCGTGGTGCTGCTCAGCGCGCTGCTGGCCTATATCGGTCGGCGTGATCTGCTCAACCTGTCCAGCAATTACGCCGCCAATCTCCAGGCCCAGCAGCGTGCCACCGAGCGCCTGGAGCAGCAGGCCTGGCTGCGGGCCGGGCAAACCCGTCTGGCCGAGCAGGTGCTGGGCCAACTGACCCTGCCCATGCTGGGCAACAACATCCTGCAGTTCTTTGCTCACCACCTGGGCAGCGTGGTAGCGGCGGTGTATGTGCGTGACGAGCATGGCAGCCTGCTACGGGTCGCCAGCTATGGCTTCTCCCGTGAACAACAGGCCCAGGAGCAACGGGTGGGCGCCCAGGAGGGCATTCTCGCGCAGGCCGTCATGCAGGGCCGCCTGATGCGCCTGGACGACGTGCCGGCCGACTACTTCAAGGTCAGCTCCGGGCTGGGCGAGGGTACCCCGCGCACGGTGCTGATCATCCCGGCGGTCAACGACGGGCAGGTCAATGGCGTGATCGAACTGGGCTTTTTGCGCGCCGTGCAGCCGCGCGACGCCGAGTTCCTGGAGCGCGTGGCCGACAACCTCGGTACCTCGATCGAAAGCGCGCGCTACCGCCAGCGCCTGCAGGAAGTGCTGGCCGAGACCCAGCAGCTCAACGAAGAGTTGCAGGTACAGCAGGAAGAGCTCAAGACCGCCAACGAAGAGCTCGAAGAGCAGTCGCGGGTACTCAAGGAGTCCCAGGCCCACCTGGAAACCCAGCAGGCCGAACTCGAACAGACCAACGAGCAACTGGCCGAGCGCACCGACGCGCTGGCCGAACAGCGTGACGCCGTCAACCTGAAGAACGCCGAACTGAACCAGGCGCAGCGCGAACTCGAAGCACGCGCCGAAGAGCTGCAACGCTCCAGCAAGTACAAGTCCGAGTTCCTCGCCAACATGTCCCATGAGCTGCGCACGCCGCTCAACAGTTCGCTGATCCTGGCCAAGCTGCTGGCCGAGAACCCGCAGGACAACCTCACGAGCGAGCAGGTCAAGTTCGCCGAGTCGATCTACTCGGCCGGCAACGACCTGCTCAACCTGATCAACGATATTCTCGACATTGCCAAGGTCGAGGCCGGCAAGCTTGATGTGCGCGCCGAAACCACCCACATCAGCCGCCTGGCCGACGGCCTGCGCACGATGTTCGAACCGCTGGCCCAGCAGAAGCGCCTGAGCTTCAATGTCACGATCCAGCCGCAGGTGCCCCCCACCCTGTACACCGACCGTCAGCGCCTGGAGCAGATCCTCAAGAACCTGCTGTCCAACGCGCTGAAATTCACCGAGCAGGGTCAGGTCGACCTGACCATCAGCCATCAGGTTGGCACCGGCATCGTGTTCTCGGTGCGCGACAGCGGCATCGGCATTGCCGCCGACCAGCAACAGAGCATCTTCGAAGCCTTCCACCAGGCCGATGGCACCACGAACCGTCGCTACGGCGGTACCGGCCTTGGGCTGTCCATCTCGCGTGACCTGGCGCAGTTGCTGGGCGGCCAGATCAGCGTCGACAGCAGCCTGGGGCAGGGCAGTGTGTTCAGCCTGGTCCTGCCGCAACTGTACGAGCCGATCGTGCACCAGCAACCGTTGGCGATGGCCGTGCGTGCGCCCGCGCCGCTGCCCGTTGCACCGCCGGTGCCTGCACTGCCAGCGCTGGAGGCACCGGGCAGGGTGCCTGCGTTCGCCGACGATCGCCAACTGGCCCCCTTCAGCAATCGCTGCATCCTGGTCATCGAGGACGAACCCAACTTCGCGCGCATTCTCTTCGACCTCGCCCATGAGCTGGGTTACAGCTGTCTGGTTGCCCAGGCGGCCGACGAGGGCTTCGAACTGGCGGCCAGCTACATCCCCGATGCGATCCTGCTGGACATGCGCCTGCCCGACCATTCCGGGCTCACCGTGCTGCAACGGCTCAAGGAACAGGCCAGTACCCGGCATATTCCGGTGCATATCATTTCGGTCGAGGACCGTGTCGAGGCGGCCATGCACATGGGCGCGATCGGCTACGCGGTCAAGCCCGCCAGCCGTGAAGAGCTCAAGGCGGTGTTTGCACGCCTGGAAGACAAGCTGACGCAGAAGCTCAAGCACATCCTGCTGGTGGAGGACGACGACCTGCAGCGCGAAAGCATTGCGCGCCTGATCGGCGACGAAGACATCCAGATCACCGCCGTGGGCATGGCCCAGGAGGCGCTGGACCTGCTGCGCGAAAATATCTACGACTGCATGATCATCGACCTCAAGCTGCCCGACATGCTCGGTAACGAGCTGCTCAAGCGCATGACTGCCGACGACATCCGTTCTTTCCCGCCGGTGATCGTCTATACCGGGCGCAACCTGACCCGCGACGAAGAAGCCGACCTGCTCAAGTACTCGCGCTCGATCATCATCAAGGGCGCACGCTCCCCGGAGCGCCTGCTCGACGAAGTCACGCTGTTCCTGCACAAAGTCGAGTCGACGCTGTCCCATGAGCGTCAGCGCATGCTCAAGACCGCGCGCAGCCGCGACAAGGTGTTCGAGGGGCGCAAGGTGCTGTTGGTGGACGACGATGTGCGTAACATCTTCGCCCTCACCAGTGCGCTTGAGCACAAGGGCGCCATCGTGGAAATCGGGCGCAACGGCCGCGAGGCACTCGAGAAGCTCGAGCAGATCAGCGACATCGATCTGGTGCTGATGGACGTGATGATGCCCGAGATGGACGGCTATGAAGCCACCCGCCTGATCCGCAAGGACCCGCGCTGGCGCAAGCTGCCGATCATCGCGGTCACCGCCAAGGCCATGAAGGATGACCAGGAACGTTGCCTGCAGGCGGGTGCCAACGACTACCTGGCCAAACCGATAGAGCTGGACCGGCTGTTCTCGTTGATTCGGGTATGGCTGCCGCAACTGGAGCGAATTTGAGTATCGAGCGCAACACCGACATTGAGATCCGGCTGCTGATCGAGGCGATCTACCTCAAGTACAGCTATGATTTTCGCGATTATTCCGGCGCTTCGATCAAGCGCCGGGTGCTGCATGCCGTGCGCCAGTTCGATTGCGCCACGGTATCGGCGCTGCAGGAGCGGGTGCTGCACGACCCGAGCGTGTTCATGCAGCTGCTGCAGTACCTGACCATTCCGGTCAGCGAGATGTTTCGCGATCCGGGGCATTTCCTGGCGTTGCGCCAGGAGGTGGTGCCGCATTTGCGCACCTGGCCGTCGATCAAGATCTGGATCGCCGGCTGCAGCACCGGCGAAGAGGTCTACTCGATGGCGATCCTGCTACGCGAGGAAGGCCTGCTCGAGCGCACCATCATCTACGCCACCGACATCAACCCAAGTTCGCTGGAAAAGGCCAAGCAGGGTATCTACTCGATGCAGAGCATGCGCGACTACACCGAGAACTATCAGAAGGCCGGTGGGCGCCGGGCGTTCAGCGACTACTACACCGCCGCCTATGGCAACGCGATCATCGACAGCAGCCTGCGCGAGAACGTGACCTTCGCCGACCACAGCCTGGCCACCGACAGCGTGTTCTCCGAGACCCAGCTGGTGTCGTGCCGCAACGTGCTCATCTATTTCAACAAGACCCTGCAGGACCGGGCCTTCGGGTTGTTTCACGAGTCGCTGTGCCATCGCGGCTTCCTGGTACTGGGCAGCAAGGAAACCCTGGACTTTTCCGCGTACGCCGATCGATTCGATGCATTGGTCAAGCCTGAACGGATCTACCGCAAATCATGAGCGGCGTCGACGCGATTGTGCTCGGGGCCTCGGCGGGTGGAGTTTCGGCCCTGCTTGCAGTGTTTGCCGGCCTGCCGGCCGACTTTGCCATCCCGTTGCTGTGTGTGCTGCACTTGCCGGACGACCGGCACAGCCAGTTGGCCGAGGTGTTCAGCCGGCGCCTGCAGCGTCCGGTACAGGAAGCCCGGGACAAGGAAAGCATCGTGCAGGGGATGATCTACGTGGCCGGGCCGGGTTATCACCTGTCGGTAGAGCGCGACCGCAGCCTGTCATTGAGCCAGGAAGATCGTGTGCATTTTTCCCGGCCATCGATCGACTTTCTTTTCGAGTCGGCGGCCGACGTCTACGGCACGGGTCTGGCGGGCGTGCTGCTGACCGGTGCCAACGAGGACGGCGCGCGCGGTTTGGCGCAGATCAAGCAAGGCGGCGGCATCACCATCGTGCAAGACCCCCACGAAGCACAGGTTGCGGTCATGCCTGAAGCGGCGCTGGCGCTGCATCGCCCCGACCACATACTCCCTTTGAACGGCATCGGGCAATTGCTCGCCAAGCTGGAACCACGTGCATGCTAAGCCATATCCAAGCAAACCTGCTGATCGTTGACGACCTGCCAGAGAACCTGCTGGCACTGGAGGCGCTGATCAAGGCCCCGGACCGCAGCGTGTACAAGGCGCAGTCGGCCGACGAAGCCCTGTCATTGCTGCTTGAGCACGAGTTCGCCCTGGCCATCCTGGACGTGCAGATGCCCGGCATGAACGGTTTCGAGCTGGCCGAGATGATGCGCGGCACCGAAAAGACCAAGAACATTCCCATCGTCTTCGTCAGCGCCGCAGGGCGCGAGATGAACTACGCGTTCAAGGGCTACGAGAGCGGCGCAGTGGACTTCCTGCACAAGCCGCTGGACACCCATGCGGTGAAGAGCAAGGTGGCAGTGTTCATCGACCTCTATCGCCAGCGCAAGGCCCTTGGTCAGCAACTCGACGCTCTGCAGCAGAGCCGTCAGGAACAGGAATTGCTGCTGGCGCAGTTGCAGGTCACGCGTGGGGAGCTGGAACATGCGGTACGCATGCGTGACGACTTCATGTCGATCGTCTCGCACGAGGTGCGCACGCCGCTCAACGGGTTGATCCTGGAGACCCAGCTACGCAAGCTGCACCTGGCGCGCAACAATGCCGATGCCTTTACCCTGGACAAGATGCATGCCATGGTCGAGCGCGACGAGCGCCAGATCAACAGCCTGATCCGCCTGATCGAAGACATGCTCGACGTTTCGCGCATTCGCACCGGCAAGCTGTCGATTCGCCCCGCCTCCTTCGATTTGGGTCAACTGGTGGCCGGGCTGGTGGAGAACTTCGCCGCGCAGGCGGCGGCGGTCGACTCGAGCATCAGTCTGCAGGCGGGACCTGCGCTGGTCGGGTACTGGGACGAATTTCGCATCGAGCAGGTGATTGCCAACCTGCTGACCAATGCCCTGCGCTACGGCGCCAAGAGCCCGGTGCAGGTGCGCGTGTTCCAAGAGCAGGGCATGGCCTGTGTGCAGGTGCGCGACCAGGGCATCGGTATCAGTGCCGAGAACCAGCAGCGCATCTTCCAGCAGTTCGAGCGTGTCTCGTCCAGCCAGAGCAGCGCAGGCCTGGGCCTTGGCTTGTATATTTCCGAGCAGATCGTGCTGGCCCACGGCGGCAGCATTGCCGTGCACAGTGCCGAAGGCGAAGGCGCAACGTTCGTCGTGCGCCTGCCGTTGGTGCGTCATGTCCAGGAAAGTGATGTGCAGCAGGCAACCTCTGCGTAAGCCTGGGGTCGTAAGACGATCCTATTCCGAACAAATACGAGTTGAAGGCGTTGGCATGAGTGAAGATGCGCAAGATGTAGTGCTGGTCGTCGAGGACGACGAGAGCATTCGCATGATCCTTAGGGACTATCTTCAAGGCGAGGGCTACCACGTGCTGGTGGCCGAAGATGGCGAGCAGGCATTCAAGATACTGGCCAGCAAGCCGCACCTGGACCTTATCGTCACCGACTTTCGCTTGCCCGGCGGCATTTCCGGGGTGCAGATTGCCGAGCCTGCGGTCAAGCTGCGCCCTGACCTGAAGGTGATTTTCATCAGTGGCTACCCGGCGGAGATACTCGAGTCTGGCAGCCCGATTGCGCGCAAGGCGCCGATCCTGGCCAAGCCCTTCGACCTGTACACGCTGGGTGAGCAGATACAGGAAATGTTGAAGTAGCGCGCTTCAGGCCACTGCGTTCAGCGCGCCCACATGCAGGGTCCGCTCGATGGCGCCCAGCAGCATGTTTTCCATCATTGCCAGGCGCTGCGGCTGCGCCAGCGGCGACGCCTGCAGCCATCCCGGCAGGCTGTTGAGCAGCGTAGCGATCACGTGGGCTGCCGCTTCGCGGCTGGCCGACGGCAGCGCCGCCTGCGGTGCAATCAATTGCAGCAGGCGGGTTTCATAGTGCTGGCGCAGGTCGGCGATGTGGGCCTGCTGCGCCTCGCTCAGGCAGCACAGGTCGCGCTCGGCCAGGCGAAATTGCAAGGGGCGCTCGGCATGCAGCGCCCAGTGCGCCTGGATCACCCGTGACAGCGTGTTGGCCTGGGCACTCGTGCGTGCAGGGGGGGGCAGGCTCGCCAGCAGTTCCTCGAACAGCTCCTCGATCAAATCGAACAGCAGGTGCTGCTTGCTCGGGAAGTGGTGATACAGCGACCCTGCCGTCAACCCCAGGTGGCTGGCCAGCTCGCGCATGCTGACCTGGCCGAACCCCTTGACCGCAAAGAGCTCCAGTGCCTTGTCCCGGCGTTCCTCGAAGTTGGCGCAAGTCACTGGCATGTTCAAGCCTCAGTAGGTGAAGAAACCACGGCCGCTCTTGCGTCCCAGGTAGCCGGCAGCAACCATTTCCTTGAGCAGCGCGGCAGGGCGGTACTTGCTGTCGTTGAAGCCGTCGTGGAACGACTCGATGATCGCCAGCAGGGTGTCCAGGCCAATCAGGTCGGCCAGGGCCAGCGGGCCGATCGGCTGGTTGCAGCCCAGGCGCATGCCGGTGTCGATGTCTTCGGCGCTGGCCAGGCCTTCCTGCAGCACCATGATCGCTTCGTTGATCATCGGTACCAGGATGCGGTTGACCACGAAGCCTGGGCGGTTGCCGGCGCTGATGGCGGTCTTGCCGACCCGTTCGGTCAGGGCCTGGGCCGCGGCATGGGTGGCGTCGCTGGTCTGCAGGCCACGGATGATCTCGACCAGCGCCATCATCGGTACCGGGTTGAAGAAATGCACGCCGATGAAGCGTTCGGGCTGGCTGACCGAGGCGCCGAGCTGGGTGATCGACAGCGACGAGGTATTGGTGGCGATCACGCAGGCATCACTGACGCTGGCGGCGACCTGTTGCAGGATCTTGACCTTCAGGTCGAGGTTTTCGGTGGCGGCCTCGATCACCAGTTGCGCGCCCTTGAGGCGCGTATAGTCGGTGCTGGTGGTGATGCGCGTGAGCGCCGCTTCGGCCTGTGCGGCCTGCAGGGTCTGCTTGCCGACCTGGCGCTCGAGGTTCTTGCGCAGGGTCGCCAGGCCACGCTCAAGTGCGGCCTCGGACACGTCGATCAGGGTAACCTGGTAGCCCGCCACTGCGCACACCTGGGCAATCCCGTTGCCCATGGTGCCGGCGCCGATGACGGCGATGTTTTCGATAGTCACTGGGTAGGCTCCCGCTCAAACGCGTTCGAAGACGACGGCGATCCCCTGACCGCCGCCAATGCACATGGTGGCCAGCGCATAGCGGCCCTGGATACGCTGCAATTCATGAATGGCCTTGGTGGCGATGATCGCTCCGGTGGCACCCACTGGGTGCCCGAGGGAAATGCCCGAGCCGTTCGGGTTGACCTTTTCGGGGTCAAAGCCCAGTTCTTGTGAAACGGCGCAGGCCTGGGCAGCGAAGGCCTCGTTGGACTCGATCACGTCCAGGTCGGCAACGCTCAGGCCGGCCTTTTCCAGCACCTTGCGGGTGGCTGGTACCGGGCCCAGGCCCATCAGCTCGGGTTCCACGCCGGCATGCGCGTAGGCCACCAGGCGCGCCAGTGGGCGCAGGCCCAGGCGCTTGACCAGGTCGCCGGTCGCCAGCACCAGGGCGCCGGCACCGTCGTTCAGGCCGCTGGCATTGCCGGCGGTGACGGTACCGTCTTTCTTGAAGGCGGCTTTCATGCCGGCCAGTTGTTCGGCGCTGACGTCGCCGCGCACGTGTTCGTCCACCGCGAAGCGTACCGGGCCTTTGCGGCCGGGAATCTCGATCGGCACGATCTGGCTGTCGAAGCGGCCTTCGGCGATGGCGCGGGCGGCGCGCTGCTGGCTGGTCAGGGCCACGGCGTCCTGCATCTGGCGCGTGATGCCGTTGCGTTCGGCAACGTTCTCGGCGGTGATGCCCATGTGAAAGCCGGCGAACGGGTCTTGCAGAATGCCGAGCATGTAGTCGACCCCGTGCAGGTCACCCATTCGCGCACCCCAGCGGGCCTGGGGCAGCAGGTAGGGACCGCGGCTCATGGATTCGGCGCCGGCGGCGAGCACGGCTTCAGCGTCGCCCAGCAGCAGGCTTTGCGCGGCCGAGACGATGGCTTGCAGGCCCGAACCGCACAGGCGGTTGACGTTGAAGGCCGGGGTTTCCCTGGGGATGCCGGCATTCATCGCAGCGACACGGCCCAGGTAGGCGTCACGCGGTTCGGTGGGGATCACGTTGCCCATCACCACGTGGCCTATCTGCTCGGGGGCGATACCGGAGCGCTCGATGGCGGCGCGGGTCACCTGGGTGGCGAGGTCGGCCAGGGGCAGGTCCTTGAGGGCACCGCCGAAGGTGCCGATGGCCGAACGAACGGCGCTGACTACATAGATCTCTTGGGTGTTCATGTGCGACTCCAGTGTGCGAAAGCGTGGCGGGGCGTTGTGCGGCTCTGCCAGAATGGCGCCCAGGCCACGCTCGGGATGGGTTCGAGTCTAGGCAAAGGGCGCGCCTTGGCCTATGCCCTAACTGCCCAGCGGCACTGGCACTTTTTGCCATATTTCTACGCTTCATAGCGGAATCAGTCATGCGGGAAAACGATTCGGTCGCGGTCTACTTCGTCCACACCATGTTGCATGCCCTGCGCGATCAGCCGGCGCGGGCTGCGGCGTTGCTGGTGCAGGCGGGGATCGACCCGGGGGTGATGCAGGTGGCGGGCGCGCGGGTGCCGGCCAAGGCCTTTGCGCGGCTGTGGCTGTTGCTCATCGAGGCGCTGGACGACGAATTTTTCAACCTTGACGGGCATGGCATGCCACCGGGCAGTTTTGCCTTGATCTGCCGTGGCCTGATCCAGGAGCCGACGCTGGAGAAGGCGCTGCGCCAGTGCCTGAACAACTTCGGGCTGTTCCTGCGCGAAGTGCGTGGGCGGTTGACGGTGCGCGGGCAGCGCGCGGTGATCAGCCTGGAGTCGCGCATCGAGGATGCGCAGACGCGGGTGTACGCCGAAGAGACCTTCCTGGTGCTGGTGGTCAGCCTGTTGTGCTGGCTGGGCGGGCGACGCATTGCGATCGACCGGACCGAGCTGCGTGATACGCGCGCGGCGCTGGACGACGATGTGCTGCTGTGGGGGCCGAACCTGCACTTGGGGAGTGGGCGCACCGAAGTCGAGTTTGCGGCCGACTTTCTGCGTTTGCCGGTGGTGCAGGACCTGGGCGCGTTGAAGACGTTCTTGCGCAGTGCGCCGCAATGGCTGGTGGTGCGCTATCGCAACCAGAACGGCCTGGCGGCGCGGGTGTACCGCGAGTTGCGTGCTCGCCAGTACGGGCAGTGGCCGACCTTGCCGGCGATGGCGGCGGGCGAGGGCCTGAGCGCGAGCAGTTTTCGCCGGCAGTTGGAGCGTGAGGGGTGTTCGTTCCAGCAGATCAAGGACGAGGTACGTCGTGCGTTGGCGTTCGAGCGCTTGCGTGGCAGCGTGTTGAGCGTGGCGCAGATAGCCGAGCAGACGGGTTTCCAGGAGCCCAGTGCATTTCACCGGGCGTTCAAGAAGTGGACGGGTGAGAGCCCGGGGAGTTACCGGGCGCGGTTGCATCATGGCGTCAGATCGCCGTAGCACCTCGCTGTTCACACAACCCCTGCAGCAGATCACGCAACGCCAATCCATCCTCATCCAATGCAGGCCGTGCATACAGCGCCAATTCCAACCCCGCCACCGGAGCAAAGCCTTCGCCCACATCCAGCACCCGATGCCCGGTTCCCACGCTGCGGCTGGGGATCAGGCTGACCCCAAGCCCCGCGCTCACCGCCGCACTAAGGCTTGTAAGGCTGGTAGTCGAGTAGCTGATGCGCCAGCTGCGCCCGACGGCCTCCAGCGCATTGATCATTTCCTGCCGATACAGCGCCCCCACCGGGAACACCACCAGCGGCACCGGCTCCACCACCTGCGCCAGCGCAGCGCTGCACACCCATGACAGCGGCTCGCTCCAGCGCGCATGGCAGTCGCGCTCCGCGCCCCATTGCTTGACCAGCAGCAGGTCAAGCTCGCCATTGCGGTACAGGCGCAGCAACGGGTTGCTCAGCCCGCTTTCGACCTCCAGGCGCAGCCGCGGGCGCTGCCCGATAAACTGGCTCAGCGGCTCGGTCAGCACTTCGCCGGCCAGGTCTTCCGGCACGCCCAGGCGCAACGCCCGCTCCGGTTGCACGGGGCTCAAGGCCTGGCGCGCTTCCTCATCCAGGCGCAGCAGGCGCCGGGCAAAACCCAGCAGGCGCTCGCCGTCTTCAGTCGGCCAGATCTGGCGCTGGCTGCGGTCCAGCAAGCGCACGCCCAAGCCTTGCTCCAGGCGAATGATCTGCTGGCTGATGGTGGATTGGGTCAGGTGCAGGCGCTCAGCCGCACGGGTGAAGTTGCCGGTTTCGACCACGTTGACAAAGCTGCGCAACAACACGGGATCTAGCATTCGATTACCCACTGGCATGCATGAAATCAATTAATTTCATGCTACACCGCACGCTCGGGATAATCGCCCCTTGATTCAGCCCAGCCAACCTGACGGGAGCGCCTGCTCATGGCCAACGAACAATTCATGCAGCAAGCCCTGGCACTGGCCAGGGACTCCATTGCAACCGGCGGTCGCCCATTCGCGGCGGTGCTGGTGCAGCAAGGGCGGGTGATTGCCGAAGCCGTCAACCAGATCCACCTCACCCAGGACCCCACCGCCCATGCCGAGTTGCAGGCGATTCGCCTTGCCAGCCAGGTGCTCGGCAGCCCACGGCTGGACGGGTGCGAGATCTACGCTACCGGTCACCCTTGCCCCATGTGCCTGGCGGCCATGCACCTGTGCGGCATCGAGCGCGCCTGGTTTGCCTACAGCAACGAAGAGGCCGAGCCCTATGGCCTGTCCACCGCCGCCGTGTACACGCAGATGGCGCGCCCGCCCCAGCAACAGTCCTTGCCACTGCAACGGCTCAAGCCAGCAGGCGAGGGCGACCTGTATGCCGCCTGGCAACAGGTGCACACATGAAGCACGAACAGAGCCGTGGTGCATTGCTGCTGTTGCTGGTGATCGCCATGGCGCTGAACCTGCGGCCGATCCTTACCAGCATCGGCCCGTTGCTCGAAGACATCCGGCGCAGCACCGGGTTGGGCTATCAACAGGCCGCACTGCTCACGGCCTTGCCGGTGCTGTGCATGGGCCTGGTACCGCTGCTGCACCCCTGGCTGCGGCGCTGGTTGAGCGAGCAGGGGGCGATGCTGATCGGGCTGGCCGCCATTGCACTGGCCTGTGGCTGGCGCCTGGTGCTCGACTCGGGCCCGGCACTGGTGGCAAGCGCGGCGCTGGCCGGCCTTGGCGTGGCGTGTATCCAGGCGTTGATGCCGGGGCTGGTCAACCGCTGGTTCCCGCAGCGCCTGGCGATGGCGATGGGGGTGTACTCGGCCGCGCTGATGAGTGGCGGCGGGGTCGCGGCAGTCGTCGGCCCGCGAGTGGCCGAACAGTTTTCACGCTGGCAGGCCGGGCTCGGTGTATGGCTGCTGCCCGCGTTGCTGGCTTTTGCCGTGTGGTGTTGGGTGAGGCCGCGCCTGGAGGCAGCAAGCGGGCGCGGCGGCGTCAGCGGGCACCTGTTCGGCAGTCGGCGGGCGTGGTTGCTGGCGGTATATTTCGGCCTGATCAATGGGGGTTACACCAGCATGGTGGCGTGGCTGCCGGCCTATTATCAGCAGGTGGGCGGCACGGCCCAGGGCGGTGGTGAACTGGTCGGGCTGATGACCCTCTTCCAGGTGGCAGGGGCGCTGGGTTTGCCGTTGCTGTTGCGCCGCCTGGCAGACCGGCGGCCGGGCCTGTGGCTGGCGCTGTCGGTGCAGTTGCTGGGGTTTGTCGGCTTGCTGCTGGCGCCTGCGGTGTCGGCCGTGTGGGTAGCGTTGATCGGCTTCGGCCTGGGGGCCTGCTTCAGTCTGAGCCTGACCCTGACCCTGGAGCACCTGAAGAGCCCGGCCAGCGCCGGTGCGCTGGCAGCGTTCGTACAAGGCGTGGGCTTCATCATCACCGGTATCGTGCCCTACGTGACCGGCTGGCTGCGTGACGTCAGCGGTGATTTCCAGGCCTCCTGGCTGCTGCTGAGCGTCACCGTGGTGATGATGCTGCTGGTCACCTGTCGCTTCGCGCCCGGCGGTTATACCAAGGCGATGGCTGGTGTTGATCCCTCGGGGCAACGGGTCGGCACAGGTGGCGCCACCGGAGTACGGTCGGTACCTGACGCTGGCCAAGGTGTGCAGTGATCGCGGTTGATCGACAGGTGTGCCTGGGGGGGCCGGCAGTGCTAGCCTTGCAGGGTCATCCGCACCGGATCTGCCCATGGCCGCGCACAAGCACAGCATTCGTCAACGCAATGTCGACAGCATTCTTCTGGCGGCGGAGCGGGTCTTTGCCGAAAAGGGCTTCGCTGGCACGGCCATGGCCGACATCGCCGAGGCTGCGCAGTTGCCGCGCAGCAACGTGCACTACTACTTCAGCACCAAGACCGAGTTGTACCAGGCGGTGCTGCTCGGGCTGCTGGAGGTGTGGAAGCAGGATGCGCTGTGCTTCGAACTGTATGACGACCCGCGCATCGTGCTCAGCGCCTATATCCGCGCCAAGATGAACCACTCCTGGACCCGGCCCTACGGTTCCAAGGTGTGGGCCGACGAGATCATCCATGGTGCACCGCACCTGGGCGCAACGCTGGATGAGAGCCTGTACGGCTGGGCCAAGCTCAAGGAACACAAGATTCGCCAGTGGGTGGAGCAGGGGCGCATCCTGCCGGTAGAGCCTTCGGGGCTGCTGTACATGATCTGGGCGTCGACCCAGCACTATGCCGATTTCAGCCACCAGGTGAACCTGCTCAATGCCCACCAGCCCTTGAGCGAGCCGCAGTTCGAGCGCGCGCTGCAGACGGTGACCAGTGTGATCCTGCGTGGGATCGGCCTGGCGCCCTGACGGCTGGCGCAGGCCTGGCCCGGGTCTAGAGCCTGGTGTACTGCATGCTCCAACGCGCCCGATGCGCCTCGCCCTCGCGCAACAGCACCAACCCCGGTCGCCCTGGCAGGTGGTGGGCATTGACCGGGTGGCTCACCGGCTCGAAGCAGAAGAACGGCTGCCCCGGCGGGCAGAACAGCAGGTAATAGCCAAACCCTTCGGCCCGGCAGTCCAGGTGATAGCCGGCATCTTCCTGTTCGATCCGGCACACCCCATCCCAGCCCACGAATGCGTTGTCCACCCGCTCGTCTGGCAGCCCATTGCCCTGGCGCAGGTCCCATTCGGCCGGCAGCTCACTCAGCTGTGTCGATAGCTGTTGCTCATCGCACAGCCATACCTGGCTGGCCTGGGCCGTTACCCGCGTGGCAGGCGTGCGCACAAAGTAAGGGTGCAGCCCCAGGCCGTGCCAGGCCGGCTGCGCATCACGGTGCGTCACGCTCAGCTCGATGCTCAGGCAGCCTTCCTCCAGGCGAATGTGCTGCTCGGCGTTATAGGCAAAGGGCAGCTGGCTTTCCAGGCGCAGCCGTACTGCCTGATCGCTCTGTGCGACCACCTGCCAGGGCTGCTGCCAGGCACTGCCATGCACCGCCAGCGGCGAACCGTCGGTATTGGCCGGCAACGCCATCCAGCCCTCGGGTGTGTCGAAGCCGCCCGAGGCGATCCGGTTGGACCATGGCACCAGCGGGTAGCAGCCCAGTTGCCGTGGCGAGGTTGCCGGCAACGTGGCAGGGCGCAACAGCGCGCGTTCATCGTTCAGCGTGGTCCAGCTCACCAGGCTGCCACCCAGCTCGGGGGCCACAACCACCCGAGTTAGACGGTCCTGAAGCGTTACAGCAGTTTCCATGGCAAGCTTCCTTTACGATATTTACAGATAATTGACCTATAAATCGGCACGTTTCATGTAGATAGAAGTGTTGTCGTACAACTTCGTAAGCTATAGTGGCTGTTCATCCGTAAACCGAGACAACAGTTCGCTATGGACAACCAGATCGTCCAACCCCGTGTTCGTAGAAAGCATCGCAGCCTTGGCCAGGAGCTGGTCACCGAGCTTTCACGGCGCATTCGTGACGGTGAGCTCAAGCGCGGCGCAAAGCTGCCCACCGAGTCACAGATCATGGAAGAACAGGGCGTCAGCCGCACCGTGGTGCGCGAGGCTATCTCCCGCTTGCAGGCCGCCGGCCTGGTGGAAACCCGCCATGGCATCGGCACCTTCGTGCTCGATACCCCTAGCCCGAGCGGCTTTCGGATCGACCCGGCAACCATCGTCACCCTGCGTGACGTACTGGCGATTCTGGAGCTGCGCATCAGCCTTGAAGTCGAGTCTGCCGGCCTTGCGTCTGCGCGGCGCACCGACGAACAGTTGAAGCTGATGCGCGAAGCCCTCGATGCCCTCGAAAGCGGCACGGCCAATGCCAACGATGCGGTAGCGGCCGACTTCCAGTTCCACCAGCAGATCGCCCTGGCCACGGGCAATCGCTACTTCACCGACATCATGCTGCACCTGGGCACCAGCATCATTCCGCGTACGCGGGTCAACTCGGCGCGCCTGACCCATGATGACCAGCAGCATTACGCGGAGCGCCTGAGCCGCGAACATGAAGACATCTACCAGGCCATCGCCCGGCAGGACGCCGAATCGGCGCGTGCCGCCATGCGCCTGCACCTGACCAACAGCCGTGAGCGCCTGCGCCAGGCCTACGAAGAAGCCGAAGCGCAAGCGCTGCACGGCTGATTCGGGTACGGCTGGCTGCGCCCTGCAGCCAGCCGTCATGGCTCAGGCCCGCGCCAGCGGTTCGGCCAGGCCCTTGACCCCCGGGTTCAGCGCGAACACCCCGCCGGCCAATGGCTGATCGGCCAGGTCCACGCCTTGCGGGCGGATCGAGGTCACGAACAGCGTGTCCAGTTGCGGGCCACCAAAGGCGCACATGGTCGGCTTTTTCACCGGCAGTTCCAGGGTGCGGTCCAGCTTGCCTTCGGGGGTGAAGCGCAGCACCAGGCCGGAATCGATCGCGCAGATCCAGTAGCAGCCTTCGGCATCCACGGTGGCGCCATCAGGCCGGCCGGGGTGGTTGTTCATGTCGACGAACACCCGGCGGTTGTGCGGCGTGCCGCTGTCGATGTCGTAGTCGAAGGCCCAGATCAGTTGCACGCCAGGGTGCGAATCGGAGACATACATCGTCTTGCCGTCGGGGCTGAACGCCATGCCGTTGGGCACGGTCAGGTCGTGCAGTTGGGCCTGCAAGGGCAGTACCGGGCCGCCAGGCTGCGGGTCGTAGCGGTACAGCGCACCGACCTTTTCGGCCCCCATGTTGGTTTGCATGGTGCCGGCCCAGAAGCGCCCCTGGCGGTCGCAGCGACCGTCGTTGAAGCGCATTTTCTCGCGGGCGTGTTCGACGCTGGCGCATTGCTCTGCACGCAGGCGGCCATCGGCCTGGGGGGTGAGCTGGAAGAGGCCGGTTTCCTGGGCGCCCAGCCAGTGGCCTTGCGGGCTGCGGGCGATGCAGGCGAGCATTTCGTCGGCCTGCCAGGACGTGGTCTGGCCATCGAGTTGCCAGCGGTGCAGGCGGCCGGCGGGGATATCGACCCAGTACAGGGCGTTTTCTTGAGGGTGCCATACCGGGCTTTCGCCGGTGGCATTGCGTGCGTCGACGATGAGTTCGGCGGTCATGAAAAGGTCTCGGTAGGAGCCGGCCTTGCCGGCGAAGAGGGCGGCGCTGTATCAGATGGGGCTTGGCGTGTGCTTCGCCGGCAAGGTGGGTTCCTGCAGGAACCTGCCTTGCCGGCATTCATGGCTCAATCACCAAATGGCCCGGCCGCGCAGAACGCGCCGCCTTGCAGCACGGCATTCGGGTCATCTGCCGCAGGCTTGGGCAACTGCTCCATCTGGGCACGGAAGCGCTCCGAGCTGTCCTGTGGCTGGAACCCCAGGTGCGCCGCGTAGCGGTTGTTCCACCACAGGTCGCGGTTGGCCGACACGCCGTAGACCACGGTATGCCCGACGTTTTCGGCGAGCAGTGAGCGCTCCACCAGGTGTGCCAGGTCCGGGTAGCTCAGCCAGGTGGACAGCATGCGCAGGTTGCGCGGCTCGGGGAACGAGGAGCCAATGCGCAGGCTCACGGTTTCGATGCCATAGCGGTGGAAGTAGAACGTTGCCAGGTCTTCGCCGTAGGACTTGGACAGCCCGTAGTAGCAGTCCGGGCGGCGCGGGGAGTGCGCATCGATCTGTTCGCTCTGCGGGTAGAACCCGGTGACGTGGTTGGAGCTGGCGAAGATCACCCGCTTGATCCCGTGTTTGCGCGCCGCTTCATAGATATGGAAGGTGCCGCTGATGTTGGCTTCGAGAATCTCTTCGAACGAGCGCTCGGTGGAAATCCCGCCCAGGTGCACGATCACGTCCACATCCTGAGCCAGGGCCAGCACGCCGGCCTTGTCGGCCAGGTTGCAGGTGATCACTTCTTCGTGGTCGCCAGCCGGTGGCGCCATCGGGCTGATGTCGGAGACCCGTACAACATTGGCGTGCGCCTGCAACGCTTCGCGCAGAATCTGCCCAAGGCCCCCGGCGGCGCCGGTCAGCAGCAGGCGGTTGAAGGGTTTGCTCGGGGTGGCGGAGGAGTGTGGTGTCGTCATGGCGGGCGCCTTCAGTTAGAGTTCCGTTATGTGTCGTCAGATGACAAAACCGGGCCGTCTTGAGGACGGCCCGGTTGCTCGGCATTACATGAAGTTGTACTGGATCCCAAGGCGCCAGCGAGCCTGGCGGTCATCAGTGGTGGAGTTGACCTTGACGTCGCCTACCTCCATGAACGGTGCCCACTGCTTGTTGATCTTGTACTTGACGATCATGTTCTGCTCGTAGTCGCTCTTCTTGTTGTCGTAGCGGATGTAGTCGGTATCGAAGTAGATGTACTGGTACTCGAAGGCCCACGGGCCTTTGGGGGTGAAGCCCAGCCAGCCTTCGAGGCGAGTGGTGTTCTGGTTGTCCTTGGCGCGGTCGTCCTTGCTGTGGTCGATCACATCGCGGTCCAGCCGCTTGGCGTCGTGACGCACGCGGGTGGCAACGTACCAGGTGTCGTTGATCTTGTAGTTGTACTTAAGACCGAACTTGTAGCTGGTGGAGTCTTTCCCGCTGTCCATCTGGAACGCCGGGGTCAGCGTCGACTTGGGGCTCAACTTGTAGTTGTAGTCCACGGTGAATTCATGGCCGTTGTTGACCAGGTTGTCATAGGCGACGTCTTCGCGGTCACCCGCGGTCTTGTACTTGATCTCGGCCCCGAAACCCAGGCCGCTGTCCATCCGGTAGTTCATCTTGATGCGGTCGGAGTGGATGCTGTCGTCTTCGGTGAAGCCGTGACGGTAGTTGATGCTGGCCGAGTCTGCGCAGGCATAGAAGGACAGGCCGAGGGTGCTGATGGCAATGAGGCTGCGGAGTGTAGTGTTCATGCGATCTTCTTTTTTTGTTTTTGTTGGGGTCGTTATGAAGCGTGCTGCCAGGGACGGTTGCGGGTAGAGGAGGGCTCCTTGGGGATCAATTTCGACGTACGTTATCGTACAACATTGGGGCTGTCTACGATTTATTCGCACGGTTGTAGGATGATTCTTATAAAGCGCTCAAGAACGGGCTTTGTAGCAGTATTCACGCGGCTTATCTCATGCCAAAAGCTCTCGCAATGCCGCAAAACAAGGGCTTTAGAGGTGCCTGACGAAAGGTTTGCAGGGGGAGCTTTTCAAGTGTTGTACGATGACGTATGATCGATTCCAGAGCGTGACACACCCGCCACAAATCCAATAAGAAGGCTCAGACGTCCATGATCATCACTGCTGTTAACGTCCAGGTTTTTTCCTACCCCACCCGCCGCGCTGTAGACAGTGCCGGCCATGCCCACCCGGGCGACGTCACTCAGGCCAAGATGGCCTTGCTGCGCATCAAGACTGAATGCGGCAACGAAGGTTTTGCCTTCGGTGCGCCTGAGCTGATCCGTCCTTATGTGCTGGACGGCTTTGTGCGCAAGGTGCTGGTTGGCGCCAATGCCTTCGATCGCGAGAAGATCTGGCACGACCTGGTGCACTGGCAGCGCGGTAGCGCCAGCCAGTTGACCGACCGTGCCCTGGCGCTTGTCGAGCAAGCCCTGTGGGATTGGGCCGGGCGCAAGCTGAACGTGCCGGTGCACAAGCTGATCGGCGGCTACCGTGACAAGGTGCCGGCCTACGGTTCGACCATGTGCGGCGACGAGCTGCCTGGCGGCCTGTCCACCCCGGAAGAGTACGGTCGCTTCGCCGAGACCCTGGTAAAGCGCGGCTACAAGGCCATCAAACTGCACACCTGGATGCCACCGGTCTCCTTCGCGCCCAGCGTGAGCATGGATATCAAGGCGTGCGCCGCCGTGCGTGAAGCGGTCGGTCCGGACATCGCGCTGATGCTCGATGGTTACCACTGGTACAGCCGCACCGAAGCCCTGACCATCGGTCGTGCGCTGGAGAAGCTGGACTTCGCCTGGTTCGAAGAGCCGATGATGGAAGACTCGGCCGAATCCTACGCCTGGCTGGCTCGCGAGCTGCAAATCCCGGTGCTGGGCCCGGAAACCCTCGCCGGCAAGCACCTGAGCCGTGCCAGCTGGGTCAAGAACGATGTGTGCGACATCCTGCGTGCCGGGGTGGCCGGTGTCGGCGGTATCGCACCGTGCCTGAAAGTGGCGCACATGGCCGAGTCGTTCGGCATGGATTGCGAGATTCACGGCAACGGCGCCGCCAACCTGGCGGTGGTCGGTGCGATCAAGAACTGCACCTGGTACGAGCGCGGCCTGCTGCACCCGTACCTGAACTACGACGAAGTGCCGGCCTACCTCAAGCGCCTGGTCGATCCGATGGACGAAGACGGTTTCGTGCACCTGTCGGACCTGCCAGGCCTGGGCGAGGAAATCGACTTCGACTTCGTCGAGACCAATACGCTGCACAGCTTCTGATTCGTGCATGGCGGCACGCGCCATAGCGTGCCGCCCGAGAGTCCAATAACTATAAAAAGGCTATCTCACATGAGCGTTCTCCCCAAACTCTGGGCGGGGGTCTTTGCTGCATCGCTGGCAATGACCTCGGTACCTGCCGCTTTCGCCAAAACCCCGGCCGACCAGCTGATCGTCGGCATGAGCATGATCAACCTGCTGTCCCTCGACCCGGCCGCTGCCACCGGGCTGGATGTCTCTGAGGTCAATGCCAACCTGTACGACATGCTGCTGGTGCAGGATGTGAAGCAACCTGACAGGCTGGTGCCTGCCCTGGCCGAAAGCTGGACCGTCAGCGATGACCGCAAGACCCTGACCTTCAACCTGCGCAAGGGCGTGAAGTTCCATTCTGGTAATGATTTGAGCGCCGAAGACGTGGCCTGGTCGCTGCAGCGCGTGATCAAGCTCAACCTGGCCCTGGCCTCCACCTGGAAAGCGTACGGCTTCACCGCCGGCAACGTCGCCCAGCACATGCGTGCCACCGACGAATACACCTTCGTGGTCGAGCTGCCGCGCGTGACCGACCCGATGCTGGTGCTCAACACCCTCGCAACCTCCCCAAGCGCTTTCATCCTTGACCGCAAAGTGGTGCAGCAGCACCAGAAAGGCGATGACATGGGCGGCGCCTGGCTGACCACTCACGCCGCTGGCAGCGGTCCGTTCGTGCTGCAGGACTGGCGCGCCAACGACGTGATCCTGATGAACCGCTTCGACGGTTACTGGGATGGCCCGGCCAAGCTCAAGCGCATCGTCATGCGCAACATGACCGAGTCGCAATCGCTGCGCCTGATGGTTGAACGTGGCGACCTGGACCTGGCCAAGGGCATGGCAGCACCGGATATCGAAGCGCTGGAAAAATCGGACAAGGTCAAGGCCCAGACCGTACAGCGCGGCACCCTCTACTACGTCGCCCTGAGCGTCAAGAACAAGCCATACGACGATGCGCGCGTGCGCAAGGCCGTGCGGTCGCTGATCGATTACCAGGGCATCAACAACACCGTGATGCCGCACTACGGCCAGATCAACCAGCGCCCGTTGCCGTTGGGCCTGCCGGCGCGTCTGGACGATCCGGGCTATACCCTGAACGTGGCCGAAGCGAAAAAACTGCTGGCCGAGGCCGGTTACCCCAACGGCTTCAAGACCACCATTCGCGTGCTCACCGAACCACCGTTCATCAACATCGCCTCCAGCCTGCAGTCGACCCTGGCCCAGGCGGGCATCCAGGCCACCATCGTCACCGGTACCGGCAACCAGGTCTACGGTGCCATGCGTGAACGCACCTTCGACATCCTGGTCGGGCGTGGCGGCGGCGGTGCCGAGCGCCACCCGCATTCGAGCCTGCGTACCCTGGTGTACAACCCGGACAACCGCGACGAGGCCAAGCTGAGCAACTTCCAGGGCTGGCGTACCTCGTTCTACAGCCCCGAGTTGAACAGCCTGATCGAACAGGCCGAAGTCGAACCCGACAAGGCCGTGCAGCTGGCCCAGTACCAGCAGATCCAGAAAACCCTGGACGAGCAGGTGGGGGCGATCCTGCCGGTATCGCAAATGACCGACACCGTGGTGCTGTACCACGATGTCCAGAATTACCAGGGCCACACCGCGGCCACCACCCGTTACAAAGACGTCTACAAGTCGCGTTGAGCGGGCGAGGGGCGTACGCGCCCCTCACGCCTCGGTGATTGGTGAACGCTTTTTCAGGAGCCTGTTATGTTTCTTTCGACTGCCTCTGTGCTGGGCACCCGCGTGTCTGGCACTGCCCGCCGGGCCGGCACGGTCCTGGTGACCCTGCTTGGTCTGCTGGCGCTGACCTTCTTCATTGGTCGGGTGATGCCGCTGGACCCGGTGCTGGCCGTGGTCGGTCCGGACGCCGACAGCTCCACCTACGACCAGGTGTACCGGGCCATGGGCCTGGACAAGCCGATCTGGACCCAGTTCGGCCTGTACCTGAACGACTTGCTGCACGGTGACTTCGGCAACGCGCTGCTCACCGGCCACCCGGTGCTTGAAGACATCAAGCGCGTGTTCCCGGCAACCATCGAACTGGCCACCCTGGCGATTCTGTTCGGCATCCTCATCGGCCTGCCGCTGGGTGTGGTCGCGGCCAGCAACCAGGGCCGCGTGGGCGACCATGTGGCACGGGTGATCACCCTGTTCGGTTATTCCACACCGATCTTCTGGGTCGGCATGATGGGCCTGCTGGTGTTCTACGCCTGGCTGGGCTGGGCGGGCGGGGCAGGGCGTATCGACCTGGCCTACGACGGCATGGTGCCGGACGTCACCGGCCTGCTGCTGATCGACTCGGCACTGGCACGCGACTGGGACGCCTTCTCCAGCGCACTGCGCCACATCGTGCTGCCGTCGTTGATCCTGGGCCTGAACTCGGTGGCCTACATCAGCCGCATGACCCGCAGCTTCATGCTCGAGCAGCTGTCCCAGGAATACATCATCACCGCACGGGTAAAAGGCCTGTCGCGGCGCCAGGTGGTCTGGGGCCATGCCTTTCGCAACATCCTCGTGCAGTTGCTGACCGTGGTGGCCCTGGCCTACGGCTCGCTGCTCGAAGGCGCGGTACTGATCGAGACGGTGTTTGCCTGGCCTGGCTTTGGTCAGTACCTGACCAGCAGCCTGATGCTTGGCGACATGAATGCGGTGATGGGTTGTGTACTGGTGATCGGCCTGATCTTCGTCGCACTCAACCTGATCAGCGATGCCCTGTACAAAGTGTTCGACCCACGGACCCGCTGAGCCACGATGGCCGGCATGAGCACAATCAATAACTATAAAAAGAAGGATGCCCACATGAAGACTGTATTCCCGACACTGCGCATGAGCCTGCTGGGCGCCATCCTGGCGCTGAGCCCGATGGCCGCGGTCAATGCCAAGACCCCCGTTGATCAACTGATCATCGGCATGAGCATGGTCAACCTGTTCTCCATCGACCCGGCCAACGCCCCGGGCCTGGATGCCTCCGGGGTCAACGCCAACCTCTACGACACCCTGATCAAGCGCGACAACGGCAACCCGGAAAAACACCTGCCGCAACTGGCCGAACGCTGGGACATCAGCGAAGACGGCAAGCAGATCACCTTCCACCTGCGCAGCGACGTCAAGTTCCACTCCGGCAACGCCCTGACCGCCGAAGACGTGGCCTGGTCGCTGTACCGCGTGATGAAGCTCAACTTCGGCCTGGCCACCACCTGGAAGGCCTACGGCTACAGCGTCGAGAACATCCAGGGCCTGATCCGCGCCACCGACGCCCACACCCTGGTCGTCGACCTGCCGCAGCCGACCGACCCGCTGCTGGTCATCGACTCGCTGGCGATCTCGCCCAGTGCGGTCATCGTCGACCGCCAGGAAGCCCTCAAGCATGAGAAGAACGGTGACCTGGGCGCCGCCTGGCTGGTCACCAACGAGGCTGGCAGCGGCCCGTTCACCCTGGCCAAATGGACCGCCAACGACTCGCTGGTGATGAACCGTTTCGACGGCTACTGGGGCGACAAGGCGAAGATGAAGCGCGTGCTGGTGCGCCACATGACCGAGTCGCAGTCGCTGCGCCTGATGCTTGAGCGCGGTGACCTGGACCTGGCCTACGGCATTGCCGGGCCCGACATCAAGGCCATCGAAGGCTCGGACAAGCTGCAGATCCAGGCGCTGCAGCGCGGCACCATGTACTACGTGGCCATGAGCATGAAGCAGCCGGAATTCGCCAACAAGAAAGTGCGCGAAGCGGTACGCAACCTGATCGACTACAAAGGCCTGGACGAGCAGGTCATGCCGCACTACGGCAAGCTCAACCAGCAGCCGATGCAGCTCGGCCTGGAGGCTCGCCTGCCCGATCCTGGCTACAAGATGGACGTGGACAAGGCCAAGGCGCTGCTGACCGAAGCCGGTTACCCGAACGGTTTCAAGACCACCATCCGCACCTTGTCCGAGTCGCCGTTCATCGAGATCGCTTCGCGCATGCAGGCCACCCTCAAGCAAGGCGGCATCGATGCGCAGATCATCCAGGGCACCGGCAACCAGGTGTATGGCGCGATGCGCGCACGCAACTTCGAGATGATCGTGGCGCGTGGCGCCGAGCGTTATCCGCACCCGTACTTCAGCCTGCGCACCTTCGCCTACAACCCCGACAACAGCGACAACGCCGGCCTGCCCAACTTCCAGGGCTGGCGCGCGTCGTTCTTCAGTCGCCAGCTCAATGACCTGATCGATCGGGTAGGGGTGGAGCGTGATGCGTCCAAGCGCCTGAGCATGTACCACGAGGCCCAGAAGCTGTACGACGAGCAAGCCGGCCCGATCATGATCGTGTCGCAGATGACCGACACCGCGGTCAGCTCGGTCGATGTCAAGGGCTTCACCGGCGATGACGCCGAGGCGACCCGTTACCTGGGCGTCTACAAGCAACGCTGAACACCGTCGGGGGGGCCTGCGGGCGCCCCCGGTGGCCATGATTTCACACCGAGAGCATGCCGATGATAGCCAACATGTCTTCTACCGAATCTACCGCCAAGCGGCAGGCCGACACCACGCCGGCATCCAGCCTCGAGGCCTTGTACAAGAGCAGCCTGCGGGTGCTGCGCCACCTGCTGCGCAACCCGATGACCCTGGCGGGGTTGCTGGTGGCGTTGCTGCTGATCGTGGTGGCGGCCTTCGCACCCTGGATCGCCACCCACGACCCCGTGGTACAGAACCTGAGCAATGCCCTGCAGGCACCCGGTGCCGCACACTGGTTCGGCACCGATGAATACGGCCGCGACATCTTCAGCCGGCTGGTCTACGGCGCCCGCATCACCCTCTACATCATTGCCCTGGTGACCATCATCGTGGGCCCCATCGGGCTGTTCATCGGCACCGTCTCGGGCTATTTCGGCGGCATCGTCGACACGGTGTTCATGCGCATCACCGACATCTTTATCTCGTTCCCCAGCCTGGTACTGGCGCTGGCGTTCATCGCCGCCCTCGGCCCTGGCCTGGAGCATGCCGTGGTCGCCATCGCGCTGACCTCCTGGCCGCCGATCGCACGCCTGGCACGGGCCGAAACCCTGTCGCTGCGCAAGGCCGATTTCGTGGTTGCCGTGGAACTGCAGGGGGCGTCGTCGACGCGCATCATCCTGCGCCACATCGTGCCGATGTGCATGTCGTCGGTGATCATCCGCCTGACCATGAACATGGCCGGCATCATCCTGACCGCCGCCGCGCTGGGTTTCCTCGGCCTGGGTGCACAGGCGCCGCTGCCGGAGTGGGGTGCAATGATCTCCACCGGCCGTCGCTACATGCTCGAGTGCTGGTGGCTGGTGGCAGTACCGGGTGCAGCGATCATGCTGGTGAGCCTGGCGTTCAACCTGCTGGGCGATGGCCTGCGGGACATTCTCGACCCGCGTAGCGAGTAACTGGAGGCTTTATGTCGACGCTCAAACTCAATGTCGATTCGCTCAATGTGCGCTTCGTCAACGGCAAGAAAGAAATGCACGCGGTGCGCGATGTGTCGTTCACCCTGGGCCGAGAAAAGCTGGCGATCGTGGGTGAGTCCGGTTCGGGCAAGTCCACCGTCGGGCGCAGCCTGCTCAAGCTGCACCCGGGCAGCACGCAGATCACCGCCAAGGCCCTGCAGTTCGGCGATATCGACCTGCTCAGCGCCAGCGAAAAGGCCATGCAGAAGATCCGTGGCCAGCGCATCTCGATGATCATGCAAGACCCCAAGTACTCGCTCAACCCGGTGGTCAAGGTCGGTGACCAGATCGCCGAGGCCTACCTGGCGCATCACAAGGCCAGCCGCAGCGAGGCCCGCGACCGCGTGATGCTGATGCTGGAAAAGGTGCACATTCGCGACCCCAAGCGCGTCTACAACCTGTACCCGCATGAAGTCAGCGGCGGCATGGGCCAGCGCATCATGATCGCCATGATGGTGATCACCAACCCGGAAGTGATCATCGCCGACGAACCGACCTCGGCCCTGGACGTGTCGGTGCGCCAGCAAGTGCTGAACGTGCTCGAAGAGCTGGTGGTGGAGCAGCAGATGGGGCTGATCTTCGTCAGTCACGACCTCAACCTGGTGCGCAACTACTGCGACCGCGTGCTGGTGATGTACGCCGGCCGGGTGGTCGAGTCACTCGCCGCGTGCGACCTGCAATACGCCGAACACCCTTATACCCGTGGCCTGCTGGCGGCCTTGCCGAGCATGGACAACCGCCGCCCGCGCTTGCCGGTGCTGCAACGCGACCCGCTCTGGCTCACCTGCTGAGGTAACTGACCATGTCCATGATCCAAGCACAATCGCTGAACCTGAGTTTCGGCGTGGGCGCAGCCCTCAACCAGGTGCTGCACGACGTCAACCTGAGTGTCGAAGACGGCGAGTCGTTCGGCCTGGTGGGCGAGTCGGGCTCCGGCAAGACCACTGTGCTGCGCTGCCTGGCCGGCCAGTACCGGCACTGGAGCGGGGCGCTGAGCATTGCCGGCGTGCCGTTGCAGCACAAGATCCCCAAGGACCACTTTCGCAAGGTGCAGATGGTCTTCCAGGACCCGTACGGTTCGCTGCACCCGCGCCACACCATCGACACCGCGCTGCGTGAGCCGCTGACCATCCACGGCATGGGCGAGCGTGATGACCGCATCAACGACATCCTGCTCAAGGTGGGCCTCAATGACAGCTTCCGCTACCGTTACCCGCACCAGCTGTCGGGCGGCCAGCGCCAGCGCGTGGCGATTGCCCGTGCGCTGATTCTGGAGCCGCGGGTGCTGCTGCTGGACGAGCCGACCTCGGCGCTGGACGTATCGGTGCAGGCCGAGATTCTCAACCTGCTGTCGGACCTGCGCCAGCGCGAGAAGCTCACCTACCTGATGGTGACCCATGACCTGGGCGTGGTCAGCCACCTGTGCGACAAGGTTGCGGTGATGCAGCAAGGGCGCATTGTCGAGCGCCTGGACAGCCAGGCGCTGAGCCAGGACCTGGCCGAACACGAGTACACGCGCATGCTGGTGCAGGCCAGCCGCGACTTCAGTGCCGAGTCGCCACGCGCTGCGGCGGCGGTGTGAGTTTCAAGCAATGTGATCGTACAACGTAGGTGATTCATGGTTGTTCGATCACGCTTCTAATAAATTTAATTCCTTTTAAAACAACAACATAGCGTCATTTATAAGAATTCTTGACGCTTCGGTTGGTTTTGTTGTTTGTTTAGTTGTACGATGACGTACCACTCAACGGTAACCCCATTGTTCTTTATCCTGAGGTTTGCGAAAAATGACTCCACAAGAACTCAAAAAGGTCCTCTCTTCCGGCCTGCTGTCCTTCCCGATCACCGACTTCCACGCTAACGGCGACTTCAACAAAGAGTCCTATCAGAAGCGTCTGGAATGGCTTGCCCCGTACGGCGCAAGCGCCCTGTTCGCTGCTGGTGGCACGGGTGAATTCTTCTCGCTGGAGCCCAAGGAATACAGCGAGATCATCAAGACTGCAGTCGATACCTGCAAAGGTCAGGTGCCAATCCTCGCCGGCGCCGGCGGCCCAACCCGCCAGGCCATTGCCTACGCTCAAGAAGCCGAGCGCCTGGGCGCTGCCGGTATCCTGCTGATGCCGCACTATCTGACCGAGGCCAGCCAGCAAGGCTTGGTCAATCACGTTGAAGAAGTCTGCAAATCGGTTGATTTCGGCGTTGTCGTCTACAACCGCAACGTCTGCCGCCTGACCGCCGACAGCCTGGAGCAGTTGGTAGAGAAGTGCCCGAACCTGATCGGCTTCAAAGACGGTATCGGCGAAATCGAACCCATGGTCGCCATCCGCCGCCGTCTGGGCGATCGCCTGACCTACCTGGGCGGCCTGCCGACGGCTGAAGTTTACGCAGCGGCCTACAAGGCTCTGGGCGTACCGGTCTACTCCTCGGCGGTGTTCAACTTCATCCCGAAAACCGCCATCGAGTTCTACGAAGCCATCGCCCGTGAAGACCACGAGACCGTTGGCCGCCTGATTGACGATTTCTTCCTGCCTTACCTGGAAATCCGCAACCGTTGCGAAGGCTACGGCGTCAGCATCATCAAGGCCGGTGCTCGCCTGGTTGGTCACGACGCAGGCCCGGTACGTGCACCACTGACCGACCTGCTGCCGGACGAAGTCGCGCAGTTGAAAGCGCTGATCGACAAGCTCGGTCCACAGTAAGACTCTGGCTTGCGGCGCCCTTTGCGGGCGCCGCAGTCTTCACGCCTAAAGGAGAAACAGAGTGAGCAACGTACAACGTTTCGAGAACTACATCGGTGGCCAGTGGCTGGCGGGCGATGAGTACACCAGCAATGTCAACCCCTCGGACCTGAGCGATGTGATCGGCGAATACGCCAAGGCCAGCGCCGAGCAGGTCGACAGCGCCATCCGCGCTGCCCGTGGCGCGTTCGCCGAATGGTCGGTGTTCCCGATCCAGGCCCGCAGCGATGCGCTGGACAAGGTCGGCAACGAGATCCTCGCGCGCCGCGAAGAGCTCGGCACCTTGCTGGCCCGCGAAGAAGGCAAGACCCTGCCAGAAGGCATCGGTGAAGTGACCCGTGCCGGCAACATCTTCAAGTTCTTCGCCGCCGAGTGCCTGCGCCTGGCCGGTGAAGTGCTGCCCTCGGTACGCCCTGGCGTGACCGTGGAAGTGACCCGCGAGCCACTGGGCGTGATCGGCCTGATCACCCCATGGAACTTCCCGATCGCCATCCCGGCGTGGAAGATCGCCCCGGCCCTGGCCTACGGCAACTGCGTGGTGTTCAAGCCGGCCGACCTGGTACCGGGCTGTGCCTGGGCACTGGCCGAGATCATTTCGCGCGCAGGCTTCCCGGCCGGCGTGTTCAACCTGGTGATGGGCAGCGGCCGCGTGGTCGGCGATGCGATGGTGCAGGACGCGCGCGTGGACGGCATCAGCTTCACCGGTTCGGTGGGCGTAGGGCGCAGCATCGCGGCCGCCTGTGTGGCGCGTCAGGCCAAGGTGCAGCTGGAAATGGGCGGCAAGAACCCGCAGGTCGTGCTGGATGACGCCGACCTCAAGGTGGCTGTCGAACTGGCCGTGCAGAGTGCGTTCTACTCCACCGGCCAGCGTTGCACCGCCTCCAGCCGCCTGATCGTCACTGCCGGCATCTACCCGCGCTTCGTCGAGGCGATGGTCGAGCGCATGAAGTCGATCCGCGTGGGCCCGGCCCTGCAGGCCGGTACCGACATCGGCCCGGTGGTATCCAAGGCACAGCTGGCGCAGGACCTGGAATACATCCGCATCGGCCAGGCCGAAGGTGCACGCCTGGTCTCGGGTGGTGAAGTGGTCAAGGGCGAAACCGAAGGCTACTTCCTGGCGCCGACCCTGTTCGTCGACTGCACGCCTGACATGCGCATCAGCCGCGAAGAGATCTTTGGCCCGGTGGCCAGCGTGGTCAAGGTGGCCGACTACGAGGCCGCACTGGCCATGGCCAACGACACCGAGTTCGGTCTGTCGGCAGGCATCGCCACCACCTCGCTCAAGTACGCCAACCACTTCAAGCGCCACTCCCAGGCCGGCATGGTGATGGTCAACCTGCCTACCGCCGGGGTCGACTACCACGTGCCGTTTGGCGGTCGCAAAGGCTCCTCGTATGGCTCGCGCGAGCAGGGCACCTACGCCCGCGAGTTCTATACCACGGTCAAGACCACCTACATCGGTTGATCGCGCGCGGCCTGTCCGTACCGGGCAGGCCGCAAAGCGTGAGAGGGATTGCGATGCACTTGATCCATCATCAGGACACCCCACGCCATATTCGCCTGCACGCCCTGGACAACGTCGCGGTGGTGGTGAACGAGCAGGGCGTAGGGGCGGGCGGCTGCTTTGTCGACGGCCTGGTGGCCGTCGAGGCCATCCCGCAGAGCCACAAGGTGGCGCTTGAAGACATCGCGCAAGGGCAACCGGTGCTGCGCTACGGTACGGTGATCGGCTATGCGCTGGTGCCGATCGCACGTGGGCGCTGGGTGACCGAGCAACTGCTGAGCCTGCCTGACGCGCCGGCGCTGGACAGCCTGCCGATGGCCACTGATATACCTGAGCCGTTGCCGGCACTGGATGGCTATACCTTCGACGGGTTCCGCAATGCCGATGGCAGCGTGGGTACCCGCAATATTCTGGGTGTGAGCACCACCGTGCAATGCGTCACCGGTGTGCTCGACCACTGCGTGGAGCGCGCCCGTCGCGAGCTGCTGCCACGCTACCCCCATGTCGACGACGTGGTGGCGCTGACCCACAGCTATGGCTGTGGCGTAGCGATCACCGCGCCCGACGCAATCATTCCGATCCGCACCCTGCACAACCTGGCGCGCAACCCCAACCTGGGTGGCCAGGCGCTGGTGATCGGCCTGGGCTGCGAGAAGCTGCAGCCTGCGCAATTGATGCCGGGCGATGCGCTGACCGCTGGCCAGGACGAGGCCGACTGGCTGTTCCGCCTGCAGGACAGCGGCACCGGCTTCAACGGCATGGTCGAGCAGATCCTGCAGATGATCGAAGCGCGCCTGCAGGTACTCGACCAGCGCCGCCGTGAGCCGGTACCGGCGGCCGAGCTGGTGGTGGGCATGCAGTGCGGTGGCAGCGACGCGTTTTCCGGCATCACCGCCAACCCCGCGCTGGGCGTGGCCGCCGACCTGCTGGTGCGTGCCGGTGCCACCGTGATGTTCTCGGAGAACACCGAGGTGCGCGATGGCATTCACCTGTTGACCGCGCGTGCCGCCACGCCTCATGTGGCGCAGGCCCTGGTGCGCGAGATGGACTGGTACGACCGCTACCTGGCCCGTGGCCAGGCCGACCGCAGCGCCAACACCACGCCCGGCAACAAGAAGGGCGGGTTGAACAACATCGTCGAGAAGGCCATGGGCTCGATCGCCAAGTCCGGCAGCAGCGCGATTGCCGGTGTGGTCGCGCCGGGCGCGCGGGTCACCGGCCGTGGCCTGCAGTACTGCGCCACCCCGGCCAGCGATTTTGTCTGCGGCACCTTGCAACTGGCGGCCGGGATGAACCTGCACATCTTCACCACCGGGCGCGGTACGCCGTACGGTCTGGCCATGGCCCCGGTGATCAAGGTGGCCACGCGCACGCAACTGGCCGAGCGCTGGCCCGACCTGATCGACGTCGACGCCGGCCGCGTGACCAACGGCCAACTGAGCCTGGAGCAACTGGGCTGGGAAATCTTCCAGCTGTACCTGGACGTGGCCAGCGGCAAGGTGCGCACCTGGGCCGAGCGCCACCGCCTGCATAACGACCTGACGCTGTTCAACCCGGCGCCCGTCACCTGACCGAGGAGCTTCACCATGCCCCATTGCATTATCGATTGCCCCGCCGAACTGGCCCGACGCGTCGGCGAGCAGACCCTGCTGGCCGCCGTGCACGATGCCATCGATGCCAGCGGGCTGTTCAAGCCGGGTGATATCAAGGCGCGCCTGAACGGTTTCGAACATTACCGCTGCGGCGCCACCCAGGATGAGTTCGTGCACGTGGCACTGTACCTGTTCGCCGGGCGCAGCGCCGAGCAGCGCCGCAGCCTCGCTTCGGCTACCCTGGCGGCGCTGGTCGCCTTGCTGCCGGAAGTGGAGGCGTTGTCCATGGATGTGAGGGAAATGCCGCGTGAGACGTTCGTCAACCGCAGCCAATACCTCGAGCAAGCCGCGCTCGGTGCCTGAGCCTTCGGGCCCGGGTACACAGGCGTGGCGTGATGACTGGCAAAAACAAGGAAAATAAAAACATGCCGTATGCAAACCCTGCTGTTGTTCTGCCCAAGACCCCCTTGGCGCGCGCGGTACTTGGCGCTCTGGCCATGGGCTGCAGCCTGCCGCTGTGGGCGCTGGATGCGCCCACCAAGGTGCAAGTGCCGACCCTGGCCTATGATGATCGACAGATCATTCTGGTCTGGGAAAAACCGGCCGATCATGCCGATATCGACGACTACCGGGTCTACCTCAACGGCAAGCTGCTGGGCTCCAGCAACGTCAACAATGGCCAGGTGTCACCGGCCAAGCCTTACATCGACCGCTTCTACGAGCAGGACACCGAGAATTTCCATCACCGCATCGGTATCCACAGCTACACCGCCCAGAACCTTGCGCCCGACACCGAATACCGCTTCACCGTGCGCTCGGTAGGCAGCGACGGCAAGGAGTCGGCCGACAGCCCCGTGGTGGTGCAGCGCACCACCCCTGTGCCGGCATTGTTCGACGTGAAGAAGCACGGTGCCAAGGGCGACGGCACCACCCTCGACACTGCGGCCATCCAGAGCGCCATCGACGCCTGCAGCGTGGGCTGCAAGGTGTTGCTGCCAGCCGGTACCTACAAAAGCGGTGCGCTGTACCTCAAGAGCAACATGACCCTGGAAATCGCCGAGGGCGCGACCCTGCTCGGCTCCGAGCGTCCAGAGGACTACCCGCGTGACGGCTACATCCAGTACCCATACTCCACCACGGTGCGCCCGGCCTCGCTGATCAACGCACTGCCGCGTGACCCACGCAAGCATCAGGCATTCGAGAACATCCGCATCGTCGGCAAGGGCACCATCGACGGCAACGGCTGGAAGCGCAGCGCCGATGTACAGGATGAGCGTGGCCAGTCGCTGCCGGTGTACCTGGCCAGCGACAATACCCGCTACATGCAGGACGGCATCCTGGCCAAGGCCCAGGTCGAGCGCGCCGTGGCCGAGGGCATGAACGTCAAGGATGCATACGGGCAGATGCGCTCGTCGCTGATTACCCTGCGCGACGTGAAGAACGTGTTCTACGGCGGCTTCACCGTGCTCAACCCGGCGTACCACGGCATCATGAACCTGGAAACCGAGAACGTGGTGATGGCCAACACCACGCACAAGACCTACGACGCCAACAACGGTGACGGCATCGAGTTTGCCAACAGCCGCGGCGCCATGGTGTTCAACAACTTCTTCGACACCGGTGATGACTGCGTCAACTTCGCGGCGGGTACCGGCGCCGATGCGGTGCACCAGAAGACCCAGGAAGACGCGTGGATCTTCAACAACTACTTCCGCAAGGGGCATGGCATGGTTGTCGCCGGCAGCCATACCGGGGCGTGGATCCAGAACATCCTGGCCGAGGACAATGTGTCTGATGGCACCGATGCCGGGTTGCGCATGAAGAGCACCAACTTCATGGGCGGCGGGGCGCGCAATGTGATATTCCGCGATTCGGCGCTTCGCAACACGGTCAAGCAGGCGTTCATCTTCACCCTCGACTACAACGACCCGAATGCCAAGCTCGACTACAAGCGCTCGACCATACCGGGGCAGTTCCGTGATGTGCGGGTCAGTGACGTGAGTGTGGAGAATGCGCAGATGGCCGCCATCGAAGTGAAGGGTGACAGCCAGCACGATGCGTACCACCAGGGGCTGGCGTTCGAACGTGTGCGCTTCAGTGGTCCGGCCAAGGTCAAGATCGATGGCCTGAAGGACTCGCGCTTCGACAACATCCGCTTCAGCGAGACGGGTGGGGCGAACCCGTGGCAGGTCAGTGGCAGCCAGGGCCTGGCGTTCCAGGACGTGGAGCCTGCACCGCAGTAACGGCGCGTTTCGCCGGCAAGGCCAGCCCCTGCATGTCCTGTAGGCGCGGGCCTGGCCGGCGAAGCACGTACCGCCGGTCTCAAGCCTTCAGCGAAGCCTCGGGCGCCTCGGCCGGCACTGGCCGGCCGATCGCCTGTTCGACCCGCCGCGCCACCAGCGGGTCATCGGCGAAGGGTATCAGGCTCGCCTGGTCATCCACCTCGTCACTGTGGCGCTTGAGGCACGCGCTGGTGATCAGGTAGAAGAACACCAGCCCAGCTACCCAATACCCGCCATGGAGCCACTCATTCATCATGATGCCCTCAGGCCAGCTGCGCGTTGTTCAGCGCCAGTTTCGGGTCGGCTACGCGCACCGTGCGCCAGGTGTTCCAGGCCATCAACAGCATCCCGCTGAGGAAGCACACGCCCCCGGCAAACCGCACCACAAAGCCCGGGTGACTGGCGACCAGCGACTCCACGAACGAATAGGTCAGGGTGCCGTCGTCGTTGGTCGCCCGCCACATCAGGCCCTGGGTAATGCCGTTGACCCACATCGAGGCGATGTACAGCACGGTTCCGATGGTGGCCAGCCAGAAGTGCAGGTTGATCAGGCCGATGCTGTACATTTTCTCGCGCCCGAACACCTTCGGAATCATGTGGTACAGCGCACCGAAGGTGATCATCGCCACCCAGCCCAGGGCACCGGCGTGCACGTGGCCGATGGTCCAGTCGGTGTAGTGGGAGAGGGCGTTGACGGTCTTGATCGCCATCATCGGGCCTTCGAAGGTCGACATGCCGTAGAACGCCAGCGACAGCACCAGAAAGCGCAGGATCGGATCGCTGCGCAGCTTATGCCAGGCGCCCGAGAGGGTCATCATGCCGTTGATCATGCCGCCCCAGCTGGGCGCCAGCAGGATCAGCGACATCGCCATGCCCAGCGACTGCGCCCAGTCGGGCAGGGCGGTGTAGTGCAGGTGGTGGGGGCCGGCCCAGATGTACAGGGTGATCAGCGCCCAGAAGTGCACGATCGACAGGCGATACGAGTACACCGGCTTGCCCACCTGCTTGGGCACGAAGTAATACATCATGCCCAGAAAGCCTGTGGTCAGGAAAAAGCCCACGGCGTTGTGCCCGTACCACCACTGCACCATCGCATCGGTGGCGCCGGCGTATACCGGGTACGACTTGAACCAGCTGACCGGGATCGACAGGTGGTTGACCACGTGCAGCATGGCGATCACCACGATGAACGCACCGAAGAACCAGTTGCCCACGTAGATGTGGGTGCCCTTGCGCCGCAGCAGGGTGCCAAAGAACACCACGCCATAGGCCACCCACACGATCGCCATCCACACCGCGCCGGTGAACTCGATCTCGGCGTATTCCTTGGTGGTGGTCAGCCCCAGCGGCAGGCTCACCAGCATGATCACGATGGTCGCCTGCCAGCCCCAGAAGGTGAAGCCGGTCAGCCAGTCGCTGTACAGCCGCACCTGGCAGGTGCGCTGCACCGCATAGTAGCTGGCGGCAAATTGCGCGCTGCCGGCAAAGCCGAAGATCACCAGGCTGGTGTGCAACGGCCGCAGGCGGCCGAACGTGGTCCAGGGCAGGTCCAGGTTGAGGTCCGGCCAGACCAGTTGCGAGGCGATCCACACGCCCATGGCCATGCCGACGATGCCCCATACCACCGTCATGACGACGAATTGGCGCACCACCTTGTAGTTATAGGCCTGCGCCTGTTGATGTGTACTCATGGCTGTTTATCCGCAGTTCCTTCACGTCCCGGCCCACCTTGGGCCCTGGCACAGGCGCAGACTCTAGGAAGCCCGTCGCAGACAAAACAGACTCAGAAATAGGGCATATATACGGATCAGATAAAGCCCCCGCATTTGCTGGGTGAAATGACTGCTGATCTGTAAATGGTGCGCTGTTAAGTCGCTGTTACACCTGCTTTTTGACGCTGACCGGGTGACGTTCTGTCGCAGCGTGCAAGCGATGGAATTATCTTGACATCACGGCGAATCGCAGTAGAGAATTTCACAAACTTTGCGCGCAAAGTTTTGTAGCGAGGCCGTCCTGGCCTGGCTGCCTGACCTGCGCGATTCGACACGACACTTAACACGCCATGGGCTACCGGGACGCACGCACAGGCCGATCCCGTGCAGGCATTCGGCACCGGAAAATATAATAACGAAGGGAGCAACAGATGAAGCTTTCCAAAGAATTGGTCCTTCAGGCAAAAGCGACGTTCGGCACACCCACCTATCTGTACGACGAGGCTGTGCTTCGCAGCAGTTTCAACGAGCTGCGCGATGCGTTGCCCGACTGCGTGGACATCTTCTACGCGCTCAAGGTCAACCCGAACCTGTCGCTGGTCAAACTGATCCGCTCCTACGGTGGCAACACCGAGGTCTGTTCGCTGGGCGAGCTGGAAATCGCGCTCAAAGCCGGTGTTGCCCCTCACGACATCATCTTCCTGGGGCCTTACAAAAAACCCGAAGAGCACCGCCGTGCACTGGAAGTGGGTGTGTATGCGATCGTCGTCGAGTCCGAGACCGAGCTGCGCGCACTGTCGGCCCTGGCCGCGACGCTGGGCTGCAGCGCGCCGGTGGCCATCCGCATCAACCCGAATTTCTCCGCCTCCGGCTCGCCGTGGAAGATGGGCGGCGCCCGACCCATTTCGGTATCGAGGAAGATACCGCCGTCGCCAACTTCGGCCAGTACCTGGCGCTGCCCAACCTGAACATCAAGGGCATTCACGTCTACAACGGCACCAAGATCCTCGACGCCCAGTCGGTGTACGACAACGCCAGCTACATCCTCGACCTCTACCGCAACCTCACCCTGCGTTACGACCTGGACCTGAGCATGGTCGACGTCGGTGGCGGCCTGGGCATCAAGTACTACGAGAACGAAAAGGAACTCGACACCCAGCACCTCAAGCAACTGCTGGCACCGCTGTTTGCGAGCTTCCATCGCCAGTTCCCCAGGACCCGCATCATTCTGGAATCCGGCCGTTTCGTCGCCGGCAAATGCGGCGCCTTGCTGGTGACCGTCGACAACATCAAGCACAACCATGGCAAGACCTTCGCCGTGACCGATGGCGGCACCAACTGCCACGGCGCGGCGGCCGGCAGTGGCCAGGTGCTCAAGCGCAACTTCCGTATCGTGCACGCCACCGGCAGCACCGGCGCACCACTGTGCGAATACCATATCTCCGGGCCACTGTGCAGCCCGGACGACCTGCTTGGCCGTGACGTGCGCATCGAGACCTTGAACGAGGGCGACCTGCTGGCGGTCACCGCCTCCGGTGCCTATGGCCCGACGGCTTCGCCGACGTTGTTCCACAGCCATGGGCACCCGGCGGAGGTGATCGTCAGCCACGGCCGGCTTTTCCTGGCCAAGCCCCGCCAGACCGCGCTGGAAATTCGCGACAGCCACACCGACGTGGCGCTCGATGACATGCTCGCCGCGCCTGCCGGCACTCCGGCATCCCAAGGCACCCAGGTCGCTGGCGTTCAAGGCGCAACCCAGGCACGCCTGGTCGAGATCCTGCGTGCGGTGCTCAAGCTGCCGGCCAGCACCGAGGTACGCGCCGACTCGCACCTGCGCGATCAGTTGGGCCTGGACTCGCTGACATCGATGGAGCTGCTGGTCAGCCTGGAGGATGAAATCGAAGGCTTCTTCGTCAACCCCGACACCATTGCCCCCGGGCATTTCAATACGGTCAGCACGCTGGCGCACTACATCGATGCCCATCGCCAGGTGGCTGCCTGTGGTGCCCTGCACGGGCAGCCCGAGGTCCAGTATGAGCCCGTCTAGCATGCTTCTGCAGCACGTACTCGAGGCCAGCAATGGCCTGTATCCACGCAAGGCGGCGGTGATCTACGCCGATGAAACCTACACCTATGCCGACATCGACGATGCCAGTTCGCGGCTGGCCTCGGGCTTGCAGGCCGGCGGCCTGCAACGTCAGGAACGGGTAGTGCTGTGCCTGGGCAATCGGGTCGAAACCGTCTGCGCGTTCTGGGGTGTGCTCAAGGCCGGTGGCGTGGTGGTCAATGTCGGCCTGGACACCTCGGCCGAAAGGCTCGATTACATCGTGCGCGATGCCGAAGCCTCGGTGCTGATCACCACCTCGGAAAAATTCGCCAGCCTGTCGGTAGACACACCGAGCCTGCCGCACCTGCGCAGCATCGTGCTGCTGGACGGTGAAGCCGACTCCGCCGTGACCCAGACCTTCGAAGCCGTGCTTGGCCAGGGCGTCAGTGCCCCGGTGGCCTGCGGCACACTGGACCTGGACCTGGCGGCGATCATCTACACCTCCGGCTCCACCGGCGCGCCCAAAGGTGTGATGCTGACCCACCGCAACATGCTTGCGGCGCTGTCTTCGCTGCACACCTACCTGGGCTACAACGACAGCGACAACGTACTCTGTTCGCTGCCGTTGTCCTTCGACTACGGCCTGTATCAGATGATCATGGCCCTGAGTGCTGGCGCTACCCTGGTGCTGGAAAAGGAATTCACCTGGCCGATCTTCCTGATCAAGAAAATCCGCCAGTACAGCATCAGCGTCATCCCGTTCGTGCCGACCATGCTGATGTTGCTGCACGAATACGCCAGCAAGCGCAGCGAAAGGTTCCCCGACGTGCGCATGGTCACCAACACCGGCGCGGCGCTCAAGCCCTCGCACATCGCGCAGATGAAGGTGCTGTTCCCGCAGGCGCAGATCTTCTCGATGTACGGCCTGACCGAGTGCAAGCGCTGCACTTACCTGCCTCCCGAGGACATCGACAGCAAGCCGGGCAGCGTAGGCATTGCCATTCCCAATACCGAACTGTGGCTGATCGACGAGGAAGGCCAGCGTATCGACCAGGCGCATCAGGTCGGCCAGTTGGTGATTCGCGGCTCCACGGTCATGGCCGGTTACTGGCGCAACCCGCAGGCCACCGCCCAGAAGCTCAAGCCTGGCGTGTATCCGGGTGAAAGCGTGCTGTATACCGGCGACTACTGCCACCTGGACGAAGACGGCTACCTGTACTTCGAAGGGCGCATGGACCACGTCATCAAGTCCCGCGGGATGAAGGTCAGCCCGTCTGAAGTCGAGGACTTCTTCTACGCCATGGCCGGCATCGAGGCGGCGGCCGTGGTGGGCGTGGAGGATGCCGCGGTGGGCGAGGGTCTGTGGGCCTTCGTCACCCTCAGCCAGGGCATCAACCTGAGTGCCGAACAACTGCTCGAGCGCTGTCGAGCCGGGCTCGAACCGCACAAGGTGCCGTTGGCCATCAGTATCGAGATCACCCTGCCGCGTACGGCCAACGGCAAATTCGACCTCAAGCAACTGCAAAACACCGCACGTTCGGCCCAACTGGCCGCTGCCGGCTGATTGACGTGGCCCTTTCCGATTAAAAGCTCATGCAGGAGTGTTCACATGCGTCTTGGCAATAAAGGCAGGGACCAGACTCTGGACGTCAACGGGCAGACGTTTGCCCTGCGGGTCTGGGGCGAGGAGGGTGGTCATCCGGTGCTGGCCCTGCATGGCTGGCTGGACAACGCCGCCTCCTTCGAGCACTTGGCGCCGCAGTTGCAGAACTGTTTCGTGGTCGCCCCGGATTTCGCCGGGCATGGGCGCTCGGATCACCGGCGAGGCGACAGTGGCTACTACCTGTGGGAGCACGCCGACGACATGAACAGCCTGGTCGAGCACTTGGGCTGGAAGCGCTTTTCAGTGATCGGCCACTCCATGGGCAGTGGCGTGGCGTCGGTCCTTGGGGCGATGAACAAGTCCATCGACAGCATGATCTTCCTTGACGGCATGGGCGCGCCCTTCACGATTGGCGAAGAGGATACGGTCGAGCACCTGAAGAAGGCCCACCGGCTCATGCGCCTGGCCCTGCGTACGCGGCTGCACGGTTTCTCGGCGCCCGACAGCGTGCAGTTCGCCAGTGTCGAGGCGGCCGTCAACGAACGGCGCAGCAGTATCGATGGGCTGCTTTCGCCGGCGTCGGCGCGCTTGCTGGCCCTGCGCGACCTGCTCAGCGTGGCTGATGGCTATCGCTGGCGTCACGACCCGCGCCTGGTGTTGCCCGAACCGATGCAACTGACAGAGCGCCAGGCCTGTGACTTCCTGCGCCAGATCAGTTGCCCGTTGCACGTGATGCTGGGACGCCAGGGGCTGTTTGCCGGCCCGGCGTTCGACAAACGTAAAAAGGCCCTGCCCTGGGCCACCCGTGTGCACTGGCATGAGGGCGGGCACCATTTTCATCTCGAGGCGCCGAACGATGAGCTGATCGCACAGGTCAATACGGCGTTGGCGCAAGCCGAACAGGGTCCTCAGCAACGATTAGTCAATGAGTAACGGAGTACGCGCGTGAAACAGTTCTGGATTGCACCGTCGATGCTGGCGGCCGATTTTGCCCGCCTTGGCGAGGAAGCCGAACGGGTGCTGGCGGCCGGTGCCGATGTCATCCACCTCGATGTGATGGATAACCACTATGTGCCCAACCTGACCATGGGGCCGCAGTTCTGCAGTGCCCTGCGCAAGCACGGCATCAGTGCTCCGATCGATGTGCACCTGATGGTCACGCCGGTGGACGCGATGATCCAGGCGTTTGCCGAGGCGGGCGCCGACTACATTTCGATCCACCCCGAAGCCACCGTTCACCTCGACCGCTCGCTGCAACTGATCAAGGACCTGGGCTGCAAGGCAGGCCTGGCGTTCAACCCGGCCACGGGGCTGGAGGCGTGCGAGTATGTACTCGACACACTCGACCTGCTGTTGCTGATGTCGGTCAATCCGGGCTTTGGCGGGCAGTCGTTCATCCCCTCGGTCTTGCCCAAGATCGAGGCAGCGCGCAAGCTGATCGATGCCAGTGGTCGTGACATCCGCCTGGAAGTGGATGGCGGCGTCAACCTTCACACGATCGGCCAGGTCGCAGCGGCCGGTGCCGACATGTTCGTCGCGGGGACGGCGATTTTTGCCCAGCCAGACTACCGCGCTACGATCCACGCCTTGCGCAGCACGATTGCCGACGCCGCTTCACGGCGCCAGGCATGAACCGCCGCATTGATTTTCGCGAACCAGCATGAGTTACCCGTCCTTGCACAATAATACGTTTATCAAGGCCTTGCTGCGCCAACCCACGGCGCATACGCCCGCCTGGCGGATGCGCCAGGCAGGCCGCTACCTGCCCGACCCTGCAGCGCGGGTCGACGCGGTGCATCACCACAGCCGTGTCGTGGGAGGTGTGCATGCTTGATCCCACGTTCGACTTCGACAAGATGCTGTGTTTTTCGCTGTACTCGACCGCCAATGCCATGGTGCGCGACTATGCCGAGCCGCTCAAGCGCCGTGGCGTGACCTACCCGCAGTTGCTGGTGATGGCCGGGTTGTGGGGCCAGGACGATGTGTCCATCAGCGCCTTGAGCGAACTGACCCTGTTTGACCTGGGCACGCTGACGCCGATCGTCAAACGCCTGGCCGATGCGGGGTTCATCACCGTGTACCTGGACCCCAGCGACCGGCGCCGACGCAACCTGCTGCTGACCGACAAGGGCCGCGAGTTGAAGGCCGAGGCGGCGCAAGTCTTCAGCAACATGGCGTGCAAAATCGACCTGGGCGAGGGCGAGGTTGCGCAGGTGTTGAACGTGTGCCATCGGATCCGCACGCGCTTGCGTTGAGCCTTCGCCGGCCTTGCCGGCGAAAGCGGCCTGTCTGACACCACGCGCCGTCAGGCGCCACGCTCTCGATCTGCCCCGGCCAACCGCTCGGGCGTATTGAAGTTGCTCAACCGCTCATCTCCCTCGGCGCAGTCCAGTGCCACCAGCGGGTGCGCCAGCAAGGCACGCAGCAGGCTGCGCTCACCCGCCTGCCAGGCCGCCTGCAGGTTGGCCCGCAGCGCACACGGCATCAGGCTGAACATCGGCTGCCAGTGTTCGCCCTGGCGCACCATCACCGGCTGCCCCTGAGCCCCGGCAAGCGCCAGCAGTTCGTCGAGCAACGCACGCTCAACCCGCGGCGCGTCGCACGCCAGCACCAGCAGCCAATCGTGCCGCGCCACGGCAAGCCCCGCCAGCACCCCTGCCAACGGGCCGGGAAAGCCGGGCTCGGCATCGCCCACCAACTGATCGGCAAAGGGTCGATAGGCGGCCTGGTTGCGGTTGCAGGAAATGATCAGGTCATCGCTGAGCGCACGCACCACAGCATGCACATGCGCGATCAGGGGTTGGCCCTGCCAGTTCAGCAGGCCCTTGTCCTGCCCGCCCATACGTCGGCCCTGGCCCCCGGCGAGCAACAGGACGGAGCAGGGCAGAGCGGCAGTGGCAGTCATTGCGAGGTTCCAGGCCAGAAGCGGGCTAGCACCATCCCATGACCGCCGCCTGCCTGTCCATCAATGCTGTTCGAGCATCGCCGTGTCGGCGTCCGCGGCCTTTCGGCGTGTACCGCTCAGGCGCATCACCACCACGAAGAACACCGGCACGAACACGATCGCCAGGGTGGCGCTGAGCATGCCGCCAATCACCCCGGTACCGATCGCCTGCTGGCTGGCAGAGCTTGCACCGGTGGCAATCGCCAGGGGGACCACGCCCAGGATGAACGCCAGCGAGGTCATCACGATAGGCCGCAGGCGCAGACGTGCGGCCTGCACGGTGGCCTCGACCAGCTCATGCCCTTCATCCACCAGGTGCTTGGCGAACTCGATGATCAGGATCGCGTTCTTCGCCGACAGACCGATCAGGGTGATCAGGCCGACCTTGAAGAACACATCGTTGGGCATGCCGCGCAGGGTCACTGCCAGTACCGCACCCAGTACCCCGAGTGGTACCACCAGCAGCACCGACGTAGGGATCGACCAGCTCTCGTACAGCGCCGCCAGGCACAGGAATACCACCAGCAGCGACAGACCCATGAGGATCGGCGCCTGTGAGCCCGACAACTGCTCCTGCAACGACAGCCCCGTCCATTCCAGGCCAAAGCCCAGCGGCAGGCCATCGACCAGGCGCTGTACCTCGGCCATGGCCGCGCCCGAGCTGTAGCCGGGGGCCGGCTCGCCCGACACCGAAATGGCCGGGTAGCCGTTGTAGCGGGTCAGTTGCACTGGCCCCGACACCCACTGCGCACGGGCGAACGCCGACAGCGGGACCATCTTGCCGCTGCTGTTGCGCACATGAATCTTGAGCAGGTCCTCGACCTGGCTGCGCTGGTCACCTTCGGCCTGCACCACCACGCGCTGCATGCGGCCCTGGTTGGGGAAGTCGTTGACATAGCTGGAGCCGATGGCGGTGTTGAGCACCGTGCCGATATCGGCGAACGAGACGCCCAGGGCATTGGCCTGCTTGCGGTCCACCTCAAGCTGCACCTGCGGGCTTTCGGCCAGGGCGCCCTCGCGCACGTTGACCAGTACCGGGCTTTTTTCCGCGGCGGCCAGCAACTGGTCACGCGCGGCCATCAGGCCGGCATGGCCCACACCGGCCCGGTCCTGCAGGCGGAACTCGAAACCGGTCGAGGTGCCCAGGCCGTCCACCGGCGGTGGCAGTACCGAATAGGCAATCGCGTTCTTGAACTGGCTGAACGCCATCGTCGCCCGGTCGGCGATGGCGGCGGCGCTGTCTTTCGCACCGCGCTCGGACCAGTCCTTGAGCGTGGTGAACACCAGCGCGGCGTTCTGCCCGCTGCCCGAGAAGCTGAAGCCCAGGATCACCGTGGTGTTGCCCACGCCAGGCTCACCTGCGTTGTTGGCCTCGATCTGCTCGGCCACCTGCACGGTACGGTTGCGGCTGGCGCCCGGCGGCAGTTGCACGTCGGTGATGGTGTAGCCCTGGTCTTCGGTAGGCAGGAACGAGGAAGGCAACTGGCTGAAGCTGAAACCCAGCGCCACCAGCAGCAGGCCATACACCAGCAGGTAGCGGCCGCTGCGTTGCAGCGCATGCAGCACCCAGCGCTGATAACCGTTGCTCATGCCTTCGAAGCGGCGGTTGAACCAGCCGAAAAAGCCGCGTTTGACGTGATGCTCGCCTTTGGCAATGGGCTTGAGCATCGTGGCGCACAACGCCGGGGTCAGGCTCAGGGCCAGGAACGCCGAGAACAGGATCGACACCGCCATAGACGCCGAGAACTGCTGGTAGATCACCCCCACCGAGCCCTGCATGAAGGCCATCGGCACGAACACGGCCACCAGCACCACGGTGATGCCGACGATCGCCCCGCTGATCTGGCTCATCGCCTTGCGGGTGGCCTGCTTGGGCGGCAGGCCTTCTTCAGCCATGATCCGTTCGACGTTTTCCACCACCACGATGGCATCGTCGACCAGGATGCCGATCGCCAGCACCATGCCGAACAGGGTCAGCACGTTGATCGAAAAGCCCAGCGCAAGCATTACCGCGAAGGTGCCCATCAATGCCACCGGCACTACCAGGGTCGGGATCAGCGTGTAGCGGATGTTCTGCAGGAACACGAACATCACCAGGAATACCAGCACCATGGCCTCCACCAGGGTGCTGATGACCTGCTTGATCGACACCTTGACGAACGGCGAGGTGTCGTACGGAATGTCGTACGTGGCGCCCGGTGGGAAGTAGCGCGACAGCTCGTCCATCTTCGCCTTTACCAGGGTGGCGGTCTGCATGGCGTTGGCGCCTGGCGCCAGTTGCACGCTGAAGGCGGTCGACGGCTTGCCGTTCAGACGTGTGCCGTACTGGTATTCCTGGCTGCCGATCTCGACGCGGGCCACATCGCCCACGGTCACCCGCGAGCCGTCGGTATTGGCGCGCAGCACGATGTCGGCGAACTCCTGTGGCGTCGACAGTTGCCCTTTGACCAGCACGTTGGCGGTGATCTCCTGGGTCGGGCTGCCCGGCAGGTCGCCGATGCTGCCGGGGGCCACCTGGGCGTTCTGACCGGCAATCGCCGTGTTCACGTCTTCGGGAGTGAGGTTGAAGCCGATCAGCTTCTGCGGGTCGATCCAGATGCGCATGGCGCGCTCCGAACCGTACAACTGTGCCTTGCCCACGCCCGGCACGCGGCGAACCTCGTTCATCACGTTGCGCGCCAGGAAGTCGCTCAGCGCGGTTTCGTCGAGGCGGTCGTCGTCGGCGGTCAGGGTCACCAGCATGAGAAAGCCGGTGGACACCTTCTCCACCTGCAGGCCCTGCTGGGTGACAGCGCGTGGCAGGCGCGACTCGACGATCTTCAGGCGGTTCTGCACATCCACCTGGGCCAGCTCCGGGTTGGTTCCCGGCTGGAAGGTCGCGGTCACCGTGGCGCTGCCCAGGCTGCTGGTGGACTGGAAATACAGCAGGTGGTCGGCGCCGTTGAGCTCCTGCTCGATCAGGCTGACCACGCTTTCATCCATGGTCTGGGCCGAGGCGCCGGGGTACACCGCGTACACCTCCACCTGCGGCGGGGCCACGTTGGGGTACTGCGCCACCGGCAACTGCGGGATGGCCAGGGCGCCGGCCAGCAGGATGAACAGCGCGACCACCCAGGCAAACACCGGGCGATCAATAAAGAATTGCGGCATGGGTCAGGCCCTCACTGGCCGGTGGCGTTGACGAGGGCAGGGGTGTCCTTGCCGGCGGGGGTGACCTGAACCTGGTCACCGACCTTGATGTGCTGCAGCCCTTCGATCACCACCTGGTCACCGGGGGTCAGGCCTTCGCTGACGATCCAGCGGTCCTGTTGCACGCTGCCCAGCACCACGGCGCGTTCGCTGATGCGCTGCTCGGTATCCACCAGCAGTACCCGCGGCAGGCCTGCGCTGTCGCGCAGGATGGCCTGTTGCGGCACGCTGATGCCTTGCGGCTGGATCGCCTGTTCCAGGCGCACACGGATGAAGCTGCCGGGTAGCAGGTCCAGGTCCGGGTTGGGGAACTCGCTGCGCAGGGTGATCTGCCCGGTGCTCGGGTCGACGCTGATGTCGGAGAACAGCAGCTTGCCCGGCAGCGGGTACGGGGTGCCGTCGTCCTGGATCAGCGTGGCCCGCGCCTGGTCCTGGCCCACTTGCTTCAGCTCGCCGGCACGCAGCGCGCGGCGCAGGGCGTTGATCTCGCGGGTCGACTGGGTCAGGTCGGCATGGATCGGGTCGAGCTGCTGGATGATCGCCAGCGGCGTCGATTCGTTCTGTCCCACCAGCGCACCTTCGGTCACCAGGGCACGGCCCACGCGCCCGGAAATCGGCGCGGTCACGGTGGCGTAGCCCAGGTTCAGGCGTGCACGCTCCAGCGCCGCCTTGGTCGCGGCCACCTCGGCGTCGGCCTGCAGGGCAGCGGCGCGGGCGTTGTCGTGGTCCTGGCGGCTGACGGCGTTGATCGCGATCAGCTCGGCGTAGCGCTGGTCTTGCAGGCGTGCCTGAAAGCGCGCCGCCTCGGCCTTGGCCAGGTTGGCGCGGGCGCTGTCGTAGTCGGCCTTGAACGGCGCCGGGTCGATGCGAAACAGCACATCGCCCTGTTTCACGTCACTGCCTTCGCGGTACACCCGCTGCAGTACCACGCCGGCTACCCGTGCGCGCACTTGGGCAATACGCGGCGCCAGAATGCGTCCCGACAGCTCGGTGCTGATGGCCAGCGGCTGCACGCGTACGGTTTCGACGCTGACGTGGGGCTTGGGCGCCTGCTCCTCGCCGGGTGGCTTGCTGTCACAGGCGCTCAATGCCAGGCTCAGCAGCAGGAGGGGGGCCAGGGTACGCAGACGAGTGGGGCTTGAACTGGGCATGCGGATCTTCCATAAATGACCCGGCAATGCTAAGGCAGCTGTCCTACAGGCAGTTGTTAAGCTATGTAGGGCGAGTGTGAAAAAGTGTGAAGTATTGCGTTGTGCGCGATGAGGTTCTATATCCTGCCTGACTTTCCCGGCCTGTCAAACTGCCCATGCCCAACATTCTCCTGGTCGAAGACGACTGTGCCCTGAGCGAACTGATCGCCAGCTACCTGCAACGCAACGGCTTCAGTGTCAGCGTGATCGCGCGTGGTGACCACGTGCTCGAGCACGTGCGCCGCAGCAAGCCGGACCTCGTGATCCTCGACCTCATGCTGCCGGGCCTGGATGGCCTGCAGGTGTGCCGCTTGCTGCGCGCCGAATCGCTGCTGCTGCCGATCCTCATGCTGACGGCCAGGGACGACAGCCACGATCAGGTGCTGGGCCTGGAAATGGGCGCCGATGACTACGTCAGCAAACCGTGCGAGCCGCGCGTGCTGCTGGCGCGAGTGCGCACCCTGCTGCGGCGCAGCAGCATCAACGAGCCGCACCTGGAGAGCGACCTGATCGTGGTGGGCGGGCTGCGCATCGACCTCACCGAGCGCACCGTGCAATGGCGCGGCCAGGCGGTGGAGCTGTCCAGTGGCGAGTTCGACCTGCTGGTGGTGCTGGCGCGCAACGCCGGCAGCGTGCTCAGCCGCGACTGCATCCTGCAGCAGTTGCGCGGCATCGAGTTCAACGGCACCGACCGTTCGGTGGACGTTGCCATCTCAAAGTTGCGTCGCAAGTTCGATGACAGCGCCGGTGAGGCGCGCAAGATCAAGACGGTGTGGGGCAAGGGCTACCTGTTCAGCCGTGTCGAGTGGGAATTCTGAGGAGCCCCCCGGGCCATGCTGAAAATACTGGTGCGCCTGTACCTGGTGACCATCGTTGCCTATGCCGGGTCGATCTTTCTGATCCCCGAACTGATCCTGCACGTGTTCCACGATCGCTATATCGCCTACAACCAGGACCAGGCTCGCGGCGTGCAGCGCTTGATCATCAACCAGTTTCAGCTTGAGCATCGCGACAGCTGGCCGCGGGTGGCCGAGGTACTCAACAAGGATTTTGCGCCGCTCACGATCGAGCTGCGCCGTCGCGCAGCGCTGGACCTGGACGCTGAAGAGCAGGCGCGCCTGCAGGCGGGCGAATACGTGGTACGCCTGGGGGAGTGGGGCTATTACGAAACCGCCATGGCGCCGCTGGACGGCGAGTGGATGGTGGTGCTGCGCAACCCGCCTGACCCGCTGGACATCTACTTGCTGTCGTGGGGCATTACCGTGCTGATCGGGGCGGCGCTGCTCGGTTGCCTGCTGTTCTGGCTGCGCCCGCACTGGCGCGACCTGCAACGGCTCAAGGCCACCGCGCAGCGCCTGGGCGAGGGCAACCTGTCGGAGCGCACGCAGATTTCGCCGCGTTCCAACATCGGTGCGCTGGCCAAGGTGTTCGACACCATGGCCCAGGACATCGAGCAACTGCTGACCCAGCAGCGCGAACTGCTCAACGCCGTCTCGCACGAGCTGCGTACACCGCTGACACGGCTGGATTTTGGCCTGGTGCTGCTTTACGACGAACTGCCGGCGGCCAGTCGCAAGCGCCTGCTGGAGCTGGTGGGGCATGTGCGCGAGCTGGACGCGCTGGTGCTCGAGCTGCTCTCGTACAACCGTTTGCAGATCGGTCAGGGCGGTGAACGGGTGCAGGTCGGGTTGCCGGAGTATGTCGACAGCATTCTGGGCAGTTATGCCGAGGAGCTGGAGGGGCGAGGGGTGAGCCTTGAGGTGCGCGCCGAGGCGAGCCTGCCGCGTTTTGTGCTGGACCCGCGCCTGACGGCGCGGGCGGTGCAGAACCTGATTCGCAATGCCATGCGCTATTGCGAGCAGCGCATCCTCTTGCGCCTGAGCGTCGATGAGCAAGGGGCATGCGTGTTGACGGTCGAAGATGACGGCATTGGCATACCGGTGCAGGAGCGCGAGCGCATCTTCCAGCCGTTCTATCGCCTGGACCGCAGTCGTGACCGTGCCACGGGTGGTTTTGGCCTGGGGCTTGCGATCAGCCGGCGGGTGATCGAGGGGCAGGGCGGCACGTTGACGGTGGGGCAATCGGCGCTGGGTGGGGCGCAGTTTCGGATCTGGTTGCCGCGTGGGCGCTAGGGCGCACGCACACGCAAACGGCTACGCGTGGCTCACGGCTAGGGGCCGTGGAGAGGGGGGAGCGCCCTCAAATCGGTCATTCCACGCGATAACCGGTTGTTTTTTAGTTATTTTTTATCGTTGGGGCTTCCCTGGCGAGCAGAAACTTGATAAATTTCCGCTCATTCCTGCCGAGGCTTTTCATGGGCCTCCAGTTGCATCACAGGGGCGTCGCCAAGCGGTAAGGCAGCAGGTTTTGATCCTGCCATGCGTTGGTTCGAATCCAGCCGCCCCTGCCATTTTTTCTGCATGATTCCAGATTGTCGTGTGTCAACTGCGCCACTGTGCGGCAGCCACGCCACGCCATACCCCTCGATCGCCATGCGCATCAGCAACATGGCCATGTCCGCCTCGTAGCAACGCTCCAGCACGCTGGGGGTCGGCCCGTTGCGGATCACGATGTCGGCCACCCGCGCCAGGAAGGTGGTGGCGGTGTAGGCCAGGTGCGGGATCGGCTTGCCCTCACTGCCCGGTAGCCGGTGCAACGGCTGCCCGTTGCGGTCCGGGGCGCGACATCGGTGTTTCGCCAGCGCTCATCGACACCCTGTGTGGCGTGCTGCGCCTGGATGCGCAAGAGCGTCGCCACCTCTACCTGCTGACGTTCCAGCACCCGCCCGCCGAGGTGGGTGAAGACGCTGGAGCACACCTCGCTCACCATCGACGCCGACAAGCACCTGGGCCTGGTGTACTACACACCCGGTGCAGGCGAGGGCGCGGCAATGTTCGAACAGTGGTTGCAGGTGCAGGCAGGCGACGTAACGCCTTGAGCGGCAACGCTGGATTCAGCGGGCGAACAGGTCCGCGGCCCCGGCGCCCGGTAGTGGCTGCAGCCGCTCGGCGCCCTGGTGCCTGACGTTGCCGACGGCGGTGCTGACCGGATACCACTCGTGAGCTATTGCAGCATAGGCGTGATCGGCAGGGGCGCAGTGTCAGTTGGTCGGGACCTTGGGCGTGCCCAGCACGTTGCCGTTCAGCAGGATGATGTCGGCATGCCGGTCGCTCGAGAAGTTGGCGATGCAGTCCTGCAGGTGGACGTGTTCCAGCTGTTGGCGCTTCATCTGCTGCGCGGCCTCTATGAAAAATTCGCCCAGGGCCCGCAAGGTCGCCGGGGTGGCCAGGATGGAGATCTCGTCCAGCGTGATCGCCTGGGCACTGCCAACGGCGGTGCCCTGGAGGGTGAAGCGTTTGAGTTCAGGCATGGGTCGGGTCTGGGTAAGTGTTCAATCGATAGTTGCAGGCTTCTGCCCACAGTGGCAGCAATGCACGGCGGTCGGTTTCGTCTGGTCGCTAGCCAAGCTGTGCCAGCAGGCGGTTGATTTCGCGTGCGGCCGCGGGGTTGATGGGGTCCAGTTCGGCATGCGCCTGGAGGTTGATAACGTGCTCGATCTCGCTGAAGCGCGCCGCGCCGAGGTGCAGTTTCCAGGCACGCAAACAATCAAACCGGGTCGAAAACCCGGTTATCTGCACAAACGTCAGATAGGGCATCTCCTTGATGCCATCCATCAGTGACATCACGTAACGATCCCAGCGTGAGGTGGCGTTCAACCAGGCGTCTTCCCATTCATGCCCGCGCGACTCCACGTTCAGGCCCAACGGCTCGATGATTGAAAGCGTATCCAGCAGCGCCGGGGTCACGGGCCTCTTGAAATCTTCGGTATCCAGCCAGTACAAGCGCGCCGCCACCGATAGAATGACGCTGGCTGCCGAGCTGACCTCGGGACTGATACCCAGCAGTACCTGGTGGAACCATTCGATCTTGTGCTGAAGGTGCGGGGGCACGTGGCGAGCCTGCAGATCGGCGAAAAAGTCCCGCCGCGTCTGCTCGGCCCGCGCCGGCGAAAAGTCAGCGTACCGGTAGTAGTTGTCGCCGCCATCGAGCAGGTGCGGTATGGCGTTACGGGCGGTCTGCTTGACGCATTCGATGGTCGCGGCGGGGTACTCGGCAAAGAGTTCGCCGGCAAAGCAGTCGGTGCTGATCAGAAAAATGATGTTGTCGAAGCGTGAAGTCATTTCATCGTCTTGCTGGCCTGGCTGGGCACACTGCCCAACCTCCTGAGCCTGTCGCGACGACCAGTGTAGTGCAGCAGTGCATCGGGTTGAGCGACACCGCCTCAAAATAACCCGGCATGCACCTCATGCCGCCGCCCGGCAATCGCCTCCAGCAGTTCACGCGTGTACGGGTGCGCGGGCCGGGCCAGCAGCCCTTCGGCGGCGCCTTGTTCCATGACCTGCCCCTGACGCAGCACCACCACCTGATGCGCCAGGCTCGCCACCACCGCCAGGTCGTGGGACACCAGTACATAGGCCACACCCAGTTCGGCCTGCAGCTCGCGCAGCAGCTCGAGAATCTGCGCCTGTACCGACACGTCCAGCGCCGACACCGGCTCGTCCAGCAGCAGTACATCAGGCTTGAGCGCCAGCGCCCGGGCGATTGCCACCCGCTGGCGCTGGCCGCCCGACAGCTCGCGGGGCAGCCGGTCCAGGTAGCTGGCAGGCAGCTGCACCTGCTCCATCAACTGGCGCGCCGCCTGTTCCAGTGCGCGGCCTTTGAGCAGGCCGAACGACACCAGTGGCTCAACCACGCTCTGCAAGATGCTGAAGCGCGGGTCGAGCGCGGCAAACGGGTTCTGCTGTACCAGTTGCATGCGCTGGCGCAGCGGCCTGAACTGGCGCCAGCTGAGGCCGGTGAGGTCCTGGCCGTCGAAACGCACACGCCCCTCGCTGGGCTGCTCCAGGCCCAGGGCAATGCGCAGGCTGGTGCTCTTGCCCGAGCCGGACTCACCCACGATCGCCAGCGTCTGCCCCGCATACAGCTCCAGGCTCAGGCCCTGCAACGCCTGGAAACGCTGGTCGCGGCCGGCATGGCGCGGCAGGGCGAAGTGCTTGCCGACGTTTTCGAAGCTCAGCAGCGGCGTCAGCCCGTGGGTGTCCACTGGCTGCGGGCGCTGGCTGTGGCCGAAGGCCGGCGCGGCCGCCAGCAGGGCCTGGGTATACGGATGCGACGGCGCCGCCAGCACCTGGCGCGCCGGGCCTTGCTCGACCCCTTCGCCATTTTTCATCACCAGCACGCGGTCGGCGCGGTCGGCCGCCACGCCCAGGTCATGGGTGATGATCAGCAGCGAGATGCCACGTGCCTTCACCAGTTGTTCCAGGTGATCGAGGATGCGCTTCTGCACGGTCACGTCCAGTGCACTGGTGGGCTCGTCGGCGATGATCAGCTGCGGCTGGCCCGCCAGCGCGATGGCGATCAGCACCCGTTGGCGCATGCCGCCCGACAGTTCATGCGGGTACTGATTGGCGCGCAGCACGGGGTTGTCCAGGCCGACCTGTTCAAGCAGTTCGAGCACGTCGGCATCCAGGCCGGGGTAGCGCCGGCCGTGCAGCTGGATCAGGCTTTCGCCGATCTGCTTGCCGATGCTCAAGGTCGGGTTGAGGCTGACGGCCGGGTCTTGCGGCACCAGGCCGATGACCCGCCCGCGCAACTGGCGCTTGAGCTTTTCACTGGCATGACGCAGGTCGTGCCCGGCCACCTGCAGGCTGCCGCCATCGATCCGTGCGGTGCCCGGCAGCAGGCCGAGCAGGGCGCTGGCCAGGGTGCTCTTGCCCGAGCCGGACTCACCGACGATCACCAGGGTTTCGCCGGCGTCCAGGTGCAGGCTCAGCCCGCGCACCGCCTCGGTGACCCGGCCGGCAGTGTGGTAGCTGACGTGCAGGTCGCGTACTTCGATCAGACGGCTCATGCTTTTACCTCTTCGACGGTGCGCGCAATGTGGTTGAGGCTGAACACCACCAGCACCAGGAACAGCCCCGGCAACAGCGAGACCCACGGTGCGGTGATCAGAAAATGCCGGCCGTTGGCGATCAGCGTGCCCCATTCGGCGGCCGGTGGTGCGGCGCCAAAGCCCAGGAAACTCAAGCCGGCCGTGGCCAGGATCGCCGCACCGATATCCAGCGTGGCCAGTACCGCCACCGGGCCCCAGGCATTGGGCAGCACATGCCGCAGCAGCGTGCGCCCCCAGCTGGCGCCGCCCAGGCGCGCGGCCTCGACGTAGGGCAGGGTCTTGATGCGCAATACCTCGGCGCGGGTGGTGCGGGCAAAGCCCGGGATGATGCCCACGCCCACGGCAATTGCCACCGGCACCGTGCCGAAGCCGATGGCGGTGACGATGGCCAGTGCCAGCAGCAGGCCGGGCAGGGCCAGCAGCACATCCACCAGGCGCATCACGCAGGCGTCCAGGCGCCCGCCGACGAAGCCCGAGACGACCCCCAGCGCCAGCCCGCACACCAGCGCCAGGCCCACGGCCAGCAGCGCCGCCTGCACCGACAGGCGTGCGCCGTAGAGCACCCGCGTGTAGAGGTCGCGGCCCAGTTCGTCGGTGCCGAACCAGTGGGTTGCGCTTGGCGCCAGCAGTTTGGCCGAGGGCTGTGTGGCATACGGGTCGAAGTGGCTGAACAGGCCGGGCAGCAACGCCGCCACCAGGGTGAACAGCACCACCGCCACGGCCAGCACGAAACCGGGCCGGCGCAGCAGCGGGGCAGCCTGGTCCAGCAGGCGTTGCAGGCGCCGGCGCGGGTGCCAGTGTGCGGTAGCGGGGGCAGGCTTGAACGGGCGGGCAGGGCTGCGGTCGAGGGCAGTCATCTCAGGTCACCTTGGGCGTGTGGGCGATGCGCGGGTCCAGAATCGGGTAGAGCAGGTCGACCAGCAGGTTGACCAGCACGAAGGCGGCGGCCGACACCGTGACCACTGCCAGCACCACGGGAATGTCCTGGCGCAGTACGGCCTCCTGTACCAGCCGGCCGACGCCGTTGCGGGCGAAGATGGTTTCCACCAGCACCGCGCCAGACACCGTATTGCCGACCTGCAGGCCGATCAGCGTCAGCAGCGGCAGCGCCGCGTTGCGCAGGCCGTGACGGGCCTGCACCTGCGCACGGCTCAGGCCCTTGGCGTAGGCGGTGACGATGTAGGGCTCGCGCCACACATCCTGGAAACCGCGCTGCAGCACCTGGGCATACACTGCCGCGCTGGGGATCGCCAGGGTCACCGCCGGCAGCACCAGGCTGGCGACGCCGTCGCTGCCGGTGGCCGGGAACCAGCCCAGGCCGAAGGCGAACACCTGGATCAGCAGCAACCCCATCCAGAACACCGGTACCGAAAAGCCCAGCGCCGGCAGGCGCGACAGCGCGACCTTCAGCGGCTGCCAGCGCACGTAGGCGGCCAGGTACGCCAGGCCCACACCGCCCAGCAGCGACAGCACGATCGCCAGCCCCGCCAGGGCCAGGGTCTGAGGCAGGCGCAGGGCCAGGATCTCGGTCACCGGGCGCCCCAGCGTCAGCGACTGGCCGAGGTCGCCGTGCAGCACGCCCCACAGCAGTTGCCCGTAGCGCTCCAGCAAGCCCTGGTCCAGGCCATAGTAGCTGCGCGCCCTGGCCAGTTGCTCAGGCGACAGCGCGTCGATTTCCATGCCTGAGGCACTGAGCATGATGCTCAGCGGGTCGCCCGGCAGCAGGTAGAGGATGAAGTAGGTGATGCTGTAGGCGCCCCACAACACCAGCGCGGCCTGGGCGATGCGGCCGAGCAGGTAGCGGCTCATGGCTTGACCTCGATGTCATTGAGGAAGGCGAAGCCCTCGGCACTCCAGCGAAAGTTCTGCACCCGCGGCGAGGTCGCCGCCTGCCACACCCGCTCATACACCGGGATTGCCGCGCCCTGGTCGATCAGCAGGTCCTGCAACTGGCCGTAGGCACGGGCGCGTTGCTCGGCGCCGGTGGCGGTCAGCCCGGCATCGAACAGGGTCTGCGCCTGGACCAGGGTGGTGGGGGTGTAGGTGTTGGTGGCCAGGGTCGAGCTGTTGGCGCTGCGCGGGTCGAGGATGGTCTGCAGCACGATCGGGTCGGCGCGGGTCATGTAGGTAAAGGTCAGGTCGTAGTTGCCCGAGGCGTTGGCGGCCGCCCACTCGGCGGTGGTCTGCACGCGCAGCTTGAGCTCGATGCCGACCTTGCGCAGCTGGTCCTGGATCAGCACGTCGCCGGCGGTTTCCTTGCCGGCCAGGTTATACACCAGGCTCAGGCGCTGGCCGCCCTTGTAGCGGTAGGTGTCGGCGCCGACCCGCCAGCCGGCGGCGTCGAGCAACTGCGCGGCACCTTGCGGGTCGTAGGCCAGCTTGTTGCCCTGGCTGCGAAAATACGGCGTGGTCACGTCGTACACCCCGTCCACCACCGGGAACTGCGGGTTGTACACGGTGGCGGCGTAGCTCTTGCGGTCGATGGCCTTCTGCAAGGCCTGGCGCACTGCGTGGTCGGCGAGGATGCGGTTGTTGCGCGTGTTGGGGTAGAGGTTCCAGGCCGGGCCGGGCAGCGAACGGCTCTGGATGGTCGCCTGGTTGCGTTGCAGCAGTTGCAGGTCGACGTCGGAGAACGGCACACGCGGCCACAGGATGTCGACCTTGCCTTGCAGGAACAGGCCGTTGCGCACGCTTTCTTCCGGGATGTAGCTGACTTCGATGGCGTTCAGGTGCGCATCGCCCTTGTTCTGCACATTGGCCGATGCCCAGGCGTAGCCTTCGCGGCGCACCAGGCGCAGGCCGGCCTCGGGGGTGTAGTGGTCGAGCACGAAGGGGCCGGTGCCGATCACGGCCCCCAGCGAGCGCTCCTTGGCGCTCTTGCCATAGGAGGCCGGGGCGAGGATCGCCAGGTTGGTGGTCGAGGTGGCTTGCAGAAAGCCGGCGTTGGGTCGGGCCAGTACCAGCTTGACCGTGTGCGCATCGATCACCTCGGCGTGATCGTAGCCGGCCAGGTACGTGGCGCCGAAGGTGCTCGGCAGCTCGGCGGCGAACGCCTTGTTGCTGTCGAAGGCGGTCTTGACCGCCTGCGCGTCGAACGGCTCGCCGTTGCTGAAGGTCACGTCGCTGCGCAGGTGGAAGGTGTATTCGCGCGCATCGGCGCTGATCTCCCAGCGCTCGGCCAGCCAGGGGATGATCTGGCCGTTCTGCGGGTCCTGGTCGGTCAGCGACTCGACCACGTTGCGCAGCACCACGCGGTGCTCCAGCCAGTACACCTGGAAGGGGTCGATGCTGACCAGCTGGGTGTTGTCGCCGAAAAAGGCGATCTTCAGCGTGCCGGCCGCCGCAGCGTCCGGTTGCGAGGGCGAGCAGCCCGGCAGGCTCAGGCCCAGGGCCAGCAGCAGGGCGGTGCTGGCCAGCGTTCGTTGCAGTCTCATGCGCAGTTCCTCGTGCAGGGCGCCGCGCCGCCTCCTGGCAGCGCGGCCGGGCGGGTCAGAAGTCGTAGGCGAGTTTGCTGTACCAGTAGCCGCCACCGGGGTAGAACGGCGGGTTGCCGTAGGGCGCCAGCCCCAGCGGGCTGTACACCGCGTGCCTGTCGGGGCGCACGTCGAACAGGTTGGTGGCGCCGATGCTCACTGTCAGCTGGTCGAAGAAGGTGTAGGCGATGTCCAGGTCGGTGATCCACTTGGCGCCGAAGCTGCGATCGCCGCTGGGGTTGACGGCCAGCGTCTTGACGCTGCCGAAGCGGGTGGTCTGCAGGTTCACCGCCAGGTCGTCGACCTTCCAGTTGGCGCCCAGGATCCATTTGGTTTCGGGGCTGGCGACGGTGAGGTCGCCTTCGCGGTCGCGGCCCACCAGGGTGATGCCGGAGTTGGCCAGGGCGGCCGGGGTGTCGCGCACCGACTGGATGCTGGTCTTGTTCCAGTTGAAGCCCAGGCTCCAGCGCACATCGCCCCAGTTGCCCAATGGCGTGCTGTGGTCGGCGACGATGTCCAGGCCCTTGGTGCGGGTGTCGTAGGCGTTGGTGTAATAGTTGACCCAGGTGCCGGGTGCCACGCCCTGGCTTTGCAGGATGCGGGTGATCACACCATTGCCCTGGTCGTAGATATTGCTGGTCAGGGTGATGCGGTCGTCGATATCGATCAGGTAGGCATCGGCGGTGATGCTGGTGCGCGGCGCCGGTTGCCAGGTCAGGCCGAGGCCGAGGTTGCGTGATTTTTCCGGTTTGAGCGCATCGCCGCCCAGCGCCTGGGCCAGGCTGCTGTCGGAGGGGGTGAGGCGGGTGACGGCGGGCACCACGTTGCCGTTGACGTCGGTAGAGACGCGGTTGTCGGCCACGGTGTAGCCGATCTGGGTCAGCGACGGCGCCCTGAAACCGGTGCCGACGGTGCCGCGCACGGCCACGGTGTCGGTCAGTTCGTAGCGCGAGTTGAGCTTGAGGCCGAAGGTATTGCCCGAGTCGTCATCATAGTGTTCGACGCGCCCGGCCAGGTCCAGGAACCAGCGTTCGGTGAGGTCCAGGCCCAGGTCCAGGTAGGCCGCGTAGTTGTTGCGCACCAGGTTGACCTCGTCTTCAGGGCGCAGGGTCACGGCAGCCTGGGCGCCGGAGGCCGCCGGGTAGGTGCCGGTGATGTACGCCTCGCGATCGCCGGCAAAGGTGCTGAAGCGCTCCCAGCGGTGCTCCAGGCCAGCCGATACCTGCACCGGCGAGGTCAGGCCGAACAGGCTGTCGTAGCGCCGGGTGAGGTCCAGGTTGTTGACCCATTGATCGAAGCGGAAGGTGGCCAGGTTGTCGAAGCGGGTCGGCGAGGCGGTGCCCAGCGACGGGTTGATGTTGAGGTCGCTGGAGTGGTGGATGGTGTTGCGTCCGTAGGTGGTGCTCAGGTCCCAGTTCCACTCGCCGCGCTCGCCCTTGCCGCCGAACAGGAACTGATAGTCGCGGTCCTTGATGTTGTTCAACGGGTAGTAGCCGTCGGGGAACACCTCGGGCACCGAGGCCCTGCCGGTGGGCAGGCGAAAGTAGTTGTAGGCTTCGGCCTCGCGTTCGCCGTAGGTCGCATGGGAATAGAGGGTGAGCGCATCCAGTGGCAGTTCGGCGTTGTAGGCCAGGTTGAAGGCCTTGAGCTCGGGGTCGCCGTTCTTGATCGCCACGCGGTCCCAGGCGGCTTCCTTTGCCGGGTCCTGGAAGGCGCGCACGCTGCTGTCGGCCTTGTCGTTCCAGGCCGCGTCGCCGCGCTTGCGCGCATCGGCGGACAGGTGCACGAAGCCGCCCTCGCCGAGTGTGAAGCCCTGGTCGCCGGCCACCTTGATGGTTTCGCCCTGGCCGGAATACAGCTGGCCGTAGCTGGTCTCCAGGTGCCCGCCCGAGGCGCCGCTCTTGAGGATGATGTTGATCACCCCGGCCACCGCATCCGAGCCGTACTGGGCGGCGGCGCTGTCCTTGAGCACTTCGATATGGTCGACCGCGCTGACCGGGATCAGGTCGATGTCCACGGCATTCGCGCCGCTGTTGTCGATCGAGCCGCGCTGGCCGACGGCACCGTTGTGGCGCCGTTTGCCGTTGACCAGCACCAGCGTATAGGCCGGGCCGAGGCTGCGGTTGCTCAGCGGGCGGGTCACCGAATTGTAGCCGGCGATATTGGTGCCGAAGTTGAATGAGGGCAGCAAGCGGGAAATGGCTTCTGAGAGTTCGGCGCGGCCGGTCTTGAGCAGTTGCTCGCTGTTGATCACATCGATCGGGGCAGGGCTGTCTGCCACGGTGCGTTGCTGGCCGCGTACGCCGGTGGAGATCACCGTGACGGTGCCGAGCTGAGCGTCGTTGCTGGCGGCTTCTACGGTGGGCGTCAGGCCGCCCAGCAGCAGGGCGGCGCTGACGGCGCCCAGCGGGAAGGTCTTGAGTGGGGTTGGCAAGGTGTCTGGCATGGCGGGCGAAGTCCGTCGGAGCTGGCACTGGCCCTGGGTACGGGTGCAGGTGGATAGCCTGGCGATTAAGAGATGAGCGGGGTAACGAGGTCGTCTGTGATGGATAGTATTTTCATAAGAACGGCAGTGGAAATTCTATTTTGGAATATGAATATTATGCTTTTTATGGATTATTGGTATTTTTGAATATGCAAAAAGCTGATAACAAGTGGCGATGCACTGCCAACCCTTCCAAACGTGAAGAGGCGGGCCAGAAGGCCCGCCTCTTTGGCGTCAAGGGTTATCGCTTGTAATCATCCCCCTCACGATCGAGCTGGCGAATCAACGCATCCCAGTGTCGCTGCAGCCCCGGATGGTCGCCCTTCTGGAACACCGCTGTCTGTTGTCGCACCTTCTCGATCGCTGCAGGCGACGCATACAGCAGGTCGGCATTGCCGCCCGCCTGCGCGGCAATCTGGATATTGCACGCACGCTCCAGCCCATGCAGTTCACGAAATGCATGCTCGACACTCGCGCCACCCGTCAACAACCCATGGTTGCGCAGGATCAGGATGTTGCCCTGGCCCAGGTTCGCCACCAGCCGCTCCTGTTCATCCAGGTCCAGCGCCACGCCCTCGTAGGTGTGGTAAGCCACGCGGCTGTAGTACGCCAACGCATGTTGCGACAACGCCAGCAGCCCGTTCTTCTGCGCCGACACCGCCGCGCCGTCGCGGGTATGGGTGTGCAGCACCGCCTGCAAGTCCGGGCGCGCACGGTGGATGGCGCTGTGAATCACGTAGCCCGCCTGGTTGATGCCCAGCCCCAGCGGGTCGTCGATCAACGTGCCGTCCACATCCACCTTGACCAGGTTGGAGGCCGTGATCTCATCGAACAGCAGGCCATAGGCGTTGATCAGAAAGTGCTCGTCAGGGCCGGGCACCCGCGCCGAGAAGTGCGTGTAGATATGGTCGGTCCAGCGAAACAGCGCCGCCAGGCGGTAGGCGGCGGCCAGCTTGACACGTACCTCCCACTCCTGGGCACTGACCCGCTGGCGCAGGCTGTTGTCATCGGATGCGACGGGCAAAACGGACAATGCGGTCATTGCAGGGCTCCCCACGCGCCAGGCGGCGCGTTCACAGGTTCAAAAGGATCAGTAACCGCGCTCAGGTTCCACCAGGTTGCGCAGCGGCAAGCCCTGCTGGTAGCGGTTGAAGTTGGCGAGAAAGTCTTCGGCGAAACCGCGAATGCCTTCGGTGGAGATCGCACAGGTGTGCGGCGAGATGAACACGCGCGGGTCGCTGTACAGCGGATGCCCGGCCGGCAGCGGTTCAGGCTCGGTGACATCCAGGGTGGCGCGCCCGACCCAGCCCGCCTCCAGCGCCTGGAGCAGTGCCTGCTGGTCGAGCAGGCCGCCACGGGCGATGTTGATCAGGTGCAGGCCGGGCTTGGCGCTGGCCAGTACCTGGCGGTCGATCAGGCCACGCGTCTGCGCGGTGAGGGGGGCGGCGATCACCAGGTGATCGGCCTGGGCGAACAGCTGGTGCAGGTCTTCGGCCACCTGCACCTGTGGCAGATCGCCTGGGGGCTGGCCTGGTCGGCCGAGGGCGACTACGCGCATGCCCAGTGCCAGCGCCTTGTTCGCCAGGCTGCGGCCGATGCTGCCCAGCCCGAGAATGCCCAGGGTACGGCCGTGTACCGGCTGCAGCGCAGTGAAGCGCCAGTCGTCATCCTTGACCCAGATGTGCGGCAGTTGCTTGGCCGCGGCGAAGATGGCTGCCAGCGCGAACTCGGCCACGTGCTCGGCATTGCTGCCCTTGCCGCTGGTGACCGGTGGCCCCTGGAACAGCCAGTCGGGGTAGAAGTCGATACCCGACGACACCAGTTGCACCCAGCGCAGCGACCACGGCCAGCCGCGCGGCGCCTGATCGACGCGGCGCCCGCGCACGTTGACCGGGCGCAGGATCACCACGTCGGCACGCTCGGCGTTGAACTGCTCAGGGCCCAGGTCCAGTACCCGGTGGGCCGGCAGATGCTGGCGCAGAAAGTCGTTGCTCTGCGCGTCCAGTTGGCTGGCGATCACGCTGACGCTGCTCATAGCGGCGCGTCCTGGTTCAGGGCCGAGCGGCCGGTGGCGTGGAACACCACGTCGTCCTGCGGGGTATGGATGCGGCTGCACAGCACATCGCGGTAGTGGCGCTCCAGCGGGTTGTGCCGCGACAGGCCCGGGTTGCCGGTGGCCTCGATGGCCAGTTCCACGGCCTGGATCGCGTTCTGCGTGACCAGTTGCTTGAGTTGGCCGGCATTGTGCGCCTGCACCAGGCCCGCGGCCGCCGAATCGAGCAGGTTGCGGTTGGCGAACAGCAGGGTGTCGATGCGCCCGACCCGTTCATGAAAGCGTGGCAGGCTGGCCAGCGGCTGGCCGAGGTTGGACGGCACCCGCTCGCGCAGGAACGTCACCAGCCAGTCGCGGGCGGCCTGGGCCACCGCGTCATAGAGGCTCGCCAGCAGCACGGCCATCCACACCAGGCCTTCGCCATCCAGTTCGGCGCGCGGCGCGCTGGCCGGGCTGACCGCCACCGCATGGTCCAGCGCCAGCAGCACATCGTCGAACTCGACACGGTGGCTGCAGGTGGCGCGCATGCCCAGGTGGTCCCATTCATCGACGATGCGGATGCCGGGGCTGTCCTTGTGCACCAGGAAACCGCCTACCAGCGGGTCGGCATCGTCACTGCGTGCCCACACCAGGTACCAGGTCAGGCCATGGCTGCCGGTGGAGTAGAGCTTGGTGCCGGACAGCCGCCAGCCCTCGGCGGTGCGCCGTGCGACGGTTGCGGGCAGGCCGCCGCGTGCCGGCGTACCCAGTTCGGGCTCGACGCGAAAGGCGTTGATCAGCGCGCCGTGCTCCACCGCCTCGCGTGCCAGGCGCTGGCGCAGGTGCAAGGGCCAGCGCTGGTCGTCCTGCAGGCGAAAATGCTGCAGGTACTGCATCACCAGGATCAGCGCGGTGGACGGCTCGCCCTTGGCCACGGCGGCCACCACCTTGCGCGCCGTGGCAAGGTCGGCGCCGCCGCCGCCCAGTGCACGGGGCACGGTCAGCGCGAGCAGGCCGTGGCGCTGCAGCAGGGCGAAGTTGGCCGCCGGGAAGGCGCCGCTGCGGTCATGGCCGGCGGCGCTGGCCGCCAGCTCGCGGGTGATGTTCGACAGCACCGGGTCCAGGTCGGGCAGGGCGGGGGCCGGCGCGGTTGGCCGGTGCAGCGGAACAGCGTGGGCAGAAGGCTGGCTCATCAGGCACTCATCACGGAAAACCCAGGGAACGCCCGTGCTGGGCGTTGGTGTCCCGCCCTGGACAGCAGCTCCATGCTGGCGGGGCTTATGACCGTAAGCTTGAGCGTATGGGCTGTAAAATTCTTTATGGTTATAAGCTAATGGCGATAATGAAAAATTAATCGCATATTAGTTTATGACTAAAATGCATTTCACTGATTATCGGCTTGTCGGTAGAGTCGCCCTACAATCGCTTTTGAGGAGTGTCTGCAATGCCCCCATTTACACGTATCCTGGCGCTGGGCGCCGCCTTGCTGCTGGCAGGTGAGGCCCTGGCCGGCCCACGTATCGAGCTGCGCATCGGTGACCAGAAGGGCAACATGCGCGCCCAGCTGGAGGCGGCCGATGCGTTGCGCGACCTGCCGTATGACATTCGCTGGGCGGAGTTCCCGGCCGCTGCACCGTTGGCCGAGGCGCTGAATGCCGGGGCGGTGGATGCCGGCATCATTGGTGATGCGCCGTTGCTGTTTGCGCTGGCTTCTGGTGCACAGGTCAAGGCGATTGCGGTGGACAAGTCCGATGCCTATGGCACCGCGGTGCTGGTCGACCCGAAGTCGCCGTTGCACGCGGTGGCGGACCTCAAGGGCAAGCGCATTGCCACCGGGCGTGGTTCGATCGGTCATTATGTGGCGCTCAAGGCCTTGGCTGGTGCGGGGTTGAGCGAGAAAGACGTGGCGTTTCGTTTCCTTGGGCCGGTGGATGCCAAGATGGCTTTGGCCAATGGTTCGGTGGATGCCTGGGCTACCTGGGAGCCTTACACCGCGCTGGCCGAGCTGAGTGGCCAGGGCCGCGTGCTGGTCAATGGGCGTGGTTTGTCCAGCGGCAACAGTTTTCTGGCGGCGACCGACAAGGCGCTGGCCGACCCGGCGCGCCGAGCTGCGTTGCAGGACTACCTGGTGCGCCTGGCTGGGGCACAGGTGTGGGCCAACCAGAACCTGGACAGCTACTCGCGCACCCTGGCGCAGATCATTGGTTTTCCCGAGGATGCGGCGCGTCTGCAGTTCGAGCGTCGGCAGTTGCGTTGGCAGGTGGTGGATGCCGAGACCATTGTGCAGCAGCAGGAGACGGCGGATTTCTACCGGGCGCATGGGTTGATTGCCAAGCCGCTGGACGTTACCCCGACCTTTGCCGACGGCTTCGTGCTGCCGGGCGTTGCCAGGGTCACCCAGACCCCTTGACTGTCACCTTGTGGCCCCACTGAAAACCTGCTGTCGAACCACCAAGGCTTACAACTCAAATCTCACAGGCCATGGTGCGTTGCAGCAAATGTGGGAGCCGCTTGGCCTGAGCCAGACGAGCGCCGCGCGGGCGGCGCTCGATTTCATGGGCGCTGGAGATGTGTTGGCTGGCACACAGGCCCCATCGCAATCTGCTGCCAGGCTAC
>NZ_JAHTBI010000050.1 GCF_019168305.1 Pseudomonas aegrilactucae
TGCAACGTACCATGGCCTGCAGGATCGGCGTTGTCAGCCTTGGTGGCCCGGCAGGAGATCTCAGTGGAGCCATCAGGTGACAGTCAATGCATTTCTGTCGCTCTTGAAGTCGAGTGCAACCGCAATAACGGACTGCCCAACACCGCCCAAGTGGTCGGGTCATACCCTCGCCTCTTCCCTATGCTGGGCCCCGTCGCAAGGCACACGGCCTCGACACCCCCACCGCATCCGATCAAGGGCAGACACCGATGACCAGCAGTACCGCACCCGTCACGCTGCGCACGCTCCACGAAAACGATTTCGAACCCTGGCTGCAACTCTGGCTGGCCTACCAGGACTTCTACCAGGTCGAGCTGGGCGAAGCCGTCAACAACACGACGTTCAATCGCCTGCTCGACAACAACGAGCCCCTGTTCGCCGCCGTGGCCGAGCAGAACGGCGAAATGGTCGGCCTGGTGCACGCGGTCATCCACCGCTCCACTTGGTCGAGCACCCACTACTGCTACCTCGAAGACCTCTACGTAGCACCCCAGGTACGCGGCCAAGGCACCGGCGAACAACTGATCGCATGGGTCAAGACAATCGCCGAACAGCAGCACTGCTCGCGCCTGTACTGGCACACCCATGAAACCAACAAGCGCGCTCAACAACTCTACAACCGCGTGGCCGTGAACCCCGGCACGATCCTCTATCAGATCCCGCTCTGATCACACCCGCACAACGGCAGGCATCGACAGCCCGGCACAGGCACGTCAGCATGGTCGACCTGCCACTCACCACCAGAAATCCCTGCATGGCACACACCTTCGAACTCGACACCCTGAAAATCCGCCTCGCCGACCCGGCGCTGGCCACGCTGGAGCTGCGCGTGCGACTGCAGCGCGCACTGCGCGGGCTGATTGTCCAGGGCGTGCTGGCGCAAGGCTCGCGCCTGCCCGCCAGCCGCACCCTGGCCAAGTCGCTGGGGGGTGTCGCGCGACACGGTGGAAATGGCCTATGTGCAGTTGCAGCTCGACGGTTTGATCTGCCGGCGCGCCGGCTCCGGCAGCTACGTCGCCGAGCAGGTCGGGCCCAACCTGCTCGGTGCTCGCGCTGCGCGTACGCTCGCCCCACCGCGCCCGCCCAGTGAACTCGACCTCAGCAGCCGCGGCGCGGCAATCCTGGCCAGCGGCGGGGTCAACGACCAGCAACAGGTCAAGGCCTTCGCCACCGGCCTGCCCGAAACCCGCGATTTCCCGCTCGACACCTGGGACCGCCTGCAACGCCAGGCCCTCAAGGATTACCGCGCCAGCGTGCTGCTGCACGGCGACCCGCTGGGCGCCGAACCGCTGCGCCTGGCCATCGCTCGCTACCTGAACCTGGAACGCGGCGCCAAGGTGCACCCCGACCAGGTGCTGGTGCTGAGCAGCGCACGCCAGGCGCTGTACCTGTGTGCCCAACTGCTGGCCGACCCAGGCCAGCCGATCCTGCTCGAAGACCCCGGTTACTTCGGCGCGCGCAAGGCCTTCGAAATGGCCCAGCTCAAGGTCGTGCCGATTGCAGTCGATGCCCAGGGCCTGCGCACCGACCTGCTGCACGCCGACCGCAGCGGCGCCCGCACGATCTATGTCACACCATCGCATCAGTACCCCACAGGGGTGACACTGTCACTGCAGCGGCGCCTGGAACTGATCGCCTGGGCCAACGAGCGCAACGGCTGGATCATCGAAGACGACTACGACAGCCAGTTCCACTACGACGGCTTGCCCACCGCCTGCGTGCAGGGCCTGGACAGCGCGCAGCGCACGATCTACCTGGGTACCTTCAGCAAGTCGCTGTACCCCGGCCTGCGCATGGGTTTCATGGTGCTCCCCCCCCGCGCTGGTCAAACCCATGAGCCATGCCCGCAGCATGCTGGACGGGCACACCCCGCAACTGGCCCAGCTGACCCTGGCGCGGTTTATCGAAGACGGTCATTTCGCCGCACACATACGCGCCATGCGCACGATCTACGCGGTGCGCCGCGAGGCCATGGCCCAGGCCCTGCACCAGCACCTGGGCGGCATCGTCACGGCGCAGCTGCCGCCGGGCGGATTGCAGATGCTGTGTCGCCTGGAACCGGGTTGGTCGGAAAGGGAGACACTGCGCCAGGCCGCCCGCGTCGGCATCCAGTTGCCCGGCCTGAGCCGCCTGTACGCGACCCCACCCGCCACGGGCGGCTGGCTGCTGGGGTTTTCGGCGTTGACCCCGCACGAGATCAACAGCGCCGTGGCGCGCCTGGCCAAGGCACTGCGAACCGGTGTGCGCAGCGGTCTGACACACGCGCCTCGGGGCTGACCGGGCCGCCCGCTCACGCGCCGAACGTTGCCACAGATCAAGCCTTGACCAAAAAGATGGCACTCTGCCCTAAAGTCCCGCCGCAATAGTCCGATACTGATGCTCGAAGGAACGAGGTCCCACTCATCAAAGGAGCATTCATGCTGCGGGTACTTTCTCTGGAAAATCTCACTGTTACCCGCAAGCTGGGGCTCGGTTTCGGGCTGCTGCTGGCCTTCGCCGTGCTGCTCGCCGGCACAGGCCTGAAGGGCTTGCGCAGCGATGAGCAGTCGTTCGAACGGATCAGCCGGCTGGGCGCGATCTTCGATGAAACCGTGTACGCCCGGGAGGCTAACTATCAATACGCCCTGAGCACCGACAAGGCCCATCTGGGCAGCCACGCCGACCACCAGCAGACCCTCAAGCAGGCGCTTGCGCAACTGCTTGACGATGTGCAGCGCAACCAGTGGCCGGTGGAGGACCTGCCCACCGTGCAACAACTCAATGCCGGGCTGGACAGCTACAACCAGGCACACCAGGCCGCCCAGGCGGCGCAACCGGTAGACGCCAACGCGATCGTGCAAGCCAACGAATTGCTCTCTGCACTGCAGGACAATATCAATGTGCTGTACAAGAAAGAGGAAGAGCGTGCGGCAGCCAGCGTGGCGACAGTAGTGTCGATCCTGCTCGGCGTCACCGCGGTGGCACTGGTGCTGGGCGTGCTGATCGCCTGGCTGATAGGACGCCAGATCGTGCGCCCCCTGCGCCAGACCCTGGACGCTGCCGAACGTATCGCCCAAGGCGACCTGACCGTGCAACTGGACAGCCACCGCAACGACGAGCTTGGGCAACTGCTGCGCGCCATCGGGCACATGAGCCAGCGCCTGCGCGACGTGATCACCCAGATAGGTCAAGGCTCCTCGCAACTGGCGGTGTCGGCCAGCCAACTGGCGACCATCACCACCCAGACCCAGGCCGGCACCGACAGCCAGAAAACCGACACCGACCGCGTGGCCACGGCCATGAACGAGATGAGCTCGATGGTGCAGGCCGTGGCCCGCAACTCCGAAGACGCTGCCACAGCAGCGCGCCTGGCCGACCAGGAAGCAAGCGGTGCCTCGGGCATCTCGCGCAATGCCATCGTGCAGATCGAAGCCCTGGCAGGGGAAGTCGGGGTGTCGGCGGACTCGATGAACCGGCTGCACAAGGAAATCGACCGTATCGCAAGCGTGCTGGGGGTGATCAAGGCGGTAGCCGGGCAAACCAACCTGCTGGCGCTCAACGCAGCCATCGAGGCCGCCCGTGCCGGCGAAGCCGGGCGTGGCTTTGCCGTGGTGGCCGACGAGGTGCGCAGCCTGGCACAACGCACGCAGCAATCTTCCGAAGAGATCGAGCAATTGATCGGCGAACTGCAGCGCATTGCCAACGAAAGCACGCAGATCATGCAATCGAGCGTCGAGCAGACCCAATCGACCGTGACCGGCGTGCGCAACACCGGGGGACGCCTTGGCGATCATTACGCGTCAGGTGTCGGAGATCCAGCAGATGAGCCTGCGCATCGCCAGCGCCGCCGAGGAACAGACCGGCGTGGTGGCAGAGATCACCCGCAGCGTGCTGCATGTGCGGGAAACCGCCGACCAGTCGGCCCTGGCCAGCAGCGAGATTGCCACCTCGAGTGTGGAGCTGGCGCGCCTGGGCAACGACCTGCAGAACCTGGTGGTGCATTTTCGCACCTGAGCCCGCGGCCCCCGGGAAAGGGTTGATCCTTGGATTGACTCTGTTTCCCGCCTGACCCAAGCTTCGGGTTCCCCGCCTGCCCGGATGTCGCATGCCAAAGCCGCGCTTCTATACCCTGCTCAGCCTGATCCTGCTGCTCATCATAGGGTTGGGCTACGGCTGGCGCAGTGACACCCCGGCACCGGCAGTAACACTCAAGCACAGTTACGCCAAGGCCCTGACCATGGCCCACGAAGGCCAGGCAGGCGCTGCGCGGGTGCTGTACCAGCAACTGGGGCGCACCGACCTGTCGGGCATTCGTCGTGCCAGCCTGCATGGCGAGCTGCCAAATTACCCCTCGCCGCTGGCACTCAAGCTGGCCGACAACGACCTGACCCATGACGACCCGCTGGTGCGCAGGGCCGCCATTGCCAGCATCGCTGCGCTGGTGCCGGGCCCGCAACGCAGCCTGTTGCTCGGCCCGATGCTCGATGACCCGGAGCAGAGCGTGCGCTTTGCGGCCGTCGATGCCCTGCTCGGCCTCAGCCCGGACGAAGTCGGCCTGTATTTCGGCCCACTGCAGCAGGCCTTGGAGCAGTATCAGCAAACGCTGCTGCTTCAGACCCAAGACGCCACCGCGCAGGTGCACCTGGCGCGACTGTTCCTGCACGAGCGCAGTGATGGTGAGGCGCTTGCGGCGCTGGAGCATGCCTTGCGCCTGGCACCCGACAACCTCGACGCACTGGCGACCAAGGTTCACCTGCTCGATACCCAGGGCCACACCGATGCCTCCCGTGAAGTCCTGGCCCAGGCGCTGCAACGTCATCCCGAATCGGCCTTCCTGCAACACGAACTGGGCGTATGGCTGATGCGCCACGGCCAGCACGAATATGCCTTGCTGGCCTTTGCCCGGGCGCTTGAGCTGGACCCCGACAACAATGACTACCGCTACACCCTGGCGGTCAGCCTGCACAGCCTGGAACAGGTCGAAGTGGCCCAGAAGCAGCTGGAAACCATCCTCGCCCGCCAGCCCGCCAATCGCAAAGCCCGGGTGCTGCTGATCGGCTACTGGAAGGAGACCGGGCAGTTGCAGAACGTGCAGGTGCTGCTGGCCCAGCTGGAGCAGCAGAACCCCGACGATCCGCTGGTGCAGCAGGGCCTCTGAACGCCGCCTGCCGGCCTTTTGCAATGGGTTTGAACCCTGCCGACACCCCCGATGTCCAGTGATAGTGCATGGAAAATAAGGCAATCGCCTGGCTGTGCGTCATCAAAGGAGATCGTCCGTGAACAACTCGGTGCCCAACGGCGAACGCGCACTGATACTGGCCCCCCCGTCCCTGTGCAGTCAGGCGCTGAACCTGTTCGAGACGGCAGGTATCGAGGTGCTCGTCACCCACGACCTGAACGAGATGGCCCACGCGCTGGACCAAGGTGCAGGGCTGGCCATCCTGGCCGATGAGTCACTCGGCGGTTTCGTCCAGTCGCCAGTGCATCACTACCTGCGCGCCCAACCGGCCTGGTCGGACCTGCCGGTGGTGCTGCTGACCAGCCCGGCACACGCCGCGCACCCCACCGACGCAGACGTGCAGGCAGCGCTGGGCAACCTGTTCCTGTTGCCCTGCCCGTTTCATTCCAGTGGCCTGTTGAGCCTTGCTCACGCCTCGTTGCGCGCGCGCCGCCGTCAGTATCAGGCCCGCCAGCACGGTACGCAGTTGAAGGCGCTGGAGCAACGGGTCGAAGAACAACTGCGCCACCTGCAAGAGAATGAACAGCAACTGCGCCATACCCAGAAAATGGAGGCCATCGGCCAACTGGCCGGTGGCGTCGCCCACGACTTCAACAACCTGCTCACCGGCATCGGTGGCAGCCTGGAAATGATCCGTCGACGCTTGGCCCAGGGCCGTGAGCAAGAGCTGCCAAAGCTCATCGACATGAGCCTGGGCGCGGTACAGCGCGCCGCCGCCATGACCCATCGACTGCTGGCCTTTTCCAGCCGACAGCCCCTGGATGCGCGCCCCGTCGACGTCAAGGCGCTGCTGCAACGCGCGCGGTTGCAGCCGCAGCTCAACCCGGACATCACCCTGCAACTGACCACCGACGACGATTTGTGGCGGGCCGAAGCGGATGCACAACAGTTGCAGGAAGCCCTCGACAACCTGCTGAGCAACGCTCGCGACGCCATGCCCAACGGCGGTGAGCTGCGCATTCATGCCTGTAATCGACGCCAGGGCAAACCCTTGCCCGGTGGTAACCCGCTAGCCAGCGGCGACTATGTCCTGTTGAGCCTGCACGATAACGGCTGCGGCATGCCCCAGAGCACGCTGGACCGCGCTTTTGACCCCTTCTTCACCACCAAGCCGATCGGCCAGGGCACAGGTCTGGGGCTGTCGATGGTGTACGGGTTCAGCCGCCAGTCCCAGGGCCATGTGGCGCTGTACAGCTGTATCGGCCACGGTACGCGGGTCGAGTTGTTCCTGCCGCGCCATATTGACGGGCCAGCGAAACAGCCTGCGCCGGCGCAAGCCGAAACCCGCAGTGGCAACCGCGTGATGATCGTCGAGGACGATGCGACGGTACGCCAACTGGTGCACGAGGCGCTCACCGAGCAGGGCTATCAGTGCACTGAAATGGCCGACGCCAGCCTGGCCCTGCCGGTGCTGCGCTCCAGCCGCCCGATTGATCTGCTGATCAGCGACGTGGGGTTGCCGGGCATGAACGGTCGCCAGTTGGCCGAGATCGCGCGCAAGCTGCGCCCAGGGCTCAAGGTGCTGTTCATCACCGGATACGCCGAAAACGCGACCTCGCGCATGGGCTTTCTCGACCCCGGCATGCAGATGATCAACAAGCCGTTCAAGTTCACCCAGCTGACGCGCAAGGTGGCGCAGATGCTGGGCAGGGGAAAAACCCCATGAGCCTGCCCGAGCCGTCAGCTGGCGTTGAGCAGGCAGCGACCGTGCACGCCGTGCGTATCCTGACGGTCAATGCGCACAAGGGGTTCAGCCCGCTGAATCGGCGCTACGTGCTGCCGGAGCTGCGCGATGCGGTACGCAGCCAGGATGCCGACCTGGTCTTCCTGCAGGAGGTGCTGGGCAGCCACCGCCAGCATGCCCGCCGCCACCCCGGCTGGTCAGAGGTGCCGCAATACGAGTTTCTCGCTGATAGCCTGTGGCCGGTGTTCGCCTATGGGCGCAATGCGGTGTACCCGGAGGGTGAGCATGGCAATGCGTTGTTGTCCAAGTTTCCGATCCTGCACCACGAGAACCTCGATGTCAGCGTGACCGGCAGCGAACGCCGCGGCCTGTTGCACGCAGTGCTCGACGTACCGGGCCATGCGCCCTTGCACACGGTATGCGCGCACCTGGGCCTGGACGAGCGACAGCGCAACAAACAGCTACGCATGCTGTGCCGGCTGCTGGACAGCCTGCCGCCCCAGGCGCCGGTGATCGTTGCGGGCGACTTCAACGATTGGCGTCAGCGGGCGGACGCGCAACTGGCCGGCAGTGGCCTGGTCGACGTGTTCAGGCAAGCGTTCGGGCAGCCGGCGCGCAGCTTCCCCGCGCGCTGGCCGTTACTGTGCCTGGACCGAATCTACCTGCGCAATGCCCAGGCGCGACAGCCGCGGGTAATGACGCGCAAACCGTGGTCACATCTATCCGATCACCTGCCATTGAGTGTCGAGGTACTGCTATGAAAGCCGACTGGCGCGAAGACAACGAGGTGCAACTGTTGATCAATGGCGAGGCGTATTTCCCGGCGGCGTTCGCGGCAATCGCTGCGGCGCGGGTGCAAGTGCTGCTGGAAACCTTCATCATTTTCGAAGACAAGGTCGGCAAGCAGCTGCAACAGGTACTGATCGAGGCGGCGCAGCGCGGTGTGCGGGTCGAGGTGCTGGTGGACGGCTACGGCACGGCCGACCTTAGCAGCAGCTTTCTGCAAAGGCTCAGCCAGGCTGGGGTCAACCTGCAGGCGTTCGACCCCAGCCCCAGGCGGCTTGGCGTGCGCACCAACCTGTTCAGACGCCTGCATCGCAAGATTCTGGTGGTGGATGGCGAGACCGCATTTGTCGGCGGTATCAACTACAGTGCCGACCATCTTGCCGACTTCGGGCCCATGGCCAAGCAGGATTACGCCGTGCAGGTGCGCGGGCCGATCGTCAGCAACCTGCAGCAGGCCACCCTTGCCCTGCTCAACGCACCACCCCAGATGCCCGACCGTGGCCGGGCCTGGTGGCGCCGGGCGCCGGTGATCGCCGCCAGCAGCGAGCAGGTAAAGATGTGCCTGTGCATCCGCGACAACGGCGAGCACCCCACTGATATCGAACAGCACTACATGCGGGCGATTGTCAGCGCGCGTGAACGAATCATCATCGCCAATGCCTATTTCTTCCCCGGTTATCGGTTGTTGCGAGCCTTGCGCAACGCTGCCCGACGTGGGGTGGAGGTCACACTGATTCTGCAGGGTATGCCCGACATGCCCATGGTGCGGTTGTGTTCGCGCATGCTCTACAACTACCTGCTGCGCGACGGTGTACGCATTCATGAATACTGCGAGCGGCCGCTGCACGGCAAGGTCGCAGTGGTGGACCGTCAATGGTCCACCGTCGGTTCCAGCAACCTGGACCCTCTGAGCCTGTCGCTGAACCTGGAAGCCAACCTGGTGATTCGCGATGAAGCGTTCAATGCGCAACTGGCCGACCATCTGCTTGAGCTTGCGCAGGGGCACTGCAAATCGGTGACCCTGCAACGCGTGCTGCGCGGCTACTGGTGGCGTGCCCCGCTGATCTTCGTGGCCTTCCATTTCACCCGCTACTTCCCGGCTATCGTCGGCTGGCTGCCGGCCCATCAGCCCCGGCTCAAGCCGCTGCAACCCACGGTGATGGGCCAGGAGCACCTGTCATGAAGCTATCGCGCACGCACTGGCAGTGGGCGCGGCGCGGGGTGACCCTGGTGTTTTTCATCCTGATCCCGACGCTGCTGTTCATGCTGCTGCGCAACCAGGACTGGGGCGAGGTGCGCCACGCGCTGCTGTCCTATCGGCCAGGTGCATTGCTACTGGGCGTGGCCATCGCTGCATGCAGTTTCCTTCTGTTCAGTGGCTACGACCTGCTCGGGCGCCGTTACACCGGCCACACCCTGCCCGCGCGCAAGGTCATACCGCTGGCGTTCGTGTGCTATGCCTTCAACCTCAACCTGAGCGCCTGGGTTGGCGGCGTGGCGTTGCGTTATCGGCTGTATTCGCGCCTGGGCCTGGATATACCGACCATCAGCCGCATCCTGGGGCTGGGGCTGGTGACCAACTGGCTGGGCTATCTGCTGGTGGCCGGCAGCCTGTTCGCCTGCGGCTTGCCACGCCTGCCCGCAGGCCTTGACATCGGCACCCGCGGCCTGCGCCTGATCGGTGTGGCGTTACTGCTGGTGGCCTGCGCCTACCTGCTGGCCTGCGCCTTCGCCAAACGTCGCAGTTGGCAACTGCGCGGGCAGCCCCTGACCCTGCCGGGGATCCGCCTGGCGTTGTTGCAGGCGCTAATGGGAGCCAGCAACTGGCTGCTGATGGGGCTGGTGATCTTCAGTCTGTTGCCCGACAAGGTCGGTTACCCGACCATTCTGGGCATTCTCATGATCAGCAGCATCGCGGGGGTAATCACGCACATTCCGGCAGGCCTTGGGGTACTGGAGACCGTCTTCATCACCCTGCTGCAGGGACAGTACGCACAAGGCACCTTGCTGGCAGCGCTGATCGGCTACCGAGCGATCTACTTTCTGCTGCCATTGCTGATTGCCTGCGCGGTGTACCTGGTGCTGGAGCGCGTGGCCAGTCACGGCACCCGCACATCGGCGGGCGAAACGCGCAGCGCTTCGCCCTGAAGCATGCCCTTGACCCGTTGAAGCAGCACGTCCAGCGCAAAGGGCTTGGTCAGCAACGCCACCCCGTCTTCCAGGGTGTCATGCTGGGTGATCGCCACATCGGTGTAGCCGGTGATGAACAGCACTTTCTGCTCGGGGCGCTGCTGACGCAAGGCGCTGGCCACTTGTCGGCCACTGAAGCCACCCGGCAGTCCGATATCGGTAATCAGCAGGTCGATCCGCTCAAGCGCCTGGCAGGCCGCCAGGCCGCTGCTGCCGTCAACCGCCTCGACCACCTCGTAGCCCTCCTGCTGCAATACTTCCTTGAGCAGCAGACGCAGAGTCGGCTCATCATCGATCAGCACAATGCACCCCTTGGCAAGCGGGCCTGCCTGACGCTGCTGTGGTGACGGCAGCAAAGGGTCGCTGCTGCACCCGGCATAGCGTGGCAGCACCAGGTTGATCCGGGTACCACCGCTTTGGGGCGACTCGATCCATACCCGGCCACCCGACTGGCGAACAAAACCGTACACCATCGACAGGCCAAGGCCGGTACCCTGCCCCGCGGGCTTGGTGGTGAAGAACGGCTCGAACGCGCGCGTGGCCACCTCTGCCCGCATGCCGCTGCCATTGTCCTCGACGCTCAGGGAGCAGTAGTCTCCCGGGGGCAAGCCGTCCTTGCCAGGCAGGCTCGCATCGTAGCGTTCATTGCTGGTGCTGATTTTAAGGCACCCACCGGCCGGCATCGCATCGCGGGCGTTGATGCACAGGTTGAGCACGGCGTTTTCCAGCTGATTGGCATCCACCAGCACACCCCACAATTGCGGATCGACCTGCAGTTGCATGGCGATGTCGGGGCCCACCGTCTGGCGGATCAGGGCATCGATGCCGTGGATCAGCGTGTTGAGGTTGGCCGGGCGCGGATCGAGCGGTTGGCGCCGGGCAAACGCCAGCAGCCGGTGAGTCAGTACTGCCGCGCGCTGGGACGCCTCCTTGGCCGCAAGGATGTAGCGGTCAAGGTTGTCGTACTGGCCCTGGCCGATTCGGCGCTCGATCATCTCCAGGCTGCCGCTGATACCGGTCAACAGGTTGTTGAAGTCGTGGGCCACGCCGGCAGTCAACTGTCCCACGGCGTCCATCTTCTGGCTCTGGCGTAGCAGCTCTTCGGCCTGGAGCAAGGCGGCGGCACGCTCACGGTCCAGGGTCACGTCATGGCCGATGGCGGTATAGATGCCGGCGCTGGGCACGACAGACCAGCTGAACCAGCGATAATGCCCGTCGCGATGACGCAGGCGGCTTTCTACACCTTGTACCGTCTGGCCGTTGCGCAACTGCATGAGTATGGCGTCGACCACGCTCAGGTCTTCGGCATGCAGGAAGTCGAAGATCGAGCGCCCCACGACCGCGTCGTCCCAGCCCAGCAAGGTATGCCCCGACGGATTGAGCGCATAGATCTGCAGGTCCTCGCGCACCAGCAGCATGATATCGCTGGACAGTGCCCAGATCCGTGCATGATCGGCCGTCTGCTCGAGGATCTGCTGCTCGAATGCATCGGCGCGCTCGCGCCACTGCTGCTCGTTCCTCACACTGCTGGTGGTCTCGAACACCGTGTTCAGAAAGCCAGCCACCTGGCCGGACTCGTCACGCACAGGGCTGTAGCAGAACGTGAAGTAGGCCTGTTCCATCACGCCGTTGCGGTCAGTGTTGAGCAGGAAGTTCTCCATGAACACCGCTTCGCCGGTATAGGCACGCCGGGCCAGGCCGCAGATGTCGTCCCAGACATCGCTCCAGATCACATTCAGCGGTTTGCCCAGCGATGCCGGCTTGGCGCCCAGCAGGGGCACGAAGCCGTCGTTGTGCAGCGTGATCATCTCGCTACCCCATACGAGGCAGCCGGGAAACTTGGAGGCCAGCAGCATATCCACCGCAATGCGCAACGACGTCGGCCATGCCTGCGACGGGCCCAGGGCGGTCTGGGCCCAGTCGAAATCCCGCACGGCATCGCTCATGCCACCTGATTGAAGAGGCGATGTCGGGAGATGAGTCATGTGCATGCTCGACGTGTTTCCTGAAGGCTCAAGCCTCGGACTCTTCGCCGATGTCTTCGTTCCAGAGTGCGCGATGGTCGTGGATGAATTGTGTCATCAGGCCGATGCAGTCGTGATCATCGAGCACGTGCAACTGAACACCGCGTGCCTTGAGCAGTTCTTCTTCGCCGAGGAAGGTACGGTTTTCACCGATGACCACCTGCTTGATGCCATACAGCAGGATCGCCCCGCTGCACATCGCGCAGGGTGACAAGGTGGTGTAGAGGGTGGCCTGGGCGTACACGCTGGCCGGTTGGCGCCCGGCGTTCTCGAACGCATCCATTTCGCCGTGCAGGATCGCACTGCCCTGCTGAACCCGGCGGTTGTGCCCGCGCCCGATGATCTTGCCCTCGTGCACGATCACCGAGCCGATGGGAATGCCACCCTCCTCGACGCCTTTGCGCGCCTCGTCGATGGCGGCTTGCATGAAGCGTTGGGTCTCGTCGGTCATGGCTGATGCTCCTGCTGGAAGCTGATAGAAGTGAAATTAGCACACCGCCTTGGTCGATGGCGGCATTTGCACCGGCGGCTATGCTTTACAGGTTTGCTTTTTCCGCCGTGTGCATCGGCCCCCACCTTCGAAGGAGCGCTGCAATGAGCAAGAAAGTACTGGTAGTGCTGACCAATACGGCCAAGTACCCCACCCTCAAGCGGGCCACCGGCCTGTGGCTGGGTGAGGCGGTGCACTTTGTCGACGTGGTGGAGCAAGCCGGCTTCCAGGTCGACTATGTCAGCCCGGCAGGCGGCTATGTACCCATTGATCCTCACAGCCTGAGCATGGCTCAGGACATCGACTGGCAATGGTATGACAACAAGGCATTCATGAATCGGCTGGGCAGCACCCTCATGCCGGGGCAGGTCAACGCCCGGGACTACCAGGCCATCTACTTTACCGGTGGGCACGGGGTGATCTGGGACTTTCCCGACAACGTGGCGCTGCAGGCCCTGGCCCGGCAGATCTTCGAGGCTGGCGGGGTAGTCGCTTCGGTGTGTCACGGGGCGGTGGGCCTGCTCAACATCAAGCTCAGTGACAACACCCTGCTGGTCAAGGGTCGCGAGGTCACAGGCTTTTCCAACACAGAAGAACAGTTGGTCGAGCTGGACAAGGTCGTGCCGTTCCTCACTGAAAACGAGCTCAGTGCGCGTGGTGGCGTGTACCGCAAGGCCGAGGACCCGTGGCAGGAGTTCGCCATCGCCGACCAGCTTGAAGGCCGCCTGGTCACCGGACAGAACCCGGCCTCGGGTGCGGCGGTCGCCCGTCAGGTACTGGCGGTATTGGCCGCACCTAAAGCGGGTTAGGCCCCCAGCGCGTCGACGAATAGCACGGCCGATGTCGGCGCGTCTTACAAGGGCAACCTACGTCACTCACTTATGCTGGACGGCATCCGTTCAAGGCTCCGCGCCTCGCTCCGTCAACATAGGTGAACCATGGCTCCTCATAATTTTCGCGCCGGTCGCGTCGTGCTGGAATTGCTGATAACCCTGCTGATCGGCCTGACACCGGTAGCGTGTGGCCTGTTGATCATGGCCTGGCAAGTAGAGAAAACCCTTGCCGAATCGACCCGGGTGGCGATTGAACAGACGTTGTTCGATGTTGATGGCATCCTTGATTCGCTGCATAACGCCAGCAACAAGGTCCTCAACCTTGCAGAGTTCCCTTGCCAGAAAGCCTTGCCGAGTTTGCGCACAGAAGTGGTCATGCGCCCGGCGTTGCGTTCGTTGGTACTGGTGCGGGAGAACCGTGCTTTTTGCAGTACGGTGAGTGGTGAGTACCAGTTGCTGGTCGACCCTGGCAGTTTCTTCAACCAGCGCTTGCGCCTGGAGCCCGGTAACGATGTGACACCGGATTCGGCGATCCTCTATTACCGCTTGCAGGAGTACCCGCTTGGGGTGCTGGCGCTGACGGATGGTTCAACCTTGCAGGCAGTGATGCAGGGTATCAAGGCGCGGACCACGCTGGTGCTGCAGTTTGGCGATGCGTTCTTGTGGCATGACGGCAACGTCATCGAAGGCGACCTTCCGGACCATAGCGAGCAGCACATGCGTGCGCTGTCGGTCAGGTATGGCTATGCCGTGCATGGGGGGTATCCGAAGGGGTTCATGTGGAAGGAGCTGACGAGCAATGGGTTGGCGATTCTTCCGTCGTTGCTGCTGGTGGGTGTGATGACGTCGGCGGCGGTGTACTGGACGTTGTTCCGGGGGCGTCGGGAGTATCAGCCGAAGCGAAGTCAGGGGTAAGGGGCCAGCTGATTCGCAGCAGATACTGGATAAGCTCATCAAGCTTGAAGCTTGCGGGGCCGGGGTCCGCTGGCAAGCCAGCTCCCACAGGTGCCCCGCCGTTCTCGGGGCATGTGATTATCCTGTGGGAGCTGGCTTGCCAGCGAAGGCGGCCTTAAGGCCCAAAGCGCACTGCGCTGCGGCCCCCCTTCCGGTGCAAGTGCCAAGCGTTCGGCACAAAAAAAGCCATCGGGCTACCCCGATGGCTTTTTTGACTCATCCGATCAGTCGGTAGTCAACACGCCCCGACGTACCTGATCGCGCTCGATCGACTCGAACAACGCCTTGAAGTTACCCTCGCCGAACCCGTCATCGCCTTTGCGCTGGATGAATTCGAAGAACACCGGCCCCATCAACGTTTCGGAGAAAATCTGCAGCAGCAAGCGCTTGTCACCCGACTCGGACGAGCCGTCCAGCAGAATCCCGCGGGCCTGCAGCTCATCGGCCGGCTCGCCATGGTTGGGCAGGCGCCCTTCCAGCATTTCGTAATAGGTATCCGGCGGCGCCGTCATGAAGCGCATGCCGATCTTCTTCAGCGCGTCCCAGCTCTTGAGCAGGTCGTCGGTCAGGAACGCCACATGCTGGATGCCCTCGCCGTTGAACTGCATCAGGAACTCTTCGATCTGCCCCGCGCCCTTGGACGACTCTTCGTTGAGCGGAATGCGGATCATGCCATCCGGCGCGGTCATGGCCTTGGAGGTCAGGCCGGTGTACTCGCCCTTGATGTCGAAGTAGCGAATCTCGCGGAAGTTGAACAGCTTCTCGTAGAAGCCGGCCCAGTACGCCATGCGCCCGCGATACACGTTGTGGGTGAGGTGGTCGATGATCTTCAGGCCTGCACCCACCGGATGGCGGTCCACACCTTCGATCCAGTTGAAGTCGATGTCGTAGATCGAGCTGCCTTCCTCGAAACGGTCGATCAGGTACAACGGCGCACCGCCAATGCCCTTGATCGCCGGCAAACGCAACTCCATCGGCCCGGTTTCGATTTCAACCGGCTGCGCCCCCAGCTCCAGCGCACGCGCATAGGCCTCATGGGCATTGCGCACACGGAACGCCATGCCGCACACCGACGGACCATGCTCGGCAGCAAAGTACGATGCAACACTTTTAGGTTCGTTGTTCAGGATCAGGTTGATACCGCCCTGACGGTACAGGTGCACGTTCTTGGAGCGGTGGCTGGCAACCTTGGTGAAGCCCATGATCTCGAAGATCGGCTCCAGGGTACCCGGGACAGGCGCGGCCAGTTCAATGAACTCGAAGCCCATCAGGCCCATCGGGTTTTCGAAGATATCTGCCATGTTCGTTTCCTCATCATCAAAGCGGTTCAATAACGCTGGTTACTTGCTGTCGATGTAGGGCGAACGTGGCGGCGCGCAGGAGATGCCCCTCACACTGCGGGCGAGGTAGTCACCATAAATCAGTTTGAACCCATGACACTTCATAGGGGACCTATTCTCGGCCGTTTGATCCTCCGGTGGCGAAGGACCTTATTATTGTATGCGTAACCTGATTCTACAGGGCGTAAGATAAATTGTAAGTACTTTAGTTTTGAAGCTGGCGCTGGGCCTTGGCCGGCCAGTTGCACAGTACGATGCCTGCCAGTACCAGCGCCCCGCCCATGGCCATTGCAGGGCCGAGTTTCTCCCCGAGCAACAGACCACCCAGCACCACTGCACTGACCGGGTTGAGCGCGATGAACACGCCGGCACGGGTCGGGCCGATATGGGCAATGGCCTGGTAATACCAATAATAGGCCAGCGCCGAGCCCAGCACGCCAAGGTAAATAAGGCTCGACCACTCATCGGGCCCAAGCGCCAGCAACGCCGAGCCGCTCAGTTGACCATCAACCATGGCCAGCAGCACCAGCATCAACGTACCGAACAAGACCGACCAGGTGACCGTGGCCAATGCGCCCAGCTGACTGATGAGCGGGCGACTGAACAGGCTGTACACCCCCCAGCTCACGACGCAACCCAGGATCAGCACGTCGCCCTGCCAGGTCGACTGCAGCAACGCCTGCGGGTCGCGCACCAGTATGACCATGGCCGCGCCCAGCAGGCACAGGCCAATCCCCAGCAACCGGCGCGGGGCCAGGCGCTCACGCAGCAGGACCGCGCTGGCCAGGGCGATGACTGCCGGGTTGAGCGCGACGATCAGCGAAGCACGCGAGGCGCTCACGGTGTGTAACCCCTGGAACAGGCACAGGTTGTAGACGAATACCCCAAAAAAACCCAGCAGCGCCAACTGGACGAACTGCCGCGGGCTCGGCCGACTGCCCGCACGCTGTATCCAGGGCAACAGGCACAGCAGCGCAAGGCTGGCCAGCAGGAAGCGCACGCTGGCCACCAGCAACGGCGGCGCCTCGCTGGCGAGCTGGCGGCCCGCGACAAACGTACCGCCCCATATCACTACCACCAGGATCAGTTTCAGGTAGGCCGTCGTGTCTGTACGCGCATCAGGACGCATGGTTTGGGCTCCTTCAGAAAAACATGTCCATAGCCTGAAACTAATGAGCAGTCATCGTAAAATGAGCGATTACTCATAGGAGCACCCCGCATGACCCTGACGCAATTGGAGATCTTTTCCCACGTGGCCCAGTTGCGTGGCTTCACCCGTGCAGCCTTGCGCCTGGGTATCAGTCAATCTGCCGTGTCGCATGCCATCAAGGCGCTCGAGCGTGAGCTGGGCGTATCACTGTTCGAGCGCCACAGCGGCGGGCTGGCGTTGAGCCGTATTGGTGAGCAGTTGCTGGAGCGCAGCCGGGCCATGCTTGGCCTGGCGGCGAGCATGCAACAGGAAGCGGCAGATGCCCGCGGCATGAAGCGCGGCACCTTGCGCATCGGCTCGTTCGGGCCAAGCGCCACGTGCAGCCTGTTGCCAGAGCTGTTGCAGCGTTACAGGGAAGAGGCGCCCGGCATTGAAGTGCACATCGACGAAGGGCCGGACCGCGATGTGCTGCAATGGCTGCAGGAGCGGCGCATCGACGTCGGTTTCGTAGTACTGCCGCAACCGCACCTGCACACCTTCGCCCTGCTCGAGGACCAGATGGTGGCCCTGTTGCCGAGCGGCCATCCGTTGTGCGCCCAGCCCGCCGTCAGCCTGCACGCTCTGTGCAGCGACCCGTTCGTACTGACCCAGGCGGGATCGGCCGAATTGGTGGAATCGTTGTTCGCGTCCGTGGGCCGGGTACCGAACCTTCGCTACCGCTGCGGGCAGTTGCTGAGCACACTGGACATCGTGGCTCGGGGTGAAGCGGTCAGCCTGGTGGCACAGCGCTCGCTGCCGTTGCCACAGCCGGGCGCAGCCACACCCGCTTGGCAGACACGTGCATTGGAGCCGGCGGTTCGGCGCAAGATAGGCCTTGCAGTACTCGACCGCCAGCAGGCATCGCCCGCGGCAACCACCTTCATCGATCTGGCGCAGCGACTGTACGTTGAACGATGAACGGCTACGCTGTGCGCTCCCTGGGAACGCCAGCCCCTTGGCCGCAGTTCACTGGATGAGCACCGCGTACCCGCGCTGTTCGGCCTGCTGCCGTTTCTCGGGGTGCTGGCGCTGGGAGTGATGATCGCCATCGACGACTTCGGCAGCGGGCCGTCAAGCCTGAGCTATCTTCGTCAATTCAAGGTCGACGTCCAGCAGGGCTGGCTGTTTGCCCGGCCGATGCCATTGGCCGAGTTCGTGACAGCATTGAGCTCGCAGGCGGTTGCCGAGGTGACGCGCCCCTGAGATCATGCGCGCTCGCTACTCAACTACTCCTTCGTGCTCCCGAGGCCCCCTTGTCCAGAGGCATCGTTTCATCGGTCATGGCGTCGTGCCTGTTCGCCCTGATGTATTACTACACCTCCCTGCTGACGCCACTCGACGGCGAGGAAATCTTCGGCTGGCGCATGCTGCTGACCCTGCCCTGCGTGACGCTTTTCATGCTGCTGTCCAAAGACTGGCCGCTGGCTATCGGGGTGCTGGGGCGTATCCGGCGCAACCCGCTGCTGTTGCTGGGGCTGATGGCCACCTCCACGCTGATGGGGCTGCAGTTGTGGGTGTTTCTGTGGGCACCGTTGCACGGGCGCAGCATGGAGGTGTCGCTGGGTTACTTTCTGCTGCCGCTGACCATGGTGCTGACCGGTCGGCTGGTGTACGGCGAGCGCTTGTCACGCCTGCAAAAAGTGGCGGTGGCCTGCGCCGTGGTGGGTGTTGCGCACGAACTGCTGCAACACGGCTCATTTGCCTGGGAAACGCTGCTGGTGGCAGCCGGTTATCCGGTGTATTTCGTCCTGCGGCGCAAGCTGCGTACCGATCACCTTGGAGGCCTGTGGACCGACATGTGCCTGATGATGCCGGCGTCGGTGTATTTCATCGTGCAGGGCCCATTGAGCAGTGCCGACGTGCTGGCTCACCCGCAGCTCTACTACCTGATCCCGGTGCTGGGTGTGATCAGCGCACTGGCCCTGGTCACCTATGTGATGGCCAGCCGCCTGCTGGCGTTCAGCCTGTTCGGGCTGCTCAGCTATGTCGAGCCGGTGCTGCTGGTGGCAGTGGCGCTGCTCCTGGGCGAGAGTATCGCCCAGGACCAGTGGCTGACCTACCTGCCGATCTGGCTGGCGGTGGTGGTGCTGGTGCTCGAAGGCATCAGGCACCTGCTGCGTCAGCGGCGACGCTCGGTGTAAGGCGCACCTGCCTTACCCGGCGCTCTTCAACCGCCTCGACCGTCATCATCCAGTCGCCCCAGGCCAGTTGATCGCCCACCCGCGGCAGGCGGTCGAGCAGGCTCATCACCAGCCCCGCAAGGGTCTGGTAGTCCTCGGTCGGCTTGGCCGCAAAGCCGATCTGCGCCTGGATCTGGCGCAGGTTCAGGGCACCGTTGACCAGGTAGCCGTCCTGCTCGGGCACGATGTCCGGCCCCTCGACCTCACTGGCGTCAGGTAGCTGGCCGGCAATCGACTCGAGGATGTCGGTCATGGTCAGCACCCCGGTGAAGTCACCGAACTCGTTGACCACAAACGCGATGTGCGTCGACTGGCTGCGCATCTGCTCCAGCGCGTTGAGGATGCTGAAGCTCTCCAGCAGGTTCAACGGCGCACGGGCCAGGCGTTCCAGGTCCGGCTCCTGGCCGGCCAGCAGTTCCTTGAGCAGTTCCTTCTTGTGCACGAAGCCCAGCGGCTCTTCGATACGGCCGCCGCGAATCAGCGGCAGACGTGAATACGACGAATGCATCAGCGCCGTGCGAATCACTTCCGGCGGCTGCGCCAGGTCGATGGCATCGACCTCGGCGCGCACCGTCATCACGCTCTTGATCGGACGCTCTGCCAGGTTGAGCACACCGCTGATCATCACCCGCTCGCGGCGGTCGAACAGCACCTGCTCGTCGGCATCCTCGACCAGGTCGGCAATCTCTTCGCCCACCTCGTCGGCCTGCAGGCGGCGCCCGCCCAGCATGCGCATCACCGCGTGCGCGGTACGCTCGCGCAACGGCCGGTGCTGTTGCAGGCTGCGCTTGCGCCGGGCACGGGCCAATTGGTTGAACAGCTCGATCAGGATCGAGAAGCCGATCGCCGCATACAGGTAGCCCTTGGGAATATGGAAACCCAGGCCTTCGGCGGTGAGGCTGAAACCGATCATCATCAAAAAGCCCAGGCACAGCATGATCACCGTGGGGTGGGCGTTGACGAAACGGGTCAGCGGCTTGCTCGCCACGATCATGATGCCGATCGAGAAAATCACCGCGATCATCATGATCGACAGGTGTTCGACCATGCCCACGGCGGTGATCACCGCATCGAGCGAGAACACTGCATCGAGCACAACGATCTGCGCCACGATCGGCCAGAACGCCGAATGGCGCGTGGGGCCGCTGCTCTGTGCAACATGCCCCTCAAGGCGCTCGTGTAGTTCCATGGTGGCCTTGAACAGCAGGAACACACCCCCGAACAGCATGATCAGGTCACGGCCCGAGAAGCTCTTGTCGAACACCTCGAACAGCGGCGCGGTCAGGGTCACCATCCACGAGATGCTGGCCAGCAGGCCCAGGCGCATGATCAGCGCCAGCGACAGGCCGATCACCCGCGCACGGTCGCGCTGATGGGGCGGCAGTTTGTCGGCGAGGATGGCAATGAACACCAGGTTGTCGATACCCAGTACCAGTTCGAGCACGATCAGCGTGGCAAGGCCCAGCCAGGCCGTGGGGTCGGCTAGCCATTCCATGGGCGGGTACTCATGCGGGAGGTGTCACAAGGACGGGAGGCAGGCCGGAACGGCCGGGTACTGGGAGGCTCCGAGAACGAAGTCATAACAACCTTGAGTCAATTAGGATTGGTGATCCTACAATTTCAGCTGACTTTTCTCACAGCGTGAAAGTATTTCAAGCTGTGGCAAGGCGTTCAGGTTCGTTCACGGAAGTGAACCAGCGCAGATTGCGCCACAGCAGGCTGGAGAAGCTAGCGACCCGATCGATAATGCCCCGGCGTTGCCGCCAGGTGCTGCTTGAACGCGCGCTGCAAGTGCGCCTGGTCGGCAAAGCCGGCGTCCAGCGCCACATCGGCGATCAGCCTGCCTTCGCGCAGTTGGGCGCGTGCGTACTGCACCCGGCAGTCGAGCAGATAGCCATGCGGGGTAAGCCCGTAATGCTGCTTGAACGTGCGGATCAGATAGGACGTCGACAAACCCGCCGCCTGGCCGATCGCCTCCAGGCTGAGCGGCTCGGTGCAGCGCTCGCGAATCAGCGCAGCAGCTCGCGCCAACCCAGGATGGCACGCGAGCCCGGGCGCTGGCGCCGCCTTCAGGCGCTGGCCCAGGCCACTGAAAAACGCCTGCGCGGTGGCCTGCTTGAGCGCAGCGCCGCACGCACTGTCAGTCAGCGTCGCATACAGCTGGCACACCTCGCCGTACAGGCTGGGCGAGGTGCTCAAGGTCGCCGCCAACGGCGCAAACCCCAGGCGCTGCAGCCACGGCATGTCCACATACAGCATCAGGTATGACCAGGGCTGGTCGGCGATGGGGTTGCAGGCATGCACCACCCCGGGGTTCATCATCACCACGGTACCGGTATCGATTTCACACCAGGTCTCACCACTCAGGTACGAGCTGCGCCCTGCCGTGATCGCACCGATGGAAAAACCGGCGTGGGAATGGCGCGCATAACAGACCTTGCGTCCGTCAGCCACCGCGCGCGCCTCGATGAACGGCAACGCCGGGTCACGCCAGAACTGCGAGCCACTGCTCAAGGGTGGGACCTCCAGAAATACCAGGTGAAAAATGCCGCGCAACCGGCCGCCACTTTCATTCGCGTGCGCTGCAGCCTGAAGGCAACCCCTCAATACTGCAACTGCAACGCCCAATTGTTCAACCCGCCAGTGCCACTGCGACGGCCAGGCAGCCCCCCACGCACCTGCCCCGGACACCCGAAACAGTCGTAGCAAATTGAAATACCTTTTATCTTGACCTTCTATACTCAAGCCGTTGCGCCGTTGCTCGCCGCTCGTTCCAACAACAACTCCGAGGTGGCACATGATCTGGCAGCAGGTTTACGACCCGTTTGGCAGTCCCGTTCTCTCGACCGTCATGGCCGCCATCCCCGTCGTGGTGATGCTGGCGGCCTTGGCATTCTTCCACATCAAGGCACACATCGCCGCCCTGCTGGCGCTCGCTTCGGCGTTGCTGATTGCGATATTCGCGTTCGGCATGCCGGCAGGGATGGCCGGCTCGGCGGCGCTGTACGGGGCGGCCAACGGCCTGCTGCCGATCGGCTGGATCGTGCTGAACATCATCTTCCTGCACCGCCTCACCACCGAGAACGGCTCGTTCAAGGTGCTGCAGGATTCGCTGGCGCGCATTACCGAAGACCGGCGCCTGCAGTTGTTGCTGATCGCGTTCTGCTTCGGGGCATTCTTCGAGGGAGCGGCAGGCTTCGGCACACCGGTGGCGGTGACCGGGGCGATCCTCATCGGCCTGGGCTTTTCGCCACTGGCCGCCTCGGGCCTGGCGTTGATCGCCAACACCGCGCCGGTGGCCTTCGGCGCGCTGGGCACACCGATCATCACCCTGGCCAAGGTCACCGGGCTGGATGAAATGGCCCTGTCGGCAATGGTCGGCCGGCAACTGCCGTTCTTTTCGGTGATCGTGCCGTTCTGGCTGATCTGGGCCTTCGCCGGGTGGCGCAAGATGCTCGAGATCTGGCCGGCCATCCTGATTGCCGGGGTGAGCTTTGCGGTACCGCAGTTCGTGGTGTCCAACTACCACGGCCCGATGCTGGTGGACGTGATCGCGGCGTTGATTTCCATGGCCTGCCTCACCGGTTTTCTCAAGGTGTGGAAACCCGGAACGGTGCATACCTCGGCGGCCCTGTCGGGGCGTGTCGACAACTCCAAGGTCGACGTCGACCCCGACGACAAGCCGCCGGGCAGCATGCCCTTCGGCGCCGATGGCAAGCGCGCGGTGCTGCGTGCGTGGATGCCCTGGATGATTCTCACGGTGTTCGTGTTCGCCTGGGGCACCCAGGGCTTCAAGAACCTGTTCGACGTGCGCCCTGCCCTCGACCCGCAGACCCAGGCCGCCCTGCTCGACCCGCAAGGCAAGCCGAAGATGGAAGCCAACCCGCTGTTCTCACCGCTGCTGACCTTCGACACCCTCCACCTGCAGATCGAAAAGGTCCCGCCCGTGGTGGCCCAGGCCAAACCGGAAGAGGCGGTGTACAAGTTCAACTGGTTCACCTCAACCGGTACCGGCATCCTGCTGTCGGCCATCATCGGCGGCCTGCTGATGGGGTACAAGGTCACCGACCTGGTACGCCATTACCTGCGCACGATCTGGGTGGTGCGCTACTCGCTGATCACCATCGTGGCGATGCTGGCGCTGGGCTTTCTGACGCGATACTCGGGGCTGGACGCGACCATGGGCCTGGCGTTCGCCGCCACCGGCATCTTCTACCCCATGTTCGGCACCTTGCTGGGCTGGCTGGGGGTGGCCCTGACCGGTTCGGACACGGCGTCCAACGTGCTGTTCGGCGGCCTGCAACGGGTCACGGCCGAGCAACTGGGACTCAGCCCGATCCTGATGGCGGCGGCCAACAGCTCAGGTGGGGTGATGGGCAAGATGGTCGATGCGCAGTCGATCGTGGTGGCCTCCACAGCGACCCGCTGGTACGGGCATGAAGGCGAGATCCTGCGCTACGTGTTCTTCCACTCGATCGTGCTGGCGATCCTGGTGGGCGCTCTGGTGACGCTGCAGGCCTATGTCGCGCCGTTCACCTCGATGGTGGTGGGCGGGCCATAGGGGCCGCCGGCGGTGCATGCCAGCTCGAAGCTTGCGTGCACCACCACCAGCAGTTGCGCCTGCACGCTGCCCACCGAACGCAGCCGGTGCGGCGTCTGGGCATTGAAATGCAGCGCATCGCCGCGCTCCAGCAACACCCGCTCGTGCATGAAGTCCACCTCCACCTGGCCTTCGTGCACAAACAGGATTTACAACTTCCAGTCCAGGCTCAAGGTGACCGTTCGCGGATCACCCCAGTACACGCCGTTATAGAACCCCACATTGTTGTAGTACTTGGTATCCAGCAGGTTCTTCACGTTCAGCGACGCCGACAGGTGCTCGTCGAACGCATAGCGCGACATCAACCCGACGACGGTGTAGGAACGCTGGCGGATATCGGTTTCGACCGTGATGTACTCGCCGGAGGCATCACGCCCCACCGGGCGATTACCACTGTCGTAGATCGCGCTCTGCCAGTCCACCGAACTCCCTACCGTCAACTGCTCCATGACCTTGTAGGTCGTGTTGAGACGGACCATGTTCAACGGCTGCGTCGTGTTGCGGCGTTTTTTATCGGCGTCCAGCGAGTGGGTGTAGCTGTAGCCCAGTGTCATGTTCCAGCCCGCCATCACTTCGCCGCCAATCTCGGCCTCGAAACCGTCGACCGTGTTGCCCTTGCCACCGCTCTTGTAATACGTGGTCAACTGGCCATCGGCATTGCGTATGCGCGAGTAATCGACCTCGGCAACGTTATCCTGCTTGCTGCGGTACACCGCCGTGCTCAGATTCAGGCGGTCATCGAGCAAGCTGCCCTTGAGCCCGATTTCGTAGTTGCTACCGACTACCGGGTCCAGGTACTGGTCATTGACGTCCTTCAGGTTCTGCGGCTTGAAGATGTCGGTGTAACTGGCATACACGGTGTATTCGTCGGTCAGGTCGTAGAGAATCCCTGCATACGGAGTCCAGACGTCGTTGTGCGTGCGCGTGGTCTTGTTGTTGGGCGAGGTGACCTGACCGGCATCGTTGTACCGCCAGGACTGGCTCGTCACCTCCCAGCTTCCATATCGGCTGCCCAGCACCAGGTGCAGTGCATCGGTAATGTTCAGGCGCGTCGCCAGGTAGCCGGCCTTCTGCTCGGTGGTGGAACGGGAGCTGTCCAGGTTGGTCACGGTGTCAGGGAACTTCTCCACATCCCCCAGGTATTTCCAGTCAGGGATCGTGGTGTAGCCCGGTGGCACTGCGCCCGGACGCACGAACGGCGCACTGTTGCGTCGTTTCGACTCCCCATAGCCGATCATGAAATCGTGCTCACGCCCAAACAAGGCAAAGGGCCCTGCTACGTTCAGGTCTGCCGCACTCATCTTCTCGTCGCCGATGAAGTGGCTGGTCCACGCGTTCATGCCACTACGGTCGGCTGCCGGAAAACCATTGCCGCCGAAGTACACCTTGCCGTCGGTCTCGCTCTGGCGGTAGGTATAGGCAGCCTTGAGCTTCCAGTCCCCCGCCAGCCGCTGATCAAGGGTGGCAAATACGGTTTCATCCTTGAGCGGCCAAGAGCTCCAGGGCGCCGAGATGTTGTTCGAACGCGGCAGCTTGGCCTTGCCACCCGAGGCATTCCAGTACGGCACGGTACCCCACGAGGCCCCCTGCACGTGCTTGTTCTGATAGTCGTAGCCCACCGCCAGCACCGTGTCCTCGGTCAGGTCGCCTTCCAGGATGCCGTACGCCACTTCACGCTGGGTCTGATAGCGGTCACGAAACGAGTTGGCGTCACGGTAGGCCAGCACACTGCGCCCGCGCAGGCGGCCATCGAAGGCCAGCGGGCCACCCACATCGACATAGCTGTAGTAATTGTCGTAGCTGCCGCCGCGCAGGCCGGTCTTGACCGTCAGTTCATGGGTGGGGCGCTTGCGCATCATGTTGATGGTGCCCGACGGGTCGCCCGCACCGGTGGTCAGGCCGGTGGCGCCGCGTACCACCTCGATACGGTCATAGATGATGGTGTCGGAGTCGGACTTCAGGCCCGAGAAGGTATTGAGCATGCCATCGATCTGGAAGTTGTCGATGGCATAGCCACGCGAGTTGTAGGTGGGGCGCTCGGAGTCGTTGCGCTGCACCACCACCCCGGTGACCTGGCCCATGGCTTCGGACAAGGTATCGAGCTGAAAGTCGTCGAGTTGCTGGCGGGTCAGCACCGACATCGACTGCGGGGTGTCCTTGATCGACAGGTTCAGGCGTGTGGCGGTACTCATGCTGCCGGTAGTGTAGGCCCCGGTATTTTCGGTGGTTCTGCCCAGGCCTTCGGCATTCACGTTGGTAGAACCAAGCTCCAGCGTCTGTGGCGTGGCGGCCACCAGCGGCGCTTGATTTTCAGCCAGGGCGGCGGCACTGCCGGCAGTCCCGCACAGGCCCAACATCAATGTCATGGAACGGGTAATCGGCGCGAACATCGCTGCCTTCTCCTTGTTTTGCTTGGGGAAATTCCGTTTAAAAGTGCGAGGCCGAGCATAATGAAAATCAACCTTAAATGCGAATGCTTATTGATACATATTTGAGCGCAAAAAAAGAGCGACCTTTGGATCGCCCTTTTTCTGTACCCGATGCGTTATGGCATCACCGGTGGCGTGTAGTGCAACGTGGTGCACAGCGCCCAGAGCAGGTGATACTGCAGGTCGTTGGCCACCAGCATCACGTAGGGCGCCTCGATGATCCACTTGCCCCCATCAGCAAGGCATAGGTGTCATGCGAGGCACTCAGCATGATGAACAGGAAGTTGTAGGTGTTGAGCCCGGAAATCGCGGTGATCGCCAGGATCGACGGTGTCAGCGGCAAACACCCAGGAGTCGGGGACCAGCGTTCGGCCCAGTTGGAACAGCGCAAGGCAAAGCGGGCCGAGCGGCTGTCTTGGCGTTCAGCGGCCACGGGATCTTCCTTCTTGTTTTTATGGAATGGCAACCGGCCCTCACAGGTCCGGTGTACGCAGAACCTTGTGGGAGCTGGCTTGCCAGCGAAGGGGCCAGCAGGGTCTATAGCCAATTAGAAGGACATTTCCTTCACGTCATCGGCCACGATCAGCTTGCCGGCAGTCTTGGCGATGATCTCTTCCACACTCACCCCTGGCGCGGTCTCGCGCAGGATGAATGCACCGTCCTCGATCTCCAGGTAGGCAAGGTCGGTAAGCACCTTGCGAATGCACCCGGCACCGGTCAGCGGCAGGCTGCAACGCGCCAGCAACTTGGATTCGCCGTCCTTGGACGCATGGGTCATGGTCACGATGATATTGTCGGCCCCGGCCACAAGATCCATCGCCCCGCCCATGCCCTTGACCAGCTTGCCGGGGATCATCCAGGAGGCGATGTTGCCCTCCACGTCCACCTCGAAGGCGCCCAGCACGGTGAGGTCGACATGCCCGCCACGGATCATGGCGAACGACTCGGCCGAGTTGAAGATCGACGCACCACGCCGGGCCGTCACGGTCTGTTTGCCGGCGTTGATCATGTCGGCGTCGAGCTGCGCTTCGGTGGGGAACTCGCCCATGCCGAGCAAGCCGTTTTCCGACTGCAGCATCACGTCGATATCATCCGGTACGTAGTTGGCCACCAGGGTCGGGATGCCGATGCCCAGGTTCACGTAGAAACCATCCTTGAGTTCGCGGGCTACACGTTGTGCCATTTGTTCGCGGGTAAGTGCCATGCTCAGGTTCTCTTTGTTGTTCTGCGCGGGGTCGGCTCAGGCTTTGACCGTGCGTTTCTCGATACGCTTCTCGAAGCGGCCGACGATGACCCGGTCGACATAGATGCCGGGGGTATGGATCTCGCTGGGCAGCAGCACGCCGGGCTCGACGATTTCCTCGACCTCGACCACGGTGATCTTGCCGGCCGTGGCTGCCAGCGGGTTGAAGTTCTGCGCGGTATGGCGGTACACCACGTTGCCGAAGTGGTCGGCTTTCCAGCCCTTGACGATGGCGAAGTCGCCGGTGATGGCCTCTTCGAGGATGTACTTGCGCCCATTGAACTCGCGCACCTCCTTGCCCTCGGCCACCGGGGTACCGTAGCCGGTGGCGGTGAAGAAGGCCGGGATGCCGGCACCGCCTGCGCGCATCTTCTCGGCCAGGGTGCCTTGCGGGGTAAGCTCCACTTCCAGCTCGCCGCTGAGCAACTGACGCTCGAATTCGGCGTTTTCGCCCACGTACGAGGCGATCATCTTGCGGATCTGGCGGTCTTCGAGCAGTACGCCCAGGCCAAAGCCATCGACGCCGCAGTTGTTGGACACCACGGTCAGGCCGCTGACGCCACGGCGCCTGATCTCGGCGATGAGGTTTTCCGGGATACCGCACAGGCCGAAGCCGCCGGCCAGTACGGTCATGTTGTCGGTCAGGCCTTCAAGGGCCTCTTCATAGGTCGCTACACGCTTGTCCAGTCCGGCCATGCTGATCCGCCTTTTGTAGTTGTTGAACCGACGAGGAGTGTCGGAGAGCGTCTGGGGCCATCTTCCCCCCTGCCCACTCATTTGTTAATTTTGTTTTTTTGATCGATTGATTGATTATTCGAATCAATCCTTGATCCCTGCAGGCGCTGACAACACGGGATCGAGTGGGGCCTGACAGTGATCGACACGGCCGAGGTGTACGCCGAGGGCGGCGCCGAACAGCATGGCGCCACGCCGGCGCAGGCCTGATCAGTGAAAGTCGCGGCTGCGCACATCCAGCCCGTGCAATAGCGGGCTCAGGTCTTCCAGGCGGCGCGCGACCAGGTGGCGCACGCCTTCGGCATATTCCAGCGTGCCGACCACCCGCAGCAGCCGCGCCCCCACCAGCACCCGCCGCTGTCGCTCGGCCAGCTCGCGCCAGACCACCACGTTGAGCATGCCGAACTCGTCCTCCAGGGTCACGAAGGTCACCCCGCTGGCGGTGCCCGGTCGCTGGCGCCCGGTCACAAGCCCCGCCACGCTCACTGCATCGCCATGCTCGGCGTGGTCCAGCGCACGCAGGCTGCGACACCCCAGGCCATCGAGGCGACGGCGCAACAGGCTCAGCGGGTGCGGGCCGAGGGTGGTGCCGACGCTGGCATAGTCGGCAAAAAGGTCCTCGCCCACGCTCGGTGCCGGCAGCTCGACCGGGGCCTCAACGGGCGCCTCGACGCCGGCGAACAACGGCAACTGCGCCTGCACCGCCGCCACCTCCCAGCGTGCCTGGTAACGGTGACCGGCCAGTGCGCCGAGGGCGCCGGCATCGGCCAGCAGTTCGCGCGCACGCAGATCAAGGCCGGTGCGCAGGCACAGGTCGGCCACGTCACTGAACGCGCGCGCTGCCCTGGCCTGCTCCAGGCGCACGGCGTCCTCCTGACGAAAACCACGCACCTGGCGCAGGCCCAGGCGCAACGCCAGTTCATCCCCGGCCACCGGCTCCAGGCTGCAGTCCCAGGTGCTGTGGTGCACGTCCACCGGGCGAATCTGGATACGGTGGCGCCGCGCATCCTGCAGGATCTGGTCGGGGCTGTAGAAGCCCATCGGCCAGCTGTTGATCAGGGCGCAGGCAAAGATCGCAGGCTCGTGGCATTTGAGCCAGCAACTGGCATAGGTCAGCAGGGCAAAACTGGCCGCATGGGACTCGGGGAACCCATAGCTGCCAAAGCCCTTGATCTGCTCGAAGATGCGCTCGGCGAACTCGACGCTGTAGCCGTTCTTCAGCATGCCCCGGGTCAGCCGCTCGCGGTGCGGCTCCAGGCCGCCATGGCGCTTCCAGGCGGCCATGGAGCGGCGCAACTGATCGGCCTCGCCGGGCGTGTAGTCGGCGGCGACCATGGCCAGTTCCATCACCTGCTCCTGAAACAGCGGCACGCCCAGGGTGCGCTTGAAGACCGCTTCCAGTGCTGCTGATGGATAGCTCACCGCCTCCTGCTTGTTACGCCGACGCAGGTACGGGTGCACCATGTCACCCTGGATCGGTCCCGGCCGCACGATCGCCACCTGTATCACCAGGTCGTAGAACGCGCGCGGCTTGAGCCGCGGCAGCATGGCCATCTGTGCCCGCGACTCGATCTGGAATACCCCCACAGTGTCGGCACGGCAGATCATGTCGTAGGTCGGCACATCGTCAGCCGGCACGCACGCGAGGGTCATGCGCCGGCCACGGTGGTAACGGATCAGGTCGAAGCAGCGCCGCAGGGCGGTGAGCATGCCCAGCGCCAGAATGTCGACCTTGAGCAGGCCGACCAGGTCCAGGTCATCCTTGTCCCACTGGATCACCGTGCGCTGGTCCATGGCGGCGTTCTCCACCGGCACCAGGGTGTCCAGCGGCTGCTCGGAAATCACGAAGCCACCGGGGTGCTGGGAGAGGTGCCGGGGGAAGCCGATCAGTTCGCCAGTCAGCGTCAGTACCCGGTGCAGCAGCGGGCTCTGTGGGTCGAAGCCGGCCTCGCGCAGGTACTCCGGTGGCGGGATGCGGTCGCTCCAGCGCCCGCAGCAGTCGGCCAGGGCGTTGATCTGGTCCACTGGCAAGCCAAGCACCCGGGCGATGTCGCGCACCGCCCCGGCCGCGTGATAGGTACTGGCCACGGCGGTCAGGGCCGCGCGATGGCGGCCGTAGCGGTTGAACACGTACTGCAGCACTTCTTCGCGCCGCTCGTGCTCGAAGTCCACGTCGATGTCGGGCGGCTCGTCGCGCTCACGCGACAGAAAGCGCTCGAACAACAGGTGCGTGCGGGTCGGGTCCAGTTCAGTGATGCCGAGCACGAAACACACCACCGAGTTGGCCGCCGAGCCACGCCCCTGGCACAGGATGCCCTGGCCCCGGGCGAACTGCACGATGTCGTACACGGTCAGAAAGTAGCTTTCGTAACGCAGCTCGGCAATCAGCGCCAGTTCGTGCTCCAGCGCCTGACGGGTAGCCGCCTCGATGCCCGCAGGCCAGCGCCAGCGCAGCCCGCGCTCGCACAGTTCGCGCAGCCAGCTGGTCGGTGTATGGGCCTGAGGCACCACTTCGTGAGGGTATTGATAACGCAGTTGCCCGAGGTCGAAGGTGCAGCGTTCGGCAATCTCCAGCGACGCCTCCAGCAAGCCGGCCGGGTACAGCTCGGCCAACTGCGCCAGCGCTCGCAGGTGCCGCTCGCCATTGGCGAACAGGCGCTGCCCGGCACCCGCCACCGTGGTGTGGTGGCGGATGGCGCTCATGCAATCTTGCAGTGCACGGCGCCCACGGGCGTGCATGTGCACATCGCCACAGGCCACCGCACGCAGCGACAGGCTGGCGGCCAGGGCCTGCAACTGCTGGAGGCGCTGGCGATCATCGGCACCTCGGTGCAACTGCACGGCCAGCCACAACTGCTGGCCGAACACCTCGCGCAGCCACTGCACGGGCGTGGCATCCAGCGACGCGTCGGGCACCCACAGCGCCACCAGGCCGGACATCGGGCCGGCAAAATCCTCGCGCAGTACCTGGTACTCGCCTTTGGCTGCCCGGCGCCGCGCCCGGGTGATCAGTTGGCACAGGTGCTGGTAACCGCGCAGGTCTTCGACCAGCAACACCAGCCTGGGGCCATCGTGCACCCGCAGTTCGCTGCCGACGATCAGTTTGACCCCGCTCTGCTTCGCGGCCTGCCACGCCCGCACGATCCCGGCCAGGGTGCACTCGTCAGTGATCGCCAGGGCCTGGTAGCCCTGCTGGCGCGCACGCTCGAACAGTTCGCGGGCGCTGGAGGCGCCGCGCTGGAAGGTGAAATTGGACAGGCAGTGCAGCTCGGCATAGCCACCGTTCATGCGAACCACCCCTGCAGCCATAACGGCCCGTTCTCGCCCACATCCCGGTAGGCCCAGCCGCGCTGGCCGGACGGGGTTTCGATCAGGTAGTAGTCACGCCGCACATCACCGCCATCCCACCAGCCGGATTCGATCCGCTCCGGCCCTGCCAGCCAGCGCAGGCCCTGCAGTGGCAGGGCCTGCGGCTGGGCCAGCAACCAGCCCGGGCGCGGCGCGCCAGTGGGTGCCTGCGCCACCATCGGGGCCGTACCGGCGTGCCAGGCGTGCTCGGGGCGGTGGTCGGCAAATGCCTGCACCGGCCGCACGCGGTCATCCCCAAGGCGTGCCCGCAGGCGCTCGCGCAGTTGCTCCCAGCTTTGCTGTTGCTGGGGCCGGGCATTGAACAGCTCGCCCGGCTGCGGCACAAACGCCGGGAGGTCGTCGGCCAGCAGGCGCAGGCTGCGTACCGGCGCGGGCAAGCTCAGTGGTTCCAGCCGGCCGCGGGCAAGCTCAAACAACATGCCCGCCTCGCGCTCGGCCGCCAGCAAACCGACCACCACCGGGGTCTCGAGGGCCTGGGCATGTTCCAGGTACAGGGTAAAACGCTGTACGCCACCGTCGCGGCTGGCCAGAAACGCCGCCAGGTCGGCAATCAGTCGGCGCAGCGGAAACAGCAGCGCCTGATGCGATTCGACATCGAAGTTCAGCTCCAGCCGCGCCTCGAAGCGGTCGGGTGGCACATGGCACGCCAGCGCCATGGGGCGCAGCCCAAGCAACTGGTCCAGGTGCAACTGCACCGCAGCGGCAAACCGCCTGGCCAGGGTTTCACGCGGCAACGCCAGCACCTGGCCCAGGTCACGCAGGCCCATGCGCGAAAAGGCCGTGGCCGCCTCGACGGGCAGGCCGATGCGCTGGACCGGCATCTGCGTCAGCGCTGCACGGGTCGCCTCGGTATCGCTCAGCGCCAGCCCGTCATGGGCGTTGGCCAGCATGCGCGCCGCCACCGGATTACTGGCCAGCACGATACGATGGCGCAAGCCCAGCGCACTCAACTCTTCACGCAGGCGCGCCTCGAACGCTGGCCAGGGCCCGAACAGGCCCAGGCTCGACTCGACCTCCAGCAGCAGCGTACGCGGGTAATGCAGACTGACCTGCGAGCTGAAGCGGTAGGCCCAGGCGGCCAGCAGTTGCTGCAGTTGCTCGACCGCCGCCGGGTCATGCTCGACGCAGGTAAAGCTGCTGGCCAGCGCCTGTGCAGTACTCAGTGCCTGCCCGGCACGCAAGCCCAGTGCGTGGGCGGCGGGGTTGACCGCCTGCAGCACGCGGCGCTGGGCCGGGCCACTGAGCAGTACCAGCGGTGCCTGGGCGTCGTCACGCCCACGCAATACGCTGTCGAGCGCCAGTTGCGGAAGCAGGATGCAGGCCCACAGCATCGCCCCTCACCCTCGCTCGGCCATGCGTACCGGCGCGCTGGGGGCCAGCCCGCCGCGGCACTTGAGTACCCGCCACTGCGCAGGATTCAGGTCGACGGCAATGCGCAGCGCCGCTGGCGAAGGGTTCAGCGCCGCCTGTTGCGGGCGACAGGCGAACGCCAGGGTCTGGCCGGTTTCGGCCGCCACCTGCAAACGGCGCAAGGCGCGATCATCGGCCTGTTGCGGCCAGCACAGCACGGCGCCACAACTGCCCGAGCGCAGGCACTGTTCGACCGCCCACAGGGCATCGGCAGGTGAAGCGTCGAGCAGCGACAGGCAGCGCAGGTCGACACCGGCTGCCAGCCAGGCAGGGGGATAAGGGATAAACGGTGGTGCTACCAGCACCACCCGCTCCCCCTCGCCGGTCAAGCGCGCCAGGCTTGGCCACAGCAACTGCAACTCGCCACCGCCCTCGGCCGCCAGCAGCACCTCGCTGAGCGCCGACGGTGGCCAGCCACCACCGGGCAATACAGCATCCAGTGCCGCATGCCCGGTGGGCTGCAGCCCTTGTGGCTGAACCAGCGGGCGCCCCCTCCAGACCCGGCGCTCGTCGAGCAGCCCCTCGAGGCTGACCACCGCGCCCATCAATCGCGCCTCAACAGGCCGCAGAACACCCCTTCGATCACGAAGTCGCGCTCGGGGCCGACCTCGATCGGGGCATAGGCCGGGTTGCGCGGCAGCAGGCGATAGTGCCCGGCCGCGCGCTGAAAGCGCTTGATGGTGACCTCGCCATCGAGGCGCGCGACCACGATCTGCCCGTCACGGGCATCGGCCTGCTGGTGAATGCCCACCAGGTCGCCGTCGAAGATGCCGTCATCGATCATCGAGTCGCCGCGCACCTTGAGCAGGTAGGTGGGGGTGCGGGTGAACAGGTGTGCATCGAGCATCAGTTGCTCGTGGATGTCCACGTCGGGGCCGATGGGCCGGCCGGCGGCCACCTGGCCCAGTACCGGGATCTCCAGCACCTCGGGCCGGCGCAGCGCCCCGGCCAGGCGAATGCTGCGCGCCTGGTTGGGCGTGACCTCGATGAAGCCGGCCTCGCAGAGGGCCTGGATATGCTTGCGCGCCACGCTGCGCGAGGCAAAACCGAAGGCCTGGGCAATGTCGGCGAGGCTCGGTGGCTGCCCTTGCTGCGCGATGCGGTCGCGGATGAAGGTCAGGATGGCGGCACGTTTGGGCGATAATCTGTTCATGGAGTACATTTGTACTCCTTTGCGGTTTATCTGACCAGCCCCACTGATCGACACGGCAAATTGAGTATGATGGCCCGCTCCTGGAATGGAACCTTGCCCATGCTTGATGCCCTGCTGTTCGACCTTGATGGAACCCTGACCGACACCGACAGATTGCACCTGCTGGCATTGCAGCAGTTGCTGCTGGAAGAGGGCCGGGTGTTTACCGAGGCTGAATTCGATGCGCATGTGAGTGGGTGTGCCAATGCCGACATGTGTCGCTACCTGTTTCCGCAGCGGTCGGTGGCCGAGCATGAGGTGTTCGCTGACCGCAAGGAGGCGCGGTTTCGCGCGCTTTCGCCGACCTTGCGGCCGACGCCTGGGTTGAGTCGCCTGTTGGACCATGCGCAGCAGCGTGGCATTGGCGTGGCGGTGGTCACCAATGCGCCGCGGGCCAATGCGGTGCACATGCTGCAAGCGCTGGGTCTGACGGCGCGTTTCGAGCATGTGCTGGTGGCTGAAGAGCTGGCACGCGCCAAGCCTGACCCCCTGCCCTACCTGACGGGCCTGGAGTGCCTGGGGGCGATGGCGCAAAACGCCTTGGCTTTTGAAGATTCGGTGCCGGGCGTGACGGCGGCGAGTCGTGCGGGAATTTTTACCGTAGGCCTGTCCACCAGCCAAGCGCCGCAGGTGTTGCTGGAGGCTGGGGCGCAGTTGGTGGTGGCGGATTTTGATGATGTGCGGTTGTGGGACTTGATTGAGCAGATGTCGGTACAAGGCTGACGTCAGAGTTCGGTAGAGCCACCCAAGGCTGGCGAATGAATGCACGGCACAAAACATGTGCCGCACACATTATTCCCCTTATCTCCCCCAGTTCGCCTCACTGCTCTGCAACGCCGTCGCAATGGTCGCCAAGCTGTTGTCCGGCAAGGTATCCGGCAACAGATCCGTCCCCGTACTCACATACAACTGCGCATACGCATTGCGCAACTCGGCATACGACAAGTCACGCCGCAACTGCGTCTGCAAGTTGTTCAGCTCACCCTGGATCAACTCCAGTTCACCAATGTTCTGGGTCTGGTAACGGTTGCGCAACTGCTCGGCAATCTGCCCGTCCAACGCTGCCAGCTCTTCGCTGGTACGGAACTGACGAGTCGCTTCATTGAAGTTGGCATTGGCCACATACAACTGTGCCAGCACCGCCATCGACATGGCCTGACGCCGCGCCGCCGCCACGTCCTCACCCGCCTTGGCCACCTTGATCGCCGACGGCGCCGAGAGCACGTTGAACAGGTTCCACGTCACCTTGACGCCATAATCGGCCCAGCTCTGGTTGACCAGGAACGAGTTGCTGTCATAGTGCCCGCCCGCCGAAAACTCCAGGCCCGGCAACAGCCGCAACATGGCCTTGCGCGTCTCTGCCGCACTGATGCGCGCCTGGTAATCCTGCTCGCGCAGTTCCGGGCGACTGGCCAGGGCCTGCTGCTCCAGCTGGGCAAAATCACCCTTGAACTGCGGCACGCCATAGCCCGCTTCCGGCGCCAGTTCGAACGAGGTGCTCAGCGGCAAATTGATCAGCGCCGCCAGCTCGGTCTTGGCCAACGACAACGCACGCCGCTGCTCTTCAAGCTGGCGCGTGGCTTCGATCAGCGCACGCTGGTAGCTGAGGGTCTGCACCGGGTCGCCGATGCGCTGGGCACTCATGCGCTGGCTGTTGTCCCGCGCCTGGGCAATGCGCCCCATCAGGCTGTCGATCTGGGTCAGCAGACGCTGCGCCGCCACCGCCCGCCAGTACGCCGAACGCACGTCCTGGGTGATGGTGTGGATCACCTTGCGCCGACGCTCCTGCAAGATCAGGCGCTGGTCAGCCTGCTGCTTGGCGCTGACGTAGCTGACACCAAAGTCCAGTACGTTCCACACCATGGTCAGGTCGGCCACTTCGCGGTCACGGTCCTGGGAGGTCGAAGGTTCCAGCGACTGGGTACCGGTGTCGACACTCTGGCTGCTGGAGGCACTGACGTTGTTGCGCCCGGCATACCCTGCTTCCAGGGCCATGCGCGGCAGCATGTCGAAACGCGCCAGGTCTACCTGACGCTTGGCCAGCGCCTCTTCCATCACCTTCAGGCGGGCCTCGAGGTTGTACTTGACCGCGCGGGCCATGGCCTGGTGCAAGGTCAAGGGTTCGGTCAGCGGCTCCTGCGCCTTGAACATGCTGACGAGGTCCTGAAGCGCCCGCTCTTCGCTGGCGCTGCGTTCGATCGGCTGGCTGGTCACCGCACACCCGCTGATTGCCAGTGCCAGCACGCTGGCACCAAACAGTTTATGACTTTTGTTCATCCTTGGGCCGCCCCCTGGTACGGCTCGTTCTGTCAAGTGTGTGCTGCCTTTCATGCACGCGCACCGATCTGTGCCGGTTGCGCCAATGCCAATGCCAACTCACGCACATGGCGTTGGTCGGCGTCGTTGATCTGGTGAAGCTGCTGGCCCAGTGTCGGGGCGCCAAACACCCCGCGAAGGCCCTGTTCGAGGTCGCTGGCACGCCACTGGCTGCCGTTGAAGACATTCAGCGGATCAACGTAATCCACCCCTTCGCGATTGAAGATCGCCGCAAAACTGCTGCTGGCGAAGACACCGTCCTGCGCGCTGCCGACGTCATTGCCACTGCTGGTGAACACCTGGGCAATGAAGCTTGGCGTACTGACGACGTTACTCAGGAAAATCGTACCCAGCGGTGTAAAGCCGTTACCCAGCGTACGCGTCTCGAAGAACGGTGCCAGCGACAACGGCGAGAGGCTGGCATCCAGCGGCGCCGCTGGCACCTGTGGCTGCAGCAATGTGCCGGCCGGCGCCACCGGCATCGACGGCGAACTGCTACGGAACTCCGGATCACCGGCGTCCTGGCCACGCACATTGGGCACATTGGGTACGCTGGGTACGCTGGGCTCGCTCGACGAGCCGACGTTCTGTGCAGCCCCTGCAAGCGATACTGCCAGTGCGTTGCCCACCTGGTCGCTGATCCCGCTGCCCTGGGCATTGAGCCCCAGGCTCAGGCTGCCCACGCCGGTGATACTGCCTACGTTGATGCGGTAGGTCTGGGCGTCGATCTGCACCACCGACAGCACCTTGCCGCTGGCATTGCCGGTGGCGAGCAGGCTGAAGTCACCGACATCGACGCCACTGACCGCCTCGTCAAAGCGCAAGGTGAAATTCAGCGTCGTGTCGCCAGGCGCGGCCGGGCCATCGAGCACGATCCCGGTCGGGCGCGGCGGCTTGGCATCGACCACGATGCCGGCGGTACTGTCGACGTTGTTCAGTTGCAGTCGTGCGTCATTGCCCAGTGCATCGCGCAAGGTAGCGCCGTTGAGGTCCAGGGTCGAAGCAATGCTCACCCCGCCCGAGCGCCCACTGCCAACCGTCAGGCGGAACACCAGGGCGTGGCTGCCCGACCCTGACAGATAATCGGCATAGGCCACCCGGCCATCGCCCAAGGTCACCGCCAGGCGCGGTACGCCATTGCCGGTATCGACCAGCACCACCTCGTCGAGGTTGACGGTGAAGTCCAGGTGCTGCCCGGCCACATAGGTGCCGTCTGCCGGCACGCTGACGCTACCGACTTTGGGCTGCACGCCGTCGATGACGATATCCTTCTGGCCGGCAATCGACTGAGCGCTGCCAAGGCCCGGCAGGGTAAGCACGGCATTCTCGCTGGTGGCACTCCTGATGGTCGCACCGTTCAACTGCAGCGCCGCAGTGCTCTGGTAGTCGAGATCGGCACTGAGGTCACCGGCCTGTACCTGGTAGATGAAGCTCAGCGTGTTGGAGCCCGAACCGCTGACATAGGTTGCCTGGCGATCGATCAGGCCGGTTTCCAGCAACAGGCTCGGCACACCACCGGTCACATTCACGGTCTGGTCGAAGGTGACGACGACCGTGAGCAAATCACCCACCTTGTAGCCGCCGTTGCCTTGCACCACGTTGACAGCGGTCACGCTCGGGTTCAGTGGCGCCACCGTGATGCTGACGGTGTCGGAGTCGCTCTGCGACCCGCCGCTGCCGGTGCCTCCCTGATCGCTGGTGGTGAGGGTGAAGCTCGCCGGGCCGTTGTAGCCAGGCGTCGGAGTGAACTTCATGCCGTTCAGCGCGGCATTGATCTGCGCCAGAGAGCCCTCGAACTCCAGGGTGGCGGTGCCCGGAACGTTGCCGTTGTGGAAGGCCAGTCCGATGTTACTGGACAGGGTGATCAGGCCGTTGGTGGCGGTCAGGGTGACGATAATCGGCGAGCCGCCGGAATCCACATCGCTGATGCTGACCAGATTGCCGTTGGCGCTGTTGAAGGTCAGCACCGCGTCCTGCTTGACGCTCTGGTCGCCCGGCACTGCGTTGACCGGTGCGTCGTTCACCGCAATGACGTTGATGATCACGGTCTTGGTATCGGTAAGCGCACTGCCACCGGTGTTGCCGTTGTCGTTGATCGATATCGTCAGCAGCACGCTGGTGGTGTTATCGAGGGCGGTCTGGTACTTCACGCTGGCGGCGGCGATGAAGGCGTTGAGATCGCTCAGGCTGCCGGACAGTGTCAGCGTAGAGGTGCCCGAATCCACTACCGTTACGCCGCTGCCGGAGATAGCGCTGAGGATGCCGCTCGGTACCGAGAAGGTCGCGGTGACCGAAGCGCTGCCGGCATCGACGTCACTGAAGCTGATGCCGGTCAAGGAAGAAGCCAGGTCTTCGGTAACGGTAATGCTCACCGGCACGGTGGCCACCGGCGCATCGTTCACCGGCGTGACCGAGAGGGTCATGGTCTTGGTGTCGGTGCCGACGCTGCCGGTGTCGACCGTGATGGTCAGGGTCACGTCGGCCGTGGCGTTGGCCGCCGCGGTGTAGGTCACGCGGTTGTTGGCGATGAAGGCGTTGACGGCGGCGATGGTGCCGCTCAGGTTCATTGTGGTGGCGTTGCCGCCCACGACCACGCCGGCGCCGCTGGTGGCGGCAAGGGTGCCGGAACCGACGTTCAGGGTCATGTAGACGTTGACGGAGTCCGGGTCGCTGATGCTGATCAGGTTGATCACCGAGGCGACGTCCTCGACCACCTGGGTGCTCGCCGGTACGCTGATCAACGGTGTGTCATCCACGGCGCTTATGGTGATGGTACGGGTGACGCCCGCAGAGTCCAGGCTGCCGTCGTTGGCCCGGAACTCTACGGTGCGAGCCCCGAGGGTGGGCGATTGCGACAGGTTGGTAAAGGTCACCGCCCTCAATGCCGCCTGGAACTGCGCCTGGCTCGCCAGGTTACCGGCGGAACTCAGGGTCAGGGTCGCGTTGGCGGCGTCCCACGTCCCGATGATATTGCCCATGGTCGCCGGGTTGGAAACCAGCGCCAGGAAATCGTTGCCGTAGCTGTAGTTGTTCGAGATGCGCACGGTCGCCGAGGCGATGCCAGGACCGTCGGCATCGCTGATGGTCACAGCGTTATCGATGACTACCGGGATCGACGTGGTGGTGTTGCCTTCGGTCCAGGTCACGCTGCCGCCAGAGCCGGTGACGATCGGCGCATCGTTGACCGCGGTGACCACCACGCTGGCAGTGTCGGTGGAGGTGGAATAAGCCGACGTGCCGCCGGAGGTGGTGACATTGACCTTGACGCCCTGCAGGCCGGCGTTGCTGCTCTGGTCCCAGGCCTTGTAGGTGATGGTTGCCGTCTCGCCATGGAGAGCGTCCGGTACGAAACGCACCAGGTTCTGCGCGGTGAGGATCAACGCGGAGCTGGTGGAGACGATACCCACGTCGCCCCAGGTGACGCCGGCGTCGAGGCTGTACTGCCACTTGCCGTAGGTGGCGGTCAGGCCGGTGATCGCCATGCCCTTGACCGCGGAGTTGTCGATGTCGGTGACACCGCCCAGCAGCGAGAGGACGGTACTGCCGCCGTTGTTGATGGCGGTCTCGGTGATCCCGTCCAGCGCCGGCGACACGCCCGTCATCACCGGCGCATCGTTGACTGCGCTCACTACCTGGTTGGCCACCGCAGTGTCCGTGGAGAAAGCAGTCGTCCCGCCGTTGCTGGTGGTATCGGAAACGCCGCGAACACCGTTGATGGAAGCGGTACCAGTGGTCTGGTCCCAGCCACGGAAGTTGAGGCTGGCCGTCTCGCTGTTGGCGCCATCGGGGACGTAGCGGATATAGGTGGTGGAGGCGAGCAACAACGCACTGGTACTGGAAACGGCGCCGAAGTCGGTCCAGGTGGCGTTGTCAGTAGAGTACTGCCAGATGCCGTTGCCGGACTTGCCATACACCGCGATACCGCGCAAGGCGCCGACGTCTGCGTCCACCATGGTGTAGTTGGTCAGCAGGGTCGAGACCCGCGTGCCAGTGCTGGTGGTGTCCTCGTTGATGCTCGGGAGGCTGTACGGCCCACCGGTGAGGACAGGTGCATCGTTGATGCCGACCACTGTCACAGTGCTGAAGATGCCGATGGCTGCGGTAGGCAAGCCGCCATTGGCCGACCCGCCGTTGTCGCTCACGGAGCTCAGGGTCACCACCCGGTTGGTGGTGTTAGGGCTGTCGCTGTCGTTGCGATAGGTCATGGTGTTGAGGATGGTCTGCGCCGTCGCAGAGTCCAGGCCGGCGCTGCTGCTGAGGGTGACGCTGGCAATGCCGCTGATCACCGAGACCGTGACCACCGTGCCGTTGTTGGTGGTCACCACGCTCGTGCCGTTGGTCAGGGTCACGTCGCTGCCGTCGATCACCAGCTTCTCGGCGGCGCCGTTGTATACGGTGCTGACGGTGAAGGTCATCTGGCTGACTTTCTGCCCGGACTCGACGGTGTTGATCGTCGCGCCGCTGAATAGCTGCACCGCCGAGCTGTTCTCGGTGTAGGTCGGGTTGGAGGCAGTGACGCTGACCACCGGTGCATCGTTGACCGACTGGACGGCAAGGGTAACCACGGACACCGCGCTATCGCCACCAACCCCGTCATCCATGCTGATCGACACGCTGCGCGAGGTAGTCGATGGCTCGACGGTGTTGGCGTTGCGGTACGCCAGGTTCTGTACCAGGGCAGCGACCGTGGTCGTGTTGGCGTTGCTGGTGAAGGTGACCACCAGCGGGTTGCCGTTGCTGCCGCCGGTGAAGGTGCCGATCACCAGGCCGTTGTACATGATCGAAGCGCCGGAAATGGCGATCTGGTTGGCGCCAGCACCCTGATCACGAATGAACAGCACGTCTTCGCCATTGGCCCGACCGCTGGTGATCTGCACGGTCAGCTTGCCACCGTTGAAGTTGGCCGAGTCGGCGTCGCTGACCGTCGCGTTACCGGAAGCGTCGAGCAGTACATAAGCGCTGTCTTCGACGTAGGTGACGCTGTCGCCATTGAGGTTGCCGATCACCGGCGGCAGTACGCTGGAGGTGCTGAAGTTCAGCGTCGTGTTGTTGGCGATACCCTCATAGGCCTTGCCATCGGTGGCAATGAACGCTTTTGGCGAAATGCGCACGGCATAGGCGGTGCCCGGGTCGAGGTTGCTCGACGGGTTGATGGTCCAGATAGTGCCGGAGCCGCTCACCTGGACGTCGGAAGCAGAAATGGTGGTGATCTGACCGTCGCTGAGGCGCACGATCTGGATATTGCCGGAGCCCTGAATGACGGCACGGTCGAAGGTCAGCACGATGTTCGCGGCGGGGGCAACGTTCAGGGTGTCGTCACCCGGGGTGGCGTTGAGCAGCTTGGGCGAACTGCCGCTCTGCAAGTAGACCGAGCCGGCCACGTTGAGCGAACTGGCGAAGAGATCCAGGTCGCCATCGCCGTCGAAGTCGCCGAAGCGATAGTTCTGGTTGCTCATGTTGACCATGTTCAACCCTTTGATCGGAGAGTCGGCGTCGTCTTTCTCCAACAGGGTGTAGACAGGGTTGCCGGAGCCATTGGTGCCATCGTTGCGGTAGAACTTCCAGTCGTTGGTGGTGGCGCTGAGCTGGAACAGGATGTCGGCATCGCCGTCGCCATCGAAGTCGGCGACCACATAGCGGGTCTGCGGCAGCGCTGAGGCGATGCCCACCAGCGTACCGTTGACGAACGTGCCGTTGTCGTTGCGAAAGTAGCTCATCGAGGAGCCGGCGACCAGGTGGATCAGGTCCACGTCGCCATCGCCGTCGACGTCGGCAATACGGTACTGGTAGAGGATGAAGTCTGGCAGGTTGATGTTGCGGAACGGCGACGCGGCGTTGGTGATGTCAAGGTCCGTCATGCTGCCGTCGCCATTGTTCATCATCACCCGCCACGGTGCACCGGCGGTACTGGTGGTCTGGTACAGCAGGTCGGCGGCGCCATCGCCGTTGAAATCGCCAACGATGGTACGGTTGCCGAATTGCGGGCCGCCGGGGATCGTCTCGGCGGAGAACACACCGTTGTCGTTGCGGTACAGGGTCAGTTGCTGAGCGCTGACGGCAGCCACCAGCAAATCGGTGTCGCCATCGCCATCGAAGTCGGCGGCATGATAGTTGACGCCGTTCGACGCCGACGCGCCCAGGGACAGGCCGGCAAACGGCGAGCCCGACTGGTTAGCCAGGACGGTGATGAAGGTGCCGTCGGCCTGGCCTGCGGCGAAGCGCCAGAGGTTGGTGTTGTCCTGGTACAGGATGTCGTCGCGCCCGTCGTTGTTGAAGTCGCCCACTACCATGCGCATCAGGTTGGCGGCGGTGTTGCCCAGAATCGGCGCGGTGGCGACCTGGCCGCCGGTATAAACGACCGCCATGAGGTTGTCGTAGGCCGTCAGGTTGAGCGCGCTGGTCTGGATGCTGCCGCTGCTGCGTTCCAGGCTCCAGTTGCCGCCCAGGGCTGCTGCGCCGGTATCGTCGACCGAGGCGGCGACATCGGCGCCGGTGATGCTGGCCAACTGGTCGAGGAAGGTCTGGCCCTTGTCGCCCTGCCCCACCTTGCAGCCGTAGAGCATCAGGTCTCCATCGGCCTTGAGCGCGGCGCCAATGCTTTCCAGGGTCGCGCGGTGCTCGGCGAGGTTGTTGCTGGCCAGCCAGACGTTGCCCATCTGCACCGTGCCGTCCGCGCCGTGAGACAACAGGTGGATGGCGTCCAGGCCTTCGCGGCCCTTGAGGTAGTCGGCCATCTGCTGCAGGCCGTCCTTGTTCGGGTCGAGCACCACGATCTCGGTATTGGCCGGCAGGCCTGCAACCAGCTTGTCGGCATCGCTGACCTGGCCGTCGACGAACACCACTTCATGGCGCTGCGCCGCCTGCCCGCTACTGCCGGATGCGGCCGCCTGGGCCGGGCTCGCCTCGTTGCTGGAGGTGCTGTCCTTGGCCGCGTCGACGGTAGTCTGGGCCGCGGCGTCCTGGGCGACCACGCCCACGGACGCATCGAACATGATTCGCGGCTCCAGCGCCATCAACAACGGAGCCGGGCTGGCCTCGATGGACTGCGACTGGACGGGTTTGCGCGAGAAGCGTTCGATGAATTTCATGCTGCACCTCCTGGTGTGCCCCCGCGTCGTCGGTTGGGACGCCGCGAACAGAAAAGTGGCGGTGCCCTGAGGCACCGCCGGTTGTCGCTGTTAGTTGCGGCTAGGGAAGACACCCTGCAGCGCAATGATGAAGTTGACCGACAGGTAAGGGTTGAGCAATGAGTACGGAACGCTTTGGCCGCTGATCGAAGTCTGACCGGTGCCGGCGGCGACCACCGCGGGTGCCGACAGATTGATCTTCGGCGCCGGCTGGCCATTGGCCAAGATGCCACTGTGGTACAGGTTGAAGGTACCGCCCTGGCCGTCGTCCGGGATCGCCAGGTAGCCGTTGGCCAGAGGCGTCGAACTGGTAGCCGGAGCATTGACGACCTGCAGGGTCGCAGCGCCATTGACCGTCAGCGAAACGGTGTGGGCATGCTGGGCCAGGGTCGAAGCCAGCTCGGTCATGGCAATCGCCCCGCCTTTCTGGCCCATTTCGTAGGCCGGCAGGCCAGCGCCGGTGCCGAAGCCGACCGGGATACGGCTACGAAAATCGGGGACAGCGAAGGTGTTCACCCCATCACCGCCAAAGTTGGTGCCCAGCAGCGCGAACAGCGCGGTGTTCTGGTTCAGTGGCAGCATCTGGCCCTGGCAAAGCGCCCATCCATAGGGGTTGAAGTTGAACCCCACCATCCTGATTTCACCCAAAAACGGATCAGACATCAGACTCTTCCTTTATGTTGGCTTGCGTGGCTTGGATTTAAGCGAGTCAGGAAGCATCGACCGGAACCTGGCGCCGGCGATGGATGACCGCTTCGAGTACGTGACGACCGTCGGGCTCCGGGGCCACCGGCGTCATCAGCAGTGTCCAGGGCTGCTGGCGCCCCGGCCCAAAGAGGTTGAACACCTCCTGCGGCAGGCTGACGCCATGTGGCAGTACCAACAGCAGCGAATAGCATTCGTGCTCGTCGTTCATCGCCACGCCCTCGTTGACCGTCAGCAGGCTGACCCTCAGACCCTGCTCGGGGGTGAGCTGCAACACAAAGCCGTCGGCATCGGCATCGCGCAGTTCCTGCAGGCTGGGGATAGCGGCAAGAATCGGTTCGCTCATGAGACTTTCCTTGAGTCGGTGCAGGCATCGCGGCGCAGCTTCAGGTAAACCCCGGAGTCGCCGCAGACGTTGAAGCCCAGCCGGCCATACAGCCGCTGTGCCGGGTTATAGGATTCGACGAAAAGCTCTACCTGCAGACCTTGTTCGTCGGCGCGGCGCAACTGCGCCTCGATCAATGCCGAACCGATACCTTGGCGCTGGAATTCGGGAAGCAGGGTTATATCGATCACGTTGAGCGTGGTCGCCCCCCAGAACATATAGAGGCGGCCGATGGCCTTGCCCCCACGTTCGATGATCAATAATTCCCCATCGGAATAATGAGCTTGGTAATAAGCGTGCTGAGCGTTGAACTGTTGACTGAGAAAGGCTGCGACCTGCTCGACAGGCCAACCGCTGCGGGACATTTCCTCCTTGCGCGAGCCGGCATAAAGATGCTCGATGAAAGCCATATCTTCTGAATGCAAGGCACGGAGGGTCACAGCGTCATTCGACATCAATCGATACTTCCCTGTATTGAATAGACTTTGCGGACCAACTTTTATTGTAAAAAACGTCACGCTTACTGGCATGGCGAATTGACAGCAGATTACTCCAACTGTCCTACAATCGCACGACTAAAAACCACTTTCTCTTACCCCCAGAGCGGCCATCCGTCGCCATGCGGATCCCAGTAGCGACATCGCCTCTCCGTCCAGCACCACAAGGCCTCTCTGCGGGTGCGACACCTGCTCCGGCGCACCGTTTCCAAGGTCGAAACGCACGCCATATTGAGCCTCCAGCGGCTGTGCCCGTTTTTCTTCATCACGACGCACGGCGATCGGTCCGTGGTGGTCCGACACCAGGGCTTCCTGGTCGATGTAAGAGACGCCGTTGGCGTCCACTTCTTCAAGGCTCACCGGCAGCGAATCGCGCAACACGTCATCGGCGACGAAATGCCCGGTGGCGCCCGGCGCCACCCGCCACAGATCGGCCTCGGCCAGGTAACCCCGCAAACGCAACCCCCCTTCGGCGACCTGCGCCAGCGGCAGGTCCACGCCGACCCAGCGGCCCGGCGCGAGGTTATTCGCCAGATCACGCACCACCCCGGCATGCGGCGCCCGCAGGCTCAGGCGCTCGCGCTGGGCGGCCAGGCCACGGTACTCGGCCACCGCCTCGGCCAGGCGCTGCTCGAGAATGCCGCTGTCCGCCGCGGTAGCACTGCGGCTCGACTGACGACGCAGTTGCAGTTGCAGGATCTCGATCTCGCGGCGGGTGATGCTCATGCGCGAGGCGAGGTCCGGAGACTCGAGTTCGACCACTACCTGGTTTTCGGCCACTTGCTGGCCATCTTTCACCAGCACTTGGCGAATGCGTGCCGGGGTCGGCGCATGCAACCCGCTGACCCGCGACGCCTCAAGCATCGCCGGCACTTCCACGCCACTGCGCCAAGGCACCAGCAGCACCGCCAGCAGGGCCAACAGCCCGATACCGAGCACCAGCACCTTGCGCGGCCGGGCCTTGTCGCGGTGTTTCCACCAGTGCTGCCATTCACGCCAGATCGGCAAACCGATGAACCACACCAGTTCGACCATCATCAGGAAAATGCCGAGCACCTTGAAGAACAGGTGATAGACCGCCAGGGCGATCCCGAAGAACAACGCCGCACGCCAGATCCACGAGGCGTAGCCCCAGAACAACAGGCGCTTGCGCAGCCCCGGCGACCAGCGCTCGGGCGGCGGCTCGCCATAGCCGAACAGGCGTTCGCGCAGGTGCCAGCGGCACAGGGCGAAGCCGCGGCTCTGCAGGTTGTCGACGCCCCACAGGTCACTGAGCAGGAAGTAACCGTCGAAGCGCATCAGCGGGTTGACGTTGATCGCCACGGTGGTGATCCAGGTGGCGCTGGCCAGCATGAACGCGGCCGTGCGCCCTGCCCCGTCCGGCAGCAACGACCAGGCGAGCAAGGCGATACACGCCAGCAGCAGTTCAGCCAGCACGCCGCCGGCGCCGATCAACAGGCGGGTGCGACGGTCCTGCACGCGCCAGGCATCACTGACATCGGTGTAGAGCATCGGCAGCAGCACCATGAACGCCACGCCCATGCTCGGCACCCGGCACCCGGCGCGCTTGGCCATGTAGGCGTGACCGAATTCGTGGCAGAGCTTGGCGAAACCCAGGGCGATACCGAAGGCCGCCATGCCGCCCAGGCTGAGCAGGTGGGGAAAGGTCGCGAGAAAGCGCTCCCAGTCACGCATCACCAGGAAGATACCCAGCAGCAACACGGTCGGCAGACCGAAGCGCAGCAGGTTCGGGCCGAAACGCTCCAGCCACGGCCAGGTGCGATTGAGAAAAGCGTCCGGCCGCCACAGCGGAATACGGAAGAACAGGTATTTGTGCAGCACCTGGGCCCACAAGCCCTGACGCTGGCTGGCCGCCTTGGCCGCGTAGCCGGCGCGCTGCTCGCTGTCGCTGGCGCTGATCAGGTCATGCCCGCGCAGAAACCGCAGTAGTTCTTCCACGGCCTGCGGCCCGAGCGGCGCACCGGGCTCGGCGTTGGCCGCCTTCAGCACCCGGTTCGGATCGCTCAGCGCCCAATGGCGCAACAGCCGCATGGCCGGTGCGCCGAGTTTGAAATACTTGCCGCGCAGCGGGTCGGCCAGGGTCCATTGCGGTGAGCCGTCGAGCCCCGGCGCACCCGCCGAAAGCTGCAGGTCGGCACGCAGTGCCGGCAACATCACAGGCCCACCGCCTGCCGCAGGGCCGCCAGCGGCCGGCGCATCAGGTACAGCGCCAGCGGCGCGCGGTCACCGAAGACTTTGGCGGTGCCACGCAGACCGATACGCGGCGGGGCGGCGTCGAAAGTCGCATCGAGCCGGTAGGCCAGTTGCCCGGCCGCCGTGCTCTGCGCCTGATAGGCGGCGCGCTCCAGAATTGCGCTGTGGCGGTGCAGCGGATCGCTGTCGAGGAACAGCGCCACTTCGGCGCCCTGCTCCAGGCCGATGGCATCGGCCACCGGCAACTCGATGCGCAGTTCGGCCTGGGTCGGGTCGGCGATTTCCAGCAGGCGCTCACCGGTGCGCACCGGTTTGCCGGTCCAGCGCTGGGCATCGGCGAACACCGCGATGCCGTCGCGCTCGGCGCGCACTTCGGTGCGCGCCAGCAGGTCGCGAGCATAGTCGCGCTCGGCGCGCTTCTGCTCCACGCGGGCCGCCAGCAGGTCGAGCCGGGCACTGGAATCGGCGTCGGAAAACGCCCGCTGGGCATTGGCCTTGAGTTCCGCCTCGGCCACCCCCAGGGTGCGCTCGGCGACATCGGCCTGGGCCTTGAGGCTGGTGGCGTCGAAACGCACCAGCACCTGCCCGGCCTGCACCGGCTGATTGGGCTTGACCAGGAACTCGGCCACCACTCCGTCCAGCGGGGCGGCCACCACCTGGCCGTTGCGCGGCACGACCTCGGCCGGCGCCAGCACCGACTGGCGCACAGGCACCAGCAACACCAGCAGCAAGGCGCCGGCAATCGCCCAGCGGGTGCGCGCCGGCCAGCGCATGCGCCACGGCTTGCCGGGCTGCAGGGCACGCCAGGCATGGCTGTAGCAATCACCCAGTTGCGCAAGCAAGGCTTGCTCGGCGTCGCTCCAGGGGGTGTCACGCGACAGCCACAGGCCGCCGAACACCTCGCCCTCGCGCCGCTTGAGCGGCAACCAGAACGCATGCGGCGCCGACAGCGCCTGCCAATCGTCACGGCTGGCCTGGTCCAAGCTCTCGGGGGGCACCGGGCCCGGCAAGGCCAGGCGCTCACCAGCGGCCAACTGCGCGGCAGCGCGCTCGATGAAAACCACGAACGGTGCATTGGGCTCCACCGCGCTGATACCGGTCAGGGCGCGCACCTTGCCGGTGATCAACAGGGCGGCGTGACGAAAGCCGAACAGCGGCTGGCTGTCGTTGACCATGCTGAAGGCCAGCACCTCGACCGACGCCGCCGCGCGCGCCTGGCGTTCCAGCTTCAGGTAGTGGGCCAGCAGTTGCTCGAGCGCCCCGGGCACCTGCGCGTTCATTGCGCGTCTGCGAAGTGCGCGGTACCGCTCATGCCGGCCAGCAGGCCCGGCGTATTGGCCGGCAGGCTGCCGATCAGCAGCAGGGTCTGGCTGCCCTCGTCGATGCGCGCGCCCAGGCGCTTGATCACCGCATCGATGGGGGCGCCGGTTTCATCCGGCACGAAGCTGAACGTCTGCTCGGGCTTGAGTCGGCCCAGCCAGCGCGAAGGCACCAGCAGGTGGATTTCCAGCGAACGGTTGTCGACGATTTCCAGCAACGGCGCGCCGCTGGCCACGCTTTCGTGGGCCTGTACCTTGCGTGCAACCACCTGGCCATCGAACGGCGCCTTGACCTGGCAGCGCTGCACCTGCACCTGGTACACCTGGGCTTCGGCCTGGGCCTGGGCCTGACGCGCCTCGGCCAGGCTCACTTCAAAGCGCCCCACCGAATTCAATGCGGCCAGTTGCTGCTTGTTCTGCAGCTCTTCGCGGGCGGCGCGCACCGAGGCATTGGCCGCGTTCTGCTGGGCCTGATAGGCACTGCAGTCGAACTTGACCAGCACATCGCCCTTGGCGAAGGACTGCCCTTCGGCATAGGGCAAGGCCACCACGCGCCCGGCCAGCTCGCTGGCCAGCACCGCCTGGGAGCGGGCCCGCAGCACGCCACGCACTTCACTGGCAGTGGCAGTGGTGCTGCCGTGCTCATCGAGCAAGGGGTCGGCCGCTGTTGCCGCCTGACACAGGCCACTCGCCATCACCAACGCCATCCACCACAGGGCCTGATTCATCACATGCATCCTTGCTGTTGCGAGTTCATTAAAAGCGTTATCGGTAGCGGGGAGAAAAAGCTGATTACCGCTCGTCAGCGACGTCGGTAGCTTTTCTGGCCGGAGGGCGTGAGGCAGTACACCCCACCCCGCGGCCCGGTGCAGTACGTACCACTGGCGCAACGGCAGCTGTCGGCGTGACCTTGCAGCGGCTGCACGGCGGGGCGTGCCTGGCGGTTGCCGGTGTAGGCCGGGCAACGCCTTTTCGACGCGCTGATGGAGCCGTCGTTGCACAGGAACGCATCGCCGCTGCAGCCTGCTATGCCACCCTTGCGACCGGAGCAAGGGGTGTTGGCCGCCAGGCTGAGCGTGCTCGACAGCATCAGCATCAGGCCCAGGGCAAGCACGCGGGTAAGGGCACGGACCATTACGGACACTCAAGAGAAGTGGCCGGATGCTATCAACCTTTGCCTGACGTTGGAAATAGCCCGCCAGCGGCCGCGTCGCATTTATTTTGCAGAGGGCTGTTCGTTCCTCGCCGCTCACTTAGGGGGCACACCCGCGCCGGATGCACCATGACCTGTCACAGGTAGCCGAATCGCGCCCGCAGACGGTGCGCTGTTGCAACTGCGCGCCCGGTAGTGGACAGCAAGGCGAAAGACCCCACCCAGACAGTGCAAATCGCAAAATATGACCAGCGGGTCACATTTCCCCGATATCTCTCCTACACTTTTCAATCGACCCGATACCGTCCGGAAAACTCGATCGAAAATAGTCGAAACTTCTGGAAAACCGGCAGGTCAGGAACATAAGTAGGCCAACGATTCTGGTTACCCAGGCGCAGCCCACCCCCACTCGTCAGAACGCCATCGGCAGGATCGCCGGCTGGCGCAGCGCTTGCACGCTTGATCAAGACGCACCACACACGAGCGAGCGAGATTGAGCCACACGACATAAAAATGGGTGCACACACCCGCTGAACAAAGGGATGGAGAGAAGTATGATCAGTGCCGCTGTCGAACCCCACGTAGAGCATTTCAATCCGGACGCCAGCGCGCAGATTCGTGCTGCCGATATCGTCACGACAGCCAAGGCACCTGCCACCGATTCGCGGCGCAACCCGAACAAGCGCAAAGTCCTGTTCGTGACCTCGGAAATCGCCGACCTGGTCAAGACCGGCGGCCTTGGCGACGTCTCTGCCGCCCTGCCCCGCGCCATGCGCCACCTGCACGATGTGCGCGTACTGATCCCCGGTTACCCCCAGGTACTCGAAAGCGACAACCCGATTCACCTGGTCGGTGAGCTGGGCGGCCATGCCGCCCTGCCGCCGTGCAAAATCGGGCGCATGGACCTGGCCGATGGCCTGGTCATCTATGTACTGATCTGCCCCGAACTGTATCAGCGCGAAGGCACCCCCTACGGCGCCAACAACGGCCGCGACTGGCCCGACAACCATATCCGCTTCGCGCGCCTGGGCCTGGCCGCCGCCGAGATCGCCGCGGGCGAAGGCATGGTGCACTGGAAGCCCGACCTGGTGCACGCCCATGACTGGCCCGCAGGCCTGGCCCCGGCCTACATGCACTGGCGCGGCCTGAGCACCCCCACCCTGTTCACCATTCACAACCTCGCCTACCAGGGCGTGGTCAGCCGCGCCTGCTGCCCGGAGCTGGCGATCCCCGACCATGCCCTGCAACAGGACGGCATGGAGTTCTACGGCAAGCTGTCGTTCCTCAAGGCGGGCCTGGCCTACTCCAGCCACATCACCACGGTCAGCGCCACCTATGCGCGGGAGATCACCACCCCGGCGTTTGGCTGCGGGCTTGACGGGTTCCTCGACAGCAAGGCCCAGCAGGGCCTGCTCAGCGGCATCCCCAATGGCATCGACGAAAGCTGGGACTCGGCCACCGACACCTACCTGACCCATCGTTTCAGCATCAACGACTGGGAGGGCAAGGCTGCCAACAGCAGCCAGGTGCGTGAACTGTTCGAGCTCGATGCCTGCACCGGCCCGCTGTTCGCCGTGGTGTCGCGGCTGGTGTACCAGAAAGGCCTGGACCTGACCCTGGGGGTGGCCGAGTACATCGTCGAACAAGGTGGCCAGATCGCAATCATCGGACGTGGCGAGCCGGAGGAAGAACAGGCCATGCGCGAGCTGGCGCTGCGCTTTCCCGGCCGGGTGGGGGTACGCATCGGCTTCAATGAAACCGATGCCCGGCGCATGTTCGCCGGCAGCGACTTCCTGCTGATGCCCTCGCGCTACGAGCCGTGCGGCCTGAGCCAGATGTACGCGCAACGCTTCGGCTCGCTGCCGGTGGCACGCAACACGGGCGGTCTGGCCGACACCATCGAGAACGGCGTGACCGGCTTTCTGTTCGACGAGTCCTCGGTCGAAAGCTACCGCGAGGCGCTGTCGCGCGCCTTCTATGTGTACGACAAGAAACGCCTGCTCAACGCCATGCGCTGCCTGGCCATGACCCAACCCTTCAACTGGTGCCAGGCAGTCGAACCCTATGCACGCCTGTACGAGGAACTGGTGGAACGCGCCACGCTGAATGTTGGCTGAGGAGAGTTGCAGTATGCCCTTGAGGTCACAGGAACACGCGACCCACGGGGCCGTGATGCTGGACAGCAACACCACCCGATTCACCCTGTGGGCACCGGATGCGCAGCAGGTGGACGTAGCGCTTGAAGACGCCGCACCCACGCCGATGCAGCGACGCGACGATGGCTGGTTCGAGGCGCGCCTGGCGTGCCCTGCCGGCACCGATTATCGCTACCGCATCGACGGCGACCTGTGGGTACCGGACCCTGCGTCCCGCGCACAGCCCGAGGGCGTGCACGGGCCCAGTCAGGTGCTGGCCAGCCACTACCCCTGGCAGCACAGCGCGTGGCAAGGCAGGCCCTGGCACGAAGCGGTGATCTACGAGGTGCACGTCGGCCTGCTGGGCGGCTTCGCGGGTGTAGCCGAGCATTTGCCTCGCCTTGCGGCCCTTGGTGTGACGGCAATCGAGCTGATGCCCATCGGGCAGTTCCCCGGCCAGCGCAACTGGGGCTATGACGGCGTGTTGCCGTTTGCGCCGCAATGCAGCTACGGCACCGCGCAGCAGCTCAAGGCCCTTATCGACCAGGCCCATGGGCTGGGCCTGATGGTGCTGCTGGACGTGGTGTACAACCACTTCGGCCCCGACGGCAACTACCTGCACCGCTACGCCAGCGGGTTCTTTCGCGAAGACCGACACACGCCCTGGGGGGCGGCCATCGACTTTCGGCGGCGCGAGGTGCGCGACTTCTTCATCGAAAACGCCTTGATGTGGCTGCACGACTACCGCTTCGACGGCCTGCGCCTGGACGCGGTGCATGCCATCGACGATCCCGACTTCCTGCAGGAGCTGGCGCGCCGCGTACGCCAGTGCACGCCCCCCGGACGCCACGTATGGCTGAACCTTGAGAACGAGCGCAACCAGGCGCACCTGCTGGAACAGGGCTACGACGCGCAGTGGAACGATGATGGGCACAACGCCTTGCATGTGCTGCTGACCGGCGAGCACGAGGGCTACTACGTCGACTACCGCCAGGCGCCGCTGCACAAGCTGGCGCGCTGCCTGAGCCAGGGTTTCGTGTTCCAGGGCCAACCCGACCGCAACGGTGAGCCGCGCGGCGAAGCCAGCGGGCACCTGGCGCCTGGCGCCTTTGTATTGTTCCTGCAGAACCACGACCAGATCGGCAACCGTGCGCTGGGTGAACGCCTGCCGCGCCTGTGCCCGCCCGCCGCGCTGCGCGCCGCCACCGCCCTGTTGCTGCTGGCGCCGATGATCCCGCTGCTGTTCATGGGCGACGACTGGGGCTGTGAACAGCCGTTCCTGTTCTTTACCGACCATCATGACGACCTCGCCAACGCCGTGCGCGAAGGGCGGCGTGCCGAGTTCAAGGGGTTCAGCGCCTTCGCCGACCCGGCGCAGCGGGCGCAGATCCCCGACCCGAATGCAGCGCGGACCTTCCTCGACTCGCAGCCGCAATGGGGCAGTGACAGCGACAGCTGGGTGCTGCTGTACCGCCACCTGCTGCACCTGCGCCACCACCACCTCATCCCGCGCCTGCCCGGCACCCGTGCACTGGGCGCGCAAGTGGTGGACGACAAGGCGGTGAGCGCGCGCTGGCAACTGGGCGATGGCAGCGAACTGCGCATCGACCTCAACCTCAGCCAGCAGCCGCTGACACTGGACCTCCCGGCACGCGAACAGCGCCTGTTCGAAAGTTGCGACATCCCGCAGGGTGACGCTGTACTGCCGCCATTGAGCAGCATCGTCAGCCTGACCCCGCCCGCCTGTGTGGAGCCTGTACATGCCTGACCTACCTTTGCTGCAACTGGCTGAACGCGCGGGCCTGGCCGTCGACTGGGTCGACGCCAACGGCCGCCCGCAACGTGTCAGCGAGCCGGTGTTGCGACGCGTGCTGGCGGGCCTGGGCCACCCCGCGGCCGACGACACGGCCATCGCCAACAGCCTCAAGGCACTGGAAAGAGCCCATGACGCCCGCCACCTGCCGCCGCTGCTGACCGTCGATCAGCATCAGGCGCTGGACCTGGCCCTCTACTTTGGTGCCCACAGCCGCTGCGAGGTGCAACTGGAAGACGGCAGCCGGCAAACCCTGCAACTGGATGGCGCTGGCGCCCTGCCTGCTGGGTTGCCCGTGGGTTATCACCACCTGCACATCGACGCCACCACCTTCACCCTGGCGGTCGCCCCGCAGCGTTGCTACAGCTTGGCCGATGCCCTCGACACGCCGAACCCGCGCGCCTGGGGCATCAGCGCACAGCTCTACAGCCTGCGTCGCCCCGGCGATGGCGGCTTTGGCGATTGCCTGGCGCTCGAAGCGCTGGCGCGCAGTGCCGCCGAGCGCGGTGCCGATGCCCTGGCCATCAGCCCGATGCACGCGATGTTCACACGCAACCATCCCAGCTACAGCCCCTATTCGCCCTCCAGCCGGTTGTTTCTGAACAGCCTGTATGCCAGCCCGCACGCGCTGCTGGGTGAGCGTGCGGTGCGCGTAGCCCTGGATGCCTTGCAGTTGCAGGGCCCGCTGGACACGCTCGAACGACTGCCACTGATCGACTGGCCACAGGCGGCGAAGGCCCGCCAGCAACTGTTGCAGGCGCTGTACCTGGATTTCGTCCAGGGCGAACACCCGGCACGCGCCGACTTCGACAGCTTTCGCCAGGCCGGCGGCCAGGCCCTGGAAGACCACTGCCGCTTCGAAGCGTTGCTGGATGCGGCCGCCGAGCGCGGCGAAAGCCAGGACTGGCGCCAGTGGCCGGCCGCCTGGCACGACTCGCGCAGCGCCGAGATCGCTGCGTTTGCCGCCGAGCATCACACCCAGGTCAGCTTCTACGTGTTCTGCCAATGGCTGATAGCCCGTAGCCTGGAACGCGCCCAGAGCGCCGCGCGCGGCAGCGGCATGGCGGTGGGCCTGATCGCTGACCTGGCGGTGGGCGCCGACGGCGCCGGCAGCCAGGCCTGGAGCCGCCAGGACGAACTGCTCGCCGACCTGCACGTGGGCGCCCCGCCCGACATTCTCAACCGTGCCGGGCAAAGCTGGGGCATCTGCGCGTTTTCGCCCGAAGGCCTGCGCCGCAACGGCTACCGCGCCTTCATCGAAATGCTGCGGGCCAACTTCGCCCACGCCGGCGGCCTGCGCATCGACCATGTGATGGGCCTGCAGCGCCTGTGGCTGATACCCCAAGGCGCACCGCCCAGCGAAGGCGCCTACCTGCACTACCCGCTGGACGACCTGTTGCGCCTGCTGGCGCTGGAGTCGGTACGCCACCAGGCCATCGTGCTGGGCGAAGACCTGGGCACGGTGCCGGACGGGTTGCGCGAAAAACTGGCGGCCCGGGCCATCCTGGGAATGCGCGTGCTGCTGTTCGAGCAAGACCCGCCCGGCCACTTCAGGCCGATACTCGACTGGCCGGATTCGGCCCTGGCCACTACCAGCACCCATGACCTGCCACCGCTGGCCGGCTGGCTGCAGGCCCGCGATATCGACTGGAACCAGCGCCTGGCGTTGATCGATGCGATCACCGAACGGCACTGGCGCGACACCCGCCACCAGGAAGTCCAGGGCTTGCGGCGCCTGCTGCAGAGCAGCTACGGCGGCAACCTGAACGAAGGCGATGAACTGATCGACGCCAGCCTGCGCCTGCTCGGCCATACCCGTGCACCGCTGGTGCTGATCCCGCTGGAAGACCTGCTGGGCGTGGACGAGCAGCCCAACCTGCCCGGCACGGTCGACAGCCACCCCAACTGGCGCCGACGCTTCGCCCTGCCCGCCGACCACCTGCTCGACGACAGCGATGCGGCGCGGCGTCTGGAGCTGCTGGCGCAGGCCCGCGAACAAGCCTTCGAGCGTGACCGATGAACAGCCTGACCGCGACCCTGCGCCTGCAGTTCCATGCCGACTTCAGCCTCGACGATGCGGTGGGGCTGGTGCCCTATTTCGCCCGCCTGGGTATCAGCCATGTGTATGCCTCGCCGTTGCTGCAGGCACGCCCCGGCTCGCGCCACGGCTACGACGTGGTCGACCCAACCCGGGTCAGCCCGGAGCTGGGCGGTGAAGCGGCGCTCGAACGCCTGGTCGCCGCCCTGCGCCTGCATGGCATGGGCCTGATTCTCGATATCGTGTCCAACCACATGGCCGTGGGCGGTGCGCACAACCCCTGGTGGCAAGACCTGCTGGCCTGGGGCCGGCGCAGCCCCTATGCCGAATTCTTCGACATCCAGTGGCATTCCCCCGACCCGTTGCTCGAAGGCCAGTTGCTGCTGCCGTTCCTGTCCAGCGATTACGGTACGGTCCTGCAGGCCGGTGAAATCCCGCTGCGGTTCGACGCCGCACGCGGCGGCTTTCATATAGAACACCATGAGCACCGCTTCCCCATCAGCCCGCCGGACTACGCGCGGATCCTGTGTGCCAGCGGTGACCCCGAACTGAGCGAACTGGCCGCGCGTTTTGCCGCCTTGCAGGGCCAGCGCCAGGCACCGGAAAAAGTCGAGGCGCTGCACCAGGCACTGGCCGCGCAGGCACGCCAGGCGCGCGTTGCCGTCGCCATCGAGCAGGTGCTGGAGCACTTCGACGCCACTACCCCGGCAGGCTTCGAGCGCCTGCACCACCTGCTAGAACTGCAGCACTACCGCCTGGCCAGCTGGCGCACAGCCGCAGACGACATCAATTGGCGGCGCTTTTTCGACGTCAACGAACTCGGCGGCTTGCGCGTGGAGCGCCCGGCCGTGTTCGAGGCCACCCACGCCAAGGTGTTCGAGCTGATCGAGCGCGGCCTGGTGGATGGCCTGCGCATCGACCATATCGATGGCCTGGCCGACCCGCGCGGCTACTGCCGCAAGTTGCGCCGCCGGGTCGACGGCCTGTTGGCCAGGCGCCCGCTGAGCGCGGCACTCGAGCACTTCCCGATCTACGTGGAAAAGATCCTCGGCCCAGGTGAGCGCCTGCACCAGGACTGGCGAGTCGATGGCAGCACCGGCTATGAATTCATGAACCAGGTCTCGCTGCTGCAGCACGACCCCGCCGGCGAGATCGAACTGACCGAACTGTGGCACGACCTCAGCGAGCGCCCGGCCTTTACCGAAGAATTGCGCCTGGCCCGCCAACGGGTGCTCAACGCGAGCCTGGCCGGTGATTTCGAGTCGGTCGCACAAGCACTGCTGCAAGTGGCACGCAACGACATCATGAGCCGCGACCTGACCCTGGGCGCCATCCGCCGCGCGCTGCAGGCGCTGGTGGAGCATTACCCGGTGTACCGCACCTACATCACTGCCTGCGGTCGCCCGGCCGCCGACGAGGGGTTTTTCCAGCAGGCCCTGGCCAATGCCCGCTCCAGCCTGGGCGAGGCCGACTGGCCACTGCTCGATTACCTGCAACGCTGGCTGGGCGGCGAACCGTGGCGCAGGCTAGCGCCTGGCCGAGCACGCAAGCAGTTGCGTCATGCCTGCGTGCGCTTCCAGCAACTGACCTCGCCCACCGCCGCCAAGGCGGTCGAAGACACTGCGTTCTACCGCTCGGCCGTGCTGCTGTCGCGCAATGACGTGGGCTTTGACGCCGAGCATTTCAGTGCCCCGGCCCAGGACTTCCACGCCAGTTGCCAACAACGCCTTGAGGACTTTCCCGACAACCTGCTGGCCACTGCCACGCATGATCACAAGCGCGGCGAAGACTGCCGCGCACGCCTGGCGGTGATCAGCGAACGCAGCCACTGGTTCGCCCAGCGCGTCGAACTGTGGCACGAGCTGGCCGCGCCGCTGCGCAGCGCCCTGGCCGACGGCGAAGCGCCCAGCCCCGGCGATGAACTGATGCTCTACCAGACCCTGCTTGGCAGTTGGCCGCTGGCGCTGCGCAGCGATGACGCGCCGGGCCTGCGCGCATATGCCGAACGCCTGCGCCAATGGCAGCACAAGGCCCTGCGCGAAGCCAAGTTGCGCAGCAGCTGGAGCGCCCCCAACGAGGCCTACGAACAGGCCTGCGCGCGCTTCATCGACGCCCTGCTGCTGGAACCGCAATCCCAGCAACTGCGTCAGTCGCTGGCCGACGCGGCGCAGTCGCTGGCCTGCCCCGGCGCGCTCAACGGGCTGGTGCAGAGCCTGCTGCGCATGACCGTGCCGGGCATTCCCGACCTGTACCAGGGCAACGAATACTGGGACTTCAGCCTGGTCGACCCGGACAACCGCCGTGCCGTGGATTTCGCCACACGCCGCCTGGGCCTGGACGACAGCCACGGGCCGGCCGAACTGCTCGCGCACTGGCGCGACGGGCGGGTCAAGCAGGCGCTGATCGCCCAGGTGCTGGAGCAACGCCGCGCCTGCCCCGAGCTGTTTCGCCAAGGCCGCTACCTGCCGCTGGAAGTACGCGGCAAACACGCCGCACGCGTGCTCGCCTTTGCCCGCATCGGCGAGGCCCAGCGCGCCGTGGTGGTAGTACCGCGCCTGGCAGCAGGCCTGCTGGGCACCACCGCGCAACCCCTGATCCCGGCACAGAACTGGGACGACACACGTGTACTGCTGCCGTTCGCCTTGCGCACTGCCAATTGCACGGGACTTTTCAGCCAGGACGCAGTCACAACCTCTAACGAGCTGTGGCTGAGCACTGCGCTCAAAGCCTTTCCCGTCAATCTCTTCATTGAACAGACTGAGACATCAGGAGCGTCGAGATGAGTGTTGAGGAAAAACGTATCCGCGAATTCGCCTACCAGATCTGGGAGTCGGAAGGTCAACCCGACGGCCAGGAGGCACGCCACTGGGAGATGGCGCGCAAACTGGCCGAAGCCGAAGCGCTAGCGCCCAAGGCCGCACCGCGCAAACCACGTACGGCGCAAGCCGATGCGGCCACGGCCAAGGCCAGGCCGGCTGCTGCCCCCAAGGTGGCGGCCAAGGCAAAAGCGCCCGTGCCAGTGACCAAGGCCGACGCCCCGAAGAAACCCCGCACGGCCAAGAAACCCGCGACGCCCTGACCGGCATCGCCTCGCCTTACCCGACCCGGCCTGGGGCAGCGCAATGCCGCCCCGGCGCCTGGCGTGCACTCTATTGCCTCGACAAGGATCCCTATGAGCCAGCCCAAGCCCAAGCCCACCGCAACGCCCGAGCCTGCCAGCGTCGAACCTTCGCGCATCCGTGAAGGCCTGCCTTTCCCCCTGGGCGCCACCTGGGATGGCCTGGGCGTGAACTTTGCGCTGTTTTCGGCCAACGCCACCAAGGTCGAACTGTGCCTGTTCGATGCCAGCGGCGAGCACGAACTGGAACGCATCGAATTGCCCGAATACACCGATGAAATCTTCCACGGCTACCTGCCCGACGCCCACCCGGGGCAGATCTACGGCTACCGCGTGCATGGCCCGTACGAGCCGCAGAACGGCCACCGTTTCAACCCCAACAAACTGCTGATCGACCCGTATGCCAAGCAACTGGTGGGCGAGTTGCGCTGGTCCGAGGCCCTGTTCGGCTACACCATCGGCCACCCGGACGGCGACCTGAGTTTCGACGAACGCGACAGCGCGCCCTTCGTGCCCAAGTGCAAGGTCATCGACCCCGCCTACACCTGGGGCCGCGACCAGCGCGTGAGCGTGCCGTGGGACCGCACGGTGTTCTACGAGGCCCATGTGCGCGGCATCAGTATGCGCCACCCGGCCGTGCCGGAGGCTGCGCGCGGCACCTTTGCCGGCCTGATGAACGACGAGCTGCTGGGGCACATCAAGGGGCTGGGGGTCAGTTCCATCGAGCTGCTGCCGATCCATGCGTTCGTCAACGACCAGCACTTGCTGCAGAAGGGCCTGAACAACTACTGGGGCTACAACAGCATCGCCTTCTTCGCGCCGCACCCGCGCTACCTGGCCAACGGCAAGATCGCCGAGTTCAAGGAGATGGTCGCGCACCTGCACGATGCGGGCCTGGAGGTGATCCTGGATGTGGTCTACAACCACACCGCCGAGGGCAACGAGCAAGGCCCGACGCTGTCGATGCGCGGCATCGACAATGCCTCGTACTACCGCCTGATGCCCGATGACAAGCGCTACTACATCAACGACTCGGGCACCGGCAACACGCTGGACCTGAGCCACCCGTGCGTGCTGCAACTGGTCACCGACTCGCTGCGCTACTGGGCCGGCGAAATGCACGTGGACGGTTTTCGCTTCGACCTGGCAACCATCCTGGGTCGCTACCACGAAGGCTTCGACGAGCGTCACAGCTTCCTCGTGGCCTGCCGCCAGGACCCGCTGCTGAGCCAGGTCAAGCTGATCGCCGAGCCCTGGGACTGCGGGCCCGGCGGCTACCAGGTGGGTAACTTCGCCCCCGGCTGGGCCGAATGGAACGACCGCTTTCGCGACACCGTACGTGCCTTCTGGAAAGGCGACGAAGGCCAGCTGGCGGACTTTGCCGCCCGCATGACCGCCTCGGGCGAGCTGTTCAACCGGCGCGGGCGTCGCCCATATGCCTCGGTCAACTTCATCACCGCCCACGATGGCTTCACCCTGCGCGACCTGGTCTCGTACAACGACAAGCACAACGAAGAAAACGACGAGAACAACCAGGACGGCAGCAACAACAACATCTCCTGGAACCATGGCGTCGAAGGCGTCACCGACGATCCTGAAATCAACGCCCTGCGCCTGCGCCAGATGCGCAACTTCTTCGCCACCCTGCTGCTGGCCCAGGGCACCCCGATGATCGTTGCCGGCGACGAGTTCAGCCGCACCCAGCACGGCAACAACAACGCCTATTGCCAGGACAGCGAGATCGGCTGGGTCAACTGGGAGCTCGACGACGAGGGCGCCGCGCTGCTCAAGTTCGTCAAGCGCCTGACCAAGCTGCGCCTGGCCTACCCGATCCTGCGACGCAGCCGCTTCCTGGTGGGCGACTACAACGAGGCAATCGGAGTCAAGGACGTGACCTGGCTGGCGCCGGATAGCAGCGAGATGAGCGTGGCGCAGTGGGAAGACCCGCAGGGCCGATGCCTGGGCATGCTGATGGATGGCCGCGCGCAGGTCAGCGGCATCTTGCGCCCGGGGGCCGATGCCACCTTGCTGCTGATCGTCAACGCGCACCATGACACCGTCGGTTTCACCCTGCCCGACGTGCCTCAGGGCGAATACTGGAGCTGCCTGATCGACACCGACCGACCGCAGCTGCGCAAGGCCCAGCGGCTGGGCTTTGGCAGCGTGTTCGAGGTCACCGGGCGCTCGTTGCTGCTGCTTGAACTGCAGCGTGACGAGGAGGCCTGAGCAACCGTTTTGGCATAGAGCGCCGCGTTGAAATACTCAACGCGGCTATAGGTTCGCAAGAACCGATATTTATCAGGACCTTAAGCCTCAAAACATCACGCAAACGAAATAATCACACAATCTTGACGCCTGCCTTCTCCTCTCCTTAGCTACAACTAGTACGCATGCTTCAACATCATTCCGGGCCTCTAGCTCGCGGGTTTTCGCGGGTGCGAGGCAGGTTTGCTGGTTTGGGTCGCCCTCTGGTTTTGCCTTACAGCCCGTGACATCACGCCAGACCCTTGGCTGTTACAACAAGAGGAGATCGGCCATGAAAAGAGCATTGGGCCCTTCGGGTTTTGAGTATGTTTTCTATGCGGTTTCCACGTCGCTGCTTTTAGCAACCCCGGTGCAAACCCATGCAGTTGGCCTGGAGGACGATGACGCCGCGTTCAATCTGACCTCAAGCATGCCCGTGCTGGCCCTGGGCCCTACCAGCGTGTCGAGCCTGAGCCTGAATACCCTGGGCGTGTTCTCCGAACACTTGGCCGAACGCCATGCGGTGCTCCCCCCGGACACCATTGCCAGCCAGTGGGCGCAATTCTTTCCGAGCCCGGTCAAGACGGCTCCCGCGCCTGGCGCACGGCTGGACACACCGAACCAGAACCTGCAGGTCAGCCCTGACCTGTTCATTCGTGAAACGGCGGGTGGCAACATCCACCGCGCCGGTATTTTCGTGGGCCACAGCAACCTGCAAAGCGGCTTCGAAGGCGGCAAGCCACAGCTGGGCGACAAGAAGAACGTCGTGCGCCTTGAGGGTGAAAGCCTGGGCATGTACTGGAGCATGCAGCACGATCAGGGCTGGCACGTGGACGCGGTGGCCATGGGCACCCGCTTCGACACCAGTGGGCGGGCCGGCAATGGCGAGCGGCTGGACGGCAACGGGCATGCCCTGACGTTTTCGGTGGAAGGTGGCTTCCCTATCGGGCTGGGCAAGAACTGGGTGATCGAGCCCCAGGCGCAATTGATCAATCAGCAGTACTACCCGGGCAACGAGGCGCAGGCCGAGACCTTGCAGGCGTATGACCGCCAGCCGAGCTGGACCGGGCGTGTGGGTGCGCGCCTGTCGGCACGCTACGAAGTGCGCGGCATGCCGATCGAACCCTATGTGCGGACCAACGTATGGTATGACTTCTCCAATGCCGATACCGTCAGCCTGGACAAGGTCGACAAGATCAGCAGCGGGCGCAATTCGGCCACGGTGGAACTGGGGTTGGGGCTGGTGGCACGGGTCACGCCCAAGGTGGCGCTGTTTGTGAGTGCCGACTACAGCAGCGATGTGGACGACAACGATTTGAACGGGTTGATCGGCAACCTCGGCGTGCGCGTGCGCTGGTGAGCGGCGGCGCCTGCCTTCGCCGGCAAGGCCGGCGAAGGGGCCAGGCGCCTCACTGCATAGGTATACTGCCGGCCCCAGCCCTCGGAACACCTGCCCGCATGAGCCGCTTCATCGCCGTCTTTCACTTGCGCAGCACCTACCTGGCCAACCGCGGGTTCAAGGTGCACGCACTGCGCAGCACCAACCATCCCGATGCCTACCTGGAAGCCAGCGACATCCGCGTCGAGCAGCTCGACAAGGAAGGTCAGTACTGCGACTTCACGGTGATCGAGATCGACCACACCCCACGTGCGCCCCGTCGCCTGACCTGGCTGGAACGCATCACCGGCAATTTCGAAGGGCGCTTCTAGGCGCAACTGCGAGGTATCAATGAGCCGCTTCATCGCTGTAAGTCACGCCTGGAATCTCAAGGGCAGCCTGGGCTTCCAGGTCTACGCACTCACCCCGCCACAGGCACCCGAGGCACAGGTGCAGGCCGATGCAACGATCACGTCGACGGGCGATTCCCCCGGCCAGTGGAACAAGGTCTTCACCCTGGTGGAGCTCGAGGACAACGAGTACTACGCCCGCCCACTGACCTGGCTCGAACGCCTCACCGGCAACTTCAAGGGCCGTGGCTAGCGGCTATGGGCCTTTCACCGCCAGCACATTGCACGGCACCTGATACAACACCTGCTCGGTCGTGCTGCCTACCAGCCGGTCAAGCCCGTGGCGGTGGGTATTGCCCATCACGATAACATCGGCGCGGTGATGCTGGGCGAACTCGGCAATCACCCGCGTGGGTGAGCCCGCCAGAAAGTGCTGGCGTTGCGTCGGCACGCCCAGCGCATCGGCCAGGTGGTCGAAGCTCTGTTGCAGCGAACGTCGAACCTCGTTGCTGAACCCCGGCATGGTCACAGCACCGGCACCGAAGTCGGCAAGGTGGGTATTGGCCGCATCGAAGCCGTGCAGCAAATGCAGCTCGGCATCGCACTGGATGGCCAGCGCGTTGGCCGCCTGGATGATCTGCTGGTTGATCGCGGCATGCGCCTGCGAAGGGTCGACAGCGGCTACCACCACCCGCGGCAACGGACTGCGAATTTCGCTGACCAGGTGCACGGCCACCGCGCATTCGCGCAGCAGGTGCCAGTCCAGCGGGGTGACGAACACGCGCTTGAGCGCCGACTCGTGGTGCACATCCTTGAGCACCAGGTCCGGACGCATCTGCTCGATATGCTGGAGTATTTCGTCGAGCACCGTGCGCGTGATCGCGATCTCACCTGTCACCACCAGCCCGCTGTCGCGCAGTTGTTCGGTTTCGTCCTGCAGCCACTGGCGGTTTTCTTCTGCCAGTGCCTGCAATACGGCCTGCTTGCCCTGAACGCCGAACAGGTCGGTGTCTTCGATGAACACCGTGATGTGCAGCGCGGCGCCGCTGGCCCTGGCGATCGCCGTGGCGCGCTCCAGGGCGGGGGAATGGCGCAGGGTCGAGCCTGCGATCAGAAACAGTCGTTGATATTGGCCCATGAGACACCTCCAACCCTAGGGTTGTCTGCTAGCGCCCCCAATGCTTGTGAGTATAGCCCCTCGGGTCAGTCGGCCTGGCGTTCGCGGGTACGCCTGCGCTTGCCTCGGCCACGGATACGCGACGGCGGTGCGGGTGGGGTGTCCATGTACATCGGCGTGAGCGGCCTGGGCTTGGGCCGCTTGAGCAACCTGAGGGCAAAACACACGGCAGACCAGCCAAGCAGGATGCCGATCTCGGCGTTGAAGCCTTCGTGGCAATACAGCAGGAACACACCCAGCAACAGGCACACCCAGGCGCACCAGGTGACGCTGGACTGGCCGTGTTCATAACTGCCCCACACCATCCTGGGCTTGCTGCTCAGAGGCACGTCGCCAGCGCCGCCATGCGCCGCTGCGCCAGCGCGTCATCCTTGACCGCGTAGAACTTCACCACGGTGCCGCCGGCCTCGGCGCGTACGTCGGCAAAGTACTCGGCGCCACGGGTCGACACGGTGGCACCCCCGTTGGGGCCGGCTTGCAGGTAGCCGCTGGCGTCCACGCCGAACACCGCCTCGTCCTGCCAGCCGAACTGGATGCACTCGGCGACCAGCGGTTCGGCCTTGACCGAGGTGAAGGTCTTGTCTGGCGCGCCTTCGCGGGCCTGGTTCATCGTCGACGAGGCGCACCCGGCCAGTACCAAGGCTGCACCCAATACCATTGCTACCCGCATGTAATCACTCTCCCAGCTATCCAATAGTGGCTGCAGCGGCCCCTTCGCTGGCAAGCCAGCTCCCACAGGTTCAGCAGTGATCCTGTGGGAGCTGGCTTGCCAGCGAAGGGGCCATGAAGGCCTGTGCAAAAAAGGAGCGACTGTAGCATTGCGCCAGCCTCAGTGAGAGAATCGCCGCGCAGAAAAATCGGACCCAACCTCTTGCTAAGGAACAGCACCATCCGAATCCTCGCCGCGGCACTCATCGTCTCCACCTTCACCCTGACCAGTTGCGGCAGCCTGATGCGTGGCTCAGTTTGCATGGAATGCGCGTCCCCGGGCCTTTACCACGGCACCCGCAACAACGTGTCGTTCCTCTTCAGCGCGACCTCGGCGCAGTTCTGCTGGCCACTGATCGTGTGCCCGCTGGCCTTCATTGCCACCCTGCCGGTGGACATGGTGGTCGATACCGTGATGATCCCCGCCGACGCCACGCGATAACCCCCCCGCCATCGAAAGCGTCTATAGGCTGATCGACAAGCTCGATTAGTCACACTATTCGTAAGGGCATACACTCCCCGCGACTGCGCGTAATACACCCACGATAGAAAGGGTCTTGCGCGCACTCCCTGCTACTGGCCTGCATACCACTTTCCGATCTCGACGCTTTTCCCGGCGGGCCTGCGCGTGCGCGGCCGATTCGTGAGGTCGCTTGTATAAGGAGATAACCATGGGACTGGGCAGACGACAGTTCTTCAAGCTGTGTACCGTTGGCGCGGCCACGGCCACTGCGGCCAGCCTGGGCTTCGCGCCCGGCATGGCCCAGGCCACCCAATCACGCCAGTACAAGCTGCTGCGCGCCAAGGAAACCCGCAACAACTGCACCTACTGCTCGGTGGGCTGCGGGGTACTGATGTACAGCCTGGGTGACGGCGCGAAGAACGCGAAGGCACGCATCTTCCATATCGAAGGCGACCCCGACCACCCGGTCAGCCGGGGCTCGCTGTGCCCCAAGGGCGCGGGCCTGGTGGACTACATCCACAGTGAACAACGCCTGCTGCACCCCGAATACCGTGCCCCCGGCTCGGACAAGTGGCAGCGCATCAGCTGGGAGCACGCCATCGAGCGCATCGCACGGCTGATGAAGGACGACCGCGACGCCAACTTCATCGAGAAGAACGACAAGGGCACCACGGTCAACCGCTGGCTGAGCACCGGCATGCTGTGCAGCTCGGCCGCCAGCAGCGAGACCGGCTCGCTGGACCAGCGCTTCACCCGTGCGCTGGGTATCCTGGGCACCGACAGCCAGGCCCGCGTGTGCCACGCCCCCACCGTGGCGGCCCTGGCGCCGACCTTCGGGCGCGGCGCGATGACCAACAACTGGGTCGATATCAAGAACGCCAACGTGGTGCTGATCATGGGCGGCAACCCCGCCGAAGCGCACCCGGTGGGCTTCAAGTGGGTGATCGAGGCCAAGATCCGCAACGGCGCCAAGGTCATCGTGGTCGACCCGCGCTTCAACCGCAGCGCTGCGGTGGCGGATATCTATTCGCCGATCCGCGCCGGCTCCGACGTGACCTTCCTGATGGGCGTGGTCAACTACCTGATCACCCACGACAAGATCCAGCACGACTACGTGCGCGCCTACACCAACGCCAGCCTGATCGTACGCGAGGACTACAGCTTCGACGACGGCCTGTTCAGCGGCTACGACGCCGGCAAGCGCAGCTATGACCGCAGCTCGTGGACCTACGAACTGGGCAGCGACGGCTTCGCCAAGCGCGACATGACCCTGAGCCACCCGCGCTGCGTGTGGAACCTGCTCAAGGCCCACGTCAGCCGCTACACGCCGGACATGGTCAGCAACGTCTGCGGCACGCCCAAGGACGACTTCCTGCAGATCTGCGAAATCCTCGGCACCACCAGCGCCCCGGACAAGACCGCCACCTTCCTCTACGCCCTGGGCTGGACCCACCACACCAACGGCGCGCAGATGATCCGTGGCTCCGGCATGATCCAGCTGCTGCTGGGCAACATCGGCATGGCCGGCGGCGGGGTCAACGCCTTGCGCGGGCACTCCAACATCCAGGGCTACACCGACCTGGGCCTGCTGTCGCTGCGCCTGCCCGGCTACATGAACCTGCCGTCGGACGCACAGACGGACCTGGCCACCTACCTCAAGCAGAGCACCCCGAGCGCGGTGCTGCCCGACCAGGTCAACTACTACAAGCACACGCCCAAATTCTTCGTCAGCCTGATGAAGAGCCTGTGGGGCGACAAGGCCACCAAGGAAAACGACTGGGGCTTCGACTGGCTGCCCAAGTGGGACGACAGCTACGACGTGCTCAACTACAGCAACCGCATGTTCGAAGGCAAGGTCAACGGCTACATCGCCCAGGGCTTCAACCCGGTGGCGGCGTTCCCGGACAAGAACAAGGCCCAGGCCGCCCTGGAAAAGCTCAAGTTCCTGGTGATCATCGACCCGCTGGCCACCGAAACCTCGAGTTTCTGGCAGAACCACGGCGAGCAGCACAACGTGGACACCGCGGCGATCCAGACCGAGGTGTTCCGCCTGCCCTCCTCCTGCTTTGCCGAGGAAGACGGCTCGATCGTCAACTCCGGACGCTGGCTGCAATGGCACTGGGCAGGCGCCGCGCCGCCCGGCGAGGCCTGGCACGACGGCAAGATCCTCGGCCACCTGTTCCTGAAAATCCGCGAGCTGTACGAGAAGGAAGGCGGCGCCAACCCCGCACCGATCCTCAACATGGCCTGGGCCTACGCCGACCCGTACGACCCCAAGCCCGAGGAAGTGGCCAAGGAATCCAACGGCCGCGCCCTGGCCGACCTGCACGACGAGCAGGGCAACCTGATCCTGCGCAAGGGCCAGTTGCTCGACGACTTCTCGCAACTGCGCGACGACGGCAGCACGGTGTGCTTCAACTGGATCTTCGCGGGTTCCTGGACCGAACAGGGCAACCAGATGGCCCGCCGCGACAACGCCGACAGCGGCCTGGGCTGCACGCCGGGCTGGGCCTGGGCGTGGCCGCAGAACCGGCGCATCCTGTACAACCGCGCCTCGGCCGACCCGCAGGGCCAGCCGTGGGACCCCAAGCGCAAGCTGATCGGCTGGGACGGCACACGCTGGAGCGGCGTGGACGTGCCCGACTTTGCCGTGACCGCAGCGCCCGGCAGCCACACCAACCCGTTCATCATGCTGCCTGAAGGCCTGGGCCGTTTGTTCTCGGTGGGCGCGATGAACGACGGGCCGTTCCCCGAGCACTACGAACCCACCGAGAGCCCGCTGGCCAACAACCCCCTGCACCCGAACGTGACCTACAGCCCCACTGCACGGCTGTACGAAAACGACCGCAAACGCATGGGCACCCGCGAAGAGTTCCCGTACGTGGCCACCACCTACTCGATCACCGAGCTGTTCCGCCACTGGACCAAGCACGCCCGCCTGAACGCCATCGTGCAACCGGAGCAGTTCATCGAGATCGGTGAGAAGCTGGCCGCCGACAAGGGCATCGTGCAGGGCGACCTGGTGAAGGTCAGTACCAAGCGCGGCTACATCAAGGCCAAGGCCGTGGTGACCAAGCGCATCCGCCGCCTGGCCATCGACGGGCAGGACGTCGACACCATCGGTATTCCCTGCCACTGGGGCTACGAGGGCAGCACGCGCAAGGGCTTCCTGGCCAACACCCTGACCCCGGGGGTGGGCGAGTCCAATACCCATACGCCGGAATACAAGGCGTTTCTCGTGAACATCGAAAAGGCCTGAGGGGAGCGAACCCATGTCCATGCAATCCCAAGACATCATCAAGCGCTCGGCCACCAACGGGCTGACCCCGGCGCCGCAGGTGCGCGACCACCAGGCCGAAGTGGCCAAGCTGATCGACGTGAGCATCTGCATCGGCTGCAAGGCCTGCCAGGTGGCCTGCAACGAATGGAACGACCTGCGCGACGAGGTGGGCCATAACGTCGGCGTGTACGACAACCCGGCCGACCTGTCGGCCGAGACCTGGACGCTGATGCGCTTCGACGAGGTCGAGGACGAAAGCGGCAGGCTCGAGTGGCTGATCCGCAAGGACGGCTGCATGCACTGCGCCGACCCTGGCTGCCTGAAAGCCTGCCCGCAACCGGGGGCGATCATCCAGTACGCCAACGGCATCGTCGACTTCCAGTCCGAGCACTGCATCGGTTGCGGCTACTGCATCGCCGGCTGCCCGTTCGACGTGCCGCGCATCAGCCAGAAGGACAACAAGGCCTACAAGTGCACGCTCTGTGTCGACCGCGTGGCCGTCGGCCAGGAGCCGGCCTGCGTCAAGACCTGCCCTACCGGCGCGATCAACTTCGGCAGCAAGCAGGACATGCTGCACCAGGCCGGCGAGCGCGTGACCGAGCTGCAGGGCCGCGGCTTTGCCGGGGCCGGCATCTACGACCCGCAGGGCGTGGGCGGTACCCACGTGGTGTACGTGCTGCAGCATGCCGACAAGCCGCACCTGTACCACAAGCTGCCCACCGACCCGCGCATCAGCAGCGCCATCCATGGCTGGAAAGGTTGGCTCAAGCCAGTGGCGGCGGTGGCCTTCTTCGCCACCCTGGCCGGCACCCTCTTCCACTACGTGGGTGTGGGCCCGAACGAGGTCGAGGAGCAGGACGAGAAAACCGAGGAGGACACCCACGCATGAACAAGGACAAACTGATCCTGCGTACCCGTTTCATCGAACGTGCCAGCCACTGGGTGATGGTGCTGTGCTTCTTTGCCGTGGCGCTGTCGGGGCTGTCGTGGTTCTTCCCCTCCCTCAACGGCCTTAACGCGGTGTTCGGCACCCCGCAGCTGGCGCGCATCCTGCACCCGTTCTTCGGTGTGATGGTGTTCGTGCTGCTGGCGTTCCTGTTCGTGCGCTTCGTCAAGTACAACCTGGCCGAACGCGAAGACCGCCTGTGGTTCAGAAACGTGCGCCAGGTACTGGCTGGCGCGCATGAGCCGGCCTTGCAGATCGGCAAGTACAACGCCGGCCAGAAGGTGCTGTTCTGGGGCATCATGGGCCTGATCAGCGTGCTGCTGGTGAGTGGCGTGGTGATCTGGCGGCCCTACTTTGCGCCATGGTTCGCCATCCCGGTGATCCGCATCGGCCTGCTGGTGCACGCCATTGCCGGCATCAGCCTGATGCTGCTGATCATCGGTCACGCGTACCTGGCGTTCTGGGTCAAGGGATCGATCCGTGGCATGGTGACCGGCTACGTCAGCCATCGCTGGGCCAGGACCCACCATGATCGCTGGTATCGCCAGCTCGGCAACAAGCACAACGGGAGCGGCAAGCAGCCATGAACAGTATCCGCATGACCCCGATCGAGAAGCGCTCTGCCGCCCTCGGTGAAATACCTGCCGTGCTGCTGCCTAGCCTGGGCCAGCGCTACAGCCAGCGCGCGGCGCGTTTGCGCCAACTGGCGCAGGACCACGCCATGGCCGACTACCTGCTGTTTGTGGCCCAGGTGGCCGATGCTCAGCAGCGGTTGCTTGAACATTTGCCGCTGCCAGCGGCGCTGATCGGGGAACTGGCCGGTCAAGTGGGTACTGGCAGGGCACCGTTGGCCTGGGGCAGCCTGCCGCGCGCCGGGTACTGGCAGCAGTTGCTGCATGCGCTGGGCGAACAGCTCGAACACCCCACCCTGCAGAGCTTGTGCGCCTTGGACGAGGCGGCGCTGGAGCGTGCCGCCGATGCCTTGCTGGCGGGCCGGTTCAGCGAGATCGACAGTGGCCAGGCGCTGTTCCTGTGGGCAGCGCTGTCGCTGTACTTCACCCAGCTGGCGGCGCATCTGCCGGCCATAGGCAGCGCCCAGGTGGGTGAACAGCGCCAGCATTGCCCGGTGTGCACTGCGGCGCCGGTGGCCAGCGTGATCCTTACTGGCGCGCAGGCCGGCTTGCGCTACCTGCACTGCGGCCTGTGCGAAAGCCGCTGGCACATGGTGCGGCTCAAATGCAGCAACTGCGAAGAGACCGGCAGCCTGGACTATTGGTCGCTGCACAGCCACGAGGCGGCGATCAAGGCGGAGAGCTGTGACGAATGCCACAGCTACCTCAAGGTGTTCTACCCCGAGCACGAGCGCGATCTGGAACTGGTGGCCGATGACCTGGCCTCGATTGCGCTGGATGCCGAGGTCGAGCGTCAGGGTTTTGATCGCAGCGGGGTCAGCCCGTTTCTGTTTCCGGGTTAGAGGGGGCAGTACATAAGCCAGTGTGACTTGCCCCACGCCTGGAACGGCTCGATGGGGTGCCAGCCGCGCTTGTGGTAGTAGTCGGCGCGGTCGTGGGTGTGCAGGTACAGGCGTGTGTGGCCCAGGGCCTTGGCCTTGGCGCGCACGCCTTCGATGAGTGCTTCGGCCAGGCCTTGACCGCGCGCCTCGGGGGCGACGAACACACAGGCCAGCCAGGGGCCAAGGTCGGGGCGCTGGGGCAGGTCTTCGCGGGCCAGTGAGGCGCTGCCGAGCAGGTGGTCGTTGTCCAGGGCGATCAGGCTGTGCAGGCTGCCATCGGTTTGGCCGTGGGCGAACGCCTGTTGCCATTGGGCCAGTGGCTGGTCGGCATATTCGTAGGCGAACTGCTGGTGCAGCCATTGGGCCAGGGTGTTGCTGTGGTGAGGGTGGTTGCTGAGCCAGTCGATCATCGGGGGTGCTCCTGGGCTGGGGGGGGCAAAGGTACACCGTATAGGGTGGTTTGGCACTTGGTGGGGCCACCGCGATATATCGCCAGGCTAACAAGGCCGACAACGCCGACCTGGCAGGCCATGGTACGTTGCAGCAAATGTGGGAGCTGCGGTGCGACGACTCGCCTTGCCAGCGAAGCGCCGCGCGGGCGGCGCTCGAT
>NZ_JAHTBI010000051.1 GCF_019168305.1 Pseudomonas aegrilactucae
GTCCATGGCGCGCAGCAAGTGGCCGAGCGCCTCGGCCTGCTCCCCGGCCAGGCGCGCAGCGGGGGCGGCGGTCTGCTGCCACAGCGCCTGCGCCTCGCGGTAGGCCTGGGCGTGGGCAGGGTCGGCCAGCAGCCAGCGCTTGAAGTCCGCACGCTCGGCACGCGCCGGCTGCTGGTTGATCTGGTTCAGCCAGGCCAGGGCGGCGCGTTGCTGTTCGGCGGTAGGGTGGGCTGAAGCGTTCATCGCGGGGCGTTCCCTGGCATGCGGGGCACGGCCGGCGCAGCGTCGATACTCGCTTTGCAGGCCTCGAGGGCACGCATCATATGTTTTTCCACGGCGCTTTGGGACAGGCCCATGGCCTTGGCGATGTCGGCGTAGGTGCGCCCGTGAATGCGGTTGAGCAAAAAGATCTGCCGGGTACGCTCGGGCAAGGCGCGCAATGCCGCCTCGATGCGGCGCAGGTCGCTGTCGACTTCCAGTGCCGCCTGAGGCTCGCTGGCATAGCTGTCATGGTGCGGGGTAGCCAGCCCCTCGGTGGCGCGATCGCGCGCACCTTCGCTGCGCAGGTGATCAATCGCGATATTGCCTGCGCAGCGCAGCAGGTAGGTATCCAGCGCCTCGACCTGCACCTGCGGGCGGCGCCAGAAGCGCAGGAACAGCTCCTGCACCAGGTCGGCGGCGGTGGCGCGACAGCCCACGCGGCGGCTGACCAGGCTTTCCATGCGCGCACGCTGGGCCACGAATACCTGCACGAAGCGGGCGCGCCCCGGGGCGTCGTCGGCCTCGCTGGCTGGCCGCTCGGGCAACTCGCTCACCGGGTCAGACCAGCGCCGCGACAGGCGCCAGGGCCAGGCTGGCGATGGCCAGGCGCAGCAGCAGGCGTGGTTGGTAGGGCCACGCGAAGACCCAGATGCACAGCGCCGCCATCACCACACCACACAGCTCCACCAGCCCCATGGCCCAGCCGCGGTCACGGATCGCCAGGCACAACGCCACGACGATCAGCAGCCAGCCAGCGCTGCGCAGGCCGCGCAGGCGCCGGGGGGTTGGCTTGTGTCCCAGCAGGTCCTGATAGTGGCGTTCCATGGCCAGGCACAGGGCCGCCACGGCGGCAAAACTCAAGAGCGCCATTGCCAGCATCACTGCACCTCGCTTTCGACGAGTGCCGCAGGCTTGGGCACGCGGGCGGCACGCGTGGGCGCAACCGCCGGCACGCGCAGCATCTTGTTGGCGGCCCAGGCGAAGAACAGCCCAGCGCCCAGCGCCGTGAGGTCGAAGCCTGCGATGATCCAGTCACCCTGGGCCATCGAATGGACCAGGCCGGTGTCAGTCGTGAGGCCGTTGAGCAACGGCAAGCCGGCGAATAACAAAGCGGCGAGCAACAGTTGCTCGCCCCAGGCACGTCGCCCCGGCCGCAACAGCGCATGCAGCAGCGACAGGCCCCACACGGCGAAAAAGCTGTCGACCTCCCACTCGGCCCGCCCCTGGAGGCCGGCCGGCAGCAGGCGGTTGGCCCAGAAGTACGCGGCCACGCCAAGGGTCAGGCCGCTCATGCTGGCAATGTTGAGCACTTCGACCAGGCGCAGCTCGAACGGCTGGGTACCACGCTTGGCGTGCTTGAGCTGGCGCTTGCCCAGCCACATCACCAGGCCCGTACCGATCACCGCCGTGCCCGCCAGGCCGAACAGGAAGTACAGCCAGCGCACCATGGGCCCGGCGAAGTGCCCCATGTGCAGGCCATACATGCCGGCGGCGATCACCACCGGCGTGCTCTGCGCCTTGATGCTGTCCTGCGCAGTGCCCTGCGCGCCATCGAACACCCAGCCGGCACCACGGTTCTGCGCCACGCCTTCGCCACCGGAACGGATGAAGCGTACCCGCGCATTCTGGTCGCCGGGATGCTGCACCTCGACCCAGCTGACCTCGCTGCCGGGGGCCTGCTCGCGCACCTGGGCGTACAGCCCTGCCAACGACGTCAACGCTGCCGGTGTGCCGGCCGCCTTGACCGGTTCGGTGCGCGAGAACATGTCGTTGTAGTAGGCCTGGATGTCATCCCCGTAGAGCGTGGTGATACTCGCCGGCATCACCATCGCCATGAAGATCACCAGGCTGGAGTAGCTGATCATCAGGTGGAACGGCAGCACCAGCACGCCGATTGCGTTGTGCCCGTCGAGCCAGGAGCGCTGGCCCTTGCCGGGGCGGAAGGTGAAGAACTCCTTGAAGATTTTCTTGTGGGTGATGATGCCGGTCACCAGCCCCACCAGCATCATCAGCGCACAGAAGGTCGAGAGCCAGCGGCCCCAGGGGTAAGGCATCTGGAGCTGGAAGTGGAAGCGGTAGAAGAACTCGCCGCCACGGCTGTCGCGGGCGTGCAGTTCGTTGCCGCTGGCGGGGTCCAGCACCTTCTCGGTGAAGTCGCGACGCCCTGCGCCGGCGGCGCGCCAGCCCACCCGCAAGGTAGGGTCGCGGGCTTCGGGGAGCTGGATGAACCAGCTCGCGGCACCACCGGCGTGCTGTTGCAGGTAGCCCTGGGCGAGGGTCAGGCTGGCATTGGTGTCGAGCGGCCGATGCGGGATCTCCGGCTGGCTCCAGTGGCTGATTTCGCTTTTGAAGTACGCCAGCGTGCCGGTCAGGAAGATCGCGAACAGCAGCCAGCCAAAGATCAGCCCGGCCCAGGTGTGCAGCCAGGCCATGGCCTGACGGAATCCTTCTTTCATGGGGTTTGCATCCAGTAGGCCAGGCCATTGATCAGCGCCAGCACGGCACTGGGCAGCAGCACCCCGAGCCAGGCGTGCCAGGCACTGCGACAGGCGAAGCACCAGAGGAACGCCACCAGGTAGAACAGGAACGACAGCATCATGCCGGTGACCACGGCGTCGGCCTTGGCCATGGGTAGCAGCACGGTGATGCATACGCTGGCCATGCTCGCCAGCAGGTAACCGCCGAACAGCGCCGCGAGGCTACGCGAGGTCACGGCCAGGCGATAACTGAGGGGCAACCCGGCAGCTTTGCTTTTCATGACAGCGGTCCAGTGCGAAGAGGGGGTAATATTAATGATTAATATTCGCAGATGCAAAGAAGCAGCTACAAGCGGCAAGCTTCAAGAAACAGCAGATCGGCGGTGCCGCCGCTTGCAGGTTGTGGCTTGAAGGTTGGGGCTTCAAATCCTACAATGCGAACAATTCTTATTCTTTAGCGCACCCCCCTGGCGCCGGAGTAGTCACACGGTGCCCAGCGCCCAGCCCGCCCCCTCTTCGCTCGAAGGCCTCTACAGCGCCCATCACAACTGGCTGACCGGCTGGCTGCGGCAACGCCTGGGCTGTCCGCACAACGCCGCCGACCTGGCGCAGGATACCTTCATGCGTCTGCTGCAGGCGCGCGAAACACCCGTCCTCAACGAGCCCCGCGCCTTTCTCACCACGGTGGCCAAGCGCGTGCTGTTCAACCATTACCGCCGCCAGGACCTGGAACGCGCCTATTACCAGGCCCTGGCGCAACTGCCCGAAGACGTCGCCCCCTGCGAAGAGCACCGTGCGATCATCCTCGAAACCCTGATCGAACTCGACCGCCTGCTGGACGGCCTGCCCGTGCAGGTCAAACGCGCCTTCCTGCTGGCCCAGGTCGACGGCCTGAGCTACGGCGAGATCGCCAGCCAGCTGGGCATCTCCCTGGCCACGGTCAAGCGCCACCTGAACAAGGCAGCCCTGCGCTGCTACTTCGCCCGGTGAACGCGCAGGAATTTTCGCCCAAGGTCGCCGAACAGGCCGTGCACTGGCTGATCGAGCTGCAAGGCGGCGCCCTCGACAGCCGCCAGCAGGTGGCCATGGAACGCTGGCTGCAGGCCAGCGACGAGCACCGCCGCGCATGGGAGCACATCCAGCGGGTCAACCAGCGCCTGCGCGGGCTGTCGTCGCCGCTGGCCCACGCCGCCCTGCAGGCACCCCGCTCGGCCAGCCGGCGCCGTGCGCTCAAGGCCCTGTTGCTCCTGGGCGTGGGCAGCGCCTGCGGGCTCGCACTGCAACAGCACAACCCGCTGCCACCGCTGCTGGCCGATTACCGCAGTCCGCTGGGCCAGCGCCGGCAGATGCGCCTGGACGATACCAGCGTGCTGCACCTCAACACCGCCAGCGCCGCCGATGTGCGCTTCGATCGCGACCAGCGCCTGATCCATCTGCTCGAAGGCGAACTGCTGCTCAACGTGGCCGACGACCCGCGCCCACTGCGCCTGCTGACCGGCCACGGCCTGCTCGACCTGTCGAGTGGTCGCTTCAATGTGCGTCAACTGGCCGGGCATAGCCGCGTCGGGGTGTTCAACGGCAGTGCGCGGCTGGCCGGGCAACGCCTGGAGACCGGGCAGCAGGCGCGCTTCGAGGGCCCGCGCTGGAGCACCAGTGGCCCGCTGGACGCCAACGCCGGCGCCTGGGTAGACGGCATGCTGGTGGCCGCACACATGCGCCTGGGGGACTTTCTCGACGACCTGGGCCGCTACCGCCGTGGCCAGCTCAACTACGACCCGGCGGTGGCCGACCTGCTGATTTCCGGCAGCTACCCGTTGGCCGACAGCGAACGCATCCTCGACCTGCTGGAAGTGGCGCTGCCGGTACGCGTGCGGCGTTTTACCCGCTACTGGGTCACCGTCGAAGCCCGCGCCTGAAAATATTTGCACTCGTCGTGAGCCGTTTTTTCATCTCGCGTGACAGAGAAGGCAGAACCCTTTGCCTCGACCTTCTCAAGGACCCTTTGCATGCCGCTTCGACTCACGCCCCTCGCCCACGCCCTGCTGCTCGGCGCCAGCCTCACCTTCACCGTCATCGCACCGCTGCAGGCCGCCGACGCGGACACCCGTGCCTATCACATCGCGCCGACTGCGCTGGAAAACGCGCTGAACCAGTTCGGCCGCGAGAGCGGCGTGCTGATCTCCTTCGGCTCGCAGGTGACCGCTGGCGTCCAAAGCCGCGGCCTGGAGGGCCAGTACACCCCGCAGCAGGGCCTGGACGTGCTGCTCGAAGGTACTGGCCTGCAAGCGCGCGCCGAAGGCGGCAATGCCTACACCCTGCAGCCGCTGAGCCAGGCGGCATCCGGCGCAGCGGTCGAGCTGGGCAGCTCCAGCGTGGTCGGTGACTGGCTGGGCGACGCTGCACAGGACAACGTGTTCGACCACGCGGGCGCCCGTGACGTGATCCGCCGCGAGGAGTTCGAACGCACCGGCGCGACCACCGCACGCGAAGTGCTCAACCGCATCCCGGGCGTGAATGCACCGGAAAACAACGGCACCGGCAGCCACGACATGGCGCTCAATTTCGGTATTCGCGGGCTCAACCCGCGCCTGGCGTCGCGTTCCACGGTGCTGATGGACGGCGTGCCGGTGCCCTTCGCCCCGTATGGCCAGCCGCAGCTGTCGTTCGCCCCGATCAGCATGGGCAACATGGACGCGGTGGACGTGGTGCGTGGCGGCGGTGCGGTGCGCTACGGGCCGCAGAACGTGGGCGGTATCGTCAACTTCGTGACCCGCGCCATCCCCGACGCCCCCACCGTCAAGGCCGGCCTGCAGACCCAGACCAGCCCGTCCTCCAGCCATGACGGCTTCAAGAGCAGCGCCAACCTGCTGGCCGGCGGCACCGCCGACAACGGCCTGGGCGGTGCCCTGCTGTACTCCGGCACCCGCGGCGGCGACTGGCGCGAGCACAGCGATACGCAGATCGACGACCTGATCCTCAAGGGCAAGCTGCAACTGGACGAGGCCAACAGCCTGCACGCCATGGCCCAGTACTATGAAGGCGAGGCGCAGATGCCCGGCGGCCTGAGCGTGGCCGACTACGACGCCGACCCGTACCAGTCGACCCGCCTGCAGGACAAGTTCTGGGGCCGGCGCACGATGGTCAACGTCGGCTACGACTACCAGGAAGGCGAGCGCCAGTTCAGCGTCAACAGCTTCTTCACCAAGACCCTGCGCAGCGGCTACCTGGTACAGAACAATTCGATCTCGCTGTCGCCACGCGAGTACTGGGTACGCGGCATCGAGACCCGCTTCACCCAGGGCTTCGCGCTGGGCGACAGCCATCACGAGGTCGGCCTGGGCTACCGCTATATCAACGAAGCCGGTCACGAACTGCGCTACATGGAGAACGTCAGCGACGACCGCCTGCCCACCACGGCCAGCCCCAACGACCGCGACACCCGTGGCAGCACCGACGCCCATGCGCTGTACCTGGATGACCGCATCGACATCGGCCGCTGGACCATCACCCCGGGCATCCGCTACGAGAGGATCAAGTCGCAGCAGAGCAACAACCTCAAGCGCCTCGACTACAAGGGCGACTACAACACCGCCTTGCCGGCGCTGAACGTGATGTACCACCTGACCGACAGCTGGAACCTCTACGCCAATACCGAAGGCTCGTTCGGCAGCGTGCAGTACAGCCAGATGCCCAACCGCGTGAACAAGGGTGAAGTGAAGCCCGAGAAAGCCCGCACCTGGGAAGTCGGCACACGCTACGACAACGGCAACCTGCAGGCCGAGGCCGGCGTGTTCCTGATCAACTTCGACAACCAGTACGAAAGCAACCAGACCACCGACGACGTGATCGCCCGCGGCGAAACCCACCACCAGGGCCTGGAGAGCAGCGTGAAGTACGCTCTGGACGGGCTGAACCCGGCACTGGCCGGTTTCGATGTGTATGCCAGCTATGCGTTCGTGGACGCGACCATCCGCGAAGAGGGGCCTAACCGCGGCAATCGTGTGCCGTTCTCATCGAAACACAAGGGAACGCTGGGGGTCGGCTACACCGAAGGTCCATGGCAGTTGAACCTGGACAGCACCTATCAGAGCAGCCAGTTCGCCGACAATGCCAACACCTCTGCCGAAAGTGCCAACGGCGCCGCCGGGCGGATCCCGGGCTACATGCTGTTCAGCAGCCGCGCCGGGTACGATTTCGGGCCGCAACTGTCGAACCTGAACGTGGCGGTGGGGGTGAAGAACATCTTCAACCACCAATACTTCACGCGCTCGTTCGATGACAACAACAAGGGCAAATACGTGGGTGAGCCGCGTACGGTATACCTGCAGACCTCGGTCGCCTTCTGATCGAAGGTGTCCGCTTCGCTGGCAAGCCAGCTCCCACAGGAATCAGCGCTGTACCTGTGAGAGCTGGCTTGCCAGCGAAGGGTTCAACGCCGCTCATGTTGATCTACCTCAGCCCCAGACACCCCTTCACACGATTAATTGCCTCAAAATATTTTTCTTCTTCAAGGACTTGAAAAGTTTCTCCAACTGCCTGACCTTGTAGTCAAGAGGCGATGATTTCCACAGGCCACCTTGGCCCTCATCGAATCTCTTGCGAGCTAGCTGAATAAGGGATTGAACTATGCAAATCCAAGTCAACAGCGACAACCATATCCAAAGCAGTGCCCGTCTCGAAGAGTGGGTACGCAGCACGGTAGAAAGCACGCTCGAACGCTACGAAGAAGACCTCACCCGCATCGAAGTCCACCTGCGCGATGAGAACGGCGACAAGCCAGGCCCCCACGACCTGCGCTGCCAGATGGAGGCACGCCCAAAAGGCCATCAACCGATTTCCGTCACCCACAAGGCCGATACCCTGGAACAGGCCATTGATGGTGCAGCCACCAAGCTCGACCATGCCCTTGAGCACCTGTTCGGCAAGCTGCGCGGCAAACGCGCCACGCCTCACAAGGTCGCGGCGGCCCCTGCACCCGACGCCCTGCTGCAGGAAGAATTCCTCGAAAACGAGCAGGACCTGCAAGCCCGCCGGGCCTGACCCCGCAGGCAACAAAAAGGCGAGCCACGGCTCGCCTTTTTCATGGCCGCTCGGCACATGCCTTGCAACGTTGCCTGAACTTACCCGGCCAAGGCCCGGTCAATCAGTGCATGTCTTTGCCAGGTACCGCGCCATGACCAATCCCTTCCAACAGATCAACGCAGCGTTTGCCGAACAGTACCGGGTCAACCTGAGTATCGAGCGGCTGGACGGCAGCATCATGCTGACGCTGTCCGACGATCAGGGCGTGGTTGCCAAGCGCCTGATCAGCCCGGCCCAGCGCAACGACCCCAAGCGCCTGGCGCACCTGATACAGAGTGTGCGCTTCGGCATCGCCATCGAGCAGGGTCACAGTGCCATCGACATTCTGGCCAGCATGACCAAGGACAGTGCACGCCTGCCCGGCCAGCGCGCCGCACGCGAGCACGGCGCCAGGCTGTAGGCCTGGCTTACTTGCCCTCGTCGATTTCCTTGCCATTGGCATCGATGGCCCGGGTGGAGGGGTAACGCGACGAGGCGTAGCGCACCACCAGGATCGAGAACGACAGCAACAGAATCCCGCCGCATACATACAACAGGCCCACATCGGGGGCCTTGTGGTGCGACACGTCGCCGATCAGCAGGCGCGTGAGCGCGGTAATCGCTACGTACAGCAGGAAGCGGATGGGCATGTGGTTGGTCTTGAATCTGTGGCCGCCCTGATTTTCTACAAATAATTTTTTGGTTTTTATTAGTCAGCTAAAATCCCCCAAACGCTAGCCTATAACCAATCATCGAAGAATCTGGCAGTTACGCTATGGACAGCGTGATGGCATTTTAGTAGCTTTGATAAATGTGCGTGTCGGACGAGCGTAGGGTCACGCTCGGTAAGAATTATAAAAAGCCAGACGGCTAACGAAATTATCCAGATTCATACAGGTTAAAGGATTAACATGATAAACCTCCAACAGTTACAGAATTACATCCCCTTCGCCTACATCATAGACTCACCCTCTAGCCAAGATCTTTTTGAAGGTTATAGTATCGGTATGGCTCTGCGGGATACCTTAAGAGCAATACGCATACCTACCATTTATACCCTCGCCACAAACAAAAATAGCTTTGAATTAGCGTTTACACGAAAGCTCCAAACTTGCATCCAAAATTTCCAGACGACTCCAACATCGAACGCATACCCCTTTATACACTTATGTATGCACGGCGCTAACGAAGGTATAGCACTGACAGACAACACATTCATAAACTGGCCACATCTTAGGTCACTCTTAATGAACCACAACATCATTAAGGGATATGACCCTTATGTATGCATGGCATCTTGCAACGGAATTAACGCATCAAGCATGGCGCATGCCTATGATAGCGCCTTCAACTTCTTAGTAGGTAATACCGGACCGGTTCTCCAATCAGATGTAACCGTTGCTTATTTAGCCTTTTACAATCACATCTTTTATAAGGGAGCCACCATCGACCAAGCGGTAATGGCTATGAGAACAGCATCTGGAGATAACAACTTTTATCATGCATGCGGCCAGCAAATAAAGAGTCAGCAACTCCAAACCATGACAACACCTCTTTATCAACCCCAGATTTTTTGAACACTTAATAGCACCAAAATTAACGCCACTGCGGAATTCAGATGAATATTATTGATCAAATAGAAATTAAGGGATTCTGGGGAATCCATTCTGTAACTGTCAAAACCTTTGATGACTTTAACTTTATAATTGGAGCGAATGGTTCTGGAAAAACCACGATGCTCAACTTAGTTGCAGGTGTTTTGCAGGCAGACAAAGCTTCGTTGTCTAGATACGAATTTGATAGTGTAAAGATAACTTTAAAAGAGCCCGGATCAAGAAAAAAGCCATCTATCGAAGCAATTCGAGATAATGAATCACCTTTCTTTAAGGTAAGTTACAAAATATCTGAAAATGCATCAGACAAGCCATTTACTTACGAGATATCAGACTTAGAAAACTTCGACAACTTTAGCTCCAGTGCCTATCAAATTAGGATGCGCTTGGCCGGCAGATCCGCAGCAAGTAAAACCTTAAGAAAACATCTTGACGAGCTTGTCAGCTTAACATGGCTTTCTGTGCAACGAATAAATGGCAGCAACGAGAACTCCGCAGAACCGCTAGACAACAAGTTAGATGATATATCAAACCGCCTAGTCAGATACCTTTCAGCAATAGGAAAGCAAGTAAACCGCCTATACGAAGGCTTCCAAGAGCAAGTTTTTCTGTCGCTTTTATCAGGAGAGAAAGTTTCAGAAAATATAATACCCTCACCAAAAAAAATCGAAAAAGACAAAACTACGCTTTTGCAGATATTTGCGCAATTCCAAATAGACAAAAATAACTATGACAAAAAAATAGACAAACACTTCAAAGCTGTTGAAACACTACAATCCAAGATAAAAAGTAGCGATGAGCTTTCACCGTCAGAAATCATGACAATCTTTGACTTACAGCGCATCGAACGTTCGGTAGACTTCTGGGAATATGTCACCCTGGAAAAAAATAAACTACTTGCATCGAGAGAAAAATTTCTTGCACTTTTGAACAAATTAATGCAACGAAAAACCATCACACTGACTGAGCGAAATGAAATCACTATAAAAACTCAGTCAGGGAAAATCTTGACCCCGCAACAGCTTTCCTCGGGTGAAAAACAGATACTTATTATTTTGGCAGAAGCTCTCCTTCAAGAAGGTAGAACTTATATATACATGGCTGACGAGCCTGAACTTTCTCTCCACATTGATTGGCAAGAAAAACTAGCCAGCAACATTAAAAGTTTAAACCCCTCTGCCCAAATCATTTTCGCCACTCACTCACCTGATGTTGTGGGACAGTTCCAGGGCCAATTGACCCACATGGAGAACTGCATAAAATGAGTTTTACTAGGTCTTCGGACGGACTTTCTAACTACAACGCCTTCTTAAAGACTGACGTTATCATTTTCTCTGAAGGCGGAAACTTAAATAACCCTATAGACGACACAGAGTGCAATATATGGTCCATAGATTCAATTTTTTGGAAAGCCGTATTTAAAAAATACTGGCCTGAGAAAAAAATCAGAATAAAGTCATTGGGAGGAAAAAATAATGTACTGCTGTACGCTAAAAAAATTGCATTTGAAAACTCTAAAAACTGTGTCGCAGTTATGGATAGAGACCACGATGCACATAGCGACGAAATAATAAATCACCCAAGAGTTATATATACCTTCGGATACAGCTGGGAAAATGATGCATGGAGGGCTGGAGTTCTAATTTCTGCTCTTTGCGAACTGCACCCTAACGGAAAAATTCCGGACGATCTAATAACCGCCATTCACGATAGCTATGATGTCTTTTTCAAGCGAGTTAACCGCCTGGTTTTTTTTGATGTATTGTGTTCAATGCAAAAACTACCTGGAATCCCAGAGGATTTCGGAACATTAGTCGATGTATTTAACGGCGTACCTTTTAAGGTAAAGAGAGATTCTTTCAAGGCTACTATCAAAGCCGTCAAAAGCAATAAAAAGATACCGTTTAAATACCATGGGAAATTCCGTATAGTTCCAGCAATCGATTGCTACGGGAAACTAATGGCTGAATTTGGGTTTGGAGTATTGACGGACCACTATAAAAAATTCACAGGCAGCAAAACTCTTAACAGACAACATGCAGACTATCTGATAGCGAACGCCATGGAAAAAATCAGCATTAGCGAATATGACCCTCAAATTTCAGGCTATTACAATCAGGTCTTCCGCTTAGCAGAGGCAAGTTTCTAGAAAACGAGCTTTTTAACCGTCTGCAAACCAGAGAATAACGGCATTCGCATAATATAAACCCTAATTAAAATTAAGGCTCGAACGTTAATAACGAGCCTCACTAACGGATTTCACGTCTCGCTCTTATCCTTGACTGATGGATATTTTGACGAGGAATATCTAACGACTAAAATTGAAAAAGCCAGCAGCAATACCCCACCACACACATAAATAATCCCAAGATCCGGGGCGTTATGATGTGAGACATCGCTAATCAACAATCTAATCAAAGCAGTAACACCGATATATAGCAAAAACCTCAGAGGCATGTGATTAGTTTTAAAATAAATACCTGCCATAGCTAGCAGCTCTAAATAGATAAACAACAGTAAAATATCATCCACCGTTATTTTGGGTTGTTGAAGCATTCCTAAAAACGCAGAAATTCCTGCATAAACTGTCACTGCTCCGATGCCGAAAAGCGCAAGATAATGAAACGTTTCTACAAATAAATTGCCAATCGAATCAGCACCACCATGCAGCTTTTTACGCAGGCTTTCAGCCCATTTCACTTCTTGCGTCATCGTAACCACCACTGTTCATAAATTGAGCGAATCAAACCAACCACACGGCGCATCAGAAGCTGGTCATGCACACCACGCCCCAGCGTTATCAGGGCGTTTAAGCATCTGGTAACCACTACGGAGAATGTTAGTAACGTAGACCTTCGTCTTGAAGTAGATCCCCACCATCGCCCCCAGCTCCAGGTAGATGAACAGCAGCAGGATGTCATCGACACTCACCCCGCCCTTGCCGAGCATCTCCATGAACGCCGACACAGCCGCATAGGCCGTGATCCCGCCGATACCGAACAACGCCAGGTAATGAAAGGCCTCGACGCAAAGATTGCCCACAGAATCTGCCGAGCCATGCAGACCCTTGCGCACTTTTTCAGCCCATTTGATGTTCACGATGCGAATTTCCTTGGAAACGACGGGAGGAGGATGCGCCACGCAGGTGACGCTTTGCCTGCATGCAGTAAAAAGGCCAGAGGCCCTGGTTGAGAAGGCGACCGATTGCCGCAAGGCACCAAACCTGCATGCCGTGTGCAATCAATCTGAGCTATAAAAATGCCACTACCCAAACGCGGTGGTTTGCCTTATGCTTTTACCTGTATAAAAACACAGTACTCGTACACATCAATTATCGAAAGGCATGTGAGGTGATGAATGGCCGTCGAAGTGGTATACCGCAGCAGCCGCGATCTGGAGCGCTTGTTCATGGATAAAGCTGAAGCAGACCGTCACGACAAAATGCTCGAGCTGGCCGAACTGCTCGCCGAGGTGCTGCAAAAAGCCGTGCCGTCGCTGAGCGAACAGCAGGTCGAGGAAGCGGGTATCTACATGGCGAAGAACCGCGACGTGTTCGCCAAGGCCTTCAAGAGCCAGCCCGACGCGCTGTCGGAACTGCTGCTCGACCCCCCGGCCGAGTAAACCTCAGGCGTTGTACACCAATTGCTCGGCAAGCACGGCAGCCACCCGGGCTGGTGAGGTTTTTTCGGCCTGGGCATGGGCAAATACTTCAGTCAGCCGGGTTGGTATCCGTGCCAGGTGCGCGGTGATGGTGCCCAGCTCATGGCCCTGGTGGGTCAGTGCCACGTAGATCAGCCCACCGGAATTGATGATGTAGTCCGGGGCATACAGAATGCCGCGGTTTTCCAGCTGATCGGCCACCTGCAGGTGCGTCAGCTGGTTGTTGGCAGCGCCAGCCACGGCCGCGCAACGCAGTTGCATCACGCTCTGGCTGTTGAGCACCGCCCCCAGCCCGCACGGGGCAAAGATGTCACACGGCGTGCTGACCAGCGCTTCGCTGGCCACCGGGTGTGCATTGAGCTGTTCCATGGCCAGTTGCACCCGGCCCGGGTCGTGGTCACTCACCAGCAACACCGCCCCTGCCGCGTGCAGTTGCTCGGCCAGGGCGAAGCCGACATTGCCCAGGCCCTGCACCGCCACCCGCAACCCCTCCAGATTGTCCGTACCCAGGCGTGCCATCGCCGTGGCGCGGATGCCTGCGAACACGCCCATGGCCGAATGCGGGGAAGGGTCACCTGCCGCCGTGGTGCTGGTGACATGCTGGGTGCTCTGGGCGATACAGTCCATGTCCAGGGTCGAGGTGCCACTGTCGATGGCAGTGATGTAACGCCCTTGCAGGCTGTCGACAAAACGCCCGAACGCCTCGAACAACGCCGCGCGGTTCTCCACATGCGGATTGCGAATGATCACAGCCTTGCCACCACCCAGCGGCAAGCCCGCCAGGGCGGCCTTGTAGGTCATGCCCTGGGCCAGGCGTATGGCATCGCTCATGGCACTGTCGTCGTCCGGGTAGGCCAGGTAGCGGCAGCCACCCAAGGCGGGGCCCAGGCGTTCGTTGTGGATCGCGATGACCGCCTTCAACCCGGTAGCCGGGTCGATGCACAGGTGCAGTGAGTGCGTGCGTGTACTTTGCATGAGAGCGAACATTGCCCGGCCCTCGGGAGACAGTGCTGAACCCAGTATAGGCGTCGGCGCAGCGGGCGTTGCGCCACTGGACGAAAGCGCACACCAGCGCTACAACAATAGCTTGAGCGGAGATTGCCATGCCCCCACGCCAAGCCTGCCTGGCCTGCCTGGAACGCCACCCCGTCGCCTTGTTCGAGGCGGCGCTGTGGATCGCTGCCGAACACGATCCCTGTGTGCAACCGGCGCGGGTAATGGGCGAGTTGCTGGCCTTGCAACGCGAGGTCAGCCAGAACCTGCCGATGCTGCCGGTGAGCGAGCTGGCCCAGCCGCTGTTGCGCGCGCTCAATGCACTGGGCTTTCAGCAGGACGAATATCATCCGTTGCGCCCGCAGGCGGCGCTGCTCGACAAAGTGCTGCAACGTCGTCGCGGGCAGCCGCTGGCGTTGGCGCTACTGACGCTGGAGTTGGCGCGGGGCTTGTCGATCCCGCTGGAAGGGGTGAATTTTCCGGGGCATTTTCTGTTGCGTGTGCCGGGGGCGGATCATCTGCTCGATCCCTGTGGCGGGCGGCGCTTGTACCCGGCTGATTACCGCGAGCTGCTGGGGCGCCAGTTCGGCCCGCAGATCGTGCTGAGTGCCGAGCACCTGGTGACGGCCAGTGGGCAGCAGATGTTGCAGCGGCTGTCGCGCAACCTGCGCCAGCTGCACGCCAGCAATGACGATGATCTGGCGGCGCTCAAGGATGCGGAGCGGGTGTTGCTGCTGGGGCCGGCCAGTGCCAGCGACTACCTGGCCCGGGCTAACCTGTATCAACGACTGGAGTGCCCGCAGGCAGAGCGGTTCGACCTGGAGCATGCGCTGATGCTGACCGATGATCCGATCCAGCGCTTGAGGCTGACGGAGCGGTTGGGGCATTTGCCGCCGCCTACGCCTTCGATGCACTGACGCTCTGTATTGGCTTCTTCGCTGGCAAGCCCCACAGGTATTTGCGGTGCTCACAAAACCCTGTGGGAGCTGGCGGCCAGCATTGCTTGCGCAATGCTCAGGGAGTGTCAGGCTGGCGCGACGGATGCGCCTGCACAAACGCATCATGCTCTTGCGCCAACGCCGCCACGCGACGAATGCGCGGCCATGCCGACAGGTCGATGTTGAACCGCTCAGCCGCATACAGCTGCGGGATCAGGTACACATCCGCCAGCCCCGGCTCATCGCCGAAACAGAACCCCGCCTCGCCGATCATCTGCTCCACCGCCGCCAGCCCCTGGGTGATCCAGTAGCCGATCCAGGCATTCACCTGGCTGTCGTCATGCCCCAGCCCACGCAACTGGTTCAACACGCTGACATTGTGCAACGGGTGAATATCGCAGCCGATCAGCGCCGCCACCCCACGCGCCTGCGCACGCCGCACCGGCTCGACCGGCAGCAACGCAGGTTGTGGATACACTTCCTCCAGGTACTCGATGATCGCCGGCGATTGCACCAGCAACTCGCCCGAATCAATGCGCAGCGCCGGTACCCGCCCCTGCGGGTTCAGCGCCAGGAACTCGGCCTGGCGCTGCTCGCCCTTGAGCAGGTTGACCGGCAGCGACTGGTAGTCCAGCTGCTTGAGGGCCAACGCGATGCGCAGCCGGTACGAGGAGGTCGAACGGTAGTAGGTATACAGGTCCATCGCCCTACCCTCTCACTTGGCCGGCAGGATCTTGCCGCGGCACTCGCCAAAGCCGATCGAGGCCACGCCCTCACGCGTGCAGCGTGCACGCAGGATGATCTCGTCACCGTCTTCGAGGAACGTGCGCACCTCGCCACTGGCCAGCTCGATCGGCTGTTTGCCGCCCTGGGTGATTTCCAGCAGGCTGCCGAACTGGCCAGGCCTGGCGCCCGACAAGGTGCCAGACCCGAACAGGTCGCCTGGCTGCAACTGGCAGCCGTTGACGCTGTGGTGGGCAACCATCTGCGCCACGGTCCAGTACATGCTCAGGGTGTTGCTCAAGGTCAGGCGGTGCGCCGGCAGGTTCTGCTCGCGCATGCGCTCGGTCAGCAGCAGCACCTCCAGCTCGATGTCGAAGGCGCCCGCCGCCTGGTCACGCTTGTCCAGCAGGTACGACAGCGGCTGCGGGTCACCCTCGGGGCGCGCAGGCTGGGCACAGCGGAACGGCCCCAGTGCCTCGGCGGTGACCACCCATGGCGAGATGGTCGAGATGAAGCTCTTGGACAGGAAGGGCCCCAGCGGCTGATATTCCCAGGCCTGGATATCGCGTGCCGACCAGTCGTTGAGCAGGCAGTAACCGGCGATGTGCTCGGCGGCTTCGGCAATCGGAACCGCATCGCCCATCGCATTGCCCTGGCCGATCCAGATGCCCAGCTCCAGTTCGTAGTCCAGCCGCGCACACGGGCCGAAGCTCGGCTCGGCCTGCCCTGCCGGCAGGGTCTGGCCCTTGGGCCGGCGCACGTCGGTGCCCGAGGGGCGAATGGTCGAGGCACGGCCGTGATAGCCGATGGGCACGTACTTGTAATTGGGCAGCAGCGGGTTGTCGGGGCGGAACAGTGCGCCGACATTCTTGGCGTGCTCGATGCCGACATAGAAGTCGGTGTAATCACCGATGCGCGCAGGCAGGTGCAGTTGGCACTCGCTGGCCGGGTACAACGCCGGAACAAGGGCCGCCTGATGCGCGCTGTCTGCGCCCAGCAGCTCGAGCAGGCGTGCGCGCAGGGCCACGCGGGCCTCGCGGCCGAGCTCGAAATAGGCATTCAGCGCGCCGCCACGGGTGGCTTGTACGGCTACCTTGGCCTGGCCCTCGAACAGCCCGACTGCCAGCACGGCCTCGAGGTCGAGGATCGCGTCACCGATGGCAACACCACAACGACGCGCCTCGCTGCCACGGCTGAAGATACCCAGCGGCAGGTTCTGCAGCGGGAAATCGCTATGCCCGTTGGCGTGTTCGACCCAACTGCGGGCAATGGCGGACTGGTTCATGGTTATCTCCGATTCGGGGTGAAGGTGCTCGGCAAGGTGGCCCAGCACTTATCGTAGTCGGCCTGCAATTGCGGGCATTCAAGCGCATGGCGAGTAGGGCGCAGCACCTGACTGGTCTCGAACATGAAGGCCATGGTGTTGTCGATCTTGCTCGGCACAAGCTGGGCGGCAATCGCCTTGGCACAGGTTTCGGCGTCGGGGCCATGGGCGCTCATGCAGCTGTGCAACGACGCACCACCGGGCAGGAAACCCTCGGCCTTGGCGTCGTATTCGCCCTGGATCAGGCCCATGAATTCGTTCATCAGGTTGCGGTGGAACCATGGCGGGCGGAAGGTGTTCTCGGCCACCATCCAGCGCGGCGGGAAGATCACGAAGTCGAGGTTGGCCATGCCCGGCACGCTGGTCGGCGAGGTGAGCACAGTAAAGATCGACGGGTCGGGGTGGTCGAAGCTGACCGTGCCGATGGTGTTGAAGCGGCGCAGGTCATATTTGTACGGCACGTTGTTGCCGTGCCAGGCCACCACATCCAGCGGCGAGTGCTGCAACTGGCAGCCCCACAGTTCGCCGAGGAATTTCTGTACCAGCTCGACCGGGCCTTGATGCTCTTCGTAGTGCGCAACCGGCGCCAGGAAGTCACGCGGGTTGGCCAGGCCGTTGCTGCCCAGCGGCCCAAGGTCGGGGATACGCAGTGGTGCACCATGGTTCTCGGCCAGGTAGCCACGCGCCTGGCTGTCGAGCAGCTCAACGCGAAACTTGAGGCCGCGCGGCAACACGGCGATTTCCAGCGGCTCGACCAGCAGCACGCCCAGTTCGGTGACGATGCGCAGGCGGCCTTGCTCAGGCACCAGCAGCAGCTCGCCATCGGCATTGAAGAACACGCGCTCCATGGAGCGGTTGGCGCAGTAGCTGTAGACGCTGATGCCGGCCGGCTTCTCGGACGCCGAATTGGCCACCATCGCGACCCAGCCATCGATGAAGTCGGTCGGCTCGGCGGGAATCGCAAGCGGGCTCCAGCGCAGGCGGTTGGGGGTGACCGGGCCCAGCGGGCCGCCGCTCAACTGGCGCTCGAGGCGCTCGAACGCGGGGTGCAGCGCCGAGGGGCGGATGCGGTACAACCAGGTACGCCGTTGCTCGCTGCGCGCCATGGTGAACGCGGTGCCCGAAAACAGCTCGGCGTACAGGCCATAGGGCGCTTTTTGCGGAGAGTTCTGGCCGACCGGCAGGGCGCCGGGCAATGCCTCGCTGGCGAATTCATTGCCGAAGCCGCTCTGGTAGGCGACAGCGGGAGTGGAATCGACGTTCATCGAGCCTCCAGTGGTGCTGCATTATTATTATCGTAAACTGATTACGCATAACGTAATTTGATCCCTGCCACCCGTCAAGCTATAAAGACGCCCACCTGCCACCACGGACCCTTCCTGCCATGAGCAAAACCAGCCCCGCCGCCGAGACCAACGGCAAACAGAAGGTCCGCTCTGCCGAGGTCGGCACCGACATCCTCAAGGCCCTGGCCCAGCTCTCCCCGGCCACCTCGCTGTCACGCCTGGCCGAGCATGTGCAGATGCCGGCCAGCAAGGTGCACCGTTACCTGCAGGCGCTGATCGCCAGCGGCTTTGCCGAGCAGAACCCGGCCACCAACCATTACGGGCTGGGCCGTGAAGCCTTGCGGGTGGGGCTGGCCGCGCTGGGCGGCATGGATGTATTGAAGGTGGCGGCGTTGCCCCTGTCGCATCTGCGTGACGACTTGAACGAAAGCTGTTTCATCGCGGTGTGGGGCAATCGGGGCGCGACCGTGGTGAACATCGAACCGGCCGTGCGCGCGGTCACGGTGGTGACGCAGATCGGCTCGGTGCTGCCGTTGCTCAGCTCGTCCACCGGGCTGGTGTTCGGCGCGTACCTGCCTGAGCGCGAGACCATCGAATTGCGTGATCAGGAGCTGGCGGACCTCGGGCAGCGCGCCAGCGACTACGTGCCGGTGTTCGCCAGGATCCGCGAGCGCGGCCTGCACCACGTGCATGGCCTGCTGATGCCGGGGGTAGATGCGTTGTCGGCGCCCGTGTTCAACGCCATGGGCCAGATCGCTGCGGTGCTGACGGTGGTGGGCCCCGCGTCGATCTTCCATGCCGATGAGCAAGGGCCGGCGGCGCAACAATTGCTGGCCGCCGCGCAGGCGATCAGCTGGCGCATGGGCTATGAAGCCGCACCGTGACCCGCGTTGGTGCACTGTTGCCACAAGCGCAACAGTGAATGTCAGAAAGGCGTATTTTTCTGCGGTGCCGGGGTGTCTATTCTTGCCGGGCTTGCAGCGAAACGGGTTTTCGCCAAGTGCTGGGCCGGTGGGTCAGCCATTAATGCCAGGTTAATCCTCTCCCCCTAGAGTACGACTCTGACACGCTGAACCATCCCCCTTCAGGTTCACCGACGTTGATTTTGAAGCTCCTTGATCCACGTCTTTTTTGGCCGCTGCTTGTGCAGCGGCCTTTTTTTATTTGTGCGGCGAGCTCAGCCGGCGAACTTGTGCAGGTTGGCCATCATCTGCTGCAGCGCCTCCAGGCTGTCACGCGGGTGCACCGCGCCGTCGAAGTCGCCAATCGCCTGCCAGTGCGCGGCGATGTCCTCCACACTGATGCCCTGCTGCGGGTCAAAGCCCACGCCCAGGCTGCGCTCCCAGCGCACCTTGCCCACCCAGCCCCCGCCCACCTCATACAGGCCGCCGCTGTCCTGGCACTGCGCACTGCCCAGGTACACCACCAGCGGGCTGATCAGCTCGGGCTTGAGCTGCTCGAACACCTGCGCCGGGATCAGCCCTTCGGTCATGCGTGTGCCGCCGGTAGGCGCAATGGCGTTGACCAGGATGTCGTGCTTGCGCCCTTCCAGCGCCAGCGTGCGGGTCAGGCCATACAGGCCCAGCTTGGCCATGCCGTAGTTGGCCTGGCCAAAGTTGCCATAGATACCCGAGGTGGACGAGGTGAAGATCACCCGCCCCCAGTTCTGCTCGCGCAGGTGTGGCCAGGCGGCGCGGGTGAGCTTGTAGGCGCCCTCGACGTGCACGCGGTAGACCTGCTCCCAGTCGCTGTCGTCCATCTTGTGAAAGGTCTTGTCACGCAGGATGCCAGCGTTGTTGACCAGCACATCGACCCGCCCGTAGGTATCCAGCGCCTGCTCGACGATGCGCGCGCCCTCGGTGACCGACTCATGGCTGGCCACCGCCGTGCCGCCGGCGGCGCGGATCTGCGCCACCACCCGGTCGGCCGCCGAGGCATTGGCGCCCTCGCCCTGGGCTGAGCCCCCCAGGTCGTTGACCACCACCCTGGCCCCATGGCGCGCGAACAGCAGCGCGTGGGCCTGGCCCAGCCCCCCGCCGGCACCGGTCACGATCACAACTCTTTCATCCAGGCGTATCGCTTCGGTCATCACCATTCTCCAGCAGGGCAAGGGACAAGGCAGGCAGTGTCAGCCAGCGCCCGGCCCCGGACAATCATCCGGGCAGGCGCTGAATGGCAGGCAATAAGGCAGGACGATACTCAGGACCAGGCGACTTTCAACGCCAGGCCCGGCAAGGGTTGCTGACGAAACGCCAGGTAGTGGCGCAGCACCTGTACCGGTGCTTCGGTGTGCGGATAATGGCCGATACCCTGCAGGGTCACCGTATCGGGGTCGGGCACCAGTTCGTGGTAGCGCGCCACCACATGCGCCCCGGACACCGGGTCGACCGCGCCGTTGATCAGGCGCAGCGGTACGCCGCCCTGCTGCAGGGCACTGACCCAGCGCTCACGCCGGGCAATGCGCTCGGGCACACAGGCGGCCAGCTTGTGCAGGATGCGATTGCCGCGATTGGACGCGATCAGGCTCCAGCCGTCATCCAGCGCACTCTCGCTGGGGTGCGTGCACGGGCCGTAGATCTGGGTGACGTTCCTGACCAGATCGTCGCGCCCGAACGTGCGCGCCACCAGCCAACCCAACGGGCTGAGCAGCAGCTTCTGCACCAGCAAGGGGCGGTGACATTCCGGAAACAGCGCGGCATTGAGAAACGCGCAACTGGCCACCTGCGCCCGCCCTTCATGGTGGCGGGCCAGCAACTCCTGGGCGACGCTGGCGCCATAGTCATGCCCCAGCAGGTGCACCGGTTCGCGCACCCCCAGGTGCTCCAGCAACGCCTGCTGCAGGTCGGCCTGCTCCAGCAGGCTATAGTCATGGCGCAGCGGCTTGGACGAATCGCCAAAGCCGAGCATGTCGCAGGCGATCAGGCGAAAGCGCTGGGCCAGCGGTTGCCACAGGTAATGCCAATCCCAACTGGCGGTGGGAAACCCGTGCAGCAGTAGCAGGGGCTCTCCTTGCCCTGCCGTCCAGTAACGGATGGTCTGGTGGCGGAAGGTAAAACTGCGACCGCGGGTACGCCAGACACTCAAGGGAATCTCGGCGAGTGGCATCACGCAGGTCCTGACAGGAGGATGTAACTACGGTTGGGCAACGCTTCGTCGGGCACGGCATTGGCTGCGGTCATTGCAATCACCTCGGCACATTCGTGTGCTCTATTGATTGACAGTCTAGTGGCGACTGTCGCAGCACCGAGTTGCATTGGCAGCCAGCTTATTGGCCTATCGGGTCAGCGCAGAAAATAGTCACGTACGGTGACGTAACTGTGGCGCCACAAACAGGGGCGAGGGCTTGAGCCCGCCCCTTTGCGGTGCCCTGTGCTCAGCCGCGCAGCGCGACCACCAGCTCGGCCAGCCACGGCTCGGCGTCGGTTTCCGGGGTGACGGTTTCACTGGCATCCAGGCGCAGCATGTGCTGAATCTCGATCAGACCCAGTTCTGCAAACAGTTCACGCAACTGCTCGCCGCCGCCACAGTAGGTGTCGCCGTAGCTGGAGTCGCCCAGGCCGATCACTGCGCCCGGCAAACCACGCCAGGCAGCCGGCAGCACGTCGCGGATTTCGCTGAACAGCGGCGCAAGATTGTCGGGCAACTCGCCCATGCCGGTGGTCGAGGTCACCGCCAGGAACGCCTGCGGGGCGAAGCCCTGGAGGTCCTGAAGGCTGGCGCGCTTGAAGTGCTGGGCGTCGAAACCCGCGCGCTTGAGCAGCGACTCGGCATGTCGAGCGACTTCTTCGGCGGTGCCGTAGACCGAACCACTAAGGATGGCAACTTTCATAGCAAATCCCGAAACAGAGTAAAAGCGCAGGATACTAACACCGCACACTGGCAAAAGGCCTCAGGTGTGGGTGCCCCGTGCGGGTCAATGCACTAGAATCGATGGGTTGTTCGCCTCCACTCCTTTTCGGTCCAAGTCGATGATCAATGCCAAATTGCTGCACCGTATGATTGATGCCTCCAATGACGGGATCGTGGTGGCCGAACAGGAAGGCGACGACGACACCATCCTGATCTATGTGAACCCGGCGTTCGAACGCCTGACCGGCTACTCGGCCAATGACATCCTGTACCGCGATTGCCGCTTCTTGCAGGGCGAACACCGCGACCCGGCCGCCCGTGCGCGCATTCGCGAGGCGATCCGCAGTGGCCAGCCGTGCCGTGAAGTGCTGCTCAACTACCGCAAGGACGGCACCACGTTCTGGAACGAGCTGTCGATTACGCCGGTGTACAACGAAGACGACCAGCTCAAGTATTTCATCGGCATCCAGAAGGATGTGAGCCTGCAGGTAGAGGCGCAACAGCGCATGGCGCAGCTTGAAGCACAACTGGCCGAAGCTCAGGCGCGGATCAAGGCACTTGAATCCGACGAACGGCAGTAACTAAGTGACGCTTGCGCTGTCCATCACCCAGACAAAAACGATTCCCGATTGAAACCATCGAGTTCGACCATGCAATCAACTGCCCTGCTGACTCAGGATGAACTGGACTTTATCCAGAGCATGCACCGTTCGCCCCAGCTGAACCTGGCGGACGCCACCTCGAGCCTGCGCCTTGCTGGCGGCACTGACGTACAGCGGCTGCTGACGCGGCTGATTGCCCACGAGCAGGTGACGTTGCAGGCGCAGTTCGAAAACCAGCAGATGAGTTTTCCCTTGCAACTGGTCGAGGATGAGTTTCATGCGGTGCACCTGCAACTGGGCGCGCCGAGCATCTATGAAGACGGCCCGATGATGCGCCCCTGGCGCCTGAACCTCGACACGCCGGTGGCGCTGGACGACGAGCTGGGCCTGAGCACGGACCTGCGGGTATGCGAGATTTCGTTCAAGGGTGTGCTGCTGCAAGTGCCGACTGATCGCAAGCCGCCCAAGACCTTCAGCCTGTGGTTCAGCCCGGGCGCCGATACGCCCATCAACTTGCAGGGTACGTTGCAGCGCCAGACCGCCGAAGGGTTGGCGGCGTATCGGTTGAGCCAGCATCAGCCGCAGGAGATCGAACGGTTGCGTCAGTACATCCTGCGCCAGCACCGGTTGGCGCATCCTGAGCTGCATCCGGCCTGATACGGCGGCGCGGCCTTCGCTGGCAAGGCCGGCACCTGCACCGCGAAAAGGCCCTCAGGTGTCCAGATGGCCTGCCAGGTACTGCTGCAGGCGCCGGCGCATCAAGCGCGCTTCACTGCCCAGGCACGCCACCTGCGAGCCCATCAGTCCATCCTGGGCCAACTCGGCCGCCTCCCCCGCGAACAACACCGGACACTCCACCGCATTGGCCAGACGTGCCAGACGCTTGGGCAGGTCCGCCGCAGGTGAGTGATTGGAAAACAGCACCAGCGCGTGCGGGGCAATGCGCTCGCACACCAGGCTCAACTCTTCCATCGGCTGGCCCAGCGCAAGCACCCTGATGGCAATCTCGCTGCAGCCCAGCAACAACCCCGCCACCAGCAACTCCAGCTCACGGCAGTGCCCGGGAATGGCGGCCAGCACCACGCTGACGTCCTGCTGCTCACGCGACAGCTGCAGGCGCTGCAACGCCCGCGCACGCAGGAAGCCATCGAGCAAAAGCCACTCGCTCTGTGCGCCGAACGCATCGCTGCAGGTACGCAGCTCATGCCACACCGGCATGAAGATGTCCTGAAACACCATGACCAGCGGATAGGTTGCAAATACCTGGCCGTACACCTGCTCAAGGCGCCCCTCGTCAAAGCGCTTGACCGCCTGTCGCACCTGCACCTGCCATTGCTGGCAGTCCGCCTGCCCGCAAGCCTGCTCCACAGACGCCTGCGCTTTGAGGGTGTGGTTGCGCACCAGGATCTTGCCGACCTTGCTCACCGCCACGCCACGCTCGATCCAGCCGAGAATGGCCCGCACATCGTCGATGTCCGAACGCGAGTACAATCGGTGCCCACTTTCGGTGCGCGTGGGCTGGATCAGCCCATATCGGCGCTCCCACGCGCGCAGGGTGACCGGGTTGATGCCGGTCAGGCGCGCCACTTCACGGATGGGAAACAGCTCCTCATGGACGAGGGCGTCAGGGTTGGTGGCAGCCGAAGCAGGTTCGATCATCGCCGTAAAGACCGTGATTCTGGAGAGATCGGCCATTCTACTCCGCAGCCGTGGCCCTGCCCAAGCGTGATTTTGCGCAACGCCTGTGCGCCAGCACTGACGAGTCAGACAATTTACGGAATAATCCTTGCTACTTGATACGCACATGCGTTGAGCGCCGCCCATCACCCCGGGCAGCGCTCCATGGTCGCGGCTACCCGCTGCGCTCATTTTTGCCAGGAGATACACGATGTCTACCCCTCCGGTTACCTTGATGGTGGCGCGCCGCGTTGCCGATGGCCGCTATGAAGACCTGATCGCCTGGTTGCGCGAAGGCGAGCAACTGGCCACCGACTTCCCCGGTTACCTGGGCTCGGGTGTGCTCGCCCCGCCGCCCAACGACGACGAATTCCAGATCATCTTCCGCTTCGCCGACGAGAAAACCCTGCACGCGTGGGAGTTCTCGGCATCGCGCAGCACCTGGCTGGCACGCGGCAACGGGTTGTTCCAGCAACCCCACGAGCACCGTGTCAGTGGTATCGATGGCTGGTTCGGCCCTGGCCCGGCCCAACGCCCACCGCGCTGGAAACAAGCAGTAGCAATATGGCTGGCGTTCTTTCCGGTGTCGCTGGCGTTCAACCTGCTGTTCGGCCACTGGTTGAGCGCACTCGACCTGCTGCCACGCATCCTGCTCAGCACCCTGGGGCTCACGCCCCTGATGGTCTACCTGTTCATCCCGCTGTCGACCCGTTGCCTGGCCCACTGGCTGACCCCCAAAGCGCCGGCACAGGTTGTGCCCGCACCGCCGCTGAGCAGCCGCTGAGCCACCCCAGCGGGGCGTGCAACGGCGGCGAGTTCGGGTATGCTGGGGCCTACCCATGCGACTACCTGAAGTTGACCGCCCACCACATGAACAGCCCAATTCTTGTCACCGGGGCCAGCCAGCGAGTCGGGCTCGCGCTGGCCATTCAACTGGCGCAGGCCGGCCACACGGTCGTCAGCGCCAGCCGCAGCATCCTTGCGCAAGCGCCGCACCCGAACATCGTGCAGTTCCAGGCCGACCTGTGCCTGGAGCACGACCGCCAGGCCCTGATCGATCACCTGCGCAGCCACTATGACGGCCTGCGCGCGATCATCCACAACGCCTCGCTGTGGCTGGATGACGACCTGGCCAACCTGAACACCATGTTCAAGTTGCACGTCGAGGCGCCTTACCACCTGAACCTGGCCCTGGGCGAGCACCTGCTCAAGCTCGACAAGTCCGACATCATCCATATCTGTGACGAAACCTCTTCGCGCGGCAGCAAGAGCCATATCGGCTATGCCGCGACCAAGGCCGCGCTGCAGAACATGGTGCTGTCGTTCGCCGAGAAGTACGCCCCCGCAGTACGGGTCAACGCGATCCTGCCCGGCTTGCTGATCCTCAAGGAAAACAGCGACGAGCACTACCGCCAGCAAACCCTGAAGAAGGCTCTGCTGGAGTTCGAGCCCGGCGCGCAGCCGCTGATCGACGCAGTCAAGTTCCTGCTCGAGAGCCAGTACAGCACCGGCAGCAACGTGGTCATCAACGGTGGCCGCCATTTGAAGAACCGCATCGCGGCCGACTGAGCCGCGACACCGTCAAGAGAACGCCCATGAACCCGCAACAGCAACTCGAACTCGAAGCGGCCGCCTTTCGCCGCCTGGTCGACCACCTGCGCCAGCGCACCGACGTGCAGAACATCGACCTGATGAACCTCTCCGGCTTCTGCCGCAACTGCCTGTCCAAGTGGTACAAGGCGGCGGCCGACGAGCGCCAGATCGACCTGAGCCTGGATGACGCTCGCGAAGTGGTCTACGGCATGCCGTACGAGCAGTGGAAATCCCAACACCAGAAAGAAGCCAGCGCCGAACAGCAAGCGGCGTTCGCCAAAGGAAAACCCCATGACTGACCTGAACACCCTGCGCAGCCGCCTGAACAGTGGCGAACATGTATTTGTCGACACCCTGGCATTCATCGCCGACGGCTACACCTACCAGCCACAGGCCTTCACCAACGGCGGAGTGCAAAACGCTGCCGGGCAGAACGAAGGCTCGTGCAAGACCCTGGGCCTGGCCCTGCTTGAAGGCCTGAGCGATCAGGAAGCGCTGCTGGCCTTCGGCGAGCATTACCGTTCGGTAGTGGCCACGCCCGAGGGCAGCGATCACGGCAACATCCGTGCGCTGATCCAGCACGGCCTGGCCGGGGTGAAGTTCGCTGGCGAGCCGCTGCAACGCAAAGGCTGAGCCGCGCTGCATCCAACAAGAACGGCCCTCATGGGCCGTTTTTTCATGCCTGCGAAACCACCCGCTGCCCCGGCGCGTTTGCGGGCACCTGGGCATCGCGCAGCCACCCCAGCGCAATGGGCCACAACTGCGCCTCAAAGCGGCGGTGAAAAAACGCGAAGTGACCAACGCCTGGCTCGTCGATCTCGTGCGGGGCGATGCGCAGGTGCGTACGCGCGCTGGCCTTGAAGTAGCCCAGCAGCCGCTCGATGGCCGGCACCGTTCCGAACGGGTCATCCGTCAGGCTGATGGCAAGGATATCGGCCTGCACCTGGGCAAACCCCAGCGTCGCCAGCCTGCGCCCACTGGGACGCTGCTCATACGCAGGCGCCGGTGTCGCCCAGTCGCGCACCACACCTGCGGGCGTGTCTTCCATCCAGCCCAGGCGCTTGCCGGGAAAATAGCCGAATACACGGGTCAGCAGCGGCATCGCCAGGTGCCATTTGCACAACAGCTGCCAGCGGCTGTCGGCGGCGTAGTCACGCCAGTAGGCGAACTGCGCACCCACCGTGACCAGCCGGCGGATGATCGGCGCCGAGGCCGCCAGCCCCGCTGCGCACCCCCCGAAGCTGTGCCCTACCACATCGAGGGGCTGACCTGGAAACTCACGTTGGGCACGCGTGAGCATGGCCTCGAAATCCAGCGTGCCCCAGTCTGACCAGGAGGCTTGAAAGCCGCGCAAGGTGGCCGGGCGCGACTCGCCGATACCACGGTAGTCGTAGGTGATCACGTCCACGCCGTTGGCGTACAGGTAGTCGGCGAAACGCGAATAGAAGCGACAGCGCACCGAGGTGGCGGCGTTGATGATGACCACCGCACGCGTGGGGTCGGCCATGGCATGGCGCCAACTGAAACCGCCCAGGCTGAAACCGTCGGCGGCTGGCTCGCGAAACGGCACTGCAATGCCGGGCGATGGGTGGGTGAGCGGTGTATTCATCAGCGTGGCTCCGTGGCGTCAGGCGTGGCGGATCGAACCACAGCACGAAGGATCCGCAATTATAGGCCCGCCGGCTCCGGCGTGCTGCCCTCCCCAGCACACAGCGCATCGCCAAGGGTGATCGTAATCCTTTGCACCGCACGGTCAGCCCGGCGGCCGGCAGCGACAAGACCGCAACCGGTGCCTGTCGTTGCAAACAAGCCTGGGAAACGGTGTAGGTGCTACCCTTGCGCCCCCATCCAACACCTCATCCGCAAGGAGCATCATGAGCTTGAACAATGCAACCATGGCGAACTACCCCTTCCTCAAAGAGATGATCGAGGACGACTACTTTCCGAACGCCATCGTGCACAAGGGCCAGAACATCCTGATCGAACTGTGCCGTGCGATCGAACAACAAAAGCCGGCCGACCTGGATGCGCTCTATGCGCTGAGCCATGCAGCCACCGAGGCGTTCAACGTACTGGGCGAAGAATTCGAGGAGAACGGCAGCGAAATCGAGACGGCTGCACGCGATGCCATCGGCACGGACTTCATGCAGATCGCCACGGCATATGGCTTTGAGAACGCAGACATCGAAGAGCTGATCGCGCCGCGGGACTGGTAAGCCGCAGCGCGCCGCAGCCTGCCTATGCAGACGCCTTCGCAAGCGCTACGGCGGCGGTGATGGCAGCCCTGGCCTGGGGGCTGTTTTTCCAGCATGTAGAACCCACGGCTGCCGAGGCCTGGGCCAGGATGTCGCTGACATTCGACTCGCCGAGCACTGCCAGCGAGTCGATGCCCATCTGTTCAAGGCGAGCGATAACGGTAGGGCCTACGCCCTTGAGGGCCAGCAAGGCCTGTGTTTCCGACGGTGAAAATGGCATCCGTAAACTCCTGTAATGGGCCGATGAAGGCACGCGAGTGTGCCCCACGTGCAGGGGCGGCTCAAGTTGCTGGCGCACGCTGTCGTCAGCAACCGCAGGCAACGTATTTCTTGAAGCCAAGCACCCGCGGGCCAAATAGTATGCAGCCCCCAAGTGATGACACTTCCCAAAGGAGCACATCATGCAACCCATACTCAGCCGCCGTCGCCTGATGCAGGGGGCCGTTGGCTGCTCTGCAGTGCTGGCCTTGCCCGCGTGGGCAACTGACCCAGTGCAGTCGCCACTGCAGCGCCTGGAACAGGCATCGGGCGGCACACTCGGGCTGTGGGCGCTCGATACCGGCAGCGGCAAGCGCCTATCGTACCGTGGCGAAGAGCGCTTCGCCTTCTGCAGCGCCTTCAAGGCAGTGCTCGCAGGTGCGATCCTGCAGGCGAGCCAGGTCGAGGCAGGGTTGCTGCAACGTCGTCGGCATTATCTGGCCGCCGGGGCGCGCACCGTGGATTGTGGTGGTGTTCACGCGGGGCTCGAAGAAGGACTCGCCTTGGCGCAATGAAACCATTGCGGCAGCGACGCGTGTGGTGGTGGGTGCCTGTGGCGGATGAGCCCTCGCCGAGGTCGGGTCGTTGAACGGGTGCCGCCCTCTCCGCTTTCAGCCCCCCCGTCAATGCGAGTGCCTGCGGGTGATGGTGCTCATGTGAATGGCGTTCGGCCAGAACGGACAGCACCAGGCTAAGGCCACACCAAAGAACCCCACGAGAAGTATCGGGCTCAGCACGCCGCCAAATGCGATGGCGCCCATCAGCCACGACCACTCCGATCGGGGCATGCCGACCGACTGCCAGCCGCGATCGCGTGGAAGTGGTACGCGGCGCGACAGGACTGATTGAGTCGTGTGGGCAGCCCGACGCTGGAGGTACCACGATGGCTCAACACCAGTGTGGCGGTGTTCACCATCAAGCAAGACAACCTGGGCGTGGGTATGAGCCTGAGGCCAGACAGGGACCGATGGGTCGGTTACGCTGGCAGGCCGAATCGCACTCAAGCTTACGAGACGCCATGAACCCTTCATTTGACGACTTGATCGGCCGGGTGATGTACCTGGGCGTACATCAGGTGGCCTACCCGATTGATATCTTCAGTACTGCGCAGTTGTTGGCCGAGCAGGTATCCGACGATGCAGACCTTGAAAAAATAGTGTCGCTGGTTTCAGACCCCGAGAACCACTTTACGCGGTGGGCCGCCGTACGCGCCATCGTGATACTGGGGCCTGCATCGGTGGCTAAAGCCCATGCAGCGCTGAGCGCCCAGGTCGCGCTTGAGGATTACCCGCTTGCTCGGCAGGAGCTGCGCAAGGCGCTGGCTACGACAACAAGCTGAAGGTGCTGGGCACGTTCAGCAGCGCCTACGGTGTGCAACCTCAACTGCGTGAATTTGGTTGAGACGACTCGACGGGCAAATACTCACGCAAATGCAAAAAAAAGGACTGATGGCAGTGGCCAAGGAAATCATCTTGATGCGTCATGGTCAGCCCGATCTGGTCATGGCTGGCAAACTTTCAGCGCTCGATATGAAACGCTGGATCGAGCAATACGACCTCTCCGAAATCATCGACCAACCCGCCCCAGAGGTGAGCGTGGCGCTCGCCGCTACCGCCAGGGTAATCGTTTCGAGTACGGCGCCTCGCGCGCTGACCTCCGTTCGGGCGTTGGGCTTGCAGCCGGTTCTGGTCGACGCAATGTTCTGCGAAGCGCAATTGCCCCATGGGCGCTGGACACTGCCGCGCCTTTCGCCGTTTACCTGGGCCTTCATTCTTCGCGTCTTGTGGCTGTGCGGTTTCTCAGGGAAGGTCGAGTCTGCCCGCACGGCCAAAATGCGCGCCAATGCCGCCGCGCAACGGCTTCAGTCCCTGGCTGATGAAGGGCCCGTGCTACTGCTCGGCCACGGCATCATGAATCGAATGATCGCCAAGCAGTTGGAGGCGGCCGGGTGGGTTCGCCAGCAAGGCAATGGCAGTCGTTACTGGAGCGCAACGGCTTATCGAATGGGGTAACAGGGGAAGCTGCGACAGGGCCCATTACGGCCGGCCTTGTCGCGCTTTGCGCCTTACTTGACCTTCCTGCTCAACTCTTCCAGGCTGCGCTTGTGCTCTCTTTCGGCCTGGCGCCAGCGTTCAAGCTGGCAGTTGCTCGGCACTGATGTCACCGGACAGCTTCAATGAATACCAGGCCAGCGCCTGCTGGCAGATGACGGGAGGCATCGGTCTCGAGGATTCTTGCCATGGGAAGAATCGTCCCGCTATGGCGCTTTCGTGTGGATGGTATTTACGGAGTATTTCGTTAGTTGCACCTCGGCTGTACTCAAGGTGGCGCGTGTGATTTTCTTTCTATCCGAGCGAGCATCCATAGATAGAACGCGGGGGGGTGGTCTATTCGGAGCAGTGGCGTTTCGTGGCGAAGCCCCCCTTCCGTGACGCATCCGACATAACTTTCGGAAGTTTCTCCATGGATAGGAAATCCTCCCCCCTAGTATCATTTTGCC
>NZ_JAHTBI010000052.1 GCF_019168305.1 Pseudomonas aegrilactucae
GCATAACCCTGTGGGAGCTGGCTTGCCAGCGAAGGGGCCAGTGAAATCTACAGCTCTACGTTGACTGCCTGCGACGCCCGGGTCGCCTTGGCCCGCGCTGCTTCGACCGACTCGTCGCGCGCCAGGCACACGCCCATGCGACGCTGACCATTGACCTCAGGCTTGCCGAACAGGCGCAGGGCCGTATCCGGCTCGCTCAGCGCTGCGCCCAGGTTGGCGAACGCAGTCTGCTGCGAGGTGCCTTCCACCAGAATCACCGCCGACGCCGAAGGCCCGAACTGGCGAATCAGCGGGATCGGCAAGCCCAGGATCGCCCGCGCATGCAGCGCGAACTGCGACAGGTCCTGGGAAATCAGGGTCACCAGGCCAGTGTCATGCGGGCGCGGCGAGACTTCGCTGAACCACACCTGATCGCCCTTCACGAACAGCTCGACGCCAAACATCCCGCGACCGCCCAGTGCTTCGGTGACCGCCTTGGCCACCCGCTCCGACTCGGCCAGCGCCTTGAGGCTCATGGCCTGCGGCTGCCACGACTCCTGATAGTCACCCTTCTCCTGGCGATGCCCGACCGGCGCGCAGTAGGTGGTGCCACCGACATGACGCACGGTCAGCAGGGTGATCTCGTAGTCGAAGTCGATGAAACCCTCGATGATCACGCGGCCCTTGCCGGCACGCCCGCCTTCCTGGGCGTAGTCCCAGGCGTGCTGGATGTCATCGACACTCTTGAGCAGGCTCTGGCCCTTGCCCGACGAACTCATGACCGGCTTGACCACGCACGGGAAGCCCAGGTCTTCGACGGCCTTGCGGTAGTCTTCGAAGGTGTCGGCAAAGTGGTACGGCGAGGTCGGCAGGTCCAGCTCTTCGGCGGCCAGGCGACGGATGCCTTCGCGGTTCATGGTCAGCTGCGCGGCGCGAGCGGTCGGCACCACCGTGAAGCCTTCGGCCTCCAGTTCCACCAGGGTGGCGGTGGCGATGGCTTCGATCTCCGGCACGATGTAGTGCGGCTTCTCGGCTTCGATCACCGCGCGCAGCGCAGCACCGTCGAGCATGTTGATGACATGGCTGCGGTGCGCCACCTGCATGGCCGGGGCATCGGCGTAACGGTCCACGGCAATCACTTCAACGCCCAGGCGTTGCAGCTCGATCACCACTTCCTTGCCCAGCTCGCCACAGCCACACAGCAGTACACGGGTCGCGGTCGGCGACAAGGGGGTTCCGATACGGGTCATCTCAGGTCCTCAGAGGGAAGGAATCCAGGGCCGCCCCAGCACGGTGCAACCCGGTGAAAAGAAGCGCCATTTTACATGGCGCAGGCGTTCTTGCGTGCACGCCAGGCCATGGCCAGCCACACCACGGTGACGCCGGCAAACTTCGAGCCCAGCGCCGTGCCGACCACCGCCGGTGTCAGCGCGCCGATCATGCCGAAGAAAATGAAGGTGTCCAGCGGGATGCTCAATGCCGAACTCAGCCACAGACGGTCGTGCAGCGGTCGCCGGGTAATGCTGAACACCAGCCAGTCGATCAACTCCGACACGGCGAAGGCGGTGGCACTGGCCAGGGCGATGGCCGGCTCCGAAGTCACGTACGAGAGCACCAGCGCGCCCAGCATCGCCAGCAGCGCGCCATGCCCGAAGCGGGTCTGCACCATGTCGCGCAGGATGAACACCAGCCCGCCCCAGGCGGACCAGATCACGTCCAGGTGCGGCGCGCTGGAAAAGGCGTAGTTGATCAGCACCACGCTGGCGATGTAAGCAATCAGAAAGAACATAGAAGCACCGATGGGCAAGCCGTACAGGGTACTTGAGTGCCCCGGCACGGCCAAGCCCGAGCTATCAGCCGGCGGCCTTGCCGACCGACAGCACCAGCCCGGCGGCCACCGCGCGTTCATGGCACAGCACCAGCACCTGGCGCCGCTCGCTGTTGTCCATGCGGCCCCAGCGGGTGATTTCAGTGGCGCTGCGCTGGCAGCCGGTGCAGATGTCCTGCTCGTCCAGCGCGCAGATGTTCACGCAGGGCGAGGACACGGGGCGTTCAGGCTGGCTCATCAATCCTCCTGCGGGGCCAGGTCGCGGGCATAACGCTGGGCGTTGTGCACGTAGTGGGCGGCGCTGGCCTCGAGCAGTTGCTGCTGCGCCGGGGTCAGCTCGCGCACGACCTTGCCGGGCGAACCGACCACCAGCGAACCGTCGGGGATCTCCCGGCCCTCGGGCACCAGCGCATTGGCGCCGATGATGCAATGCTTGCCGATGCGTGCGCCATTGAGGATCACCGCACCAATGCCGATCAGGCTGTAGTCACCGACCGTACAGCCATGCAGCATGGCGTTGTGACCAACGGTCACGCCCGTGCCCAGGGTCAGCGGCCAGCCCATGTCGGTGTGCATTACCGCGCCATCCTGCACGTTGCTGTTCTCGCCAATGTCGATCAGCTCGTTGTCGCCGCGCAGCACCGCGCCAAACCAGACACTGGCACCGGCCTGCAAGCGGACCTTGCCGATCAAGGTGGCAGTGGGTGCCACCCAGCTCTGTGGGTGGGTCTCGACCCGCAGGTCGCCCAGACGATACTTCATGCGTGGTTCCTCACGGTCAGGCAATGGCGGGTGGGCCCGCTCAGGTTCTTGTGCTGCGCTCAGGCGGCTGATGCAGGCTGATGCGCGCATCGTAAAGCACGTTGACCAGTTCGACGATCATGATCGCCGACAACCCCCAGATCTTGTACTCGCCGAAGCGATAGCTGGGCACATACCAGCTACGCCCCTGGTAGTCGATGCGGTGGGTATGGTCGCGCGGGTCCTGGCGGAAGAATTCCAGCGGCACGCTGAACACCGCGGCGATCTCGGCATCGTTGGCGTGATACTCGACATAGTCGGGGATCAGCCCGACAAACGGCGTGACCTTAAGCCCATGCAGCGATACCAGCGGGCTCAACGGGCCGATGATCTCCACCAGGCCTGGCGGCAGGCCGATCTCTTCCTCGGCCTCGCGCAGCGCGGTGAACACCAGGTCAGGGTCTTCCGGGTCGCGGCGCCCGCCGGGGAACGCCACTTCGCCACCGTGGGTCGAGAGCCCCTTGGCGCGCAGGGTCAGCACCAGCTCGGGCGCTTCGCTGCGGGTGATGGGCAACAATACGGCAGCCTCGGGGAAACGTCGATCGGTCTCCAGGGTGGCCGGCGTATGACTGCTCATTCGGCGAAGTAACTCGTCCAGCATGGTCTCTCTCGTTCTGTCAGCTTTCTGCATCATGCACCAAAGGCGCAGCCCGCCCAAGCCCCCGCGACGATCACGCTTGCGGGGCTGCGCACAGTGGCGCGAAGATAGGCGCAGTCATCAGGAAGATAAGCATGAAATACTGCAGTGCGTGCGGCAACCCGGTCATTGAGCGCATTCCCGAAGGCGACAACCGCCCGCGCCATGTCTGCGATCATTGCCAGACCATCCATTACCAGAACCCCAACATCGTTGCCGGTGCGCTGCCCAGCCATGGCAGCCAGGTGCTGCTGTGCCGGCGCGCCATCGAGCCGCGCCGCGGCTACTGGACCTTGCCCGCCGGCTTCATGGAAAACGGCGAGACCCTGGAACAGGCGGCACGTCGCGAAACCGACGAAGAGGCCTGCGCACGCCTGGGCGCGATGAGCCTGTACCAGCTGTTCGACCTGCCGCACATCAATCAGGTGCACGTGTTCTTTCGTGCCGAACTTGCCGACCTGGCGTTTGCCGTGGGCGTCGAGAGCCTGGAGGTGCGCCTGTTCGAGGAACATGAAATCCCATGGGATGAGCTGGCTTTCAGGACCGTCAGTCGTGCCCTAGAATGCTACTATCTGGACCGCCAGGTGCAGCACTATCCGGTACGCACCGAGTGCCTGTCGCCGATGGCCGAGTCACCCACTTCAACGTAGACGTCGCTACTTTCAGGGATACCGTTTCATGCGCTGGTTGCTTGCCCTCTTCTGCCTCGGTGTGGCCTCGGTGTCCCAGGCGGCGTTTACCGAAACCATCCTCCGCAAGCCGGCCAGCCAGGTGGCGCCTGCCTCCCTGACGCCGGCGCCGGCCAGCGCATCGCTGATCGACAAGGTGCTGGTGCTCAAGTCCGAGCGACGCCTGCAACTGATGAGCGGCACCACCTCGATGAAGAGCTACCGTATCTCCCTGGGCAAGCAACCCAAGGGCGCCAAGTTGCGCGAGGGTGACAAGCGCACGCCCGAGGGCCTGTACTGGCTGGACTGGCGCCAGGTGTCGGACCGCTACAACCTGGCCATCCATGTGTCCTACCCCAATGTCAGCGATTCGGCCCGGGCGCGGCGCGAGGGCGTGCCGCCGGGCGGCATGATCATGATTCACGGCACCCCCGACAGCGAGGAATACCCCGAGGCGCTGTTCCATACCCTGGACTGGACCGAGGGCTGCATCGCCATGACCAACCGCGACATGCGCGAGGTGTGGAGCCTGGTCAATGACGGCACGTTGATCGAGATCCGGCCCTGACCCATCAGTGGCGAAGGGGCCCTGAGGGTCCCCTCACCATCTGAAGGTTCTGCGCAATTGCTCACTCCCCTGTGCCAGCCACTGCCCCCCCACCAGCACCGGGTACACCGCCGCCCCCTGCTCTACTTGCCCCTCCAGCGTCGCACCCGCAATACCCGCCTGCAGCGTGACCTGATGCTGCCCCGCCAGCCCCAGTTGCGCCAGCACCTTCAGGCCCTCACTGCACTCGACGCGTACCTCGCCACGCCCCAGTGCCAACGACCAGGGCGCCACCAGCGCCAGATCATCGGCCCACACCTGCCCCGCCGCCGTGCGGCAACGCCGGCCAGCACCGCGCACCTGCAACTGCCCTTGCCATTCACCGCTCAAGCGATAGCCCACTGCCACGCTGCGGGTCGGTCCCGAAGGTATCAACGTGGCCTGCCACGCCCACGGCCAGCCGGCCAGCTCGATGCTCCAGCGCTGTGCCTGATACCCCGCCTGCACCTGTGCGGCCCACGGGCGCACGCGCCAGCTCAGCGGCCCGACGGCCCCCACCCGCACGGCCTGGCCCCGCCACACGCTACCCGACACGCCTTCGACCGGCCACGGCACCGCCTTGGACACCCAGCGCGCCGGCAACCCCGCCAGCAACGTCAGGCCGAACACCAGCGCCATCCAGGCCACGCCCCTGACGCTCATCGCGCCAGCACCAGGTCGAAGCTCAAGCCCTCCTCGGCCTGCTCCAACCCCCATTGCAATGGCCGCGCACCGTCCCGCTGCAAGGCCTGCAACCAGTCCTGCAGCACGCGCTCGTCAGCTACCCGCCCCTGCACCTGCCAACCCGCCTCGGCCGGCTGTACCTCGCGCACCACGATCTGGCGCGCCGCCGCCGACTGCTGCAACGGCTCGACGCCGAGTGCCACACCGGCCTGCAACTGCGCCGCCGAGGCGGCCAGCGCCTGCCACTGCGTATGTTCGCGCCACTGCGCCAGCCCTTCGCGCAGCGCCAGGCTCAACACCAGCAGCGCAACGCTGACCCAGGCTGCCGGCATCAGCCAGCGCCGCTGCCTGTCTACGTCTACGTTCATGCGCCTGCTCCCAGTTCAAACACCAACCGCAGTTCATCCGTCGCCGGCTCAACCGTTACCTGTGCCCCCGCATTCGCGGCCATCGCCGCCCACGGCGTATCCGCCGGCATCGGCAGGCCGTGCAAATGCAGGCGCCAGCGCACCCCGTCAAACCGCGCCAGGCGCAGACGCCAACCGGGCCGGGCCTGCAGCCACTGCGCCATGGCCGCTTGCAACTGGTCGAGCTGGCGCAGCCGCAGGGTGTGTTCGTCCTGCACCTGGCGCTGGCGCTTGAGTACCTGCGCCGCAGCACGCGCCGAACTCACCGGCCCGGCAACGGCGGCCACCTGCGCCTGATACAGCGCACTCTGGCGCCATTGCAGGCCCAGCCACAGGCCGCCCCACAGCAATGCGAGCACTGCGCACCCCGCCAGCAGACGCTGCTGCCCACGTGCCAGGCGAGGACGCAGGCGCGGTGCTCGACGCAGTTCCAGCAGGCTGGCCAGGCGCTCCAAGGGTGCCAGCCGCGCAGGCCAGGGCCCCTCCAGTGTTTCGATCGCAAGGTCGCGCCAGGGCATCGGCAGGCTCGCCCCCAGCGCCGTCGGCCAGGCCAGCCACAGCTGGCGCGCATCCGCCGTGCTGCCCTTGTACAGGCTCAACTCCGGCGCCCGGCGCCAGCACCAGGCGCTACCCGGCGCGGCGTCGGGCAGCAACTGGAACTCCGCCCAGCAACGTTCGACCTTCAACCCCCAGCCCTGGCAGTGCGCCAGCCACTGCGCCAACGGCTCGCGCCCGACGCTCACCAGTTCCAGGCGGCCCTGCTGACGCGACACACACCCGGTGTGGATGGCCTCTGGCGCCTGCAACACGCGGTCCTCGAGCAGCAGCGGCCACTCTTCACGCTTGAGCCCAGGGGGTGCCGGCAGGTGGAAGTGAGCGCAGTCGCTACCCGGCAGAATCAGCGCCACGCGCGCGCCCTGCACCTGCGGTGGCCGGCCATCGCCCGAGCGCAGCACCTCGCCATCACAGGCCAGCAACCAGCGCCAGCCGTGGGCATCGGGACGCACCAGCAACCAGTGCCGTGGCGGGCGTCGGCGCCAGCGTCGAAGATCAGTCATTGACCCTCCGGCAAGACGAACGTACAGACATAGGGGTCTCCATCACGCTGGAATTCAAGACGCACGCCGCGATCCGGCTGGGACCGTTCGGCAGAAGGCCAGGCCAGCCAGCGGCTGCCCTGGCGAAAAGTGAACACCGGTGCCGACACGCCGGCCAACTGCTCGCGCAACACCCACTCGGTACGCGCAACCGCATACAGGTCGGCCGATGTCTCCAGCAGCAACTGTGAAGTCCGCCGGTCGTAACGCAGGCGCTGACGCTGCAGGCGCGACCCTCCTTCAGCCGCAGGCCAGGCTGCCAGCGCCACCCACTGCAACTGCAGATCGGCAGGCTGCCAGTCCAGCCAGGCCAGCGTCAGCGGCAAGCGCTGCTCATGCAACTGACGCAGCACCGTGGCGTCGAAACGTCGCTCCAACGCCAGGCAAAAGCTCAGCACCGACGTTGCCTGCGGCCCCTGGTCGAGGCGCTCGCGCACCGTCAGCCAGCCATTCACCAGCGCGGCCAGCAGCACCCCGAGCACGGCGGTCAGGGCCAGCGCCACCAGCAGCTCGAGCAAGGTCAGGCCCTGTTGCCGACGCCTCATGGGCGTACCAGAAAGATACGGTACTGGCCCAGCGACTCGCGCCCATCGCGGTCGGCAAACAGCAGCAGCTCGCCGCGGCGCAGGTTGCGCACGCCGGTCGCACCCAGTTGCAAATGCCAGTGGCAGGTACCCGGACCCTGGCGCAGTTCGCCACGACTCTGGGCGTGCGCAGGCCAGTACTGCTCCACCGCAAAGCGTGCTTCCAGCTCGCGGGCGCACAGGGTGCCGAGGCGATGCTGCTGTACGGTCTGCTGCACCGCCAGGCGCTGGCGCAGCACCTGGCTGGTGATGATCGCCATGGTCGCGGCGATGCCCAGGGCCACGGTCACTTCAAGCAGGGTGAACCCGCGCTGGGCCTTCATGGCACGACCGAGATGTGCAGGCCGGCCTCGCGCTGCCACTGCCAGCGCTGCGCGCCCTCAGCCCAGCGCCAGTTCAGTAACGCGGGTGCGGCCAGGCCCGAAGGCGTGAAGATCACCCGCGGCGCAGGGCTGGCCGGCCAATCCGCACGCAGCCCGGCGGGCCAGTCGCCCAGGGCTACAGGATCAACGCGCCACTGGCCGCCTTCGACCTGTTGCACGAACTCGGGCCGCTGGCCATTCCAGCGCAGGCCACGCACCTGCCCACTGTGCAGCGCCAGCCCGGCCTGCGCGCGTGCCGCCGCAGCCAGGCGCTCAAGGGCTTGCTGCATGGGCGCCTTGACACTGTCGAGCGAGGCCACCGCCAGCCCGGTCATCAGCCCGGCAATGGCAATCACCACCAGCAACTCCAGCAAGGTAAAACCGCGCTGAGCCGGCATGCCTACAGGTCCCAGTTACCGATGTCGGCGTCGATGCCCTCACCGCCTTCCACGCCGTCGGCGCCCAGCGAGTAGATGTCGATGCGCCCGTGCTGCCCCGGCACACGGTACTGGTAGGGCGAGGCCCACGGGTCCTGCGGCAGGCGCCGGATGTAGCCGTCTGCACGCCAGCTGCGTGGTATCGGCTCCGCCTGCGGCTTGCTCACCAGTGCCGACAGGCCCTGCTCGGCGGTGGGAAAGCGCAGGTTGTCGAGGCGATACATGTCCAGCGCCTGCTCCAGGCTCGACAGGTCGGCCATCACTTTCTGCTTCATGGCCTTGTCCTGGCTGCCCAGCACGCTGGGCGCCACCAGTGCGATCAACAGGCCGATGATGAAGATCACCACCATGATTTCCATGAGGGTGAAGCCGCGCTGGCGGGAACGTCGGGTATGCATGGTAAGGCTCCTTTTAAAGTGTCAGGCCCTGATTGAGCTGCATGATCGGCAACAGCACCGCCAGCACGATGAACAGCACTACCGCGCCCATGACCAGGATCATCAGCGGTTCGAACAGTGCCATCACCGTGTCGACCTGGCGGGCAAAGGCGCGCTCCTGGTTGTCCGCCACGCGTTCAAGCATGTCGGGCAAGGTGCCGCTGGCCTCGCCACTGGCCACCATGTTCAACAGCATCGGCGGGAACTGGCCGCTGGCATCCAGCGCACGGTGCAGGCTGACGCCGCTTTGCACATCGCTGCCGACCTTTTCCAGGGCCAGGCGAATACGCCGGTTTTCGAGGGTGGCCGTGGCCACCTGCAGGGCTTCGAGCAACGGCACGCCACTGCCGGCCAGAATCGCCAGGCTGCGTGACAGCCGCGCGCTTTCCAGCACCCGCAACAGCGCGCCGATACGCGGCAGGCGCAATAACAGGTCATCGCGGCGCAGGCACCAGCGTGGCTGGCGCAACAGGCGCGCGGCCAACAGCGCCAGCAGCGCGCCGGCGCCCAGCAGCCAGGGCCCGACCAGCACCAGCGACTCACTGGTGCCGATCAGCAGCCGGGTCACCAGCGGCAAGCTTTGCCCTGAATGGGCGAACTGCTCGGTAAGCCTGGGCACCACAAAACTCATCAGGCCGACCACCACCGCCAGCGACACGCCCATCAGTACGCACGGGTAGATCAGGGCGGTACGCGCCTTGTGCTGCTGGCGCTGCACCTGCTCCAGGTGCTCAGCCAGGCGTTCGAGCACCTGGGCCAGGCGCCCGGAGCGCTCGCCGGCCTCGACCAACGCGCAGTACAGCCCGGTGAACAGCCCGCCCTGGCGTGCCAGGCTGCGGGCCAGCCCCAGGCCTTCGGCCAGCGCGCCGCGCACCCCCACCAGCAGGTTGCGCAAGGCGGGCTCCACCAGTTGGCGCTCCAGCGTGGCCAGGGCATCCACCAGCGCAATGCCGGCGCCGGTCAGGGTCGCCAGTTGACGGGTCAACTCGCATAACTGGGCGCGGCTCACGCGCTGGCGCCGCGGCTGTACGCCAGCGCCGTGCTGCGCCTGCAACTGACGCGCGAACAGGCCCTGCTCGCGCAGCAACTGGCGCGCATGGCGTTCGCTTTCGGCCTGCAGGCTGGCCTTGTGGGTACGCCCGGCCAGGTCCACGGCCTGGTATCGATAGGTCGGCATGGGTCAGCCCTGCACCGCGCGAAGGACTTCGGCAAGGCTGGTCTCGCCCCGCTGCAGGCAGCCGCTGGCCATGCCGGCCAGGCTCAGGCGCCGGCCTTGCAGATGCGCCTGCATCGCCACTTCGCTGGCGCCGTCGTACAGCAGGCCGATCAGCCCCGCATCCAGCTCGATGAACTCGTACAACCCCAGCCGGCCGCGATAGCCACTGCCCTGGCACTGCGCACAGCCCACCGCGTGATAACTCTGCTCCAGCGCCGCCAGCTCCGGCCACAGTGCCCGCTCGGCAGGTTGCAACGGCTGCGCCGTGGCACAACTGCACAGCCGCCGCACCAGGCGCTGGGCCATCACCCCGCGCAGGCACGAGGCAATCAGAAACGGCTCCACGCCCATGTCGCGCAGGCGCGTCACCGCGCCCACCGCGCTGTTGGTGTGCAGCGTCGAGAGCACCAGGTGCCCGGTCAGGCTGGCCTGCACGGCAATCTGCGCAGTCTCGCGGTCACGGATTTCGCCCAGCATGATCACGTCCGGGTCCTGGCGCAGGATCGCGCGCAAGCCACTGGCGAAGGTCAGGCCGGCACGCGGGTTGATCGCGGTCTGGCCGATGCCGGTGATGGCGTACTCCACCGGGTCTTCGACGGTGAGGATATTGCGGCTGCCATCGTTCAGGCTGTTGAGGCTGGCGTACAGCGTGGTGGTCTTGCCGGAGCCTGTGGGGCCGGTGCTCAGCACGATGCCGTTGGGCCGCGCAAGGCAGGCGCGCAAGCCGGTCTCGACGTCGCTCGGCATGCCCAGGTTACCCAGCGACAGCAGGCTGGCCTGCTTGTCGAGCACACGCATCACCACGCGCTCGCCATGAATGCCGGGCAGGGTCGAGACCCGCACGTCCACCTCGCGGCCACCCGAGCGCAGGGTGATGCGACCGTCCTGCGGCTGACGTTTTTCGGCGATGTCCAGGCGTGCCATGACCTTGATCCGTGATACCAGCATGGCCGACAGCGCACGCGGCGGGCGCAGCACTTCACGCAGGTGACCATCGACGCGCAGGCGCACCACCAGGCTCTGTTCGAAGGTTTCGATGTGGATGTCCGAGGCCTGCAAGCGCAGGGCCTCGCCGAACAGGCCATTGATCAGGCGGATCACCGGGGCCTCGTCGTCGCTTTCGAGCAGGTCCTCGACCCGGGGCAGTTCACCGATCAGGCTGTCCAGGTCGACCTGCTCGCCGATGCCTTCGATCAACGCCGCCGTGGCGCTCTCGCCGGCCTGGTACAGCTGGCCCAGGCGGTTGTCGAAACTGGCGCTGTCCAGCTGGCATACCTCCTGCGGCTGGCCATGCACGCGCAGCAGCTCGTGCAACTGGTCGCTGTCGGCGTCCTCGCGCAGCCACAGGTTCCAGCCATCGGCGCCCGGCGCCATGGCCAGGCCGCTCTGGCGGGCCAGGCGGTAGGGCAGCAACGGCATCACCAGGTGCCCTCGTCCAGGCGCTGGCGGCTGGCCGGGAACACCCGCAGCAATTCGCCGCCGTCGGCAAGGTCGGGCAAGGCCAGCGGTGTGCCCTGTTGCAGGTTGCGGTACTTCTCGCTGCTGAGGCTGGCCAGGCTTGCGCCGTCACGCATGATCTTCGGGCGGATGAACACCATCAGGTTCTGCTTCACGCCCTGGCTGCCGGACGAGCGGAACAGCCGGCCGATGCCTGGAAGGTCCCCCAGGAACGGCACCTTCTGATTGCTCTCGGTCACCTGGTCGCTGATCAGCCCGCCGAGGATCACCAGGCCGTTGTCCTCGACCATGACCTTGGTCTTGATCTCGCGCTTGTTGGTGATCACGTCGCTGGCCGAGGCGGTGTCGGCGATCGACGACACCTCCTGCACGATGTCCAGGCGCACGGTGTTGTCGCTGTTGATCTGCGGCTTGATGCGCAGCTTGACGCCCACTTCCTTGCGCTCGATGGTCTGGTAGGGGTTGGTGTTGTCCTGGGTCACGGAGCCGGTGACGAACGGCACTTCCTGGCCGACCAGGATCGACGCCTCGGCGTTGTCCAGGGTCAGCAGGGTGGGCGTGGACAGCAGGTTGAAGCCGCTGTTGCTCTTGAGTGCATTGACCAGCATGGCGAAGTTGAACCCGCCACCGAAGTTGCCGATGCCGGCGGTCACGCCGTTGACCCCGGACAGCAGCTTGCCCAGCGCGGCGTTGTCGTCACCGGCGACCGCGCCGGCAATGCCGGTGATGCTGGCGCCACCGGTACCGAAGTTGACCGCGCCGGCGCCGAATTTCTCGCCGGCGAACAGCCACTGCACACCCAGCTCTTCGGCACGCGAATCGGACACCTCGGCGATGATCGCCTCGACCACCACCTGGGCACGGCGGATGTCCAGTTGCTCGACGATGTTGCGGTAGGCCGCCAGTTCGCTGTCGGGGCCGACCATGACTACCGCGTTGGTGCCCTCTTCGTACTCCAGGCGAATACCCGACAGGTTGACCGGGGCCGGCGCCTTGGCGCCCTTGTCGCCTTCGGCCACTGGCGCTGCCGCCTCCTGGCTGAGGCTGCGCAGCACCTTGACCACCTCGGCGGCGTTGGCATGGCGCAGGTAGATCACCTGGGTGTTGGAACTGCGCAACGCATCGCCCGGACGATCCAGTTGCGCCAGCAACGCACGCACCCGTTCGCGGCTGTCGGCACTGCCGCGCACCAGCAAGGCGTTGCTGCGCGGGTCGGCGACCACCTGGGCGCTGTCGGCGCCCTGCTCGCGGGCCAGCAGGCGGCTGATCAACTGGCTGGTGTCGCTGGCGCTGGCATGCTGCAGCGGCATCACCTGCAACGGCTCTTCGCTGACCTGATCGAGCTGGCGCAGCAGGCTGTCGATACGCTCCAGGTTGCTGCGCCAGTCGGTGACCACCAACAGGTTGGCGGCCGGGTACGGAGTGATCACGCCGACACGCGGGTCGATCAGCGGCTTGAGGATCGCCAGCATCTGCTCGCTGGCGGCATTGCGCACATTGAACACACGGGTGGCGATGCCGTCGCTGCCGGCCTGGGCCTTGCGCCCGTCCTCGACCGGTACCGGCTCCAGGCGCGCGGCCTGGTCGGGCACGATCTTCACGCTGCCGTTGGGCAGGTCGACGGCAGCAAAGCCCTGGGCGCGCAACTGGGCCAGAAAGATGTCGTAAATGGCCTCGCTGTCATGCCGATCGACGTGCGCACGGTGACCTTGCCCTTGACCCGCGGGTCGACGATGAAGGTGGTACCGGTGATGCGCGACACACTGTCGATGAACTCGCCCAGTTCGGTGTCGACAAAATTGACCTCGTACAGCGGCGTGTCGTTTTCATCCAGCGCCAGCGGCTCGGGCTCCTCGGCCCAGGCCAGGTTGAGCCCCAGGGCCAGCACGCCGGCCATGCAGAGTCTTGCGATCATCACTTCATCCTTGGCGCTTGAAACCGGTCACGGCAGGCCGTGGCGGCCAGGGCAGGCGCTCGCGCCGCCCCTGGTTGTCGAAAATCAGGCCTTCTTCATCGATGTCCTGCAGCACGATACCGGGCGCCAAGCGCTGGCCGCGCGCGAAGGTACGCACCGCCTGGCCATAACGCAGCACCACCACCGTGGCGCTTGCCGGCACGGCCTTGAGCCCGCCCAGGTACTGCACCGGCAACCCGGTCAGCGGCAGCGCGCCGCTGGCGGGCGGCGCCTGCCAGTGGCCCGGCAGCAGCCCGGGCACGGCCTGCGTGGCAACCTGCTCGGCCGGCGCCGGCAGCGGCGCACGGCTGGCCAGCAGCACACACTGCGCAGCCAGCCAGCCGGCCAGGCTCAACAGCACGGCGGTGAACACCCGCGACGGCGTGATCAACTCGGCAGCCCGCGCGGGTGCCAGCCGGGATGGCCTTGCACGTAGCGCACTTCGGGCAAGGCCATCGGCGGCAACTGCCAGCCCTGCGCCTGCCGTGCCAGCCAGGCTTCGACCCGCTGCCACAATGGCTCGCCGGACTCGTTGCTGAACTGCAGGCCGAACGTGCGGCACTGCCCCTCCAGCGCGGCCACCCCGGACACACGCTTGCCCGAAGGGCTGTAGCTGACCTGCCAGGGTTCGCCGAACCAGCGTGGCAGGTCCTGGCTGTTGTCCAGCAGCAGGGGGGCACCGAACAGTTGCTCGGCGGCGTTTTCCAGCACCTGCTGAATCTGGCGAGCCGGCACCTGCACCACCGGTGCCGGGTAGCTGCCGGTAAGGCTGATCAGGTGCTCGCGGGTGATCGGTTGCCCCGCCGCCAACGGGCTGTCGTAACGTAACCCCGGCAGCAGCACTGGCGCCGAACTGCCCTCGGCCAGCGCCTGCTGCAGCAGGTTGTCCCAACTGCCGCCACGCGTATCGCGCCGCCACAACGCTTGCGGGGCACGCGCCAGCGGCTGGTCGAGCCAGGCCGCATGCCCGGCGCGTTGCTGCTGCAACTGGCTGCGCAGTTGCCCCGCACGGGCCTGACCGCTGGCGCTCAGGGCGTGCTCGAACGCCGGGTGAAAACGCGCGATGAACTGCCAGCGCCCGTCATGGCGCTGGCAGTTCAGCTGGAACACGCCGCTGGCGCGGCTACCGGCCAGCAGCACCGGCACCTGCCTGCCACTGGCCTGCAGCACATTGATCGGCGCAGGCCACAGGTCCTGGCCGCGGGCGCACAGCACCAGGTCGGCGTCGCTCAGGCGTTCGGCCAGCCACAGGCCGGGGCCGGTGCCGACATCGGCCAGGGCCACCACCAGGTCGGCCTCGCGTCGTGCCTGCTCGAAGGCCGGCAGCAGCGATTGATACCACTGTTTGAGCGAGGCTTTCTGGTCCTGGGCGTAGGGGTCGGTCACCCCCACCACCGCCACCTTGATGCCGGCGCGGCGCACCACCGTAAAGGCCGGCGTGCCCAGCGCCTGGGCCTGTGCCGGGGCGAGGCCGGCGCCGAGCACGGCCTGGCCGTACTGGCGATAGAGGCCCGCACACTGCTGCGGCCACAGCACGCGCTCATCACTGCTGACACGCACTTCGCTGCCGAGCAGGTGGCTGCCCTGCACACCGCTGGCGCCCTGGGTCAGGTAGGCCAGGCCGCTGCCGTTCCAGCCCTGGCCGTTTTCCAGGGTCAGGCAATTGTCGTGGCCCGCCGCTTCGCGCAGTTGCTCGAGCAAGGCACCGAGCACCGCGTAACCGCCGGTGTGCACGCCCTCGCTCAGGCTCGCATCGAGCAAGGGGTTGAGTTCGGCGCGCGGTTGCCGGGCGCTCGCCCCGCTCATCCACGGCGCCTGGCCCAGGTGGCTGACCGGCCCCAGTCGGGTGGCGGGCACTACCGGCGTACCGGGCTGACGCGCATCCAGGGTGTCGCCGAAGTACAGCAGGTCGACCCCGGCACTGTGCCCGGCAGACGGCATGCCCAGGCTGGAACAGGCCGTCAGCAAGGGCGCCACGGCGCCGACGCCCATCCACCCCAACACCTCTCGTCTGCGCATGCTCGCCATCTGCTCCGTGGTCCTCGGGCTTGTCTGTTGTCGGACCCGGATAGTGCGGCGGCGGGATTACAGTTTGATGGCAGTTATTCGACAGGACCTGCAAAACCCCATTCAAATCAATTGGTAAGCAATAGCGGTGTGACAGGTCTTTTCACAAAACTGCCAATCAATCATCACACTTGGGCTCTAGAGTGCCGGTTTCCGTAGAAGCCACTTCACTTAACAAGGATATGAAGAGATGAGTCGAGACACCGGCGACAATCTGGACCGCAACACCAGTGGCAACCTGCCAATGGCGTCTGTCCTGGATGCCTACCTGAGCCGCCGCAGCGTGGTACGCGGCAGCCTCGGTGCCGCGATCGCGATGATTGCAGGGACAGGCCTGAGCGGCTGCTTCGACAGCGGCGGCGGGTCGGACAACGATTCCAAGCCACCGGTCACCCCCGAACCGGTCACCCCCGAAGAGCCGAAGCTGAAACTGGGCTTCAACTCCATCCCTGGCTCGCGCACCGACGCCTGTGTCGTCGCCGCCGGCTACAGCGCCTACGTGCTGGCCCCCTGGGGCACCCCGCTGAACAGCCTGGCCAACCCGTGGAAAAGCGACGGCACCAATACCTCCACCGACCAGGCCAACTCGATGGGCATGCACCACGACGGCATGCACTTCTTCCCTATCAACGGCAGCTCCGATGACGGCCTGCTGGCGATCAACTTCGAATACATCGACGCCGACGCACTGCACCCGGCCGGTCCCACCGTGGACGGCAGCGGCAATCGCCCGGTCGAGGAAGTGCGCAAGGAAATCAACGCCCACGGCGCTGGCGTGGTGCGCCTGAGCAAGGTCAGCGGGCGCTGGCAGGTGGTCGACAACGACCCGCTCAACCGCCGCTTCACCACCGCCACCGTGATGGACCTGGCCGGCCCGCTGCGCGGCAGCGACCACGTCAAGACGGTGTTTTCCACCGCCGGCACCGAGGCCCGCGGCACCAACAACAACTGCGGCAACGGCTACACCCCGTGGGGCACCTACCTGACCTGCGAAGAGAACTGGCCGGGAATTTTCGTCAACACCAGCGCTAGCGTACCGGACGATCAGCGCCGCATCGGCGTGAGCACCAGCGCGGGCAACTACAAATGGGAAACGGCGGCGAACGATCCCAGCGAAGTGGACGGCGAGTTCACCCGCTTCATCCTCAACCCCACCGGTGCCAGCGCCACCGATGACTACCGCAACGAAGCCAGCACCTACGGCTACATCGTCGAGATCGACCCGTACGACGCCAGCACCCGCGCCACCAAGCGCACCGCACTCGGGCGTTTTCGCCACGAAGGCTGCTGCCCGGCGCTGCCGGTGGCCGGCAAGCCGGTGGTGTTCTACATGGGCGACGACTCCAAGAACGAATACCTCTACAAGTTCGTCTCTACCGCCCTGTGGGACAGCGCCGACGCCACCCCGAGCAACCGCCTGGCCACCGGTGCCAAGTACATGGACGACGGCAAGCTGTACGTGGCGCGCTTCGACGCCGACGGCAGCGGCCACTGGCTGCTGCTCGACGTGGCCACCAGCACCACCGGCGGCTCGACCCTCGGCGCGCTGTACACTGACTTGCCGGGCATCATCCTCAACACCCGCGGCGCCGCCGACGCAGTGGGCGCCACCCCGATGGACCGCCCGGAATGGACCACGGTCAACCCGCTCAACGGCGACGTGTACCTGACCCTCACCAACAACGACTCGCGTACTGCAGCCAACGTCGATGCTGCCAACCCGCGCGGGCCGAACAAGCACGGGCACATCATCCGCTGGCACGACAGTGACGATCACCTGACCTTCACCTGGGACATCTTCGTGTTCGGCGCCAACGCCGCAGCCACCGCCGATATCAACCGCTCGGGCCTGAGCGAACTCAACCAGTTCGCCAGCCCCGACGGCATGAGCTTCGATAGCCGCGGGATTCTGTGGTTCCAGACCGACAACGGCGAGTCGACCCTGACCAGCTACACCAACGACCAGATGCTGGCGGTGATCCCCACCGACCTGGTAGACGCCAATGGCAAGCAGGTGCCGGTCAACGCGCAGAACCAGGTGGACCTGCGTCGTTTCTTCGTCGGCCCGAACGGCTGCGAGGTCACCGGGATCGCGTTTACCCCGGACAACAAATCGATCTTCGTGAACATCCAGCACCCGGAAAACTGGCCGTCCACCGATGTCGCCACGGCGGTCACGCCAGCCGGCACCCCGGTGCGCCCACGCGCATCGACCGTGGTCATCCAGCGCAACGATGGCGGTGAAATCGGCGTGTAAGCTGCCCCGATGAACCGTTGCCCTTACCAGGGCAGCGGTTCACGCCGGGTCACCCGCACCTGCTGGGCCGGCACCCGCGCATGCCATTGCACCACACCGCGGGCGTGCACCTGGTACTGGCTGCGCAGCACACGAGCGTCCTGCTCGATCTCCAGCTGCAACAGAAAATGCCCGCTGTTGAGCAGCAACCCCTCACTCAAACGTTCGAACGTCGCATCATCCAGCGCCCCCAGCGCCTGGCGCAATGCGCCGGCATCGCGGTAGCCATCCGCCGGCCGCGCGCTGACGATGCGCGTCAACAGGGCACGACTCAGCCCCCCTTCGTAGAGTGCCTCGAGCAACGGCAGTTGATCGAGCGTCAGCGCGTTGGCATTGAGCCGCCAGCCGGTGGTCTCGGGCAGCGCACACAGCTGCGGGTAGCGCGCCTGGCGCTGCGGGTCGGGCTGCAGCAGCAGGTTCAGTTCGCTCATGTCGAGCATCAGCTGATTGGCCGCCAGGCGCGGGGGGGCCTGGCGCAGGTAGTGATCATTTTCAGCGCCGTTCAGGCGCGCCTGGTGATCGCTGTCGATCCAGTCGGCCAGGGCGTGGGTCATCTGCACTGCGGCCATGTCGCCACCGAGCAGGTACTGCAGTTGGCGTTCGGCTCGCTCGGCGTCGTCGCCGGCCAGGCTGTTGACGTTGAAGCAGGTGTGCAGGTCGCGAATGCGCAAACGGGCCGAACCACCGATAAAGGCATAGGGCAGCGGCTGCCCGCGCAAGGCTTGCCAGAACAGCGGGCTGGCACGCCAGGCCGGGTCTTGCAGGGCCTGTTCGGCAAACGCCAGTGCGGCCCGCTCCATCGCCCGCGCCTGCACGCGCTGCTGCACCAGGCGCACCCCGTCGACCTGCGCGCGGCCCTCCTGCACCAGCCAGGCCAGGCCACCGGCGAGCATCGCCAGCACCACCAGTACCATCAGCAATGCCGCGCCTTGCTGTCGCTTGCCGCCCATCGTTGCCTCACCTTGTGCCAAAGAGGGGCCAGTCAACACGGCGGATGTTTCAGGCACATGGCAAACGCGCTCGGCGTCACCGTTGCGTCATAAAGCGCAGGCAGGATAAAGCCTTCTTTTTCATAACCTTGGAGTGCTCCACATGGGCGGTATCGGAATCTGGCAACTGGTGATTGTGCTGCTGATCGTGTTCTTGCTGTTCGGCACCAAGCGCCTCAAGGGGCTGGGCTCGGATGTGGGCGAGGCGATCCAGGGCTTTCGCAAATCCATGGGCAACGGCTCCGAGGCAGAGGCCCAAGACAACCCCGTGCCAGTACAGCAGGTGCAGCAGGCCCACCAGGAGCCGCGTAGCTGATGTTTGAAATCGGCTTCACCGAGCTGTTGCTGGTGGGCGTGGTGGCGCTGCTGGTGCTCGGCCCCGAACGCCTGCCGGTGGCAATGCGCACCGTTGGCCGCGGGCTGGGCCAGGCCAGGCGTGCGATGGGCGCGCTGCGCGCCCAGGTCGAGCGCGAGCTGGACACCCAGGCACTGAGCCAGGAACTCGACGCCCAGCCGCTGCGCCAGCTGGAACAGGAGCTGCGCCAGGGCGTCAGCCTGCACGCGCCGGCCGCACCCTCCCCCACCCATGGACCGTCCTCATGAGTGTCGCTGAAACCGGCATGCCGCTGACCGCCCACCTGACCGACCTGCGTCGGCGCCTGGTGCGCTGCCTGCTGGCGATCGCCCTGGTGTTCCTGGGGCTGTTCCCGTTTGCCCAGGTGATCTATACCGCCGTGTCCGAGCCGTTGCGGCGTTACCTGCCCGAAGGCGCGAGCATGATCGCCACCAGCGTGACTTCGCCGTTCCTGGCGCCGTTCAAGCTGACGTTGATGGCCGCGCTGTTCATCGCCATGCCGGTGCTGCTGCACCAGGTGTGGGGGTTCGTGGCGCCGGGCATGTACCGCAGGGAGCGGCGCATTGCCTTGCCGTTGCTGGTGTCGAGCATCGTGCTGTTCTACGCGGGCATGGCCTTTGCGTTCTTCGTGGTGTTCCCGATGATGTTCGGCTTTTTTGCCAGCGTGACCCCGGACGGGGTGGCGATGATGACCGATATCAGCCTGTATCTGGACTTCATCCTGGCGTTGTTCCTGGCGTTCGGGCTGGCGTTCGAGATACCGGTGGCGACGTTTATCGTGGTGTGGGCGGGGGTCACGGATGTGGCGACATTGCGCAAGAGCCGGCCGTACGTGATCGTCGGCTGCTTTGTGGTGGGGATGCTGCTGACGCCGCCGGATGTGTTTTCACAGACGCTGCTGGCGGTACCGATGTGGATTCTGTTTGAAGTGGGCTTGCTGGCGTGTGTGGGGGTGCAGCGCAAGCGGGAAGAAACTGTTGTGGCCTGATTGGCCCCTTCGCTGGCAAGCCAGCTCCCACAGGGTTTTGCATCGCACATAGAACCCTGTGGGAGCTGGCTTGCCAGCGAAGAGCACAGCCCTGCCAATCAGAAATCAGCGAGCTGCCAGACCTCGTACGCCGGGGTCTGGTAGGGGTGGCTCGCCTTCAGGGCCGCAACCACCGGCCCCACCAGCGCATCCTCCACCACCAGCTCGACCCGCCATTCCTCGACCTGCTCGACCACGCCATGCTGCCCGATGAACGGCTGGCTGCCGCTCAACGGACGGAACTGGCCCTGGCCTAGCACCTGCCACGCACAGCTGTCATAAGCGCCGATGCGTCCGCCACCCGCGGCGAACACAGCGCTCTTGACCTGCTCCACGTGGCTGGGCGGCACGAAGAAGGCGAGCTTGAACACGCCCTCAGTTCACCCACGCCCGCGCATTGCGGAACATGCGCATCCAGGCGGCATCTTCGTTCCAGTCATCCGGGCGCCACGAGTTCTGCACGGCGCGGAACACACGCTCAGGGTGCGGCATCATGATGGTGACGCGACCGTCGCGGCTGGTGAGGCCGGTGATCCCGCGCGGCGAACCGTTCGGGTTGGCCGGGTAGGTCTCGGTAACCTTGCCGTGGTTGTCGACGAAACGCAGCGCCACGCAACCGGACAGATCGGCTTCGAGCAGTGCATCTTCGCTGGCGAACTCGGCATGGCCTTCGCCGTGGGCGATGGCGATCGGCATGCGCGAACCGGCCATGCCCTGCAGGAAGATCGAGTTCGACTCCTGCACCTGCACCATGGCCACCCGCGCCTCGAACTGCTCGGAACGGTTGCGCACGAAGTGCGGCCAGAACTCGCTGCCCGGGATCAGTTCGTGCAGGTTGGACATCATCTGGCAACCGTTGCACACGCCCAGGGTGAAGCTGTCGGCACGCTCGAAGAAGCCCTGGAAGGCGTCCCGTGCGCGGCTGTTGAACAGTGCCGACTTGGCCCAGCCTTCACCGGCGCCCAGCACGTCACCGTACGAGAAGCCGCCACAGGCCACCAGGCCCTTGAACGCATCGAGGTCGACGCGACCGGCGAGGATGTCGCTCATGTGCACGTCGATGGCATTGAAGCCGGCACGGTCGAACGCCGCGGCCATTTCCACCTGGCCGTTGACGCCCTGCTCGCGCAGGACCGCCACCTGCGGGCGCACGCCCTTCTTGATGTACGGCGCGGCGATGTCCTGGTTGACGTCGAAGGCGAGCTTGACGCTCAGGCCCGGGTTGTCTTCCTCGAGCAGCGCGTCGAACTCCTGAGCGGCGCAGTCGGCGTTGTCACGCAGACGCTGGATCTGGTAGCTGGTCTCGGCCCACTGGCGTTGCAGCAGGCGACGGTCGCCCTTGAACAGCACTTCGCCGTTGAGGCTGATGGCCACGTCGGCGCTGTTGACCGGCTTGCCGATCACTGCCACGCAGTCTTCGCCAAGGCCGGCAGCGCTGAACTGGGCCAGCACGTCCGGGGTAGCGTCCTGGCGCACCTGGATCACCGCACCCAGCTCTTCGTTGAAGAGGATGGCCGCAGCTTTTTCACGCTTGCCGGTCAGGGTGTCGAGTTCCAGGTTCAGCCCGCAGTGGCCGGCGAACGCCATTTCCAGTGCGGTGGTCAGCAGACCGCCGTCGGAACGGTCGTGGTAGGCCAGCAGGTGACCGTCGGCGTTCAGGCCCTGGATCACCGCGAAGAAGGCCTTGAGGTCTTCGGCGTCGTCGACGTCCGGTGCCTGGCTGGCCAGCTTGCCGTGGGTCTGGGCCAGGATCGAGGCACCCATGCGGTTCTGGCCGCGGCCCAGGTCGATCAGGATCAGGTCGGTCTCGCCCTTGTCCATGCGCAGTTGCGGGGTCAGGGTCTTGCGGATGTCGGTGACCGGGGCAAAGCCGGTCACGATCAGCGACATCGGCGAGGTCACGGTTTTTTCGCGACCTTCATCTTCCCAGCGGGTTTTCATGGACATCGAGTCCTTGCCCACCGGAATGGTCAGGCCCAGCTCCGGGCACAGTTCCATGCCCACGGCCTTGACGGCGTCGTACAGACGCGCGTCTTCGCCCGGGTGGCCGGCAGCCGACATCCAGTTGGCCGACAGCTTGATGTCGGACAGTTTTTCGATGCGCGAGGCCGCCATGTTGGTCAGGGTCTCGCCGATCGCCATGCGCCCGGACGCCTGGGCGTCGAGCAGGGCCAGCGGCGTACGCTCGCCCATGGCCATGGCTTCACCGCTGTACACGTCGAAGCTGGTGGCGGTGACGGCCACGTCGGCCACCGGTACCTGCCACGGGCCGACCATCTGGTCGCGGGCAACCAGGCCGGTGATGGTGCGGTCACCGATGGTGATCAGGAAGCTCTTGCTGGCCACGGCCGGGTGGCGCAGCACGCGCTCGACCGAGTCGCTGAGGTCCAGCGCGCTCGGGTCGAAATCATCGCCCAGTTCCGCTTCGCGGGTCACCGAACGGTGCATGCGCGGGGCCTTGCCCAGCAGCACTTCGAGCGGCATGTCCACCGGGCTGTTGCCGAAGTGGCTGTCGGTCACGGTCAGTTGCGGCTCGGCCGTGGCCTCGCCGACCACGGCGAACGGGCAGCGCTCGCGTTCGCAGATGGCGCTGAAGCGCTCCAGGTCCTGGGCGTCGACCGCCAGTACGTAGCGTTCCTGGGATTCGTTGCTCCAGATTTCCAGCGGCGCCATGCCCGGTTCGTCGTTGGGCACGTTGCGCAGCTCGAAGCGACCGCCACGGCCGCCGTCGTTGACCAGTTCCGGGAAGGCGTTGGACAGGCCGCCTGCGCCGACGTCGTGGATGAACGCGATCGGGTTGGCGTCGCCCAGTTGCCAGCAACGGTCGATGACCTCCTGGCAACGGCGTTCCATTTCCGGGTTCTCGCGCTGCACGGAGGCAAAGTCGAGGTCGGCAGAGCTGGCACCGGTGGCCATCGAAGAGGCCGCACCGCCACCCAGGCCGATCAGCATGGCCGGGCCGCCGAGCACGATCAGCTTGGCGCCGACGGTGATCTCGCCCTTCTGCACATGGCCTTCACGGATGTTGCCCATGCCGCCGGCGAGCATGATCGGCTTGTGGTAGCCGCGCACTTCGTCGCCGTGCGGGGTGCTGATCGATTGCTCGAAGGTACGGAAGTAGCCGGTCAGTGCCGGACGGCCGAATTCGTTGTTGAACGCGGCACCGCCCAGTGGGCCTTCGATCATGATGTCCAGTGCGGTGACGATGCGTTCCGGCTTGCCGTACGGCTTTTCCCAGGGCTGTTCGAAGCCCGGGATCTGCAGGTTGGACACGGTGAAGCCGGTGAGGCCCGCCTTGGGCTTGGCGCCACGACCGGTGGCACCTTCGTCGCGGATCTCGCCGCCGGAGCCGGTGGAGGCCCCCGGGAACGGCGCGATGGCGGTCGGGTGGTTGTGCGTCTCGACCTTCATCAGGATGTGCACCGGCTCCTGCACCGCGCCGTACTGGCGGGTTTCAGGGTTCGGGAAGAAGCGCCCGGCCACGGAACCGACGATCACCGAGGCGTTGTCCTTGTAAGCGGACAACACGCCTTCGCTGTGCATCTGGTAGGTGTTCTTGATCATGCCGAACAGGCTTTTTTCCTGGCTCTGGCCGTCAATGTCCCAACTGGCGTTGAAGATCTTGTGGCGGCAGTGCTCGGAGTTGGCCTGGGCGAACATCATCAGTTCGATGTCGTGCGGGTTGCGCTTGAGCCCCTGGAAGCTGGTGACCAGGTAGTCGATCTCGTCTTCGGCCAGGGCCAGGCCCAGCTCGACGTTGGCCTTCTCCAGCGCAGCGCGGCCACCACCGAGGATGTCGATGGCGGTCAGCGGCTTGGGCTGGGCGTGGCTGAACAGACCGGCGGCCTCTTCGAGCTTGCCCAGCACGATCTGGGTCATGCGGTCGTGCAGCAGTTCGGCGACTGCGGCCACATCGGCAGCGCTCAGTTCACCGCTGACATAGAAAGCCGTACCACGCTCCAGGCGCTGTACGTTCTCCAGGCCGCAGTTGTGGGCGATGTCGCTGGCCTTGCTGGACCAGGGCGAGATGGTGCCGAAACGTGGCATGACCAGGAACAGGCGGCCGCTTGGCTCCTGTACCGGTACGCTCGGGCCGTACTTGAGCAGGCGCGCGAGCACGTGCTGTTGGTCGGCGCTCAGGTCGCCGTCAACCTCGGCGAAATGAGCGAATTCAGCGTACAAACCACTAACAGCGGGGACTTTCTGGCTCAGTTGCTCGAGTAATTTACCGTGGCGAAAGGCAGAAAGGGCAGGAGCGCCGCGCAGGATCAACATCGTCGGGACAGCCTCAGGAAGGGGGTGTGCTTAGAGGCCGTGCATTCTAGCCTAAACCGCCGCCGACAGCACCCGAAACCCAGCATCGCCGACAGGCCGAATGTCGGCCGGCCGGCAAGAGTGCTTCAGAACATGACAAAAACCCGCCTCACCGCCGTTTTTCGGGGGTGTGCTAGCAGACAAGCCAGCCGTTGTCGAGATATGGCGCGGCAGGTCCTTTGCGTATACTGCATCCTATGTTTGCCCAGACTGCTTTGCGCCAGCGTTGCGCCAAATGGCTCCTCGCAACCGGACTCTTCCTGATGCTCGGTGCCTGTGTTGAAAAACCCAGCACCCTGGAGCGCATCAAGGAGGACGGCGTGCTGCGCGTGGTCACCCGCAACAGCCCGGCCACCTACTTCCAGGACCGCAACGGCGAAACCGGTTTCGAGTACGAGCTGGTCAAGCGTTTCGCCGACGATCTGGGCGTAACGCTGCAGATCGAGACCGCCGACAACCTCGACGACCTGTTCAACCAGCTTGGCCAGCCCAATGGCCCGGTGCTGGCGGCAGCGGGCCTGGTCAGCAGCGAACAGCGCAAGCAGCAGGCGCGCTTCTCGCACCCCTACCTGGAAGTCACCCCGCAGATCATCTACCGCAACGGCAAGTCGCGCCCCACCGATGCCGCCGACCTGGTCGGCAAGCGCATCCTGGTGCTCAAGGGCAGCAGCCATGCCGAGCAGCTGGCGGAGCTGAAAAAGCAGTACCCGGCGCTGCAATACGACGAATCCGACCAGGTCGAAGTGGTCGACCTGCTGCGCATGGTCGACGAAGGGCAGATCGACCTTACCCTGGTCGACTCCAACGAAGTGGCGATGAACCAGGTGTACTTCCCCAACGTGCGGGTGGCCTTCGACCTGGGCGACGGGCGTGACCAGCGCTGGGCGGTGGCGGCCGGCGACGACAACAGCCTGCTCAACGAGATCAACGAATTCATCGACAAGGTGCACAAGAACGGCACCTTGCAACGGCTAAAGGACCGCTATTACGGGCATGTCGACGTACTCGGCTACGTCGGTGCCTACACCTTCGCCCAGCACCTTCAGCAGCGCCTGCCGCGCTACGAAAAGCACTTCAAGGTGTCGGCCAAGAAGGAACAGGTCGACTGGCGCCTGCTGGCGGCGATCGGCTACCAGGAATCGATGTGGCAGGCCGAGGTCACCTCCAAGACCGGTGTGCGCGGGCTGATGATGCTGACCCAGCGCACCGCCCAGGCCATGGGCGTGTCCAACCGGCTCGACCCGCGCCAGAGCATCGAGGGCGGCGCCAAGTACTTCATGTATGTGAAACGCGAGCTGGATGACGACATCCAGGAGCCGGACCGTACCTGGTTCGCCCTGGCGGCCTACAACGTGGGGGGCGGCCACCTGGACGATGCACGCAAGCTGGCCAAGCGCGAGGGGCTCAACCCCAACAAGTGGCTGGACGTGAAGAAGATGCTGCCGCGCCTGTCGCAGAAGCAGTGGTACAGCAAGACCCGCTATGGCTATGCGCGCGGTGGCGAGCCGGTGCATTTCGTGGCCAACATCCGGCGTTACTACGACATCCTGACCTGGGTGACCCAGCCACAGCTGGAGGGCAGCCAGGTGGCCGAGGGCAATCTGCATGTGCCGGCGGTGAACAAGACCAAGCCTGCCGAGGCTTCGCCGCCGCTCTAGACCGCAGCGCGCCCTTCGCTGGCAAGCCAGCTCCCACAGGGATTGCACCAGCCCTGAGAGCAGCGCTGTACCTGTGGGAGCTGGCTTGCCAGCGAAGAGGCCCTCGAGTCAGCCCTTGGCCCTGCGTGCCCTGAAGAACTCGGTCAGGATCGCCCCGCACTCCTCGGCCAGCACCCCGCCCTCGAACAGCACCCGGTGGTTGAGAAACCCCTGGGTAAAGAACTGACCCTGGCTCTGAACAATCCCGGCCTTGGGCTCCAGCGCGCCATACACCACCCGGCTGACCCGCGAATGCACGATCAGCCCGGCACACATGCTGCACGGCTCCAGCGTCACGTACAGCGTGCTGCCCGGCAGCCGGTAGTTGCTGGCCGCCTGCGCCGCCGCGCGAATGGCCACCATCTCGGCATGCGCACTCGGGTCGCTACCGCTGATCGGGCAATTGAAGCCCTGGCCGATCACCTCGCCGTGCTGCACCAGCACCGCACCCACCGGCACCTCGCCCAGCGCCGCCCCTTGCGCCGCCAGCTCCAGCGCCAGGCGCATGAAATCCTGATCGCGGCTGCGATCGATGATCTGTGGCTGACGCATCAGGCCACCTCGATCGCGGCCATCAGGCCGGTTTCCATGTGGTCGATCACATGGCAGTGGAACATCCAGGTACCCGGGTTATCGGCCACCAGCGCCACCTGCGCCCGCTCGTTCTTGCCCAGCAGGTAGGTGTCGGTGAAGTACTGCTCCGGGATCTTGTGGCGGTTGGAACTGAGCACCTTGAAGCTCATGCCGTGCAAATGGATCGGGTGCTGGTACTGGGTCATGTTCCTCAGTTCGAAGATGTAGCTCTTGCCCTTCTTCAGGGTCGCGATCGGCCGGTCGGAGCAGGTCTTGTCGGTAATGTCCCAGGCCTGCCCGTTGATCTGCCACAGGCTCGGCGGCTTGCCGTTCTCGGTATTTACCGACACCGACCCCACCCATTCGAAATTGAAGTTGAGCTTCTCGGCATTGGCCAGGTCCGGCTCGGCAATCGGGTTGGCCGGCAACGCCGGCGGCCAGTCACCCGGCGCCTCGCTGCTGGCCACCGAACGCAGGGTGCCCAGGCGCACCGGGCCGTCACGCAGGGACAGCTCTTCGCCGGCCGCCGGCATCCTGATCGCCAGGCAGATGCGCATGCCCGGCCCCAGCCAGTAATCCTTGCCCAGCGGGCGCGGCGTGATCGGGTTGCCGTCCAGCGCGTAGAGGCGCGCCTCGAAGTTGCCCTTGAGGTTGATGCGGTAAGTCAGGGTGTTGTCCAGGTTCAGCAGGCGCACGCGCACGATCTGCCCGGCGGGCATTTCCACCACGGCGTCGGGCTGGCCGTTGATGGTGATAAGGCGCCCCGCCGTGCCGCCACGGGCGGCTTCACGCGGGATGCTGAAGTCGACGAAGTCGCCCTGCTCGTCCACGTGCCAGTTCTTCAGGCTCAGCGTGCGCTCGTGCCTGAAGCCGGTGGGTTCGCGCTCCTCGACGATCAGCGGGCCGACCAGGCCGCGACCCAGCTCTTCGCTGCTGTTCACGTGGGGGTGGTACCAGTAGCTGCCGGCATCCGGCACACGGAACCTGTAGTCGAAATACTCGCCCGGCAGCACCGGCAGTTGCGAAACATACGGCACGCCATCCATTTCCAGCGGCAGGCGGATACCGTGCCAATGAATGGTGGTGGCCACCGGCAGGCGGTTGATGAAGCGCACCCGCAGCCACTGGCCCTGGCGCACGCGCAGCTCGGTGCCCGGGGCCGAGGGACCGAACGCCCAGGCCTGGGTCTTGTGCCCGGCCACCAGCTCGACGTCCAGGGGCGCCGCGATCAGTTCGTAGTCGTGCCCGGCCTGCTCGTCTTCGACTTTACCCAGCCAGTAACGTGCGGCGCCCCCGGCGCCCAGGCCCACCACCACCAGGCCAGTCAGCCCCTTGAGCATTTGTCGACGGGTAAAGGACATCGGAACAGGCACCTCGTATCGCGAAAACAGCCTGCCAGCCGTGACCGGGCTGGCGGTGAAGGGCGAATACGATACACCTGCATTTGCGAAACTTTAAGTGAAGAGTTGCCTGGGCCATGGCACGCGATGCCGCCCCGGCGCCACAGCAGTATCTACCGCACCTGCACCGCGGGCCCGGCTCATCCTCGCGTTGCCCTAGACCAAGGAAGAGCAGCCATGCCCCAGAATTCTCACGCACACCGCGAGCCGCTTGAAGCCATTGCGCGCCAACTCGTCATGAACTGCCCGGATATGCGCCAGATGGCCCGTGAACTGGCCATAAAGGCCCTGAAGCGGTTCGCCAACAGCAGCCTCGATCCGGACACCGTGTACCTGCACCGCTTCAAGGCTGCGCAGGCCAACCCCGAGAGCTTCAGCGGCTGGGAGCACCGGGAACTGCCCTACCAGTCGCTGACGCTGCCGCAACTGGTGATGCACCGTTTCGATGTCAGCGACCAGGACAATGCCGACCTGCTGAGCTACCGCACCGGCTTCTACCGCGAGGGTGCGCAGGCCGGGGTGTTCGACCAGCACAACGAAGTCCGCATGGCGCCGGCCGATGTCCTGCGCGACTTCTGGGAGGTCGACTTCAGCTCAGCTTTCAGGCAGCAGATGCAGGCGTTCTGGGACCACAATGCGCAGTCGTTTCGCAGCATGGCCAAAGCCAACTTCCTGAGCAAGGTGGTAGAAGCCTGCGAAAACGAAGAGGTGCCCGAACAGCGCAAACGCTATCGCCTGCTGGCCCGTGCACTGGCCGGCACAACCGACTGGCCGCCCACACTCGAGCAACTGCAACAAACCCACCTTCCCGATCAAGGGGTTCGCCTGCATGCCTTCGACCTGGGCGGCTATGTCGCCAGCGATATCCTGCGCGCGGTCCTGCCCGACGGCTACCAGATGCTCTACCTTCCCGGCGAAGTCACGGCCCTGCACCTGTTTGCCAACCCTGCCGAACTGTACTGGTGGCTATTGCAGAACACCAATGAGGCAGGCAACCGCGCCCGCTTCATGGCCCATTTCGAACTTGCCAGCCATACCGAACAATCCGCCAAGGTAGGGCTCAACCACCTGATCGATCTGCTGTTCTACAACTGGGGAGGCAGCCATCACGCTGCCATCAACCTGCTGGACAAACCCCTTGAGCGGGATGCGTTCAGCTACCTGCGCGATGCGGCACGTCAACGAATGAACGACGATGCCCACTTTTGCCTGCGCTCCAACGCCGACTTGCGCAAACAGATGTGGGTCGAGGACCTGCATGCCTTTGCCCGATTCGCCGGGGCAATGGCCGCGCTTGACTGGCCGGTAGCGTTGGCCGCCGTAGGTGCAGGGCTTGGCGAGACAGGCCTGTCCATCGAACAGGCGATCAACGGTCATACCACTGCCGAACGCCAGGCTGGCGTTGTCGGCGCCGTGCTGGCATCCATCGACACGCTGTTCAACGCGAGCCTGCTCGGCGGTGTCGGCGACGCAGCCGCCGCACTGGAGGACGCCGAACTGCCCCTCGCCGGCAAACCCTACGTGGAGGCCGAGGACGAGCCTCTGGCCAGTGTCGAAGAACTCGATACCCATGTGCCGGCCCCCCTGCGACCGACGGAAATTTCACAGCGGCTGGCCTCCTTCGAGACCAACGCCCTGCTCGACGGAGAGACGCCCGGGCGCGGCAAGATGCATGGCATCTATACCCTGGCCGATGGCTTCTATGTGTCAATCGACGATTTCGCCTACCAGGTGCGTTATGTCGGTGAACTGAAGCGCTGGGTGGTCATCGATCCGCAAACCCCCTTTTCGTTCTATCGCAACGTGCCCATCGAGCTCAACGCCCAACAGCAATGGGCCCCCGTCGCGCAGGGCCGACTGATGGGCGGCACCCCCCGCTTGCGGCTGAAATTGTGGGGACGCAGCGATTACGCCCAGGCACCGAGCGAACGCATCCCCACGCCCTATGAAGTGCTCCCGGACCTGCAGGCACAACTGCGCTCGGTAGATGACGAACAGCTCAGCGGAATTACCTACCGGGCCAATCAGCCGCACCTTGAAAACGCCTGCGACCAGTTTCGAACGCTGCGCAGCCAGTTGCTGTCCGACGCAAGGGAGTTCCTGAGCACCGTGGAGCTGCCGCCGCGCCCGCAAATCCCCCTGTTCCAGAGCAATCCGGCGCCCAAGCAGATCCTTCGTGGTTGCTACGCCCGCTGCGACGGCCTGGTGATCGGCGAATGCCACGCGCACCTGGGCAGTAAACGGTTTCTGATCGACAACATGGCGCAATTGCGCAAGCAGAAGGTCAAGGTGCTGTACCTGGAACACCTGCTGACGGACTTTCACCAGGCCGACCTCGACGTCTTCAACCGCACCGGCCAGATGAGCGCCAACCTGCGCGACTATGTGACCGATCTTGACCGGGGCCAGGCCACCGACCGCAGCGGGCGCTACACCTTCATGCAAGTGATGCACGCGGCCCAGGCCAATCAGGTGCGCATCCAGGCAATCGACTGCATGGCCAGCTATCGCCAGTCCTGGCTGGCCACACCGCCCGGCCCAATCAGGCAGCAGATGATGAATTTCTTTGCGCATCGCGTCATTGCTGCGGACCAGGTACTGCACGGCAGCAGCAAGTGGGTCGCATTCGTGGGCAATACCCACGCCAATCTCTTTGACGGTGTGCCCGGGCTGGCCGAGCTCCAAGGCGCCATAGGGCTACGCATCGAGGATATCGAGATCGGGCAGCCGGATCGGTTCGGCATCGACCCAGGCATCCAGCCCGACGAAACGGCCAACCTTGCAGCGGTCAAATGCGACCTGCTGTTGCAGGTTCCAATAGCGCCCGTGCACGGCGCGGCGCTCACGCTGGAAGAAAAGCTGCGGGCCATCGGCTCATTCGGTTTTACCCAGGTGGATGCGCAACTGAACCTGGTTCATCGCAGCAAGGATTCGACCCTGCACTACACCCCCATCCACAGGGACGGCCGCTTCTACTACATCGAACGGGCAAGCTGGCCGCGCGTCGATAAGCGTCGCATGCCAAGCCTGGCGCAGCTATCGATCCTGGTGTCGTCCAACGGCCTGAAGCACGTGTCATTGTAAACCGGCGTGCCCAGGCAGCCTGCTTGCCTGGGCGACACGGCCCACCCCACTATTTACTTACCGCACCTGCCCCCTCGCGCCCGGCCACGCTGTGCCTTCGCCCAGACAACGGAAGGACCGCCATGCCCTTGACCACCCAGCAGACCCAGGACCACGAGCAACTGCAGAAACTGGCCAGGCAACTGGTCAAGCACTGCCCGGACATGCGCCAGATGGCCCGCGAGGTTGCCAGCCATATCCTGAAGAAACACACCCGCGGCACGTTCGACCCCGACAACGTCTACCTGCACCGCTTCAAGGCAGCACAAAGCAGCCCGCGCACCTTCAGCGGCTGGGAGCACCGCGAGGTGCCCTATCAATCGCTGACCCTGCCACAACTGGTGATGCAGCGCCTGGATGTCAACGACCAGGACAATGCCGACCTCCTGAGCTACCGCACCGGCTTCTACAGCGACGGCGCGCACAAGGGCGTGTTCGATGAGCACAACGAAATCCCCATGGCCCCGCGCGACGTGCTCAACGAGCTGTGGAACATCGACTTCTGCAGCGCCTTTCATCAGAACCTGGAAACCTTCTGGGCCCGCCATGCGGACAACTTCCGTACCCTGGCCAAGGCCAACTTCCTGAGCAAGGTGCTGGAAACCTGCGAACACGAAAGCGACCCCACCCGCCTGGCACGCTACAGGCGAGTCGCCACCGCCCTGGCCGGCGACGCCGGCTGGCCACCCTCGCTGAGCCAACTGCAACAGCAGGCAAAACCGGTAACAGGCGTACGCCTGTGCACCTTCGATATCGGCGGCCATACCGCTACCGATATCCTGCGGGTAGAACTGGATGACGGCTACCAGTTGCTCTACACCCCGGGTGACGTGGATGCCCTGCACCTGTTCGCCAGCCACAGCGAGCTGTACTGGTGGGTACTGCACAACACCAATGCAGCACAGAATCGGGCACGCTTCATGACCCACTTCGCCAGCGCGGACCATGGCGAAAAAACCAGCGCGGTCGGGCTCAACCACCTGATCGACGTGCTGTTCTACAACTGGGGAGGGACTGCTCACGATGCACTCAACCAGTCGAACGCGACCCTGCATGCCGATGCGTTCACCCACCTGCGCGATGCCGCGCGCCAACGCATGAGCGACGACGCCCACTTCTCGCTGCGCTCCAACGCCGACCTGCGCAAACAACTGTGGATCGGCTACCTCAAGGCCTTCGGCACGTTCGCCACGGCCATGGCCGCAGTGGACTGGCCGGTGGCGCTGGCCGCCGTAGGGGCAGGCCTGGCCGATACCGGTCTGAACATCGACCAGGCCGTCAACGGACACACCACCGCACAACGCAAGGCTGGCGTGATCGGCGCCGTACTGGCCGCCATCGACACACTGTTCAATGCCACCCTGCTTGGCGGCCCGGCGGTCACCGGTGAAATCGCAGAAGTCGACCTCCACGCCGAGGGCGGGCCGGATCTCACCCCTGTCGAAACTGAAGAACCGGCAGCGGCCACCCCGACGCAACTGGCCGAATGGGTACCCGCGCCCCTGGTGCCGGCCGAACGCGCGCACGTGCTGGCCCCGTTCGAAACCAACGTGCTGCTTGACGGCCAAACCGCAGGCAGCGGCAGGTTCCAGGGGATCTATACCCTGGATGACGGTTTCTATGCCCAGATCGATGGCTTCCCCTACCACGTACGCTACATCGGCGAGCTGCGCTCATGGGCGGTGGTCGACCCGCAGAACCCTTTCTCGTTCTACCGCAACGTGCCCATTCGCCTGAACGATGAAGGGTTGTGGCAGCCACTGGAACAAGGCCTCAGGGGCGGCACCCCGCAGTTTCGCCTGAAGCTCTGGGGACGCGGTGCCTCGGCCACACCAGTGGCCGAGCTGGTACCCACCGCCTATGAAGTCGACGAAGCGCTGCGGCCAACGCTACTCAAGGCCTCCAATGGCGGTGACGGACCTAACTTGAGCGGCCTCACCTACAACCCCAACAACCGCCCCCTGGAAGAGGCGTATGCCAGGTTTCGCAGCCTGCGCGACCTGCTGGCCGACGACGCACAGGCGTACTTCGCCAACGAGACACTGCCGGCACGCGCACAGATCCCCACCCTGCAGGCCAATGCCAGTGCCAAACAGATCATTCGCAGCGTGTATGAAAACAGCGAGGGGCTGGTGATTGGCGAGTCGCACACGCAGCTGGGCAGCAAGCAGTTGCTGATAGACAACATGGCGCAACTGAAGAAACAGAACGTTCGAGTGCTGTACATGGAACACCTGATGACCGACTTTCAGCAGGCTGACCTGAACCTGTTCAATCAGACCGGCAGGATGCCCGAAGCACTCAAGACCTATGTGACTGACCTCGATCGAGGCTGGGGCACCGACCCCGCCCAGCGCTACACCTTCATTGAGGTGCTGCGCAGCGCGCAGAAACACGGCATCCGGGTCCAGGCCATCGATTGCATGGCCAGTTACCGCCAGGCATGGGTGGGCAATCGGCCGGCGGCGATCCGCCAGAAGATGATGAACTTCTTTGCCCACCGCATCATCGCCGCCGACCAGGCTGCACGCGGTGCCAGCAAGTGGGTGGCACTGATGGGCAACACCCATTCCAATACCTTCGAGGGCGTGCCAGGGGTGAGCGAATTGCAAGGTGCCATCGGCTTGCGCGTAGAGGATATCGAGATCGGTCGCCCTGGCAGCGTGACGGCCGATCCGGGCCGGGCCGTACTGGACGAGGGCATTCGCGAAACCCATATACGGGGCGACCTGCGTCTGCAGGTGCCGATCGCCCAGCCACTGTCGGCGTCACAGACAGTGGAAGGCATACTGGCCAACCCCGGCACATTCGGCTTCAAGGATGTCGAAGGCCAGATGAACCTGGTACACCGCAGCAAGGACCTGTCGCTGCAATACACGCCCATCCGCAAGGACGGCGAATTCGTCTACGTCGAACGCGCCAGTTGGCCATGGCTCGACAAGCGACGCTTGCCGAACCTGCAGGAAATGACCTTTCAGCTGTCCCGACACGGCTTGAAGTACCTGCCGCTGTAACGCCAGCCGAACGGCGATGAAAAAAGGGCAAGGCGCCTGGCCTTACCCTTTTTCGCCTTGATCAGCCGGGCCGTGCGACCCGGGTTTGCACGAAAAGTCGCCGAGCGGCGATCAGGCACTTTTCATCCAACGCCTAGTGTTTGAACATCACATGGCGCACGGTGGTGTAGTCCTCCAGGCCGTACATGGACATGTCCTTGCCATAGCCCGACAGCTTGGCGCCGCCATGCGGCATCTCGCTCACCAGCATGAAGTGCGTGTTGACCCAGGTGCAGCCATATTGCAGGCGCGCAGCCAGGCGGTGGGCACGTCCCACATCGCGGGTCCACACCGAGGACGCCAGGCCGTAGTCGGAGTCGTTGGCCCACGCCAGGGCCTGGGCTTCGTCGTCGAATTCGGTCACCGTCACCACCGGGCCGAAGATTTCATGGCGCACCACTTCGTCATCCTGGCGGGCGCCGGCGAGCACGGTCGGCTCGAAGAAGAAACCAGCCCCCGCGACACGCTGCCCGCCGGTCACCACTTCGATGTGCGGCTGTTCACGGGCGCGTTGCACAAAGCCTTCGACGCGTTCCAGGTGCTGCTGGGTAATCAATGGCCCGAGTTCGGTGTCAGGATCGTCCTGCAGGCCGTGGCGAATGCTGGCCACCGCTTCGCCAAGCTTCTTCACCAACGCCGGGTAGACGCCCTTCTGCACATACAGGCGGCAGGCGGCCGTGCAGTCCTGGCCGGCGTTGTAGAAGCCGAAGCTGCGCACGCCTTCGACCACCGCGTCGATATCGGCGTCATCGAACACGATCACCGGGGCCTTGCCGCCCAGCTCCATGTGCAGGCGTTTCACGCTGTCGGCGGTACCGGCAATGATCCGGCTGCCGGTGGCCACCGAGCCGGTCAACGACACCATGCGCACCTTGGGGTGGTCGGTCAGCGGCTTGCCGACGCTCGGGCCACGGCCGAAGACCACGTTGACCACGCCCGCCGGGAAGATCTGCGCCATCAGTTGCGCCAGCTTCAGCGTGCTCAACGGCGTTTGCTCGGACGGCTTGAGCACCACGGTATTGCCGGCCGCCAGGGCCGGGGCGAGTTTCCACGCGGCCATCATCAGCGGGTAGTTCCAGGGGGCGATGGAGGCCACCACGCCAACCGGGTCGCGGCGAATCATCGAGGTATGGCCCTCCAGGTACTCACCGGCGGCACTGCCTTGCAGGCAGCGGCTGGCACCGGCGAAGAAGCGAAACACGTCGGCGACACCCGGCAGCTCATCGTTCAGCGCGGCCAGGTAGGGTTTGCCACAGTTGTCCGACTCCAGCCGTGCCAGCTCGCTGGCGTGGGCATCGATGGCGTCAGCCAGTTGCAGCAACAGCAGCGAGCGGTCCTTGGGCGTGGTCTGTGACCAGCCCTGGAAAGCGGCATCGGCAGCGCAGACGGCGGCATCGACCTGGGCCAGGCTGGCCTCGGCAATCTCCACCAGGGTAGCCCCCAGTGAGGGGTTGAGGACCGGCAATTTTTCGCCGTCACCGGCGATGAGTTGACCATTGATCAGCAGGCAGGTTTGCATGGGTTCTCCCGTGCGGCGGGGTTGGCCGCCAGCGTAAAAAAGTCGCACGCGTCCCCGCATGCGCCACAGGCATGTGTACAGGGGACGATGACAGGGGGTGGAATACGGGCGCCAGGCGCCCGTGGGGTCAGAGCGCCGCTTCAGGCACGGCGGTGCTGAACAGGCGCGTACGGCAGGCCAGATACACCAGGCCCAGTAGCACCCAGCAGCAGCCCAGCATCAGCGCATCGGCGTCCAGGCTGATCAGCATCCAGCCGGAGGTGAAGGCACCGGCCAGGGGGAATATCACCCCGCGCACCACGCCGGCCTTGTCGCTCACGGCGCGGTCGAAGGTCAGTTTCAGCGCACACAGGTTGACCGCGGTAAAGGCCAGGAAGGCGCCGAAGTTGACCAGCGAGGTCGCGGTGGCAATGGTCAGGCCAAAGCCGACGAGGCCAAACGCGCCGCACAGTACGATGTTGAGCACCGGGGTCTTGTAGCGCGGGTGCAGCACGCCGAACAGTTTTTGCGGCAGTTGATTGTCACGCCCCAGGGCGTACAGCAGACGCCCGACACTGGCCTGGAACGACAGGCCGGCAGCAAAGTGGGCAATGATGATGCCGGTCAGCACCACGCCGAAGAACAGGTCGCCGCCGATGGTCTTGGCGATTTCGAACGCTGCACCGTCGATGTTCTCGAACAGCCCCGCCGGGTGCGCCAGGTACATGAAGTAGGACGAGCCGATGTACAGGCTGCCGCCGATCAACGCCACCAGCAGGATTGCCCTGGGGATGGTGCGCTCCGGCTCCACGGTTTCTTCGCTGAGCGTCGACAGTGCATCGAAGCCGAGGAACGAATAGGCGGCGATGGCGGCACCGGCCATGGTGGCCGAGAACGGCACGTCGGCATTGAAGAACGGCTTGACCGACAGCAGCCCGCCCGGGCCGTTGATCGCGGCCACGTAGTGCCAGCACAGGGCGATGAACACCGCGATGATCGTCAACTGGATCAGCATCAGGATGATGTTGAAGCGGTTGGCGACCTGGATGCCGAGGATGTTCAGCGCCGTGGTCGAGACGATGAAGCCGGTGATCCAGCACCACTGCGGCACATCGGGGAACGCCAGGCTCAGGTAGCTCGCACCCAGCAGCCAGATCAGCATCGGGATGAAGAAATAATCGAGCAGTGCGGCCCAACCGACCATGAAGCCGAGGCTGGGGTTGAACATCTTGCGGGTGTAGGTGTACGCCGAACCGGCTGTGGGGAACACCCGCACCAGCCGCCCGTAGCTCAAGGCGGTGAAGATCACCCCGATGGATGCCACCACATAGGACAGCGCCACGGTGTTCTGGCTGGCCTGGGCAATCACGCCATAGGTGCCGAACACGATCAGCGGGGCGATAAACGCCAGGCCGAACAGCAGCACGGAAACCGGGCCGAGGGTACGACGCAGGTGCGCATTAGTAGTCGATGCACTCATGGATAAGGCCTCAAGCTGCGTAGTTGAAGGCGGCGCGGATCACATCGAGGTAGCTCTCGACGGTCATGGCCTTGGTGTTGCTCGCATCGGAAATGTTGCTCTTGGACTTCTGCGCGATGGCCAGGAAGTCTTCCTCGCGCACCCCGGCCACGTCGGCGAAACGCGGGATACCGAGTTCGCGGTTCATGCGGAACAACTGCTCCACCGCAGCTTCGGCGGCGGCACTTGCGCCCAGGTTGGGGTCGATGCCCAAGGCGTAGGCAACATCGGCATGGCGGCGCAGGTCGGCGTCGCGGTTATGACTGAACACGAACGGCAGGAAGATCGCGTTGCCGACCCCGTGCGGGGTGTCGTACAGGCCGCCAATGGCTTCGGAAATGCAGTGCACGCTGGCGATGTCGGCATTGCCGAAGGCCATGCCGGCAATCAGGCTGGCAATCAGCATCTGTTCGCGGGCCTCGCGGTTGTCCGGCTCCTGTACGGCGGGCTTGAGGTACTGCGCGATCAGCCGGATCGCGTGCAGGGCCAGGCCGTCACTGATCGGGTTGGCCGGCTTGCCGGTGTAGGCCTCGATGGCGTGGGTCAGCGCGTCCATCCCGGTGGCGGCAGCGATGTGCGGCGGCAGCGTGGCGGTGATGTCCGAGTCGAGCAGGGCCAGCACCGGGCCGATCCGGTAGTCGAGCAGGCTCATCTTGAACTGGCGGCGGGTGTCGGTGATGACCGAGAAGAAGGTCACCTCGCTGCCGGTGCCTGCCGTGCTCGGGATCGCCACGATCGGCAGTACCGGGCCCTTGAGGGTGAAGGCGCCTTCGTAGTCCTCGACCTTGCCGTCATGGGTCAGCAGCACGCTGATGGCCTTGGCTGCGTCCATCGCGCTGCCGCCACCGACCGCCAGCAGGCCGTCGATGCCCGTGCCACGATACTGTTCGGCGGCGCGGTTGACGTCTTCGCTGCGCGGGTTGGGCTTGACGTCGGCGATCTCGTCATAGCGGATACCGGCCTGTTCCAGGCTGGCATAGATGCTGTCGAGCAAACCGGCACGCTTGACCCCCGGGTCGGTGACCAGCAGCACGTGGCGCAAGCCCAGCTCGGCCAGGTGTTCGCCGGTACGCTGGCGCAGGCCAGGCTCCATGACGATCTTGGTGGGTAACAGAAACTGGAAGTGCATCGGTAGGTTCCTCTCGCTCTGTGGCGCACGGCAATGTTGTAGTTATGGCAGACGAGTCAGGTGGGCCGCCTGGGCGGCTGGGTAGCGGTTTCTTGTTGTCGAGCGCCAGGCGTTGGCGCCTCCCTTGCTGCGCAGCGAGCACAGGCCGGTATGGATCGAAACACTAAGACACGGGTAACAGATCGACAATTACTAAAAACTCAAGGGAGCATTCGATTAAATCGAATGCTCCCTTGCGCGGGCCCTGCCTACAGGTGCTGGCCGTGGCGCGCCATGATGTGCCGCACCACGCTGTAGTCCTGCAACGAATCGCTGGACAGGTCCTTGCCGTAGCCCGAGCGCTTGAGGCCGCCGTGGGGCATCTCGCTGACCAGCATGAAATGGCTGTTGATCCAGGTGCAGCCGTACTGCAGGCGCGCCGCCACCTGCATGGCCTTGTCCAGGTTCTGGGTCCAGATCGACGAGGCCAGGCCGTACTCGGAGTCGTTGGCCCAGTCCACCGCCTGGGCCAGCTCATCGAAGCGGGTCACGGTGACCACCGGCCCGAACACTTCGCGCTGGACGATCTCGTCGCTCTGCCTGCAGCCCGCCAGCAGCGTCGGCTGGTAATAGAAGCCGGCACCCGAGTGCACCGCAGCCCCGGTGACGCATTCGACATGGGGCTGGCCAAGGGCACGCTCGACGAAGCTGGATACACGGTCGCGCTGGCGGGTGCTGATCAGCGGACCTATCTCGTTGTCGGCGTCGTGCGCGCCGGCAAAACGAATGCTGCTGACCGCGGCCCCCAAATCGGCTACCAGCCGCTCGTAAATGCCCGACTGCGCATACACCCGGCAGGCCGACGTGCAGTCCTGGCCGGCGTTGTAATAGCCGTACGTCCGCACCCCGTCGACCACTGCCTGGATATCGGCATCGTCGCAGACAATCACCGGTGCCTTGCCGCCGAGTTCGAGGTGGGTGCGCTTGAGGGTCTTGGCGGCGGTCGACAGGATTTTCTGCCCGGTGACGATATCGCCGGTCAGCGAAACCATGCGCACTTTCGGGTGGCTGACCAGATAGCCACCGACGTTTTCACCGCCGCCGCAGATGATGTTGATGACCCCGCGCGGCAGGATCTGGGCCAGGGTTGGCGTCAGCGCCAGAATCGACAGCGGCGTGTGCTCGGAAGGCTTGAACACCAGGGTATTGCCCGCCGCCAGGGCGGGGGCAATTTTCCACGCGGCCATCATGATCGGGTAGTTCCACGGGGCAATCGACGCCACCACCCCGATCGGGTCGCGGCGCACCATGCTGGTGTAGCCGGGCACGTACTCGCCGCTGAGCTGGCCGGTCTGGCAGCGCACGGCGCCGGCGAAGAAGCGGAACACATCCACCGTAGCGCTCAAGTCGTCCTTGCGTGCCAGATGCAACGGCTTGCCGCAATTCAGCGATTCGAGCCGGGCGAGCACGTCGGCGTTGTTCTCGATTGCGCTGGCGATCTCCAGCAGCAGGTTCGAGCGTTGTTGCGGCGTGGTGCGTGCCCACCCGGCAAACGCACGATGGGCGGCGAGGATCGCGGCTTCTGTCTGCTCGGCGCTGGCTTCGGCGATGTGCGTCAGCACCGCCCCGGTCGCGGGGTTGAGGATGGGCTCGACGACGCCCTGCCCTGCGACGAGCTCACCATCGATCAGGAGTGCGGTGGACAACGGGGTCTGCGCGGCTGACATGTAGAGGCTTCCTGTTTCGTGTGTGGCGCGGATACGCCTAAAGGGATGACTTGCGCCCGCCGTGAGGCTGCTCACGGGCAACCGCCAGAAACGGGTCGACCAGCGCCGGGCGCGCCGTGCCCCGCCGCCAGGCCAGGCCGACATCGAGGGTCTGGGTAAGGTCGGCGATCGGGCGCGCTTCGATGATGTCGCCTTCCAGCGACCAGGGGCGATAGGTCATGTCGGGCTGGATCGATACGCCCAGGCCTGCCGCCACCAGGCTGCGCACCGCTTCGGTCGAGGCGGTGCGCAAGGTGATGCGGGGCTGCAGGCCGGCGTGCGACCACAGGCGCTGGGCATTGCTGTCCATCTCGTCGACATTCAGCTGGATCAGCGACTCGCGGGCCACGTCGGCCAGGTTGATGCTGTCGTGCTCCAGCAGCGGGTGCTGCGCCGGCAGCCACAGCCGATGGGGCGAGTGGGTCAGCACTTCGGACTGCAGGGCGTGGCGGTCTTCCAGGTTGGAAAGGATCAGCACACCGACATCGATCTCGCCGCTGACCAGCAGATGCTCGATATAGGGTCGTTCGTCTTCCATCACACGCAGTTCCACGTTGGGGTAGGCACGCTGGAAACGGGTGAGCAGATCGGCAAGGTAATAGCCGGCGACCAGGCTGGTCACCCCGACCACCAACTGCCCCGCCACCTGGTCGGTGCTTTGCTGCAGGCTGCGCTTGGCATTGTCGACGGTAGCCAGGATCAAGTGCGCCTGGCGCAAAAACTGGTGGCCCTGATGGGTCAGGTGCATGCCCTTGGCGTGGCGATTGAACAGGCTGACGCCGATCTCCTGCTCCAATTGCTGGATGGCCAGGGTGAGGGTCGACTGGGAAATGTACACCGCCTGGGCGGCGGCCGAGATCGACCCGGTCTCGGCCACGGCAATGAAGTGGCGGATCTGGCGCAGCGTCATCATGGGGTGGGTACCCAGCAGTCTGGTTTTTTAGATTTTTCCGAGTGTATATCTTTTTTATCGATGGCTGGGTAACCGACTGGCTGGCAGGCGGCCCGGTGTAAGCGCCAGAAAGCCCGCAATCAAGGTATCCGATCTACGCTCCTTGTTCGCGACGCATCTCACACAACTTTCGGAAGTTTCTCCATAGCAGGGAAATCCTCCCCCTAGTATCATTTTGCC
>NZ_JAHTBI010000053.1 GCF_019168305.1 Pseudomonas aegrilactucae
TTTATGGATCGCACTCGGTCTTTCGTACATGGGGGCGCGCTATTACAATCCGGTGTTAGGACGGTTCATGGGAGTTGATCCAGTCGACTTTCAGATAGAGAACCTCCACAGTTTTAATCGTTACACCTACGCTAACAATAATCCCTATAAGTATGTTGATCCAGACGGACGTTATGCACACCTGCTTGTTGCAATGGTTTATGCTCTGACAGCCCTTAGCGCAACATTGACGATTCAAACTGCTTTGAACGGTTTTAGCCAACACGGTCAAGGGGACGTCAGCATCGGCCCTCTTTCCTTCCCTGGCTCAGATATTGATAGGTCGTCTCAATGGCAAAAAGCTAGCGAAAGCTCAAGTGGACATAGCCCTCCGAAAGATTCGACTAAATCACCTGAAAAAAATAATGATAAAGCACAAAGGCCCTCCAAGACGCCCAATACAGGTGAGCCTGGCTCGAAATTTGTAAACCCGGGAAGCGGCCAAGAGCGGTGGTATGGCTCGGACGGCCTTCCCACCAAAGATGTGGACTGGGACCATGACCACGGACAAGGAATCCCCCACGTTCACGAATGGGGACGTGACAGTAATGGCGGACCCGTTCGAGGCACGAGTGCTCGCCCATACGACCCATCAACTGATTACTGAGAGCCATCAAATGCCGTATGAAAATCTAAAAAAACTGCATGATGCAGAAATAATTTGCATAGACGCCGCGACTACCCCTGCACGCTTGAAAGTAGTAGTAAAAACAACTGAAAACATCACACTTGAATTATTATTCGAGCAATGTTCGCACTATAGAGTGACAGACTTCACGCCTCACAACATAATATCTCGCGCTATTATTTTTGATGGAAACTCGGTATCAGAACAAGCCATTAGAGAGACCATGAAATGGCTGACAAGCCTTTCCGACGCCGCCTCATTTCTCACCAACAGCAAATTGGACGAACTCACAGCATCTCTACTGAACGGAAATATTAAGCTTATCTATTTAGAGCCAAGCCAAGGCGCCGAACTTGCAATTTTATGCAAAGACTTTCAGATAAGTCATCTGAGTAGCACCTGATATTTTGGCATTACGAACAACGCCTGCCCGGTCCCTCCCAATAACAATAGACGGGCAGTATACAGCGCAGCGTCGGTTGCCAATACTTGGGGTCGGTTGAAGCGTTACGTCGAGACTGGCCATTTACCGATCGACAAACAACTTGGCGGAGCTCTTAACACGGCCCTGCCAAACCACCCTGGTGATCTATGCTCGTACGACCGATTACAGGCGCTGATGTTGTAAGCCTGCTAGAAAAATATGCGCCCGACGAAAGATTCATCATTACATTCCTTGATGTCCTTTCATCGACAGAAAACGATGACCTCGAAAGAATATGGAAAACAGTTTCAGCAAAACTTCGACAACCCTTCTCCAATCAGGAAATATGCGAGGTGCTGCGCACCATTGATCAAGTCATTGACTTGCGCGTAGCACTGGCCATGGACGAAAACATATTCCTGGACATAGAGGATGGGGACGTGATCGAAAACGCACTGTGATCATCCGCCCACGCCAAAGGATCAGTGATTTTCCAGATCAACTCATTGAGCCCGCTGCGATTCGATACGCCGCAGTGGGCAATTCAAATCATCGATTGGCGTCCTCGGCGACGATCACTACTCCCCCGGCAGCGCGTGCGTTAATCCCTGAACTGCCCCCCTCAACTCCCCTCCCCCATCGGCTGCATCAACTGCAACTGCTGGCGATACTCATCGGTGATCTGCCGCGCACTGCTGCCGTCGGACACCACCTTGGGCGTGATCAGCACGATCAGTTCGGTACGGTCCTTGTTGCGCTGACGATCACTGAACAACCAGCCCAGCCCCGGCACCCGGCCCAGGTACGGCACGCTGTTGTTGCTGCTGGCCTCGTTCTGTTTGATCAAGCCGCCCAGCAGCACCGTCTGCCCGCTCTGCACCGCTACCTGAGTCGACACCGCACGGGTGGAGATGCTCGGGTTGCCGTTGCTGTCGACGATCTTGCTGGCGTCGCTGACCTGCTGCTGGATGTCCATGTACACCAGGCCACCCGGGTTGATGCGCGGCACCACGTCCAGGATCACGCCGGTCTGCACGTACTGCACGCTGCTGGTGTTGACGGTGGTGTTGTCCAGGTTGATGGTGGTCTGGTTGATCGGAATGTTGTCACCCACCTGGATCTGCGCGTTCTGGTTGTTCATCACCACCAGCGACGGCGCCGACAGCACCCGCGTGTTGCCGCTGCTTTCCAGCGCATGCAGGGCCACCTGCAAGTTGTTGCTGACGAAGGAGTAGAACAGCGTGTCGGTGGCCTTCAACGCGGCACCGCCCGCCCCCAGCGCACCCTGGCTGCCCGACACATTCTGGATGCCCGGCGTGGTCGAGTTGCCAGCCAGGCGCCCCAGGTACCATTGCACGCCCAGGTTCATGCCATCGGTCAGGCTGACTTCCAGGATGCGCGTCTCGATCTGCACCTGCAGCGGCGGGTTGTCCAGGCGCCGGATCGCCGCCTGGATCTCCTGCCACTGGGTCGGTCGGCAACGCACCAGCAACTGGTTGCTGCTCTGCTGCGCAGTGATGCGCACCTGGTTTTCGGACGCTGTACTACCCGGCGTGGCCGGCCCACCCGGAGGGGCACCCGCATCGTCGAACAGCGCCTCGTCCTCGGTTTCGCTGACGCGTGGCTCCATGGCCGTTTCCTGCGCCCCGCCGGTCGACAGGCCGCTGCCCAGGCTGCCCATGCCGCCCTGTGTGCTGCCCGCGCTGCCCGCCCCTTTGCCGCCCGACGACAGCGTCAGGGTACGCAACCCCGGCGCCACCTGCCCGCGCCCGGACTGGCCGACGGGCTCGTTGGCGTAGATCTGGCGCAGGTAGCGCGCCAGGTCGCTGGCCTTCATGTTGCGCACGTCGTACACGTACATCTGCGGCTCGTAGCCACCGCCCTGGTCGATGGTGTCGATCCAGCGCCCGACCTCGTTGAGGTATTCGGGCTGCGAGGAAATCGCCACGATGGCGTTGGTCCGCTCGATCGGCAGGAAGCGCACCATGCCCGCCAGCGGCGTGTTGCTGCGCGGCCCGAACAGTTGGTTGAGCTCGGGCATCAGCTCGGCGACGTTGGCGCGCTCCAGGCCGTAAACACCGATCGACATGCCCTTGAGCCAGTTGAGGTCGAAGGTGTCGATGGTGTCCTGGTAATTGCTCAGCTCATCGGGGGTACCGGCCATGACCAGCGCGTTGCGGGCCGGGTCCACCAGCAGGAAGGCATTCTCGCGGGCGAACGGCGTGAGCAGTTTGCGCATCTCCACCGCCGAGATGTAGTCGAGGGTGAACAGCCGCGCACTCAGGCCGCCGCCCGGCGCCGGGATGCGCCGCTGCGGGGTCAACTGCCCGGCCACGGCCTGGCCGGCCGGCACCACCAGGTAGCGCTCGCCCTGGCGTACCAGCGCGTTGCCGGTCCACGACAGCAACGTCTCCAGAATCGACAGCGCCTGGCCCTTGTCCACCGGCTTGGCGGTGGAGAACGACACCTCGCCGCTCACGCCCTGGGCAATGCTGAAGTCTTCCTGCAGCAGGTCGCCGAGGATGGTGTTGATCACCGCAGCAATCGGCTGGTTGGAAAAGTTGAAGGTCACCTTGTTCTGCGGGTCTTCGACTTTTTTGGCCGGGCGCGCCGCGGCCGTGCCGACGAACTGCTGGCTGCCGCGCACTATCTGTTGGCGCGGCGGCTGGGGCGACACCAGGGCACCAGGCTGTGGAGCTGCCAGAGGCCCGCCAGGCACCGGCAAGGGCGCGTCGGCACCGGTGCCGGCCAGCCCTTCGCGAATCAGGCCATCGTCTTGCGAGGTGGATTGAACAGGGTTGACGCAGCCTTGCAGCAGCAGGGTCGCGAGGCACGAAAGCGCAAAACGATTGAGCACGAATTTCAATCCTTGATAACGATCAACAATCAGTAGGGTTCAGGGGAATGTCATCGGCAGCCTGGGCGTGGAAAGCTCCAGGGTCTGCCGGGTGGGCCCATTGACCAGTTCGATATGCCGCTCGCCGATGCGCTCGAGCAGCCAACCATTGGGCAGCATCTGCCCCTCCTTGAGCGACAGCGCCTCACCGGTATTGTCCTTGAGCAAGGCCACACGGACCTGTTGCGCGGCCACGATGCCGGTCAGCACCAGGCTGTCGAGCAGCGGCGCCGCGTCGAACGTGCCCGCCGCCGCATTGGCGGCATCGGGCTGACGGTTGGCCTGGAACAGCGGCGTCAACCAGACCTGCTGGTATTCCTGCAACTGGGGCGGTGCAACAGGCGTGACGGCTTCGGCAGGCGCTTGCGCCAACGGGGCCTGGGCGCGGGCCGGCATGTCAGGCCACTGCACGGCGGCACCGACGCCATTGAGCAGCAGCATCCAAACGCTCAACAGCACGGCCGTGGCGGCAGCCAGAGGCAACAGGGGTCGGTAGAGCTGGCGCAGTTCATTCATGGGCAGCGTCCTGGGCAACGCTCAGGTAGCCGCTGACCTGCACCTGCACGGCCAGCCGGCCGGCCTGTTCCGGTGCGGCGGCGGGCTGCTCGCTGCGACGAATGTTCAAGGCGTCCACACGCAGGTAGGGCGGCTCGTTTTCAAAACGGTGCAGGGTCGCGGCCAGCGACTCGATACCGCACTCCAGGTCGACGTTCACGCGGATCAGCATCAGTTGACCCTGCGCCTGGGCAGGCTGGGGCTCGCGGTTCAGCACGCTGCAGGCCAGCCCCGTGGCCGGCTGCAGCGACACGCGCTCGGCCACCAGTTGCATCAGTTGCGCCGAGCCTGCTTGCGGCTCGCTGCCGCCGAGCAGGCTGTCGCTGTGCAACGGTTGCTCGCGCACCGCGCCCAGGCGCGCCTGCATCACCTCGCGCTGCGCCTCCAGGGCGGCGAAACGCTGATAGGACGCCTGCAGCAGTTGCTCTTCTTCGGCCATCTGCTGCAACGGCGCCACCAGCCACCAGTGCACCAGCACCAGGTAGGCCAGCAGTACGCCGAGCAAGGCCAGGATGATTGCACAGGCACGCTGCGCGCCTCGGGTCAGTTGCATGGCGTCAGGCTCCCGGTTGGCGGCGCTGGGCGACGAGGGTAAAACGCTCCAGCCCGGTGTCGCGCTCAGGCTGCAAGCCACCCTGGAAACTCGCCTGGGTAAGGCCGGCGCACTGCGCCAACTGGCCCGGCAAGCTGCTGGCCTGACGGCTAGCGCCGCTGAGCCTGACACTGGCGTCGGCGCGCAGTTCGAGCTGTTCCAGCCAGGTGTCGGCGGGCAGGCAGGTGGTCAGCAGGTTGAGCAGCGCCACGCTGGTCTGGCGCTCGCTGCCCTGGCCTTGCAAGGCCCGCTCGGTCTCGGCGCGCGCCAGTACCTGCTTGCGCATGGCATCGACCTGCAGCGCACGACCGCGCAATTGCGCCACCTCAGCTTCCATGGCGTGCAACGCCTGCTCGCGATTGCCCAGCCAGGTGCCCAGGCTCAACACCAGCAGCAACCCGATGGCGGCGCCAAAGCCGTACCTCAGGCGCTGCACACGCTGGGCCTGGCGGTCGCGCGGTGGCGCGGGCATCAGGTTCATCGCATACGGCTGGCCTGCCGCATCCAGGGCATCGACCCGCACCACCTGAATGCCCTCGGCCTGGGCCTGCTGCAGCACAAGGTCCAGGCGCGCACGCGGGATCACCAGCAACTGCACCTGCAGCCAGCCGGGCGTAGTTGCGGCCTGGGCACGCACATCGAAATACAGCTGATCGGCACTGAACGGGGTGTGTTTGTCCAGCTCATAGCCCACCACCGAACGGAGGTTGGCTGCGGCCTGGCGAGGCAGTTGCAAGGTGCACAACAGGGCCTCGCCCGGCGCCAGCAACAAGGTCACGCCGCGCCCGGGCGGGATGCCGTGAGGCTCAGCCAACGGCCACGACAGCGCCGCAGACGTGCGCTGCGTGGTTACCCGCTCGCGCAGGGTTGCTGGCACACAGGCCAGCAGTTCCTTGCCCCACCAGTGCATAAAACCCGGCAGGGGCGATGCGCCGTAGCGTTCGCGCAGTTGCCCCAGCAGCACGTCGAGTGCCGGCGGCATGCTTTTACCTTTCATTGCGCAAGCGCTCCCACCTGTTGGCCCGTACGAATCGCAACACTGATCAATGGCCAGCGCACCGGCCCATCCGCCTCGGCCTGGATACGCACCCGCTGCGGCAAGCGCTCCGGCCATGGCCACTGGTCCAGCCAGCCGGTCATGCGGCGCTCTTCATCCAGGCCGCGGTAGCTGAAGTGCAGCTGCTGCAACCGGGTCATCAAGACCTGTTCGCTGCCCCAGGGCCGCTCGCCATCGAGCTCGAAAAACTTCACTTTCAGTTGCCATGCACCGTCGCTGCCCTGCACCGACGCCAGCTCATGCAGCTTCAGGCCGCCGCCGATCCCCAATGGCACCGGGGCAAAAAAACGCAGGCGCTGGGCATCGCCTTCGAACAGGCGCTCCCAGCCGCCCGCGTCGGTCAGCGCAAGCGGGCGCACGTCCTGCAGCGCCTGACGCACGAAGCGTTGCGAAGCCCGCACTTCGTCGAGACGCTCGGCGTACTGCGCGCTGCTCTGCAGCGAGCGGTTACCGGTGGAAAAACTGCTCGCCACCAGCACCAGCAACAGGCCCAGCAGGCTGATCGCGACGATCACTTCGAGCAAGGTAAACCCCTGCATGCGCCTCATGGCTGCAGCCTCTGTTCAAGGCCACGCACCTGCAGCGTGGTGAAGGTTTCTTCGCGGCCGGCATGGCTCAGTGTCAGACGCAGGTGCAAAAGACGCACGGGCGAGGCGGCGCCCTGTTCAGTGCACTCCAGGCGCCAGTCGATGCCGTCCTGCTCACCGCGGGTGATGCCGACCTGCAACGGCCCGGCGCTGCTGTCCTGCATCAGCGAACGGGCCAGCAGGCCCATACGCGTCTTCATCTCGTTGCGAGCGAACGACTGCATCGACTGACCCATGCTGTTCAGCACGATGCCCAGCCCCACGGCCAACAACGCCGTGGCCGCGACCATCTCGATCAGGGTAAAGCCACCCTGCCCGCGTTTCATCGCGCACCCTGCGCAAGGCTGACGCTGCCGGTGAGCCAGCCCACGTCGATGCGCGTCTGGCGCGCCGCGCTGCTCAGTTGCAGGTTGCCACCGCTGCTGCTGCCATCGGGATAGAACGCAAAGGCCACACCTTCACCGGCCACCCCCGCCGCCGTTTCCACGCGCAGTTCGGTACCCTGTTCAAGGCAGCGTGGTGGGCGTTGTTCGAGGTGGTAGCAGCGGGTACGCAGGTCCACCTGCAAGGCCACCGGCCGGCCCTCGAATACCGCCAGGCTGCGCGCCTGGCGCAGGCTCTGGATCAGTTCGGCGGTGGCCTGGCGCTCACGCGCGCCGGCCAGCCCCCGGCTGACCCCGGAGGCCAGCAGGGTGAAGGCAATGCTGATCACCACCAGCACCGCGAGCATCTCCAGCAGGGTGAAACCGGCCTGGCGCAAGGCTATTCCCAGTTGCCCAGGTCGGTATCGGTACCGCTGCCGCCGACGCGGCCGTCACGCCCCAGGAACACCAGGTCGAAACTGCCGTGCTCGCCGGGGCTCTGGTAACCGAAGGCATGCCCGAACGGGTCGAGCAGGTCGCTGTTCTTGGCATACGGGCCTTGCCAGCCGCGTGCGGCGGCAGGCGCGGTCACCAGGTCTTCGAGGCGTGCCGGTGCAGCGCCGACGTCCATGGCGTAGTTTTCGACCTTCATGCTCAGGCTGGCCAGTTGCGCCTTGCCCGCACCGTACTTGCCCTTGTCGACGTTGCCGCCCACCTGACGTACCACGATGGTTGCCACGATGCCCAACAGCACCACCACGGCAAGCATTTCCAACAGGGTAAAACCTTGGTTACGACGACGGCTATGGCGCATGTTCACCTTCTCTTCCTTTAGATATTGCTGGTCAAACTCATCAACGGCAGCATGATCGCCAACATGATGATCGCGACCAGGCCGGTCATGATCAGGGTCAGCATCGGCACCAGCGCCGCCATGAAACGCTTGAGCGTGCTCTGCGTCTGTTTGTCATAGATTTCGGCGAGCTTGAGCAGCATGGCGCCCAGTTGCCCGGACTGCTCGCCGACGCGAATCATCTGTACCGCAAGCTCGGGGAACACCCGGGTCTGCTCCAGCGCGGCCGACAGTGCGCGGCCTTCCTTGGCACCCAGCGTGGCCTGCTCCAGGGCTGCGCCCATGGCGCGGTTGCTGGCCACCTGGCGGGTGATGTTCATGCCTGCCAGCAGGCTGACCTTCTTGTCCAGCAAGGTGCCCAGGGTGAGGGCGAAGCGTGCGGTCTCCATGCCCTGCATGACCGGGCCGAAGGCCTTGAGCCGCAACAGGCGGGTATCCAGCGCCAGGCGCCGCGCCGGGTCGCGCAGGTAGACAGCCAGCCACCAGCCGCCCACTGCCAGCAGCAGCAACAGGTGCAGGGTCCACTGCGCCAGGAACTCGCCCACGTGCAGGATCACCTCGGTGATCAGCGGCAACTCGACGTTCAGGTCCTTGAAGATCGGCACGAACTGCGGCACCACATAGGCCAGCAGCAGGATCAGCGAGCCGAGCACGCCGACCACCAGGAACGCCGGGTAGATCAGTGCGCTGATCATCTCGCTGCGCATGCTCTGCGAGCGCTCCAGGTAGTGCGCCAGCTGTGCCAGGGTTTGCGCGAGCATGCCGGCCGCTTCGCCGGCGCGCACCAGGCTGAGGTAGAAATTGGAGAACACCTGGCGCTCTTCGGCCATGGCCGCCGACAGCGAGCTGCCACCCTTGACCTGCTCCAGCAGGCGCCCGAGCAATTCGCCCATGGGCTGCTTGCCGGCCTGGCGAGCCTGCAGCGCCAGCGCGCTTTCCAGCGGCTGGCCGGCATCGAGCAGGGTTGCCAACTGCTCGGTAAAACGTGCGATTTCGGCACCCGGGATCGTGGCGCGGCTGAACAATGCAGCCGCCAGCACACCGCTGCGGGCCGGGCGGATGTCGATGATCATCAGCCCGCCGGCCTGCAACTGGCTGACCGCCTGCTCGACGCTGCCCGCCTCGAGCTGCCCGCTGGCACGGCTGCCATCCTTCTCCAGAGCCTGGTAGCGAAACTGCGTCATGCCCCCGCCCCTGCGTCATCGCGGGTCACGCGCAGCACTTCTTCCAGGCTGGTGACGCCGGCCAGCGCCAGGCGCAGGCCGTCTTCGTACAAGGTGCGCAGGCCGCCCTTGCGCGCCGCCTGCTCCAGCGTGGCGCTGTCGGCCTTGCCCATCAGCAGTGCGCGGATCTCTTCGTTCATCACCAGCAACTCGGTGATCGCCACCCGCCCCTGGTAACCGCCATTGGGCGCATCCGCCCTGGGCCGGTACAACTGCACGGGGCGTGCGTCGGTGTAGCGGTCCAGGCGGTGCTCGGCCACCAGTGCCGCCGGCGCATCGAACGCTTCCAGGTGCGCCGGATTCAGGCGACGTACCAGCCGCTGCGCCAGCACGCCATTCACCGTCGAGGCCAGCATGTAGCCCTCGGCGCCCATGTCGAGCAGCCGCGCGATACTGGCACAGGCACTGTTGGTGTGCAGGGTCGACAGCACCAGGTGCCCGGTGAGCGCCGACTGGATGGCGATGCGGCAGGTTTCCAGGTCGCGGATCTCGCCGATCATGATCACGTCCGGGTCCTGGCGCACGATCGAGCGCAGCGCTCCGGCGAAATCCAGGCCGATGGCCGGCTTTACCTGCAACTGGTTGATGCCGTCTAGCTGGTATTCCACCGGGTCTTCGACGGTAATGATCTTGCGCTCGGCGGTATTGAGCCGTGACAGCGCGGCATACAGGGTGGTGGTCTTGCCGGAGCCGGTGGGCCCGGTCACCAGCAGGATGCCGTGCGGGCGCTGCAGCACGTCGAGAAAACGCTCCAGGCGCTGGCCGTCGAACCCCAGGTCGACGAAGTCGAACGCAATCGTTTGCCTGTCCAGCAGGCGCATCACCACCGATTCGCCAAAACTGGTGGGCAGCGTCGATACCCGCAGGTCCAACTGCTTGCCCTGCACGCGGAACACGATACGCCCGTCCTGGGGCAGGCGACGTTCGGCGATGTCCAGCTTGGCCATGATCTTGATGCGCGAGATCACGGCGGCCGCCGAGCTCACCGGCGGCGACTCCGACTCGCGCAGCAGCCCGTCGACGCGGTAGCGCACGTTCAGGCGGTTTTCGAAGGGTTCGATGTGCACGTCTGAAGCACGCATCTCGACCGCACGCTGCAGGATCAGGTTGACCAGCTTGATCACCGGCGCTTCGGAGGCCAGGTCCTTGAGGTGATCGATATCGTCAGGCTCGGCGCTGTCTTCGAAGTGCTCGGTCAGCGAGCCCATCGCCGTGCGGCCCTGACCGTAGCTGCGTTCGATGATGTGCTCGACTTCGCTGTGCAGCCCCACCAGCCTGCGCACGCGCAAACCGGTGGCGTATTCGATGGCCTGGAAGGGGTAGTCGCTCAAGGGCCGCGAGCCCACCACCTCGAGCAGGCCATCGGCACTGCGCCCCACCGGCACCACGGCGTGGTGCAGCAAAAAGCGCGAAGGCAAGCCTGGCAGGTGTTCGGCGTCGACCGGCTCGGCCTGGCCGGCGAAGCGTGGCCAGCCCAATGCCGCGGACCAGGCCGTGGCCAGGTCGGGCTCGGAGACCAGGCCCAGGCGCCCAAGCAATTCGGGCACGGCGCTGTCGGGCTGGTCGCCACGCAGGCGAGCAAGCTGTTCGAGCCCGTCACGGCTCAGGCTGCCTTGAGCCACAAGGCGCCCTATGAGGTTTGCGATGATGTCCATATCTTCACGGCACTCGGGCTACAGCAGGCGCACAACCGATTAAGCGGGCGCGCAAAAAGTAGGAAATGATAACAATTTGCGCGGGATAAAAACACACTCCCGAACCAGGCCGTTAATCGACTAGCGTTCCTGCCAGCGCAGCACCCGGTACAAAGTGCCATCACCGTCGCCCGGATTGAGCACCACTGTGGCCAGCAAGCCGGCCGTGGTCCCGCTCCCAAGCTCGGCCTGGGTATCGATGCTGAGCATCGAGCCCGGGTTGCTGGCAGCGGGCGATGCTGCCTTGAGGTCAAGGGCCTTGCGCAAGGTCGGCGCCGCAAACGCGGCAACCGGCACGCCGTCACCGCCCCACAGGGTGATGAAGGGCAGGATGCGCTGGTATTGATCGGTGCTGAGGGTGGTGACCTGCAACAGCTCTTCGAGGTGGCGCAGTGGTTTGCCCTGGGCGCGCTGCTGTTGCAGTTGGCGCGCGTGCAGCGCCGCCCGTTGCGGGTCGGCGCCCAGGTGGGTCAGCAGCCTGGCGAAGAGTTCGGGTTGGCAGAAATTGAGGTCGAGCTTGCCATGCTCGCTGCGCACGCTCAGGGTCAGGCGGGTACCGTCGAGGTCGAACACCTGCCGCTGCCCGTCGGTGGGCAAGCGCCCTGGCTCACCGAGCAGCATCTGCACCGCCAGTGCCAGCCCGCCCTGCGCGGCCAACTGGGCCTTGCTGCGCTCCAGCTCGTTGTGGCTCTGGCGGTTTTCCAGGCGCACGCTGGCCACCACAGTGGCGGCCAGCAGGCTGAGCACGGCCAATGCCCACAGCACCAGGATCAGCGCGGCGCCCTGCTGGCGGGTGCTCACCACCGGGTACAGGGTCAGAACAGCCAGCGGTACAGCAGGTAGGCCACCACCACTGCCAGCACCGGGCGCAGTACGCGGTACGCCTTGGGGTTGGCGCGCTTGAACTGCTTGACCCGGCTGCTGACCACGGTGCTGAAGCGCTTGCTCCAGGCGTAGGCCTGGTTGATCCCGCCGACCCGCTCGTCGTCGGTATTCTGCGGTGCGGTGGCGCGGCCGAGGAAGGCGCTGACCTTGCGGTTGATACGGGTCATCAGCGGGCTGTTCAGCGGCCGCTCGATGTCGCAGAACAGGATCACGCGGGTGGTCTCGGTCTCGTTCTTGACCCAGTGCACGTAGGTTTCATCGAACATCACGTCTTCGCCATCGCGCCAGGCATACACCTGGCCGTCGACGTAGATGCGGCAGTCGTCCGAGTTCGGCGTGGACAGGCCCAGGTGATAGCGCAGGGAACCGGCAAAGGGGTCACGGTGGGGGTTCAGGTGGCTGCCACCGGGCAACAGGGCAAACATCGCCCCCTTGACGTTGGGGATGCTGTTGACCAGCTCAACGGTGCGCGGGCACAGCGCTTCGGCCGACGGCAGGGCCTTGTCATACCACTTCAGGTAAAAACGCTTCCAGCCCTTCTTGAAGAACGAACCGAAGCCGGCATCGTTGTCCTTGGCCGCGGCGCGGATGTAGCCCTCGTCGAACAGATGCATGGCCTCTTCGCGGATCACCTGCCAGTTGTCCTTGAGCACATCGAGCTCGGGAAAACGGCTGCGGTCCAGGTAAGGCTTGGAGGGCACGCCGGAGAACAGGTACATCAGCGCGTTGTAGGGGGCGAACAGTGCCGAATGGTTGACGAACTGGCGCAACACGGGCAAACGCGCCTTGCCGCGCAGGTGTACGTACAGCGTGCTGCCGAAGAACAGCAGCAGAACACCTGCCTTGGCGACAAAGGAAAAGGTCATGCAACACTCCTTGAATTTCGATCAGGCCATCGCTGCCGGACAATCGGCCATGATAAACCGATCCGGCCCCGGTAAAAACAACCAGGGCCGGACATTCAGAGTTGGCGATTGTGCAACGATAGCCAGCGCCGGGTATTGAGGCGGATCAGCCAAACCGGCGCCTGGCAGGCATTACTGCTGGTTTTCCTGGGCGGTGAACAGGTCGCTGAACAGCATGCTCGACAGGTAGCGCTCGCCCGAGTCGGGCAGAATGACCACGATGGTCTTGCCCTGCATCTCCGGTTTTTCGGCCAGGCGCACCGCGGCCGCCATGGCCGCGCCGCAGGAAATACCGCACAGGATGCCCTCTTCCTGCATCAGGCGCAGGGCCATGGCCTTGGACTCTTCGTCACTGACCAGCTCGACCTGATCGACCATCGACAGGTCGAGGTTTTTGGGCACGAAGCCTGCGCCGATGCCCTGGATCTTGTGCGGGCTGGGCTTGATTTCCTCACCGGCCAGGGCCTGGGTGATCACCGGCGATACCCGTGGTTCTACCGCAACCGAAAGGATCGCCTTGCCCTGGGTCTGCTTGATGTAGCGCGACACACCGGTGATGGTGCCGCCAGTACCCACGCCAGCGACCAGCACGTCCACCGCGCCATCGGTGTCGTTCCAGATTTCCGGGCCGGTGGTTTTCTCGTGGATCGCCGGGTTGGCCGGGTTGTCGAACTGAGCCGGCATGAAGTAGGTGGCGCTGTCGCTGGCGACGATTTCGGCGGCTTTTTCGATTGCGCCTTTCATGCCCTTGGCCGGGTCGGTCAGCACCAGCTCGGCGCCCAGCGCCTTGAGCACCTTGCGCCGCTCGATGCTCATCGATGCCGGCATGGTCAGCAGCAGCTTGTAGCCGCGCGCGGCGGCCACGAAGGCCAGGCCGATGCCGGTGTTGCCCGAGGTGGGCTCGACGATGGTCATGCCCGGCTTGAGCTTGCCGCTGCCTTCGGCGTCCCAGATCATGTTCGCACCGATCCGGCACTTGACCGAATAACCGGGGTTGCGCCCTTCGATCTTGGCCAGGATGGTCACGCCGCGGGGCGCGATGCGGTTGATCTGCACCAGCGGCGTATTGCCGATGGAATGCGCATTGTCAGCGAAGATACGGCTCATGGCGGGGGTCCTTTTGGCACCGTGCGAAAACCTCAAGGGTAAGCCTGCCCCTCGGGTGCGTCCACCCCCGAGCGAACCGATGAGGCTGCGCGACGGTCAACCCCTCAAGCCCCTGATGGAATGCCGACGATGAAACGCCGCTACCGCTGGCCCCTGTGGGGTCTGCTGGGCATTGCCCTGTTGCTGCTGGCGCTGCACCTCACCCTGCCCTTGCTGGTGCGCAACGTCCTGAACGACAGACTCGCCGACATGGGCGACTATCGCGGCAAGATCACCGACGTTGACCTTGCCTGGTGGCGTGGCGCCTACAGGATCAACGGCCTGACCATCGTCAAGACCACCGGCAAGGTACCGGTGCCGTTTCTTGAGGCGCCGCTGATCGACCTGGCGGTGAGCTGGCATTCATTATGGTATGACCATGCAGTGGTCGCCGAGGTGACGTTCCGGCGCCCGCAACTGAACTTCGTCGACGGCGGCAGCAAGCAGGCCTCGCAGACCGGCCAGGGCACCGACTGGCGTGCACAGTTGAGCAAGCTGCTGCCCATTACCCTCGACGAGCTGCGCATCGAGGACGGCACCCTGACCTTTCGCAACTTCAATTCCAGGCCCTCGGTCAGCCTCAAGGCCACGCAATTCAACGCCAGTGTCTACAACCTGACCAATGTGGTGGATGTGGAAGGCCGGCGTGATGCGCGCTTCGAGGGCAAGGCGCGCCTGCTGGGGGATGCGCGGGTAGAAAGTACCGCGACCTTCGACCCGTTGAGCAACTTCGAAGACTTCCAGTTCCGCCTGCGCGCCACCGGCATCGAGTTGCGCCAGTTGAACGACTTTGCCAGCGCCTACGGCAAATTCGACTTCAATTCTGGGCATGGCGATGTGGTGATCGAGGCCGAGGCCGACAAGGGGCGCCTGAAGGGTTACATCAAGCCGTTGCTGCGCGACGTCGACGTGTTCAACTGGCAGCAGGATGTGCAGAACAAGGACAAGGGCTTTTTCCGTTCGATCTGGGAGGCGCTGGTGGGCGCCAGCGAAACGGTGCTGAAGAACCAGCGCAAGAACCAGTTCGCTACCCGCGTAGAGCTCAGTGGCAGCGTGCACAACAGCGATATCAGCGCGTTCGAGGCATTCCTGCAGATTTTGCGCAATGGCTTCGTGCAGGCGTTCAATGCCCGTTATGAGCAAGGGCCGCCCAAGGCGGACTAGTTTCTGTACTGGCCCCTTCGCTGGCAAGCCAGCTCCCACAGGGAGTGCGCTGCCCCTGAATTCACCGCTGTACTTGTGGGAGCTGGCTTGCCAGCGAAGGGGCCGCAAACACCAAGCCGATACATGACCGATCATCCACAGACTGAATACCCCGTCCGCGTTCACAGCCACGCAACCCCCGCGTTATAGTCACGCAATGACCATTTTTGAGGATCGGCACATGAAGTTCGAAGGCACCAGCGCTTACGTCGCCACAGACGACCTGAAACTGGCGGTCAACGCGGCGATCACCCTCGAACGTCCCTTGCTGGTCAAGGGCGAGCCAGGCACCGGCAAGACCATGCTCGCCGAACAACTGGCCGAGTCCTTCGGCGCCAAGCTGATCACCTGGCACATCAAGTCCACCACCAAGGCCCACCAGGGCCTCTACGAGTACGACGCGGTCAGCCGTCTGCGCGACTCGCAGCTGGGCGTGGACAAGGTGCACGATGTGCGCAACTACCTGAAGAAGGGCAAGCTGTGGGAGGCCTTCGAAGCCGAGGAGCGGGTGATCCTGCTGATCGACGAAATCGACAAGGCCGACATCGAGTTCCCCAACGACCTGTTGCAGGAACTCGACAAGATGGAGTTCTACGTCTACGAGACCGACGAGACGATCAAGGCCAGGCAGCGCCCGATCATCATCATTACCTCCAACAACGAGAAGGAACTGCCCGACGCTTTCCTGCGTCGCTGCTTCTTCCACTACATCGCCTTCCCGGACCGCGCCACGCTGCAGCAGATCGTCGATGTGCACTACCCCAACATCAAGCAGGACCTGGTCAGCGAAGCGCTGGACGTGTTCTTCGATGTGCGCAAGGTCCCGGGCCTGAAGAAAAAGCCCTCGACGTCCGAGCTGGTCGACTGGCTCAAGCTGCTGATGGCCGACAACATCGGCGAGGCAGTACTGCGTGAACGCGACCCGACCAAGGCCATCCCGCCGCTGGCCGGGGCACTGGTCAAGAACGAGCAGGATGTACAGTTGCTCGAACGCCTGGCCTTCATGAGCCGGCGCGGCAACCGCTGAGCCAACGGGGTCGACTGCCATGCTGCTGAACCTGTTCAACGAAATGCGCGCGGCCAAGGTGCCGGTATCGGTGCGCGAACTGCTCGACCTGCTCAATGCCTTGAAGCAGCGGGTGAGCTTCGCCGACATGGACGAATTCTACTACCTGGCGCGCGCGATCCTGGTCAAGGACGAGCGCCACTTCGACAAGTTCGACCGCGCGTTCTCGGCCTACTTCAAGGGCCTGGAAAACCTCGATCGCCACCTCGAGGCGCTGATCCCCGAAGACTGGCTGCGCAAGGAGTTCGAGCGCTCGCTGACGGATGAAGAGCGTGCGCAGATCCAGTCGCTGGGCGGCCTGGACAAGCTGATCGAGGAATTCAAGAAGCGCCTTGAAGAGCAGAAGGAACGCCATGCCGGCGGCAACAAGTGGATCGGCACCGGCGGCACCAGCCCGTTCGGTTCGGGCGGCTTCAACCCCGAGGGCATCCGCGTGGGCGATGCCGGCAAGCGCCAGGGCAAGGCGGTCAAGGTGTGGGACCAGCGCGAGTACAAGAACCTGGATGACGGTGTAGAGCTGGGCACGCGCAACATCAAGCTGGCACTGCGCCGGCTGCGCAAGTTCGCCCGCCAGGGCGCGGCCGAAGAACTGGATATCGACGGCACCATCGACCATACCGCACGCGATGCCGGCCTGCTCAACATCCAGATGCGCCCGGAGCGGCGCAACAGCGTGAAGCTGTTGCTGCTGTTCGACATCGGCGGCTCGATGGATGCCCACGTGAAGATCTGCGAAGAGTTGTTCTCGGCGTGCAAGACCGAGTTCAAGCACCTGGAGTACTACTACTTTCACAACTTCGTGTACGAGTCGGTGTGGAAGAACAACCTGCGCCGCACGTCGGAGCGCACCTCCACGATGGACCTGCTGCACAAGTACGGCGCCGACTACAAAGTGATATTCGTGGGCGATGCGGCGATGGCGCCCTACGAGATCACCCAGCCCGGTGGCAGTGTCGAGCACTGGAACGAAGAGGCCGGGTATGTGTGGATGCAGCGCTTCATGGAGAAGTACAGGAAGCTGGTGTGGATCAACCCGTACCCGAAAGACACCTGGGGCTACACGGCCTCGACCAATATCGTGCGCGAGCTGGTGGAGGACCGGATGTTCCCGCTGACCTTGCGTGGGTTGGAGGAAGGCATGCGGTTCCTTTCCAAATAGGGGTGAGGCCTTCGCTGGCAAGCCAGCTCCCACAAGGTGTTGTGAGCACCGAAAAACCCTGTGGGAGCTGGCGCCCAGTCAGCCAGCAAAGCGCTCCAGGTACGCCTGCTGTTGCTGCCACGCCACCGCCTGCACCACCGCCCGAAACCGCACCGTACTCCCCGGCAGCAGCTGCGCCAGCCGGGCCACCGCCAGCGGCGTCAACGCCCCCAACCGCGGGTACCCGCCTATCGTCTGCCGGTCATTGAGCAACACGATCGGCTGCCCATCCGGCGGCACCTGCACCGCGCCCAGGGGAATCCCCTCGGAAATCATCGGCTGGCCCTGGTACTGCAACGCCGGCCCCAGCAAACGAATGCCCATGCGGTCGGCGCGAGTGTCCAGCGTCCACTCGCGGTTGAAGGCGTCGAACAGGCTTTGCCCGGCAAACTCAGCAATCTGCGCGCCCATCACCAGGTCCAGCACCCGGCTGGCCTGCAGGTCCGGTCGCAACGCCTCGGGCACCTCACGCAACGCCGGCGCCGTGCCCGCATAGCTCAAGCGTTCACCCTTGGCCAAGGCCTTGCCCAGCCCGTCCAGCCCGCCCAGTTCCTCACGTACCACCGTGGCGCAACTGCCCAGCACCTGCGGCGCGTCGAAGCCGCCCGGCGCAGCCAGGTAGGCCCTCACGCCCTGCACCGGCTGGGTGAACTGCAGACGCTGGCCCTTGCCCATGGCAAAACTCGCCCAGGGCGCCAGCGGCTGGCCGTCGAGCCGTGCACCCAGGTCCGCACCGGCCAGTGCCAGGCAACACGCCTGCTCGGCGACCAGGGTAAAACCACCCAGGGTGATCTCCACCACCGGGCTATCCCACGCGTTGCCCAGCAACACGTTGGCCCAGCGTGCCGACACCCAGTCCAGCGCCCCACCCTGGGTCACGCCCAACTGGCGCACACCGAAGCGACCGGCGTCCTGCAACTGGCACAGCGCGGTGCTGGCCTCGATCAGCAAGCGGCTCATGCCAGCCCCTCCTGCGGGGAATCATCGCCGCCCAGGTTGACGAAACGTGCCCGGTCCACCGCCACGAAGCGCACCCGGTCCCCTGGCTGCAACAGGCTGTAGCCGTCGCGCTGGCGGTCGAACAAGGCACTGGGGGTACGCCCGATCAGGTTCCAGCCGCCCGGCGACACCGCCGGATAGGCGGCTGTCTGGCGTTCGGCGATGCCGACGCTGCCCGCTGCCACCCGCTTGCGGGGCGTGGCCAGGCGCGGCGCCGCCAGCGCCTCTTCCACCAGCCCCATGAAGGCAAAGCCGGGGGCGAAACCGAGCGCGAACACCTGGTACTCGCGCTCGCTGTGACGGCGGATCACACCGGCCTCGGTATCGCCACTGCGCTGCGCCAGCAACGCCAGTTCAGGGCCGACGCTGGCGTCATACCACACCGGGATTTCATGACACCGCCCTGCCCCGCCGACATCTGGCTGCAGGCCGTTCAGCGCCTGTTCGATACGCTCGCGGGCCTCGCTCGGGGAGAGGTCGAAATGCACCATCACGGTGGTGTACGACGGCACCAGGTCGATCAACTGCGCCCCAAAGGCTGCCCGCAAGCGTTGGCTGGCGGCGAGCATCCAGGGCATGTTGCCTTCTTCGATGCGGTCGAACAGGCGCACCATCAGGCAATCGACGGCCACCACCTCGAGCCGCCACTTCATGTCACCGCCTGTGCGTCGAGGGCCTGACGAATCTGGCGCACCGCCGCCACCGAGCCCTGGTTGTCACCGTGCACGCACAAGGTGTGGGCACGCAGCCACAACGCACTGCCGTCGCAGGCCACCAGCGCCTCGCCTCGCGCCAGGCGCAGGGCCTGCTCGACGATCTGCGCCGGGTCATGGTGCACCGCCCCCGGCAGGCGCCGCGACAGCAGGCGCCCGGCGGCGTCATAGGCACGGTCGGCAAATGCCTCGAACCACAGGGTCAGGCCGTATTCGTCACCCAGGGCCTGCGCGGCACGGTTGTCGGCGGTGGCCATGAGCATCAGCGGCAGGCTGCGGTCGTAGGCCGCCACGGCCGCGATCACCGTGCGCAGTTTGAGCGGGTCGGCCATCATGTCGTTGTACAGCGCGCCGTGCGGCTTGACGTAGGCCACCTGGGTACCCTGGGTACGGCAGATGCCGTCCAGTGCACCGATCTGGTAATGCAGCAGGTCGCGGATCTCGTCGTTGCTGCAGGCCATGGAGCGCCGGCCAAAACCGGCCAGGTCCGGGTACGCCGGGTGCGCGCCGATCAGCACGCCCCGGGCCACCGCCAGCGCCACGGTGGCGCGCATGATGCCGGGGTCGCCGGCATGGAAGCCGCAGGCGATGTTGGCGCAGTCGATAAAGGGCATCACCTCGGCATCCAGACCCATGGTCCAGCTGCCGAAACTTTCGCCCATGTCGCAGTTCAGTAGCAGGCGGCTCATGTGCGTTGCTCCTGTGTGTATACGTGCGGGCCTAGCGCCAGCTCGGCTCCACCGGCTTGCGCCGCCCGCCGAGAATGGCCCAGCCGATCAGCAGCAACAGGCTCTCCACCAGCAGCGCCAGCAGCATGGCGCAGGCCAGGCCCCAGGCCATGGCCTCGGGCGCCAGCAGGATCTGGTAGCTGTAGCCCTTGAAGGTTTCTTCGCGTAGCGCCGGGTCGGCCGCCACCAGTACATGCCAGATGCGCACCAGCCAGGGGCGCTGCAGCGTCTGCCATTCCTGCTCGAGCAGGCGGTTGCGGTTGACCAGGCTGTCGATGCTGTCGGCATCGCTGTTGAACACCGGGTCTTCGCTGGCGCGGTAGTGGCGCACCAGTGCCTGCAGGTCGCCGTTGAAGAAGCGCTGCGCGGTCTGGTTGAAGCCCTTGAGGCCCTCGCGCGACTCGAGCAGGTGCGCCTCGACGCGCTGGGTGTAATCGTTGATCAGGCCGGGCACCTGGACACCGACCAGCAGGCCGCAGGCAAACAACAGCAAACGCAGGTAACTTCTGAACATGAAGGCTGATCCTTAGCTGGCCTGGCCCTGGGCGATGCATTCCCCGCGCCGCCACAGGCCCCATTGGCCAGGTTCGTAGCGGTGCCAGGTCTCGTTTTCGGTCAAAGCCTCGGTGGCGATGACGGTGACCACGTCGTTGGGCGTGGTTTCGGCCTGGAAGTCGACGATCATGTCGACGTCCTTGAGCCGCGCCGGGCCAAACGGCGCACGACGGGTAATGTGTACCAGCTTGGTCGAGCAGAAGCAGAACAGCCAGTCGCCGTCGCTGAGCAGGCAGTTGAACACCCCCTTGGCGCGGTACTCGGCGCAGGCCTCGACCAGCACCGGGATCAGGTCCTCGACCTCGACCGGCTCCGGGAACGCCTCGCGCACCCGGTTGAGCAGGTCGCAGAACGCCGCTTCGCTGTCGGTATCGCCGATCGGCCGGTAGAAGGTGCGCTGGCCCTGGAAGTCGCCCAACTGGCCGTTGTGCGCAAAGCACCAGTTGCGCCCCCACAGTTCGCGCACGAACGGGTGGGTGTTGGACAGGCATACCTTGCCCACGTTGGCCTGACGGATGTGGCCGATGACCACTTCGCTCTTGATCGGGTAGCGCTGCACCAGGTTGGCCACTTCCGACTCGCAGCTGGCGGACGGGTCCTGGAACAGGCGCAGGCCACGCCCCTCGTAGAAGCCGATGCCCCAGCCGTCACGGTGCGGGCCGGTACGTCCGCCACGCTGCATCAGCCCGGTGAAGCTGAACACGATATCGGTCGGCACGTTGGCGCTCATGCCCAGTAATTCACACATCGAGGGGTTGCTCCTGGGCAGGTATCACAAACGCGGTTCGAGGCGCGGACGGTTGCCACCGGCGGGGGCTTCGGGTGGATCGTTGCGGTAGCGGTCGTGGCTGTCGGCGGCAAACGGCTCGTCGACCAGTACCTCCTCGGCCTCACGCCTGGCAGCAGCTTCGGCGGCTTCGCGACGGGCCCGCGCGCGGGACTCCAGCGGCCAGCGCAGCAGCACGAACAGCGCATAGAGAATGAACGCGATCATGCCGTACATCGCCAGGTCCGCGGCAGCGCGCAGCACGTTGTTGCCGACCTTGAACATCAGGTCCAGGGCGGTGATGGCGACAGCCGGGGCGAATTTCTCTTTCACCGGGTCGACGATGGTCGGGGTCAGCAGCAACACCGCCATGATCACGCGCAGTGGTTCACGCAACCAGCGCCACATCCAGGCGGTCAGGCGAAAGCCCACCAGCAGGCAACCCAGGGCGGCCAGGGCATAGAGCCCCCAGGCCAGCAGATAATCGTTCTCGGTCATGGCGTCCGTGGCAAGCTAGGCAAATAGATGCTTATGATAACGACTTTTCCGCGCGCAGGCGCGCCCCAGCAAAGAGAACCCCGCATGTCCGCAACTGCCGATGCCCCCCGCGCCCCGATTGCCCGCCAGGATGCAGGCACCGATCCCTACGCCTGGTTGCAGGCCAGGGACACGCCCGAGGTGCTGGCCTACCTGACTGCGGAAAACGCCTACCAGGAGGCGCAACTGGCCGACCAGGCTGCGCTGCGCGAGCAACTGTTCGACGAGATCAAGGGCCGCATCCTTGAAACCGACCTGTCGCTGGCCTCGCCCTGGGGCCCGTACCTGTACTACACGCGCACCACCGCCGGCGACGAGTACCCGCGCCACTACCGCTGCCCGCGCCCGGCCGACGACTCGCCCAGCGTCGATGAACGCCGCGAAGAGCTGCTGCTGGACCCCAACGTACTGGCAGCCGGTGGCTTCCTGAGCCTTGGCGCGTTCAACATCAGCCCCGACCACCAGCGCCTGGCCTACAGCCTGGACACCAGCGGCGACGAGGTCTACACGCTGTACGTCAAAGAGCTGGCCAGCGGTGCGATCGAGCAGTTGCCGTTCGAGGACTGTGACGGCAGCATGACCTGGGCCAACGACAGCCAGACGCTGTTTTTTGCCGAACTGGACGACACCCATCGGCCGCACAAGCTGCTGCGCCACCGCCTGGGCAGCGAGGGCGCCGTGCAGGTGTTCGAGGAGCCCGACGGACGCTTCTTCCTGCACTGCTACCGCGCCAGCTCCGAGCGCCAGCTGATCCTGCTGCTCAACAGCAAGACCACCAGCGAAGCCTGGGTGCTCGACGCGCACACCCCAGAGCAGGCGTTCACCTGCCTGGCGCCGCGGGTCGAAGGCCATGAGTACTACCCCGACCACGGCCAGCTGGACGGCCAGTGGCACTGGTTCATCCGCAGCAACCAGCACGGCATCAACTTCGCGCTGTTCCATGGCCCGGCCGACACACTGCCGACGCGCGAACAATGGCAGGTACTGGTGGCCCACCGTGACAGCATCATGCTCGAAGGCATGACCCTGAACGCCAGTGCGCTCACCCTGAGCCTGCGCGAAGGTGGCCTGCCGATCATCGAGGTGCGCCCGCAAGGCCTGCCCGGCTATCGCGTCGAGCTGCCGGATGCGGCCTACAGCCTGTACGTGCAGGACAGCCTGGAGTTCGACAGCGCGCGCATTCGCCTGCGCTACGAGGCGCTCAACCGCCCGGCCCAGGTGCGCCAGCTGACGCTGAGCAACGGCGAGCAGCGCGTGCTCAAGCAAACCCCGGTACTCGGCCCGTTCGATGCCGACGCCTACGTCAGCCAGCGCCTGTGGGCCACCGCCGGCGATGGCACGCAGGTACCGATCAGCCTGGTGCAACGCCGTGAAGACCTCGGCAAGCCGGTGCCGCTGTACCTGTACGGCTATGGCGCCTACGGCGAGAGCCTGGACCCCTGGTTCTCGCATGCGCGCCTGAGCCTGCTGGAGCGCGGCGTGGCCTTTGCCATTGCGCACGTGCGCGGCGGCGGCGAGCTGGGCGAAGCCTGGTACCGCGCCGGCAAGCAGGAACACAAGCACAACACCTTCAGCGACTTCATTGCCTGCGCCGAACACCTGATCGCCCGCGGCGTGACCGATGCCGAGCACCTGGCGATCAGCGGCGGCAGCGCCGGCGGGCTGTTGATCGGCGCGGTGCTCAACCAGCGCCCGGAGCTGTTCAAGGCGGCCATTGCCGAAGTGCCGTTCGTCGATGTGCTCAATACCATGCTCGACCCCGAACTGCCGCTGACCGTCACCGAATACGACGAGTGGGGCAACCCCGAGGAGCCAGAGGTGTATGAGCGCATCAAGGCCTATGCCCCCTACGAAAACGTCAAGGCGCAGGCCTACCCGGCCTTGCTGGTGGTGGCCGGGTACAACGACAGCCGCGTGCAGTACTGGGAAGCGGCCAAGTGGGTGGCCAAGCTGCGCGTGAGCAAGACCGACGACAATCTGCTGCTGCTCAAGACCGAGCTTGGCGCCGGGCACGGCGGCATGAGCGGGCGCTATCAGGGGCTCAAGGATGTGGCGCTGGAGTACGGGTTCGTATTTAAAGTGCTGGGTCTGGTGTAATTCGAGTTTTTTGTTGTCTGATTCGCTGACAGACACCACAACCCTCCAAGAAAAAGACCGACCGCAATGTCCGAACCGACCCACCTGAACAACGAAATCCGCGACATGCTCATGGACTGCGGCCTGTTCGACCAGCTGCTGCCGGCCGACTTCCAGACCGCTGCCGGCTACTTCAGCATCAGCACCATGGCCCAGGGCGAAGAGATCTTCCACGAAGGCGATGCCGGCACGTTCATGTGCATCATCCATACGGGCCAGGTGTCGGTGCGCAAGACCGACCCCGAAGACCGCCAGATCGAAATCGCTACCCTGCGCAAAGGCCGCGCCTTCGGTGAAATGGCCGTGCTCGACGGCGAACGCCGTTCGGCCAGTTGCGTGGCCGCCAGCGACTGCCAGTTGCTCAACCTGGGCAAGGACTCACTGGAGAAAATGCTCAACGACGCGCCGAAAATCGCCGCCAAGATCATCCGCGCCCTGGCCGTGGCGCTCTCGCGGCGCCTGCGCATGCTCGACGGCCAACGCCTGTCGCAGCAGGTCTAGCTGTCGCGCGGCCTGTCTTTGCTGGCGCCCGGCGAGAGGCCCGGCAAAGGCTGGTCCTTGGGCGGCGCCGGTAGCGGTATCGGCGGCAACAGCGGCGCACCTGGCGTGCCCTGCCCTGCGCGCGGCGGCGTCGAGGGCGCCACCTGCGGGTACGGCGTGGGCGTCGGGGTACCGGGTGCCCCCGGTACCGGCGCGATCGGCCGCGGCTGCAGGTCGGCGGCCTGAGCTTGGGCAAGCCAGGCAATCAACAACAGGGCAGTGCTCGCTTGGCGCATACGCAGGCTCCTGGAGGGTGCTGCCTACAGGCTACGCGCAAGCGCAGCAGTTTGCCTGTCCGAAATGCCCGTCATGGCGCTAAACTTCACGGCATAACCGTAACAAGCCCGAGAAAGGTACAACCATGAGTTCGGCAACCTCTTCCGCCGCCGCCACCGCGCGGCTGGACCGCATCCTCGCCGATGCCAAGCGCGACAAGGACATGGGCTACCGCGACAAAGCCCTGCGCATGTACCCCCACGTATGCGGGCGCTGCGCCCGCGAGTTCGCCGGCAAGCGCCTGAGCGAGCTGACCGTGCACCACCGCGACCACAACCACGACAACAACCCGCAGGACGGTTCCAACTGGGAGCTGCTGTGCCTGTACTGCCACGACAACGAGCACTCGCGCTACACCGACCAGCAGTACTTCAGCGAAGGCTCCACCGCCAGCCCGAGCATCGCCAAGGCCACCCACAACCCGTTTGCCGGGCTGGCAGGCCTGCTCAAGAAAGACTGACGCAGCGCCCCACCCGTGCCGGCAAGCCCGTATAATCGCGTTCTTTTTTCAAAGGGCCCCGGCACGTGGCGAACAAACGGTACAGCTGCATTGGTCTGTTCAACCCCAAATCAGCGGAGAACGTCGGTTCGGTGATGCGTGCGGCGGGGTGCTATGGCGTCAACTCGGTGTTCTACACCGGCAAGCGCTACGAGCGTGCGCGTGATTTCGTCACCGACACCAAGCGCGTGCACTACGACATCCCGCTGATCGGCATCGATGACCTGCAGAAGATCATCCCGCTGGGCTGCACGCCAGTGGCGGTCGAACTGGTCGAGGGCGCACGCGCCTTGCCCGAGTACACCCACCCGGACCGCGCCCTCTACATTTTCGGCCCCGAAGACGGCTCACTCGACGCCGACGTGCGCGCCTGGTGTGAAGAGACCATCTACATCCCGACCAACGGCTGCATGAACCTGGCGGCCACGGTCAACGTGGTGCTTTACGACCGCATGGCCAAAGGCCTGAATACCCGCTCCGGGCCTAAATTCAAGTAATCCGCGGGAACGTCGGGCGCCCTGTGGGGGTCTGCTGACTATCCATGCCCCCCACAGGAGAACGACCATGTCCGAGAACAAGACCCTGACCCTGGCCACACCGTTTCAAAGCAAGACCGAGCACAACGTGCAGGGCTGGGAGCGCGCCGGCTCCGTGGCCACCGGCGTGGTGATGGTCGGCAAGGGCCTGCGCCGTGGCGGTTTCGTCGGCCTGATCCAGATCGCCATCGGCGGCGTGGCGCTGGCGCGCGGTATCACCGGGCACAGCTCGGCCAAAAGCCTGATCGAGCGCGGACGCCGCGACCTGGATCAGATCCGCGCCAAGATCGAACGCACCGGCGCCGAGCTGCAGGCACTGCAGGCCAATGCGCAGGCCGCCACCCGCAGCGCCACGGTCACCGGCAACGATTCGTTGAAAAGCCCCAAGGCCTAACGCAGCAGTTTGCTCTCCAGCACCTCGGAGCCACGCCCCAGCACGCTTTCACTGAGCTGGATAAACTCCTCGGTGCTGACGCTGTTCAGGCGCATCAGGCCCTGGGTCACATCGTCCAGTGAGCGCTGGTTGTGCGTCTGCAGGCGGATCTCCCGGTCCAGCGCCTGCAACAGCAGCACCGCCCGCGCCACCCCCGCATCACTGATCTGCTCGCCACGCAGCGTGGTGACCTTTTCGCCCTGCCTGGCCAAGCGTGCCTGCACGGCGCCGTAGCGCTCCTCGCTCATGCCCCCGGCCCGACGCAACAGCTCGATGCCGTAATACTCGGCCAGCCCCTCACCGATCCAGTCGCTGCGCTGCTGGTCGTTGACCTGTGCGAATACCCGCACCAACTCACGCAACAGCGGGCTGCCACCATTCTCGCTGACCAGCGGCTGGCTGCTGTTGAGGTAGATGGAGTAGTGACCAGCCCGCGTGCCACGCCACAGCTGGTCGCGCGCGCCTACCAGCAGCAGCTTGGGCGGGTTGCGCGGGAACACGGCCTGCAATTGCGGCCAGACGAAGGTCAGCAGGGTGAGCGTGTCCATGCGGCGCAGCCCCTGGCCTTGCGGCCCGCTGACGGTGACCTCGGTGTCGCCCAGGCGCGTGCGCCGGCTACCCAGCGTGCCGGCGAGCATCCAGCCGGTAGGACGGTCGAACAGCCGCGCGGGGTTATCGACCCGAAAACGTTGCTTGCCGATACGCGGCCAGGCGGTTTCGACACTCTTCCAGCCGGCGGGCAGCTCGAATGCCAGGCGTGCGACCAGCTCGGTGCCGTCCTGCTGGTCGAGCCGGGCCGGCGGCACCAGGTCCTCGCCACGAAACAACGCCCATTCGGGGGTAACCCGGCTGTCGAAGCCGGCGTTCTTCAAGGCATGGTTGAGGCTGACCCGATAGCTCAGGCTGGCCTTGCCCGGCGCCGGCTGCCACAGGCCGCGGCGTGCATCGGCCTGCAACTGCCACGGCCCGTCGGCCTTGAAGTCGCTGTAGAGGGCCTCGCGCCCCAGGTCGAAATCCAGGCTGCGTACCGCCGCGCCCTCGGCCAGGGTCAGGCGGACTTCGGCCTGACCGCCGCCGGGTAGCAGGCGCACGTGGTAATCCAGGTTGATCTTCTTGGCCCAGGCGCCGTGGCTGGCCAACAGCAGCGCAGCCCCGAGCAGGCAGTGACGCACACCCATTCACATCCCTCTGCGCCGGTCATGGCGCGACACCCGCCACCGGCTCAGCCGGCGCGGAAAATCAGATAGTCTTCCCAGTCGTCTTCGGCCACGCTGTCCTCACTGACCATGCGCCCCGCCCACGAGATGCGCTGCTTGTGCACCTGTTCGCGACTGCCGCTGACCAGGTGATGCCAGCCGGGCAGGTCCTTGCCCTCGCTGACCAGCCGGTAGCCGCAGGTAGGCGGCAGCCACTTGAACTGGTCGGCCTTGCCGGGGGTGAGCTGAATGCAGTCGGGTACCGACTTGAAGCGGTTCGGGTAATCGCTGCACTGGCAGGTCTTGAGGTCGAGCAGTTTGCAGGCAATGCTCGTGTAATAGACGCTGTTGTCATCTTCGTCCTCGAGCTTTTGCAGGCAGCACAGCCCGCACCCATCGCACAGCGACTCCCACTCCTGGCGATCGAGCTGATCGAGGGTCTTGCTGATCCAGAAGGGTTGGGTGGCAGGCATGAGGCGGTTTGTCCTGTTTCAATTCGAGTGCGCGCGCGTGGCGGCGCCAGTCTAGGGGGTGTGGGCGGGCATTGCCATACCGCTTGTCAGGGTTGACGCCACGCAGTAGTTTGGCAGCCCATGCCTTTCTCAACCCTGTCAGGACCTCACCATGAGTGCTAATCCTCGCGTTGCCGACCATGCCATTGACGAGCAGTTCATCCAGCGCTGGTCGCCCCGCGCCTTTACCGGCGAGCCGATCGAGCAGGCCACCCTGCTGAGCTTCTTCGAAGCCGCGCGCTGGGCACCCTCGGCCTACAACTCGCAGCCGTGGCGCTTCCTTTATGCACGCCGTGACACACCGAACTGGGAGCGCTTCCTGGGCCTGCTCAACGAATTCAACCGCAGCTGGGCGCAACACGCCTCGGCGCTGGTACTGGTGATCTCCAAGACCACCTTCACCGCCCCGGGTGCCAGCGAAGAAAGCCCGGCGCTGTGGCACACCTTCGACACCGGCTCGGCCTGGGGCCACCTGGCGTTGCAGGCCAGCATCAGCGGCTGGCATACCCATGGCATGGCCGGTTTCGATCAGGAACTGGCACGCCAGGCGCTGAAGATTCCGGAAGGTTATGTGCTGCATGCGATGGTGGCGGTCGGCAAGCTGGGCGACAAGGCGAGCCTGGCCGAATACCTGCAGGCGCGTGAAGTGCCAAGCCCGCGCAAGCCGCTGAGCGAGCTGGCGGCCGAGGGTGATTTCAGCCTGTAAGGCTTGAAATGGCGTCGCCCCTTTCGCTGGCAAGCCAGCTCCCACAGGTTCACCACTGCTCTCAAAGGCAGTGATGTCCCTGTGGGAGCTGGCTTGCCAGCGAAGGGAGCGACGCTGCTTTAATCAGTAGCCCCGCTCGAAATCCACCTCACCGCGCAACCCCTGCCCCGCTTCATACGCCCGCAGATTCTCCACGAACAGGCGCACCATCGCCGTCGGCGAGGTCGGCGCCGAGCTGTGCCCGGTCAGCAGCAACCCCCAGGCGGTCCAGAACGGATGGCGCTGCGGCAATGGCTCCTGGCGGCACACGTCGATCACCGCGCCCGCCAAGTGCCCCAGCTTCAACGCCTCGACCAGGTCCGCATCGACCACCGCCACCCCGCGCCCGGCATTGATGAACACCGCCTCGGGGTTGAAACGGGCAAACAGCGCGGCGTTGTACAGGTCATGGGTGGCCGGCGTGTCGGGCAACAGGTTGACCACATAATCGACCTCGCCGACCAACCGCCCCAGGTCGTCCAGCCCCGCCACCTCGACGAACGGCACCTGCTCACGGGCCTGGCTGGCTACGCCATACACCGTGACGCCGAACGGCAGCAGGAACTCGGCCACCTGCTGGCCAATGTCGCCGGTGCCGACAATCAGCACCCGCCGCCCCTCCAGGCTGCGCCCCGGGCGCCCGTCCCATTTGCGCTCGACCTGGCTCACCAGCCGCGCCATCACCTCGCGCTCATGCCCGAGCATGTAGGTGAGCACATATTCGGCCATCACCTGACCGAAGATGCCCACCGCACGGGTCAGACGATATTCACGCGCCAGCCCCTCGGCCAGCAGCGGGGTAATCCCGGCCCAGGTCGATTGCACCCACGCAGGCGCATGGCCCTGACGCAACAGCGTGGCCAGCAGGTCCGGCTGGCCCAGCCATACCGGGCAGTCGGCAGCCAGCGCCGAGAGTTCGGCGGAGTCGCCACTGGTGCGCACCTCCAGCTCCGGCAGCGCCTCGCGCAGCAGGCGAGCGTAAAGGGCATGATCCTGTTCGGCGATCAGTACGCGCATGTTCTAAGCAACCTTGGCAGCAGCCACGGCAGCGGCCCGGTAAACACCGAAGGCCGCGCCATGCAAAAACGGAGGGAAGGTCAGATCGGGTCGTTGCGACGCAGCAGCTCTTCGGGCAAGTGCTCGATGTACTCGTCCTCGAGAGGCGGCATCTGCAGGTGATAACCCTGGGTTTCGAGGTTCTCCAGCACTTTGCCGATATCTTCGCGGGCCAACTGGCGCTCGGGGGTCAACACCAGGTCAAAGGCATGTACCGGCTTGCCGAACGCGGGCAGCAGGCCCTCGGGTACGCGCTCCAGGCCATCGGACTTGAGCACGTACAGGTACATTTCGTTCTTGCGCGGGCTCTTGTAGATCGAGCAGATACGTTTCATGGCTGGTCTCCGGCGCCAGCAAGGCAATCGAGCAGCGCCTGGCCCATCCGCTCGCGGCGCCAGCCACGCAACGAATCAGGCAGTTGATAAGGCCCTTTGGGGTAGCCGCTCTTGAGCAGCGCCTCGAGGGTTTTCTTGCGCAGCATCAGCTCGGGCGCAATATTCAGGCGTTCACCTTCGGCCTGGCCAATGGCGCGCAGTTGCTTGAGCAACGACGAGGCTTCGATCGGCAATGGCTCGGGCAATGCCGGTGGCCATTCGCTAGGCGGCACGCTGGCGGCCTTGCGGATCAGTTCCAGCAGGAACTCGCCATCCTGGCGGAGGGTGCGCGGGTGCATGTCTTCGATCTTGGCCAGCGCCGACAGGTTGTCGGGCTGAGTGCGTGCGATCGGCCACAGCGAGTGCTCACGCAGCACACGGTTGCGTGGCAGGTCGCGGGCACGCGCCTCGCGCTCGCGCCAGGCGCACAGCTCGCGCAGCACGGCCAGTTGCGCGCGCGAAAGCTTCCAGGCCAGCTTGGCGTCACGGTACAGCTCGTACGGGTCGATTTCGCGGCGCAGTTGCGCCACCAGCTCGGCGCCGTCCTCCAGCACCCAGGCGTACTTGTCCTCGGACAGTTGCGGGCGCAGGCGCTCGTACACCTCGGCCAGGTGTACCGCATCTTCGGCGGCGTAGCTGACCTGGGTGTCCGACAGCGGGCGTTGCAGCCAGTCCGAGCGGGTTTCGCCCTTGGGCAGCTCGATGCCGAGCACTTCCTGCACCAGGCGCGAATAACCCATCGAGAAGCCCAGGTTGAGGTAACCGGCCGCCAGCTGGGTATCGAACAACGGTGCCGGCAGGCTGCCGGTGAGGCGCAACAGCACTTCGAGGTCTTCGCTGCAGGCGTGCAGCACCTTGGTGACGCGGGTGTCTTCGAGCAGACCGGCCAGCGGTTGCCAGTCACCGATCAGCAGGGGATCGATCAGAAAAGCGCGTTGCCCGTCACCGACCTGGATCAACCCGGCGATGGGATAAAACGTGTCAACCCGCATGAACTCGGTATCAAGCGCTACATAGGGCAACTGCCGCCACTGCTGGCAGTGCTCGGCCAGGCTGCGGTCGTCGCAAATCCAGTGAATATCGATGGCCACAAGGCTCTCCCACAAACAATGGCGCGCAGTATATACGGCGCAGGCCACCGCCGGGAAACCGCACGACAGCCGTTCCCTCGCCAGCCGCGCACGCGGTCGGGGGTAACTCAGTGGTTCGCCAGTACCGGGCGGCAACTGGCGAACAGGTCCAGCTGCGGGTCATAGACCGAGGTACGCACCCGCAACAGGCCCAGCACCGAATGAAACAGGTTGTCCTGGCTCAACGGCTGCTGGCGCTCGCGTGCCAGGCAATCGGTGTCCACAGCAAAGTCCTTGCGGTAGTTGTCAGAAAACCACGCCAGCATCGGCACGTGTTTCTGCTGCTCCGGCGCCAGCATATACGGGGTACCGTGCAGGAACAGGTGGTACTCACCCAGCGACTCGCCGTGGTCGGACAGGTAGAGCATGGCAGTGTCGACCTGGCCCTGCTTGCTGCGCAGGATATCGATCAGCGAAGCCAGCACATGGTCGGTGTACACCAGCGTGTTGTCGTAGGCATTGATGATGCTCTGGCGGTCGCACTTGTCCAGGGCATTGCTGCGACACACCGGGGTGAAGCGCTCGTAGGCCGGCGGATAGCGCTTGAAGTAATCCGGCCCGTGGCTGCCCATCTGGTGCAGCACCAGCACGGTGTCCTGTTGCAGGTTGTCGATCATCGCTTCCAGCCCCTGCAGCAGGATCTCGTCATGGCACTCGCTGTCGGCGCACAGCGCCGGGTCCTTGAGGTTGCTGACATCGACGAACGTCACGCGATCACAGGTGCCCTTGCAACCGGACTGGTTGTCGCGCCAGCGCACGTCCAGACCGGCACGTTTGAGCACGTCCAGCAGGCCTTCCTGGTGCTTCGCCTTGCTGGCGTCATACTGTTTGCGGGTAAAGTTGGAAAACATGCACGGTACCGACACGGCCGTTTCGGTCCCGCAGGAATGCACATCGCTGAAGGCGATCAACCCGGCTTCCTTGCTCAACTGCGGCGTTGTATCACGGCTGTAACCCAGCAGGCCGAAGTTCTCGGCCCGGGCACTTTCGCCCACCACCAGCACCGTCAGCGACTTGCGCCCCTGTTGCTGAACAGCCACGGGTCGCACGGCATCTTCACCCAGGCTGCGAAACGGCTCGCGGGCCGACCCCAGCTGCTCGTGCAGGTAGCCGACGGTAGCGCCAACATAGTTGCTGGGCACGATCATCAGGCGCAACTCATGATGATTGCGGAACAATGAAGACAATCCTTGATAATTGAGCAGCGCAACGCTCGCCAATACTCCCGCACTGGCCAACCCCACCAGCAACTTGCTGAACAACTCCCGGGGGAACCGACGGTAATGGATCGGTGTTTTGTACAGCACGATTACCGGCACTACACCCAATAGCAGAAGATAGGCCAGCAACGTAAACGAGAGCAGGTCACGTACTTCGGTGGTATTGGTTTCCACGGTATTGCGCAACATGCCGATGTCCATCAGCACGCCATAATGATTCATGAAGTAAGCCACACCGGCACTGACCAGAAAGAGTGTGGCCAGCACCGGCTTGAGCACGCCCCGAAACGCCAGCAGGGTCAGCACCAGGTTGAACGCGCACAGCAGGATCACGGCAAACGCGGCCCGCAGCAGCAGGCCTGCCCCATCCCCCGGCACAATCGAGAAAACATGCTGCCACAGCACCGCATTTAAACCGAACAACAGGTACAGGCTGGCAATCAACGTGACCCATTCGGCACGCAGGGGTTTGACCTTGAGCATGGCACTTCGCTTCTTGATGAGTCCGTCATGATGTCGTTGCAACATCGAGTAATAACAGGGCGGACTGTAGGCAGCGTGCCATCAATTTTTTGTGAAAAAGGCGACAACAAATAATTGTTGCGTGCTTATCATCGAGCAGAATACTTCTTGTTCAGCTTTTATTCAGAAACAGGACACAAGTGCCCTGTTCCCTTCAGCCGCTTATCACGCTTCTGCCGGCAGCAGCACCTTGACGTAGGTGTCACGGTCCATGTCCCTGACCTCAACGCTCAGTTGCACTTCCAGCGTCGACGCACCTTGCACGGCCTCTTTCAGTACCTCGAGCAGGCTGCTCGACAGTTGCTGCTTGACCTCAGCGCTGCGGCCACTGAGCAAGGCCAGCCTGACACAGGCAAATGCCCGGTCCACAGGGGCCACACCGACGCGAAAGTCGGCAAAAGCCTGGGCACGGGCCTTGATGTCGAGTTCCTGCGCGAATTGGCCGCTGCCCACCAGGGCATGGTTCAGACGCAACAGGGTCTTCTCGACATCCAGTTGCTTCAGGTTGTCGCTGTACTCCAGGTGCAGATGCGGCATTGCTCAGGCGTCCGTTCAGGTCATAGGCCGTACAGACTACCCCACCCGCCGAGGCCGGCAAAGGCGTCTATCCTCAAGGATCATGCCCCCACCAACCCAGCAGAGGTGAAGAAATGCCGGTCAAGCACGATTTGCTAGCGGACCTGAATCTGACCAAAGAGGCGTTCGAGGCGAAAAAGAAAAGCGATTCTCGCCTGAGTCAACTGCATAAAGAATACGAGGCGATCGACGCCAGAGTGCTCGAGGCAGAAAAAGGCGGTGCCAGCGACGACCAGGTCACTCACCTGCGCAAGGAGCGGCTACGCATCAAGGACAAGATCGTCCAGCACCTCCAGCCCGCTCACTGATCCCGCTGCAGGCGCAATGTTTCCAGCCCGGCATAGGCCGCCGCCGCCCAGTGCTCGATACGCTCGCGTAACAAGAGCGAGGCCTCGCGCTGCTTGGCCGGGCTATCTGCCACGAATACCTGCGAGGGTGACTTGGCATGCAGGCCGGCAGCCGTGAATGCCTGCTCCACCGCCGCACCTTCGAGATTGAACACGCCGGCCAGCCGCCCACCCATGGCCTGCGGCAATTCGCAGTAGTTGACCACCAACCCGCCCTGCGCGGTGCAATGCTGCAGCCCGGCCGCCAGCAGCAGCCCCAGACGCCGCGCCACGTCATCCTCGCGACTGACGAAAGGCCCAGTGCCTTCCAGGTGAGCCGCCCCCAGCATGCCCGCAATCATGTGCATCCCGGCCCGACGCAGGTGCGACACGGCGATCTCCAGCGGGTCGCGGTACAGGTACAGCCACGGGACATGGGGGAAGCACGCGTGCAACAGGGGAAACTCCACGATGTTCCAGGCATCAAGCTTGATCACCAGCGCGGTCTCGCGCCCACTGCGCACCTGGCCGTAGGCCGACAACAACCCCTGTATGGCCGCGGCACGCTGCTGCGCAGGCATTGTGCTGCGCAGCAGGGTATCGAGCGCAGGTGGCTCGCAAATCACGATGTGCGTGTCCAGGCGCGCCAGCATCTGGCCGATCAGCGTTGAGCCACAGCGTGAGGCATGATGAATGAATGCCGTGGGGGCAAGCCCGGGGCTTGTGCGTTGCCAGTCGCTCAGCGCGCTCAATGGCGTTACACGGCGCAGCACCTGGTTGAACGGCAGGCGCAAGGCGTCATCGACATCATCCCGGAAGAACGGCTGTTGCAGGCGCTGCTCGCCAAACCAGCACCAGTCCACGCACCACTGTTGCTGCGCCTGCCAGATACGGATCGGCAGCCAACCCTTGAAACTCACACTCTCCATTGGTCGCTCCAGCGTGCGCGCCCCGCCCGCATCGCTGCACGCAGCTGTTCACGGTCAAAATCCAGGCCCTGTGCGGCAGCCATCGTCAGGGTGCGCTGGATGAACGCCTCGACATCGTGCAACGCCTGCAACTCGGCGCTGGCCTCAGGCTGATGCAACAGCCATTGCTGAAACTGCGCGAAGGCTTCGCCAGCCTGGCCGCACCCCAGGGCCGGTGTGAGGGGCAGGCCCCTCTCGATCAGCCCACAGATCCACGGCCCAGGGCGGCAATCCACCACCAGGTGGATACGCGCCGTGCTGTCACGGTTGTGCACGCTGTGGCGCCGTGCCAGGTCGAGGAACCAGCATTCGCCGGCAGCCATGGGAATGCGTTGGCCGTCGAGCATGAAATCCACCTGGGGCGGGCTCAGCAACGGTACATGCAGGCGCAGGTCGGCATCCTCGCCGTCCAGGTCGTAGTCGCGGTGCTCGTGAATCTGCGCGCCGGCGCCCAGGCGCAGCAGGCGCGCCGAGCGAATATCCACCGCCAGTGCCTGCAACCCCTGCTGCCAGCGCAGGTCGCGCAGCCAGGGGGCGGTGGGCCTCGCAGCAGCGGCGCCATGCCCGAGGGGGATGGGCGCGTCGATGGCTGCAATCAGCGGCACGCCGCTCCAGTCGCCCGCGTAGTAATGCTGATTGAAGTGCGGTTGCCAGTCGCTGTCGGCGATGTCGTCCAATGCGGCCAGCAGCAAGGGCAGGTCGACCTGCACCGAGAGTCGAGCACACAGGGGGCGGCTCATGCGTCGGGTATCCGGCCGTGGGCCTGGAGCCAGCCGAGCAACTGCTGTACGCAGAACGCCAGCGGCTGCACGCCGGTCTCGATCACCATGGCCGCGTGCTGCGGCGCCTCATAGGGCGCCGACACTCCGGTAAGCCCGGGCAGCCGGCCTGCGCGAGCGCGGGCGTAATGCCCCTTGGGATCGCGCTGTTCGCACACGGCCAGCGGCGCGTTGCACCACACTTCGATAAAGTCCTCACCCAGCCTGTCGGCCAGCAGCGCACGCTGTCGGACCAACGGCGCGATCATCGCCAGGATCACTACCTGGCCATTGCCGAGCAGCAAGGCAGCAAGCTCCGCGGCGCGGCGGATGTTCTCCTCGCGGTCGCGGTTGCTGAAGCCCAGGTCGCGGCTCAAGCCGTTGCGCAGCACGTCACCGTCAAGCACCAGGCTGTGCACGTCGCGAGCAAACAACTGCGCGTGCAGCGCCTGGGCCAGGCTCGACTTGCCGCAAGCGGGCAAGCCCGTGAGCAGCACGACAAACGCCCGGTGACCGTTGCGTGCTTCGTGCTGCTGGCGGCTGATCACAGCCGAATTCGGGGTGTGCGGCAAGGTCGGGGATACGTCGGAACAGAGGCTGGGCAAGCGCGCACCTATGGACAAGTCCGTTTGTAGGACAAAGCATACCCGAGGGGCAATTCGGGGCACTAGTGGTGTTTTGATATCGTCCCCTTGGCCGATGCCTGCCCGATGTTCTAGTCTGGCGCCAAGCGTGCTGCAGGACGCGTGAGCAGCAAAGGACTTGAAGACATCATGACTGACCGCGAGCAACTGCATCGACAGGGTTACACCCTGCTTCGTCGAGCGATCCCCGCCCAGTGGCTGGATGAACTTGGGCGTACGTTCGACGCCGGGGTGAAGCCCTCGGAACAATGGCCTGTGCCCCGTGGGCCGGGCTGGCGGCATTCACAGCTGGACTGTGATACGAGGGTTCAGGCGGTGTGCCGCCTGCCCCAGGTACTGACGGCAGTGAGTGCGTTGATAGCAGAACGGTTCTTCCTCGCCCAGGTGGAGGGACGCGAACCCCTTGCCGGTGGCGGTCATCAGTTGCTGCATCGTGACTTGTCAGCCCAACGTCCCGGCGACACGATCATCGCGCTGGCGTATCTGGACGACTACGGCCCCGACAACGGCGCCACGCGCGTCGTCCCCGCCAGTCACCGGCCTGGGCCGCAGGCGCCAGCCTTCGATTTCAATGACGAATCCCGGTCCGTGCAACTTTCAGGCACTGCGGGCGACATTCTGGTGCTGGACGCCGACCTGGTGCACGCAGGCAGCCTGAACATCAGTGGCGGGCGAAGGCGCACCCTGCTGATCAGTTACCGTGCAGAGCCGTTGTACCCGTCGCACCTGGAGACAGCGAGCCTGCGAAGTGTTCGGATGGAGACCCGCGAGCGATTCGAGCCTGGGGATTTTAGCTCAGCGCTGCACGACGCAATGCGCGCCGGATGTCTGCCTTGATATCATCACTGTCTTCCAGGCCAACGGATATTCGAACCAGGCCGTACGGCACGCCTATCTTCTCCAGATCGGTACTTCCTTCCTTGGCAAAACTGCCGTAGTGGTAGCACAACGACTCGATATTGCCAAAGGTTGTACCCAGGCGTATCAGTTGCAGATGACGAACAAAGGCTGCGCCCTCTTCGCGCGAAGGGAAAACAAGGGCGACAAGGCCTGTATGCAATGAGGGAAGAACACCGTTGGCCTGCGCACTTTCAGTCAACCACACTGCGCGCCATTCCAATTGGGGAAACTCCTCACATAGCATCGCAATGACAGCCTGTGCATTGTCCGCATGCTGTTTCAATCTCAATGGGAGCGTTCTCAATCCCCGCAGGGTGAGCCATGCCGAGAACGGATCCAATATCAGGCCTGCGCTTTCCCGGTGATACTTCAATGCCTTGAACAGGTCCGGGGCATTGGTGCTGACCATTCCGCCCATCACATCGCCGTGACCATTGATGTGCTTGGTGATGGAGTACAACGTTACTGCGGCCCCCAGGGACAGCGGTTTTTGGCAGGCCGGGGTAAGGAAGGTATTGTCGACAACAAGCAAAATACTGTGCTTTACGCAAAGCTGTACCAGATCAGGAATATTGATATCCAGAAACGCCGGATTGGTAGGGGCTTCGATAAAGATCATTTTCGTGTTTGGTCGCAGGGCCGCCTCAAATGCCACGACCGCGTAGTCGTCGATAACCGACATTTCCATACCGCGATTGCGCGTTTCATACTCAAGCTGATCAATGACTTCATAAAATAGGCTATGGGGCACGATGACATGATCGCCCGGGTTCAACAGCGCTCGAAAAACAAGCAGGCAGGCTGTCATTCCGCTATTGACCGCCAGACTGTAGGTGCAGCCTTCAAGGGCACGGAATTTCGCTTCCAGAATTGAAACAGTAGGGTTTGCATAGCGTTGGTATGCAAAATTCTCCCTGTCTGGATTACCCAGCATTTCCCTGCCTTCCTCAATCGAATTCAGGAGTGTCGCGGAATTGCAAACGAGTGCAGGAACGGGAAATTGATCCAGCCCGACCTCATGTTGCCCTGAATGGATTGCCTGGGTAGCCAGCCCTAAAGAAGAGGCAAGAAGCTCAGCACGACATTGAACTTCACACGGGTCTGTTTTTTCTGTTGAACTCATGACGGACCTGAAGAGACGGCTTTCTATTCGTACTTATAGCAAGGGACTACTTTCCCGCCGAGCGAGACAATAGAGAACCTTTCCATTTTTGGCATGACCGCACAGGCCAGACTGACCTGGCTGGCGCTGGAATGCAGCTCTTTTACCCACAGCGGATAGCCGGCCTTGAAACACGCGCTCTTCAAATGTGACAAGTGTTGATCCAGTGGCATTTTTTCCGGGTCATGAGGCAGCGGGCAAAGCACTACCTTGGCGCGTTGCTGGGCGTCCAACGCCATGCGCAAACAACGCAGCAGCCGTGGATGGCGCGCCAGGTTATTCTTTGATTTTGTCCATTCTTGTGTGACCTCATCAACGCCTTCGGCTACTTTGTATTGCTGCACCAGTTCCTTGATGGCACGGGCGGCGGCATGACTGGGATACAGTGAACAGCCTCCGCCAATGACATGGACATCAGCGATGGTCTTGTCCGGGCAGTAGGCAATGAAGACTGGATAAGGTATCTGGCTCGTGGCATCGAACACCTCGATAGAGGCACCGATGGCAATCTCTGCGTCACGCAAGGTGTGCAGGAGTTGCGCTGGCATTGATTCGGGAATCATCTTCCTGATCGGGGCTTTCGCGTCATAAAAGAAATGTTGTGCAATGAAGCGCCCAATGCCATGGCGCTCCATGACCTCGCTGGCGGCATGTATCGCCGCTTCCGTAAATCCGACACCCGCTGCCACACCCGTGCCACAGGAATACCGGCGCGCATCGCCGTAGTCAGTATCATCGCCAGCAATGGATTCATTGGCATATCGATGATTGATCAGGAAGGAGGGATAGAGCAATTCAGCCCCGCCGGATGCTTCATGCGCCTCAAAGGTCAATACCGCTATCTGTGAGGCGCCTGAGTGGCGCAGCATCTGTATCGGAAGTACTTGCTGCAACGCCGGTTGAGCGACAACCGAATCAAAACAACGCAGCGCGCTATAGCTGCGTAGCCGAAGCGGCCCCATGGCGTGTTCATAAGCCTCATACTTCGCGCCGACACGCGCCTCTGCTTCATACCCTTTGCCGCAACCGACATTTTCCATGCCATTGCTGTCATAGGGAAAGTGAAGTGTGGCAACCGTACTGGACAGCGGGCTACCGTAACGGTCCAGGGTGACCTGTATGCCCTCGCTCGAAAAATGCTGATCAATTGCACGTTCTGCATCATGCAATGACAACGTACGTTCTGGAGCAATTATGCTCATAGACAGGAATCCCCATATCAACCAAAAAATGAGGCGAACCACCCGCCTCATTTTATTTTCATCACTCAGCCAGTACAGACGCTTCTTCTGGGGTGAAGTCTTCCTCTGGCTTGACGCTTTCCTGTTCGTCGTCAGCGGGTTGGTCAACATTGAACTCGTTGATATACATGCAGCAGTACTTACCCATGAAAATATCCTTCTTCACATTGGATTTAAGTGTGCACTTGTTTAACAGGTGCAACGAGAGATTAGTGTGTGCGGCATTGACTGCACATAGGAAAAATCTCGTTCCCATGAATGACTTCAGTTTTTAGAGGGTGCTATTTATTACGCGCATGCCTGAAAGATCCACCCGTCGGGGTGGGCATGCGGCTGGCAACGTGATTGGGTAAACAGGGAGGGGGGGGTAAAGCTGACTTACACGTACAAAGGATGCGTATGATCGAAAAACAAAAAGCCCCTGGAATCGATGATTTCAGGGGCTTTCATTTGTATGGCGGAGAGATAGGGATTTGAACCCTAGGTACTGTCGCCAGTACAACGGATTTCGAATCCGTCCCGTTCGGCCACTCCGGCATCTCTCCAGTGGCGCGCATGATACCAGCACTTTTACGAAACGCAAAGCTTCTTGCGAAAAAAATTCGCGTGGTATCAGGCGCTTGCGTCAGCGCGCCATGTTACAGCGGCACGCCAAGACGCGTGGCAACTTCTTCGTAGGCTTCGATCACGTCGCCCAGACCCTGGCGGAAGCGGTCCTTGTCCATCTTCTTGCGGGTTTCCTTGTCCCACAGGCGGCAACCATCCGGGCTGAACTCGTCACCCAGCACGATCTCGCCATGAAACACACCGAACTCAAGCTTGAAGTCGACCAGCAGCAGGCCAGCGTCGTCGAACAGCTTGGTCAGCACTTCGTTGACCTTCAACGACAGCGCCTTCATTTTCACCAACTGCTCGGCGGTGCCCCAACCGAAAGCCACGACGTGGGATTCGTTGATGAACGGGTCACCCTTCTCGTCGTTCTTGAGGAACAACTCGAACGTCGAAGGCTCCAGCTTGATGCCCTCCTCCACGCCCAGGCGCTTGACCAGGCTGCCGGCGGCGTAGTTGCGCACCACGCACTCGACCGGGATCATGTCGAGCTTCTTGACCAGGCACTCGTTGTCACCCAGCAGCTTGTCGAACTGGGTCGGAATACCGGCTTGTTCAAGCTTCTGCATGATGAAGGCGTTGAACTTGTTGTTCACCGTGCCCTTGCGGTCGAGCTGTTCGATACGCTTGCCGTCGAACGCCGAGGTGTCGTTGCGAAACAGCAGGATCAAGCGGTCAGCGTCGTCGGTCTTGTACACCGATTTGGCTTTGCCGCGGTAGAGTTCTTCACGTTTTTCCATGATGGGCTCCGCTTGCTAATTGAGATGGGCTAGGCGATTTCACGCCAGTCGAGCCCGTAATCCTGATTCGCCACTTGCAGCCAGTCCGGGTCACACCCGAGGGCATCGACAAAACATTGCCGGGCCAGCTGTGGCAGGTTGTTCTTGCTGCTGAGGTGGGCCAGCACCAGGTGCTGCAGGTTCTGCCAACCCAACTCCGACACCAGGCGCGCAGCCTGGTGGTTGTTCAAATGTCCGTAGTCGCCCCCCACGCGCTGCTTGAGGAACATCGGGTAATGCCCGCGCCCCAGCATGTCGCGACAATGGTTGGCTTCGATCAGCAAGGCATCCAGGTCCTGGTAGCTGTCGAGCAGGGCCGCGTCGTACGAGCCCAGGTCGGTCAGCACGCCAAAGCGCCGCCGACCATCGCTGAACACATACTGCAACGGCTCCAGCGCGTCATGGGTGACACCCACCGCAGTAATGCTCAGCTCACCCAGCTGCACGGTGTCGCCTGCCGTCAGAAAGCCTGCGGCCTCGACCGGTTTGCGCATCCCGCGCAAGGTACCGCGGCTGAGGTACACCGGCACATTGTAGCGCCGCGCCAGCAACCCCACCCCATGCACGTGGTCGGCATGTTCGTGGGTCACCAGTACCGCGCTCAACTGCGCTGCCGATACACCGAGCAACGCCAGACGCCGCTCGGTCTCGCGCAGGGAAAAACCGCAATCGACCAGTACGCAGGTGTTGCCACTGGCGATCAGCGTGCCATTTCCCTGGCTGCCACTTCCGAGTACGGCGAAGCGCACTTAACCCAGGTTGTCCTGGATGACACTCAACACGCGGCGGGCCACATCGGCCGGGGCCACGGTGTTGATGTTCTTCTCGACCGTCACCTGCACGCTGTCACCGACCTTGCTCAGGCGAACCTGATAACGCTCGGCACGGGCTTCACGCTCTTCCTTGCTCGGCGCGCTGCCGAACAGGCGGCTGAAGAAACCAGGCTCCTGGTCCTTGGCATCGGCTTTTTCGGCCAGGTTGATGTAGTACAGACCCAGGCTGCGGTTGATGTCTTCGACACGCCATTCGCCCTGTTCGAGCGCACGGCCAACGCTGGACCAGGCGCGATCCAGGTCCGCACCCAGGTTCAGCACCGGGTTGCCGCTGCCGTCTTCGCTCAGGCTGACACGGCTCGGGGCGTCGAAATCACGCGCGGCCAGCAACGACACCGAACCGCCCTTCTCGGCGCTGCGGGTCATGCTGGCGAGCATTTCGTCGACCAGCGCGGCGTCAACACCGGTGTCGCCACGCGCCGGGAAGGCGGTGTCGGCCGTGCTGCCGGCAGCGCGTTCCACGGTCACCACGTAGACTTCACTGGTGTTGCGCTGTACGCCCGGCTCGATGCGCACACGTGCGCGCACTTCGCTGTCGCTGCTGCCCGCCACGCCGCCCAGGCGCTGGGCCATGGACGCAGACAGTTCGTCGAAACGCTGCCAGGTGGTATTGAATTCACCGGTTTGCGGACGCTCTTCAGCGATACGGAAACCGTTGTCCTCGAAGAACTGACGCGCCACCGGCCACACTTCGGCCGGGGCACGCTGGGCCAGGACCCAACGCGAGGCGCCACTCTTCTGCAGGCTGAAATCGCTGATATCGGCACCGGCCGACAGCGGCTGCGGACGCGGCACTTCGAACTCGCCCTTGACGTTGTCGTCGGCGACATTGCGCGGGATCGGCAACAGCGGGTCGAGACGCTTCACGTTGCTGACGTCCGGTGGCAGCTGCATCGGCGGCTTCTGAGTGGCCTCCAGATAATCGCTGCCGCGGTCACGGAAGTAACCCTCTTCACCCCACAGCCAGCCACAACCGCTGGTACTGGAGATGATCAAGGCAAGGGCGGAAAGACCAGCCAATCGCTTCATGCGGTGTACGTCCTCAATTAAAACTTCAGGCCGCACTGGCGCATCGCCTGGCGTACCGTATCGTGACAGGAGTCGCTCAGCCAGGTCAGGGGCAGGCGGATGCCTTGGTGCATCAGGCCCATTTCGACCAAAGCCCACTTCACCGGAATCGGGTTGGCTTCGATGAACAGGTGCTTGTGCAGCGGCATCAGTTGTTCGTTGATGGCGCGGGCCTCGTCGGCCTTGCCTTCAAGGGCGGCATTGCACAGGTCGGCCATTTCGCGCGGGGCGACATTGGCGGTCACCGAGATGTTGCCCTTGCCGCCCAGCAGGATCAGTTCGACGGCGGTCGGATCATCGCCCGACAGCACGATGAAGTCCTTGCTCACGCCGTCCAGGATCGCCTTGGCACGGGCCAGGTCGCCGGTGGCTTCCTTGATGCCGATGATGTTCGGCACGCTGGACAGGCGGATCACGGTCTCGGCCTGCATGTCGCAGGAGGTGCGCCCAGGAACGTTGTAGAGGATCTGCGGGATGTCGACGGCTTCGGCAATGTGCTTGAAATGCTGGTACAGGCCTTCCTGGGTCGGCTTGTTGTAGTACGGCACCACCAGCAGGCAGGCATCGGCGCCGGCGTTCTTGGCGTTGCGGGTCAGCTCGACGGCTTCGCGGGTCGAGTTGGCACCGGTACCGGCGATCACCGGAATGCGGCCATTGACCTGCTTGACCACGAACTCGATGACCTTGATGTGCTCTTCGACATCCAGGGTCGCCGACTCGCCGGTGGTACCGACCGCGACGATGGCGTGGGTGCCGTTTTCCAGGTGGAAGTCCACGAGTTTGCTGAGGCTGTCCCAGTCAAGACGCCCTTGTGCATCCATGGGTGTGACCAATGCCACCATACTGCCCGCAATCATGAAACTGCTCCTGCCGGAAAAAGAGAGCGGTAATGGTACTGGCGCCACCGGGCTTGCACAAGCGAAGCAGGCGGCAGGAGCATTCCCCTCGGCGGCCATTTTCGCTACCCTTCTCTCTTTGATCGGTACACAGCGGCCCGCCGGGCTGCCGACAACGCGCCCCGACAGTGCCCGAACCCTCGATACTGAGCCACGGAACCACGCCGACCAGCCTATTTGCCGCGTAACGTACCGACCGCTCATCGCTTTAGGAATGCTGCATGTCCACCCCCACCGTACGCGAACAATTCCTTGTCATCAGTGCCCTGGGTGCCAACCCGATGGAACTGACCAACATTCTGTGCCGGGCCAGCAACGACAATCGCTGCTCGGTCGTCACCTCGCGCCTGACCCGCCATGGCGAGTGCAGCGCACTGGTGCTGCAGGTGACGGGCAGCTGGGACGCGCTGGCGCGTTTCGAGGCCGCCCTGCCAAGCCTGGCCAAGAAGCACACCTTCACCGTCAACGTGGTGCGCAGCGCCGAGCTCGAGGTACGCCCGCTGTCGCTGCCGTACGTCGCCTATGTGAGCGCGGCCTACCGCCCGGACATCATCAACGAGCTGTGCCAGTTCTTCATCGACCACAACGTGGAGCTGGAGAACCTGACCTGCGACACCTACCAGGCGCCACAGACCGGCGGCACCATGCTCAACGCCACCTTCACCGTGACCCTGCCGGCCGGCACCCAGATCAGCTGGCTGCGTGACCAGTTCCTGGACTTCTCCGACGCCCTGAACCTGGATGCGCTGATCGAACCGTGGCGCCCACAGAACCCCATGTAAGGAAACCCGCAATGGCCGTAGCACTCGACCAACCGGTCGCCGACTTCGACGCCCAAGCCACCAGCGGCAAGGCTGTCAGCCTGAGCGCCATGAAGGGTCGCCAGCTGGTGATCTACTTCTACCCCAAGGACAGCACGCCCGGCTGCACCACCGAGGGTCAGGGGTTCCGCGACCAGTACGCGGCGTTCCAGGCAGCCAATACCGAGGTATTCGGGGTGTCGCGTGACGGCCTCAAGTCCCATGAGAACTTCAAGGCCAAGCAGGCCTTCCCCTTCGAGCTGATCAGCGACAAGGACGAGGCGCTGTGCCAGCTGTTCGACGTGATCAAGCTCAAGAAGCTGTACGGCAAGGAATACCTGGGCGTGGACCGCAGCACCTTCCTGATCGACAGCGAAGGTGTGCTGCGCAAGGCATGGCGCGGCGTGAAGGTGCCAGGGCATGTGGATGCCGTACTGGCTGAAGCGCAGGCATTGCACAACGCCTGAAAAAGCTTCGCTGGCAAGCCAGCTCCCACAGGTACACCGCTGCCCATGAGAACAGCGGTGTACCTGTGGGAGCTGGCTTGCCGGCGAAGGGGCACTCAGAGCAGTGGTGCAACCACCGGTTCGCGCCGTGGCCAGGCGTCCAGCACGGCCTTGAACAGCGTCGCCAGCGGGATCGCGAAGAAGATCCCCCAGAAGCCCCACAACCCGCCAAACAGCAGCACCGCGCAGATGATCGCCACCGGGTGCAGGCTCACCGCCTCGGAAAACAGCAGCGGTACCAGCACGTTGCCATCCAGCGCCTGGATGATCGCGTACACCGCCATCAGGTAGATGAACTGGTCGCCCCAGCCCCACTGGAACAGCGCGATCAAGGTCACCGGCACCGTCACCACCACCGCCCCTACGTACGGTGCCACCACCGACAAGCCCACCAGCAAGGCGAGCAACGCCGCATAATTCAGGCCCAGCGCGATGAAGGCGATGTAGGTGGCGACCCCGCAGATCAGGATCTCGATGCCCTTGCCGCGAATGTAGTTGGCGATCTGGCGGTTCATCTCTTCCGCCACGCGGGTCATCAACGCACGCTCACGTGGCAGGTAGCCACTGACCCAGCGCGCGATCTGCTCGCGATCCTTGAGGAAGAAGAACACCAGGATCGGCACCAGCACCAGATAGATCATGATGTTGGCCAGCAGCGGCAGGCTCGAGAGCGAGAAGGTCAACGCCCACTGGCCGAACTTGCCGATCTCGCCGCGCATCGCTTCGATGGCCTGCAGCACCTGCTCATCCGAGACCAGGTGCGGGTAACGCTCCGGCAGCAGCAACAGCAGTGACTGCCATTTGCCCAGCATGCCCGGCAGCTCGTTGAACAGGGTGATCAGCTGGTGCCAGAGCAACGGCACCAGCACCAGCAGAAAGACCGCCAGCGCCCCCAGGAACAGTGTGAACACCAGCGCCACTGCTGCCTTGCTGGGCACCCCCAGGCGCTCCAGTGCATTGACCAGGCCCTGCATCAAAAACGCCAGGACCATGCCCGCCAGCACCGGCGCCAGCATCCCGCCCAGGGTCAGTATGGCGGTGAAGCCCAGGAACAGCAGCACCGCCAGCACCACCGCTTCCTCGTCAGAGAAGTAGCGGTGCAGCCAGCCACGAAGCACTTTGAACATCGGTGATCCTTAGGAAAGAGGGCTCAGGCTTTCTTCAGCCAATAGGTGTAGACCCCGGCTTCGGCCTGTTCTTGCAGCAGCGTATGACCGGCCAAGCGGGCAAAAGTGCGAAAATCGCGCTGCGAGCCAGCATCGGTGGCAACCACCTTGAGCACCGCGCCACTGGCCAGGCGGTTGAGTTCGAGCTTGGCCTTGAGCAGCGGCAGCGGGCAGTTCAGGCCACTGGCATCCAGTTCGGCATCGCAGGGTAGAGCATGGGACATCGGGTTTCTCCAGGCAGGCACGCGCCCACGGCAGGTAGTGGCGCGCACAGGCTTCGTAGAATACCGCCACTGGTCGTCAACGTGCGAGCCAGCTACAGTAAGGTTCTTTGTCGACCAGAGCTTCGTGCATGAATTTTCTGCGCCCTACCCTGCTGACGCTGGCCTGCCTGCTGGCTCTACCGAGCCATGCCGACGACCTGCCGTCACTTGGCGACGCCAGCTCTGCCATTGTGTCACCGCAGCAGGAGCACCAACTTGGCCGCGCCTGGTTGAGCCTGCTGCGCGGCAATGTCAGCCAGTTGTCCGACCCCCAGCTCAAGGACTATGTCGAAACCAGCGTCTACCGTCTTGCCGAAACCAGCCAGCTGCAGGACCGGCGCCTGGAATTCATCCTGATCGACAGCAAGGAACTCAACGCCTTTGCCGCCCCCGGCGGTATCGTCGGGGTCAACGGCGGCCTGTTCCTCAATGCCCAGACCGAAGGCGAGTACGCCTCGGTACTGGCCCACGAACTGGCGCACTTGTCGCAACGCCACTTTGCCCGTGGCGTCGAGGCCCAGCAACGCATGCAGTTGCCGATGATGGGCGCGTTGCTGGTGGGCATCATTGCCGCCGCTGCAGGCGCTGGCGATGCCGGCATCGCCGCGATCGCCGGCACCCAGGCGGCGGCCATCCAGGAGCAGCGGCGCTTTTCGCGCCAGAACGAACAGGAAGCGGACCGTATCGGTATCGTCAACCTGGAAAAGGCGGGCTACGATCCGCGCACCATGCCGACCATGTTCGAACGACTGATGCGCCAGTACCAGTACAGCGCCAAGCCGCCGGAATTCCTGTTGACCCACCCGGTTACCGAGTCGCGGGTCGCCGACACCCGCAACCGCGCCGAACAGGCGCCCAAGGGCGGCGTCGAGGACAGCCTGCGCTACCAGCTGATTCGCGCCCGCCTGCAACTGATCTACGAAGGCACGCCTGGGCTTGCAGCCAAGCGCTTCCGTGCCCTGCTCGACGACAACCCCAAGCTCGATGCGGCGCGCTATGGCCTGACCCTGGCGCAGATCAAGGGCGGCCAGTTGAACGAGGCTCGCGAAAGCCTCAAGCCGTTGCTGGCCAAGGCGCCCAACGACATCACCTACAACCTGGCGCAGATCGACCTGGACATCACCAACAACCGCCTGGCCGATGCCCAGCAGCGGGTCGACAAGATGAGCGCGCTGTACCCCAGAAACTATCCGCTGCAACAGGTGCGCGCCGACCTGCTGCTCAAGCAGAACCGCCCGGCCGAGGCGCAGAAGGCGCTTGAGACGCTGCTCAAGAGTCGCCCGGATGATCCGGACGTGTGGTACGAGGTGGCCGAGACACGTGGCCTGGCGGGCAACACCATCGGGCTGCACCAGGCACGCGCGGAGTACTTCACGCTGGTGGGGGATTTCGACCAGGCCATCCAGCAGCTTGATTTCGCCAAGACCCGTGCCGGGACCAACTTCCCGCTGGCGTCGAAGATCGATGCACGTCAGCGCGAGATTCTGGAACAGCAGCGGATGGTCAAGGAGATGATGCGCTAGCACGCCAGCAGGTGGCTGGCGCAGTTTTTCGCGGGTCAAGCCCGCTCCCACCGGGTGCACCGAAGCGCTTGCGGGAGCGGGCTTGAGCCGCGAGGAAGGCCGTCAGGCGTTGCCGGAAAGCTTGAGGCGCGCCGCCTGGGTGAAGTCCAGCATGCGCTTGAGCGGCTTGAGCGCCTGCGGGATCAGCGCCGGCTCGACGAAGATCTCATTGCTGCCCTCGCGCAGGCACTGCAAGGTGCGCTCAAGGGTGTTCATGGCCATCCACGGGCAATGCGCGCAACTGCGGCACGCCGCGCCGTTACCGGCAGTAGGCGCCTCGACGAACACCTTGTCCGGGCACAGCTGCTGCATCTTGTAGAAGATGCCGCGATCGGTGGCCACGATGAAGGTCTTGTTCGGCATGCGCTGCGCCGCCGCAATCAGCTGGCTGGTGGAACCCACGGCATCGGCCAGGTCGATCACCGCCTCCGGCGACTCGGGGTGCACCAGAATCGCCGCGTCCGGGTACAGCGCCTTCATGTCCAGCAACTGACGCGACTTGAACTCCTCGTGCACGATGCACGCGCCATCCCACAACAGCATGTCGGCACCCGTGTTCTTCTGGATGTAGCGACCCAGATGCTGGTCGGGGCCCCAGATGATGGTCTCACCGTTGTCCATCAGGCTTTCGACGATCTCCAGCGCACAGCTGGAGGTCACCACCCAGTCGGCACGTGCCTTGACCGCCGCCGAGGTGTTGGCATACACCACCACGGTGCGCTCGGGGTGCTTGTCGCAGAAGGCCGAGAACTCTTCAACCGGACAGCCCAGGTCGAGCGAGCAGGTCGCCTCGAGGGTCGGCATCAGCACGCGCTTTTCCGGGTTGAGGATTTTCGCCGTCTCGCCCATGAAACGCACGCCCGCCACTACCACGGTCCTGGCCGGGTGCTGGTTGCCGAAACGTGCCATTTCCAGCGAGTCGGACACGCAGCCACCCGTCTCCTCGGCCAGGGCCTGGATCACCGGATCGCAATAGAAGTGGGCCACCAGTACCGCGTCCTGAGCCTTGAGCTCGGCAGCGATGGCGGCGCGGTAGTCGGCCTCTTGCTCGGGTGTCAGCGGCTTGGGCTGCTTGGCATCGAGGTGGGCCTGGACCAGAAGGCGTTCGGAAATTTGCGTCATGTTCGCAAGACCTGCAGGCGCTAGTGCGCGTAAGTCGAGTGTATCACCGAGCCCTGGCAAATCGGATAGCAGTTCAGCCTGTGCGGCAGAACCAAAGACCCTCTGCGGCTTCGGGTTTTTATGGGTTGCCGAAGGCTACAGATAATCGAATGAATTCTAAAGGTTTTTTTGCCATCGAGGGCTGGCAGGCCAGGCCTGCCAGCCCAATGGTCAGTTGCTGGCCTGTTGCAGGCCACCCAGACGGGAAGTGATCAGGCTGGCAAATTCTTCAACGGTCATTTTCTGCCCGTTGAAAGCCACCTGACCATCGGCGTAATGCAGGTTGGCGATGATGTCATTGCCCTTGAGCGTCGCCAGCTTGGAGTACAACGCCATCTGCCCGACCATTTCGCCGGCCATGGCGGCCTGCTTGACCTCGGCCTCGCCCTGACCCTGAACGCTGGCCTGCAGGGCTGCCAGGTCACCGATCATTGGCTTGGACAACAGCAGGCTGCTTTGCAGTTTCTGAACCACCTCACGCGCTATCTGATCAGGCGGCAGATCCGTCGAGGACGGGCTGGCCAGATCGAGCGTCAGGTTGAAACGGCTCTCACCATTGGCGGTCTTGAGCGACAAGTCCTCCAGCGCCACCTGCGGCTTGCCGGCCAGCAGCTTGAGCACCTCGGCCCGGATCAGCACCGCCTCCTCTTCAGTCACCTTGACCTGAGGCGTCTCTCCGATGATCGCCGCCATTTGCAGCGAAGGCAGGTGCTTCTCGTAGACGGCCATGAGTGCCTGCAGCGCGGGCACGTCCAGGCGGTTGAACGCCATAACGACCTGTCCACTGCCAACGACCTTGTTGTCGTAGGTAATCTGGTCGACTTTGTAGGACGACTTGGCGTCCAGCTTGTCACCGGTCAGCTTGTAGGTGTTGCGCTGCTCCATGCCATCGATCGTCAGCGCCGTCTGAGCGGGGCCGAAGGTGAACGCCATTGCACCCAGCGTCACGTCAGCCTGGCCCTCGTAGAAGTCATACGGGGTCAGGGTGAGGTCGGCCAACAGGTTCGCGCCCTTGAACTCAAGCTTCACCGGCGGCTCCTGGGGCTTGATCATGGTGACCAGGATGTCGCCCATCTTGCCGTCGAGCTTGAGCCGCTTGCCTTCGAAATCTCCACTCATGTCGAGGGTGAAACCGGCAAACTTGAACGACCCCTTGCTCTCGGCCACCTCGATTGGCAGGACCTTGATCGTACCGGCATACGACTGATCGTAGGCCATGCTGAACTGGCCCTGTAACGGCGAGGCATCACCGGTGAGTGCGAACCAGGCAGCCGTCGACGCGTCTTTCTCGATCGTGGTGTTCGACGCCGCCATGACCGGCATCAGCTTGAATGCCTTGACGCGCGACCACGGAAACGGCCCATGCTCGATATGATCGACCAGGGTCACATTGATGCCGCCCGCGTCGCTGCCGAGCGAAGACGCATTGACCGTGAACTTGTAGCGCGCAACGCTGCTGAACAGGTGCTGCTCCAGCGACACCAGCTCAAGACGCCCAGCGGCGCCCGTACTCTTGAGCGACTTCTCCATTTGCAGGTTGGATTGTGCGACGCCTTGCTCCAGCACGCCAGGCAACTGCTTGCCCGTATACCATGCTCCGGCCGTGCACACGGCCGCCACGGCGACGGCAAGCCCGCACACCACTCCCAGTTTCTTCTTCATGAATTGATCCGTTTGCTATCCATATTGAGGTGAAGCGATGTTACTCGTTGACGTCCATGAACTCGCGCGCCCAGACGATATAGTCGCCGGGTACCGTGTAGGTGTGGGTGAGTTCGGTGGCACTCAGATCCGACGCGCTACTGGTGATGCGTCGCTGCTCACGCAGGCAGTCGTAGGTGGCCTTGATCGCGGCAAAATACGCTCCATGGCCGTCAACTGCAATACGTACGCCCAATTCGGCCAGGCGCGCGTCGTCATGCAGTTGCGGGTTGCCATAGGTCACCAGCATCAGCGGCACGCTGACATGCCGTGCAATCTGCTCGAGGTGATCGAAGTCGCGTATACCGACCATGCACACGCCGTCGGCGCCCGCCTGCTGGTAGGCCACCACGCGCGCGATCACCTCTTCGACCGGAATCAGCGCCGCATTGGTCCGCGCAATGATCGACAGTTCCTGATCGACACGGGCCTCCAGGGCCGCGCGGATCTTGCCAACGCCTTCGGCGATGCTGATCAGGTCGGTGGACTTACGCCCGAACTGTGCGGGCAGCAGGGTATCTTCGATGGTCAGGGCGGCCACACCGGCGCGCTCGAGTTCGGTGACAGTGCGCATCACGTTCAGCGCATTGCCGTAGCCATGGTCGGCGTCGGCGATCACCGGCAATTGCGCCACACGACCGATACGGGTGGCCTGCTCGGCAAATTCACTCAAGGTGATCAGGGCAAAGTCCGGAGCCGCCAGCACCTGTAATGACGCCACCGAACCACCCAGGATACCGACTTCGAACCCAAGGTCGGCGGCAATACGCGCAGACATCGGGTCGAACACGGAAGCCGTGTGATAACAGACCGGGGAGGCAAGGAGTTTACGAAAGGCACGGCGCAAATCTTGGTGGGAGGCTCTAGGCATGATCATTCCAGTTTCTTCATCTTCATTCTGGGGGAGAACATACCATTCCTGCCTTACATTCCGACAGTCGCTACACCCGAACCGAAACAAAAATAAGCGAACAGAAAACGAAAATGGTGATGATCGGCGATACATTGCACCTGTCGATGAGAACGTGCGCAAATAACCCCCTACGCTTGCACCTGTCAATCGCCTGCCAGCCGTGGCTCGAGCAGTACCTTGCCCTACTCCGCGAACAACCGCCTGTCTGCACAGAAGACCCGAACCAGCACGGGAAACACGCGTGGGTTTCCCTAAGGCAAACCCCTACCTCTTACAGCGTTGTAGGACATCATACATTTTTTTGCTGAAAGGGTTCTTTTCCCCGTGAACTTGGACTAATAATGCGCATGTCTCGCAACTGCAGCGGAGTTTCATTTCGCAGCAACCGGCGAAAGGACTCACCGATACAGAGACACACTGTGTGACTGCGCGAGACAGCTCAATTTAATCTAAGGATCAGATTTTATGGCGAAGCGTTCACCCTCTGCCGCGCGCACTCTGGCTGGCGGCCTCCTCGGTACACTCCTGCTCACCACCCTGTCGGCACACGCCGATATCAGCACCGATATTGCCACCACCGGCTGGGCTACCCAGAACGGCGGCACCAAGGGCGGCTCCAAGGCTGCCTCGGCCGATATCTACACCGTCACCAACGCCGCTCAGCTCAAGGCCGCACTCAAGGCAAAAGCAGGCAGCAATGGCCGCATCATCAAGATCAACGGCGTCATCGATGTCAGTGAAGGCAAGGCTTATACCAAGACTGCCGACATGAAGACCCGCGCGCGCCTGGACATCCCCGGCAAGACCACCCTCGTCGGCATCAGCAAGAACGCTGAAATCCGCGAGGGGTATCTGTACGCCAAGGAAAACGACGTCATCATCCGCAACATCACCATCGAGAACCCGTGGGACCCGGAGCCGGTCTGGGATGCCAATGACGGCAGCGCCGGCAACTGGAACTCCGAATACGACGGCCTGACCATCGAGGGCGCCAAGAACGTGTGGGTCGACCATGTCACCTTCACCGATGGCCGCCGCACCGATGACCAGAACGGCACCGCCAATGGCCGCCCGAAACAGCACCACGACGGCGCCCTGGACGTGAAGAACAGCGCCAGCTTCGTGACCATCTCGTATTCGGTGTTCAAGTCGCACGAGAAGAACAACCTGATCGGCTCCAGCGACAGCAAGACCACCGATAGCGGCAACCTCAAGGTCACCATCCACAACACCCTGTTCGAGAACATCTCGGCACGTGCACCGCGCGTACGCTTCGGCCAGGTGCACCTGTACAACAACTACCACACCGGCAATGTCAGCGATAAGGTCTACCCGTTCTCCCATGCACACGGTGTGGGCAAGGATTCGAAGATCTTCTCGCAGAACAACGTGTTCGATATCACCGGCGTGAGCAGCTGCGACAAGATCGCGGCCAACTACGGCGGCAAGGTCTACCGCGACCAGGGCTCGCTGCTCAATGGCAAGACCTTTACCTGCCAGTGGGACGCCAACATTGGCTGGACCCCGCCTTACGGCGACAAACCACTGAGCGCCGACAAGGTGGCGGCTGATGTGAAAGCCAAGGCAGGTGCCGGCAAGATCTGAGTTGCTGGCCATCACCTGATGGAACGCCCTTGTCACCGAGGGCGCTTCTGACAGTAGCCGTGCTTTTCAGAACGACAGAAACGACAAAGCCCGCTTCCTTTCGGAAGCGGGCTTTGCCTTACAACGTATGGTGGGTCGTGTGGGATTCGAACCTACGACCAATTGGTTAAAAGCCAACTGCTCTACCAACTGAGCTAACGACCCGTTGCGTGGGGCGTATAATACTGATTTCCTTGAGGAAATCAACACCCCCCAGCAAAAAAAATCAAAAATATCGGGTTGGGTCCGGCACACCGGCAGCCTTGAAGCCATCGGCACGCAGCCGGCAGCTGTCGCACTTGCCACACGCACGCCCTTGAGCATCTGCCTGGTAGCACGACACCGTCAGGCTGTAATCGACGCCACGCGCCATGCCGGCCTGCACGATCTGCGCCTTGCTCAGGTTCTGCAGCGGCGCCTGAATACGGAAACCCTCCCCCTCCACACCGGCCTTGGTCGCCAGGTTGGCCATGCGCTCGAAAGCTTCGACGAACTCAGGGCGGCAATCCGGGTAGCCAGAGTAATCCACTGCGTTCACGCCGATAAAGATGTCACGCGCCTGCAACACTTCGGCCCAGCCCAGCGCCAGCGACAGGAACACGGTGTTGCGCGCCGGCACGTAGGTCACCGGAATGCCCTCGGTGGGGGCCTCGGGTACATCGATGCTGCTGTCGGTGAGTGCCGAACCACCGATGCCGTCCAGGCTCAGCCCGATCACCTTGTGCTCCACCGCCCCCAGGTCGCGGGCGACACGCGCCGCTGCATCCAGCTCTGCACGGTGGCGCTGGCCGTAATCGAAGCTCATGGTGTAGCAGCTGTAGCCTTCGGCCTTGGCCATGGCGACCACCGTGGCCGAGTCCAGACCACCGGACAACAGGATTACCGCACGTTTCTCAGTCATAGCATCACTCCCCAATCAGCGTCCCGGCTCGTCGTTCCACAGCTGCTTGTGCAACTGAAGCTGAAAACGAACCGGCAAATTATCGGCCACGATCCAGTCGGCCAGGTCACTGGCCTTGACCTGGTGATGGCTGGGCGAAAACAGCACGTCCCCCGCGCGCTTCTCAAGCCCGTACTGGATCAGCTTGGACACGGCCCAGTCGTAGTCTTCACGCGAACAGATCACGAACTTGACCTGGTCGTTCGGGGTCAGCAGTTCGATGTTCTCGTAGAGATTGCGGTGCATCTCTTCGGAGCCCGGCGTCTTCAGGTCGACAACGCGACTGACGCGCAGGTCGACCCTGGAGATGTCCAACGCACCGCTGGTTTCGAGCGACACCTCGTAACCGGCATCGCAGAGCTGCTTGAGCAAGGGAATGGCGTTGGGTTGCGCCAACGGCTCACCACCGGTAACGCACACGTAACGCGGACGAAAGCCGGCGACCTGCTCGAGGATCGAGTCGAGGCTACGCACAGTGCCGCCACTGAAGGCATAGGCACTGTCGCAGTACTGGCAACGCAGAGGGCAACCGGTGAGGCGCACAAATACCGTGGGCAGCCCAGCGGTACGCGTTTCACCCTGCAATGAGTAAAAAACTTCGGTAATGCGTAATGTGTCTTGCATAGTCGCCACGGGCGTAACAGCTAAACAGGCTGTCCGCCTCCGTCAGGCACCACAGCGAACCCGTCATCGCGTAGTTCGCAGCAGCGTGAATAAATAAAAGGGCATCGATTCTAACGAAAAAACCCGCGACAAGCGCGGGTTTCTTCCAAGCGGACTGATCAGAGCTTCTGCAGGTCGCGCTGTGCCAGTTGGGCAGCGGAGGTGCCCGGGTACTGGGTGACCACTTGCTGCAGAATGCCCTTGACCCGGTCGGTATGACCCAGGCGGCGCTCTACATCAGCCAGCTTGTACAGCGAGTCCGGCACTTTGTTGTGCTTGGGATACAGCTGGCTGACCTTGGCAAATGCCTGGCCTGCACCCTGCAGGTCGCCCTTGGCCAGGTTGACCTCACCCAGCCAGTACTGGGCGTTGCCGGCGTACTGGCTGTTGGGGTACTTGCGCAGGAAGGCGTTGAATGCCTGGCTGGCCCTGTCGAAATCCTTGGCTTTGATCAGGTCGAAAGCAGCATCGTAGTAGAGCTTTTCTTTCGCAGGATCGCCAGGTTCGCTACTGGCTGCAGGGGCGGTGGCCGCACCTGCAGCAGCACCGGCGGCAACATCACCACCGGCGGAAGAATTCTCGGGAGTTGCAGCGGGTGTACCGCCGGCTCCAATACGCCGATCCAGGTCCTGGTAACGCTCCAGGCCTTCCTGTTTCAGGCGGGCTACATCGTTTTGCAGTTCTTCGATCACGCCTTGCTGGCGCGAAATCTGATCCTGCATCTGCTGCAATTGCATGAACAGCTGACCCTGCGCCGAGGCAGGGGCCGAAACCCCTCCCCCGGCGTAGGCGCCGCTCGTACCATAACCCGCTGGCGGATAACTGCTTGCGCCGTTATTGCCAGCGTTGTCATCAACAACAGGAACCTCGGCCCAGGCCACGAGTGGCAGGGCGAGAGCCAGGACGGTTACAGCACGGCGGCACGTTCGCATATCGAATTACTTACGCAGTTCGACGCGACGGTTTTGAGCCCAGGACTGCTCGTCGTTACCGGTAGCAACTGGACGCTCTTCGCCGTAGGAAACCAGTTCCAGTTGGGCTGGGGAAACGCCTTGCAGTACCAGGTAGCGCTGAACGGCTTTAGCACGACGCTCGCCCAGTGCCATGTTGTATTCGCGAGTACCACGCTCGTCGGTGTTGCCTTCCAGGACGACGCGAGCGCCATTGCCTTTCAGGTCTTTGGCGTGAACGTCCAGAGCGCGCATGGCTTCTGGCTTCAGGTCCGAGCTGTCGTATTCGAAGTAGAAGGTGGTGATTGCGCGCAGAGCAGCTTCTTCGCTCAGGGAGCCGTCAACAGCACCGGTGTTAGCGCCGTAACCAGCGTTTGGATCAACAGCGCCTTCACCAGCGTTGTCGCCGCCCTTGGAGGAGCAACCTACAGCTACAGCCATGGCCAGAGCCAGCGCAGCAAACTTACCAAACTTCAGCATTTCCATCTTGAAACTCCTAATGAACCCCAATGTGTTAAGTACAACGTAAAGCGCCGCGTCAGTTCAGGTAAGGGGACCAGGACGGTTCTCTGACTTCGCCTTGAGCGGTAGGAAGCGGGAGCCTCACGCGTCCGTTGAGAGAGACGAGCATCAAGACTCCCCGGCCCTGCTGGCGGGTGGCGTAGATTAGCATGGTGCCGTTGGGCGCAACAGTGGGTGACTCATCAAGACTTGTTTCTGAGAGGATTTTTACACTTCCTCGCTGCAAATCTTGCGCGGCCACCTTGAAGTTGGTGAAACCTTGCTGGCGATGGATCATCACCAGGGTCTTTTCATCCGCCGACAGTTTAGGGTTGGCGTTGTAGTTACCCACGAAAGTTACACGCTCGGCACCACCACCCGAAACGCTGGTTTTGTAGATCTGTGGCTTGCCGCCACGATCAGAGGTGAAATAGATGGTCGAGCCATCCTTGCCCCAGAACGGCTCGGTATTGATACCCGGGCCCGCGGTGACGCGCGACAGCTGACGCGACGCCATGTTCATCACATAGATGTCCGGGTTGCCGTCCTTGGACAGCACGAACGCCAGGCGCGAGCCATCCGGCGACCAGGCAGGCGCACCGTTGAGGCCTTCGAAGTTGGTGATCTGCTCACGGCGACCGGTATCGATGTGCTGCACGAAGATGCGCGGGCGACGCTGTTCGAACGACACATAGGCAATGCGCTTGCCATCGGGCGCAAAGCGCGGCGACAGGATCGGCTCGCGCGACTGCAGCAGGGTCACGGCGCGAGCGCCGTCATAGTCCGAGCGTTGCAGGGTGTAGCGCGTGCTGTCCTTGGAGAAACGCTCGGCAGTCACGTAGAGCATGCGCGTGGAGAACGCGCCCTTGATGCCGGTGAGCTTTTCGAACGACTGGTCGGCGATGTAGTGCGACATGTCGCGCAACTGATCGGTGCTGCCCGAAACGCTACCCGTCAGCACTTGCTGCTCGGTAGCAACGTTGAACAGCGCATATTGCACCTGCAGGCGACCGCCCGACGGCACGATGCTGCCGACCATCACGTACTGGGCCCCCAGCGCCTTCCAGTCACGAAAGATGATCTCGCTGGCCTGGCTCGGCTGGCTGATCATGTTCTGGCGCGGGATCGGCGAGTAGTAGCCGGAGTTGCGCAGGTCATTGCCGATGATATCGGCCATGTCTTCGGGCAGCACGCTGCCGCCCTGCAGGGCGAACGGCACGACCGCGATCGGCGTGGCACGGTCACTGCCGCTGGTGACCAGGATGTTCTTTTCTTCTGCAACGGCCATCCCTGCTGCGCAGCAGAGAACAACCAGCAGTCCTCTAAGAAGGTTAATCACAAGGCTAGATCCTCAGGTGTGAATGTCATCTTGAATGAACGATAGGGATTGAAATCGCTCGGTTTCAAGCCCTGCATTTCGGTCAGTCGACCAATGTTCTTGACCGCTGCCACGGCAGAGGCGTCGAACGGACCATCACCACTGGAGCGTGCAACGCTCACCGTGGTCACGGTGCCATCGGGCAACATGCCAATCTGCAGTACCACTGTCATGTTCTTGCGCGCTGAAGGAGGACGGGCCCACCCTTCGGCTGCACGGGCACGGATCAGGTCGTCGAAATCGCCGGCCACCTCGTCACCCTGCTCGTCTGCCAGCGCCTGCTGACGCTCGGTGGAGTCGGACAGCAGCTCGGCCAGGGCCTGGGCTTTCTTGTCTTCCGCCGCTTTGCGCGCCGCTTCTGCTGACTTTTTCTTGGCCGCATCGGCTGCAGCTTTCTTCTTGGCGTCTTCAGCGGCCTTTTTCTTGGCCTCTTCAGCTACCGCTTTTTTCTTCGCGTCCTCGGCTGCCTTTTTCTTGGCATCCTCGGCGGCTTTTTTCTTGGCATCTTCTGCCGCCTGCTTCTTGGCCTCTTCGGCTGCCGTTTTCTTGGCTTCCTCTTCGGCCTTCTTCTTGGCGACATCGGCCAGCTGTTTCTCTTCGGCCTTCTTGGCTTCCTCGGCTTTCTTGGCCGAATCGGCCTTTTTGGCCTCGTCCGCCTTCTTCGCCTCGTCAGCCTTCTTGGCTTCAGCGGCCTCGCGGGCCTCATCGGCCTTTTGAGCAGCCTCTTCTTTCTTTTGTTCCGCAGCCTTCACCGCTTCCTGCTTCTGCTGCTCGACCTTTTTCTGCTCCATCTGCTCGACTTCGGTCTGGCGCGCAGCGGTTTTCTTCGCTTCACCCGCAATCTTCTGATTGGTCTGGGTGGTGGCCTGACTTTTGGACTTCAGCTGGTACAGGGTCGCCTGGACAATAGGCTTGGCCGGCGGCAGCTCCGGGGTCATGGCAAAACTGACGAACAGCATGCCGAACACCAGAACGTGCAGCGCGATGGCCCAGACACTGGGCCAGAAATAGCTTTCCGAGGCGGATGGCTCTCGCTGTTGCATCAGGGCGCCTCGGTAATCAGGCCGACGTTACCGACACCGGCCTTCTGCAAACCGCCCATGGCGCCCATCACGGCGCCATAGTCGACGGACTTGTCACCACGGATGAAGACCTGGGTCTGCTTGCCCTGGTCGCGCCCGGCGGCGATGATCTTGGTCACAGCGTCAGTCATCTGCGGCAAGGTCATGGCCTTGTCCATCTGCTTTTCGGTGTCGACTTCGCTGCCAAGGTTCCAGAAGTAGGTCTTGTCGGCCTTGATCGAAATGGTAAGGATCTGGACGTTGTTGTCCTGCGGCAAGGCTTCGCTGGAAACCTTGGGCAGGTCGACCTTCACGCCCTGATTGAGCATCGGTGCGGTCACCATGAAGATGACCAGCAGCACCAACATCACATCGATGTAAGGCACCACGTTCATCTCGGCGACCGGCTTGCGTTTGTGTCGAACTCGAGCCATGGGCTTTTACCTGATCACTCTTCGCTGGTGTGCACTTTACGGTGCAGGATGGCCTGGAACTCGTCGGCGAACGTGTAGTAACGGCCGATCAAGACTTCACTGCGCGCAGCGAAACGGTTGTAGGCAATAACTGCCGGAATCGCGGCGAACAGGCCGATCGCGGTGGCGATCAGCGCTTCGGCGATGCCCGGGGCCACGGTGGCCAGGGTCGCCTGCTGGGCAGATGCCAGGCCGCGGAAGGAGTTCATGATGCCCCATACAGTACCGAACAGGCCGATGTACGGGCTGGTGGAACCGACGGTGGCGAGGAATGGCAGGCTCTGCTCCAGCTTCTCTTCTTCACGCGAGATGGCCACGCGCATGGCCCGGCCAACGCCTTCCATCACCGCATCAGGGTCGACACCCGGCTGCTGGCGCAGGCGCGAGAACTCCTTGAAGCCGGCGCGGAAGACCTGCTCCACCCCCGAGTCCGGGTCCGGGTTGCTGCCGGCCTGACGGTACAGTTTGGACAAGTCGATACCCGACCAGAAGCGCTCCTCGAAGCTTTCCAGCGCACGACGACCGGCACGCAGCATGGTGCTGCGTTGAAAAATCATGATCCATGAGGTCACCGATGCGGCCACCAGAATCAGCATTACCAGCTGCACCACGATGCTGGCATTACTGACCAGGCTCCACATGGAGGTATGGTCGACGACGTTAGCTTCCACGCTTAATCTCCTGCTTTTGATTGTGTACCCGCACCATCCGCCGCAATAAAGGCTGCACGCAGCTCAGGGGGGATGGCTCGGGGTTTGAACGTATCGGCGCGCACACAGGCCACCAGGAACTGCCCTTCGCAGAGCAGCGTTGCATCACGTTCGCGCCACACCTGCTGCACAAAGCGCAGGCTGGCGCGATTCAATTCAAGCACTTGTGCGGTGACCCGCAATTCATCGTCCAGGCGGGCCGGCGCGTGGTAGCGCGCCTCGCTGGAATGAACGACGAACAAGGTGTTCTGTTCTGCCATTGCAGACTGGGCAAAGCCCAGCTCGCGCAGCCGCTCGGTGCGGGCACGCTCCATGAATTTCAGATAATTGACGTAATACACCACGCCGCCCGCATCCGTGTCCTCGTAATAGACGCGACAGCGATGTGCGAACGACTCAACCCCATTTTGCGCGCGCATACTCTAGTGCTAACTCCTCAGCTTGCCAATCCGCCCCACCAACTGTTTTTGACGGATTATGTCGTATTGCCAGCGCGACCCGTGCGTGTTCGCCGATAGGACCACGAATCGGCCGGATAAATCTGTCATTCATCGGGCGGTGCGGAAAAACCCTCGCTGCCCGCTGCCTCGCCCATCCGGTTGGGGATGTTCAGGCCGAAGTGCAGGTAGGCGTGACGGGTGACCACCCGCCCGCGCGGGGTACGCATGATGTAGCCCTGCTGGATCAGGTACGGCTCGAGCACATCCTCGATGGTGTGGCGTTCTTCGCTGATCGCCGCCGCCAGGCTGTCTACGCCCACCGGGCCACCGTCGAATTTCTCGATCATGGTCAATAGCAGGCGCCGGTCCTGGTGGTCGAAACCACGTTCGTCGACATCCAGCAGGTTGAGCGCAAGATCGGCAATGGCCTTGGTGATGTCACCCTTGCCACGCACTTCGGCGTAATCGCGTACGCGGCGCAACAGGCGGTTGGCGATACGCGGCGTGCCACGGGCGCGGCGGGCAATTTCAAAGGCGCCCTCGTCTTCGATGGGCAACCCGAGAATCCCGCCCGACCGGCTGACGATGGTCGCCAGGTCCGCGGTGTTGTAGAACTCCAGGCGCTGCACGATACCGAAACGGTCGCGCAGCGGGTTGGTGAGCATGCCGGCGCGTGTGGTGGCGCCGACCAGGGTGAACGGCGGCAGGTCGAGCTTGATCGAGCGTGCTGCCGGCCCTTCGCCGATCATGATGTCCAGCTGGAAGTCTTCCATGGCCGGGTACAGCACCTCTTCGACCACCGGCGAAAGCCGGTGAATCTCATCGATGAACAGTACATCGTGAGGTTCGAGATTGGTCAGCAGCGCTGCCAGGTCACCCGGACGCTCCAGGATCGGCCCCGAGGTGCTCTTGATCGACACGCCCATTTCCTGGGCGATGATATTGGCCAGGGTGGTCTTGCCCAGGCCCGGCGGGCCGAAGATCAGCGTATGGTCCAACGACTCGCTGCGCCCGCGCGCGGCCTGGATGAACAGCGCCATCTGCTCGCGCACCACCGGCTGGCCGATGTACTCGTCCAGGCGCAGCGGGCGGATGGCCCGGTCCTGGACCTCTTCGCGGTCACGCCCGGTGGCGGTTATCAGTCGGTCGGCTTCGATCACTTAAATCATCCCTTTGAGGCTGCGCCGGATCAGCTCTTCGCTGCTCAGGCCCTTGGCATCGATGGCCGCCACCGCGCGGCTGGCCTCTTGCGGCTTGTAGCCCAGCGAAATCAGCGCACTGACCGCATCGGTTTCGGCCGTGGAGACGGTCGGCACCGGCTGCGGGCCATCGGACACCAGGGTAAACAGGCTCGGCGCGGTTTCCCAGGCCTTGAAACGGTCCTTGAGCTCCACCAGCAGGCGCTCGGCGGTCTTCTTGCCAACCCCTGGCACCTTGACCAGCGCCGAGGTGTCCTGAGCCTGCACGCAGCGTATCAGGTCGTCGACCTCAAGGCCCGACATCAATGCCAGGGCAAGCTTGGGGCCTACGCCATTGAGGCGGATCAGTTCGCGAAACAGCTCGCGCTCGCGCTTCTCGTGAAAACCGTACAGCAGATGCGCATCCTCGCGAACCACCAGATGGGTATGCAGGGTCACCGCCTCCCCCACCTTGGGCAGGCGATACAGCGTGGTCATCGGCACTTCCAGCTCATAGCCAAGGCCGTTGACATCGACAATCAGGTGCGGCGGCTGCTTTTCAGCCAGGGTGCCGCGCAAACGTCCAATCACGTTCAGGTCCTTTATCCAGGGCGCCGGGCCGGTCAAGCCCGCCGCCAGTCGCCATGATTGCAAGCAGGCGGTAGCCGGCAAGCGAAATTATGTTAGCCGATGATGCTATCAGAGCCGCAGGCGGCCGCTACGGCTGCGTGCAGCCCCCAGCCCGTGAGCCACCAGGCTGGAGCGAGTGTGCGCGTGGCACATGGCGATGGCCAGGGCATCCGAGGCGTCGATCTGCGGCTTCTGGGTCAGCTTGAGCAGGTGCATCACCATCAGTTGCACCTGCTCCTTGTTCGCACCACCGGTGCCGGCGATCGCCTGCTTGACCTGGGTGGCGCTGTACTCGGCAATCTCCAGCCCCTCTTCGGCCGCCGCCACGATCGCCGCGCCACGCGCCTGCCCGAGCTTGAGCGCCGAATCGGCATTGCGCGCCATGAACACCCGCTCGATACCCATGGTCACCGGCCCGTGCTGGCGAATGATCTCGCGCACGCCCCGGTACACGATCTGCAGGCGCTCTGGCAGTTCGCCGCTGCCGGTGCGTATGCAGCCGGAGGCCACGTACTCGCAGCCACGTGGGGTATGACGCACCACACCATAGCCGGTAATCCGCGAGCCGGGGTCAATACCAAGAATCAGAGTCATAACGCCTGCACAAAAAATGACGCATGGGTGCGCCGTTGAAAAGACAGAAGCCGGACCCACCCCAGGCGCTCAGTGCACCTGCAGACGGATCCGGCCTCGAGTACGCCAGCACTGAAACCTTAGCCGAGTTGCTCCATGACCTCGTCAGGAATCTCGGCGTTGGAGTAGACGTTCTGTACATCATCCAGGTCTTCAAGCATGTCGATCAGCTTGAGTACCTTTTGCGCACCTTCCAGGTCCAGCTCGGCACTGGTGGTGGGCTGCATCACGATTTCTGCATCCGCCGCCTTGAAGCCGGCCGCTTCCAGCGCGGTGCGCACTGCATAGAAGCTGGCAAAGGAGGTGAACACGTCGAACGAGCCGTCTTCGTTGCTGACCACGTCGTCCGCATCGGCTTCCATCGCCGCTTCCATCAGCGCATCTTCATCGACGCCTGCGGCAAAGCTGATCTGCCCCTTGCGCTCGAACAGGTAGGCCACCGAGCCATCGGTGCCCAGGTTGCCGCCGCACTTGCTGAAGGCGTGCCGCACGGCCGCCGCGGTACGGTTGCGGTTGTCGGTCATGGCCTCGACCATCACGGCCACGCCACCCGGGCCGTAGCCCTCGTAGCTGAGCTCTTCGACGTTGTCGGCCTCGGTCGCGCCAGCACCGCGGGCCACGGCCCGATCGATGATGTCGCGGCTCATGTTGGCACCCAGCGCCTTGTCCAGGGCCAGACGCAAGCGCGGGTTGGAGTTCGGGTCGCCGCCGCCTTGCTTGGCGGCAACCGTCAGCTCACGAATCCACTTGGTGAAGATCTTGCCTCTCTTGGCATCCTGGCGCTCTTTGCGGTGCTTGATGTTCGCCCACTTGGAATGACCCGCCATATCCGACTCCAAAAATCCTTGAAACAAAACCACGCCCCCGCCCGGTCAACCCGCGGCGTGGGCAATCAAATCGGCGTGCCGTAACGCAAAGGCGCATCCAACTGGATGCGCCCCGGGTCCGCTTACTCAGCCTTGGGCTGTTCGCGCAGACGAATGTGCAACTCACGCAGGGCCTTGGCATCGACCAGGCCAGGGGCCTGGGTCATGACGCAGGCCGCGCTCTGGGTTTTCGGGAAGGCGATCACTTCACGAATCGACTGGGCGCCGGTCATCAGCATGACCAGGCGGTCCAGACCGAAGGCCAGGCCACCGTGTGGCGGTGCGCCGAACTTGAGGGCGTCGAGCAGGAAGCCGAACTTCTCTTCCTGTTCTGCCGCTTCGATACCCAACAGGCGGAAAACGGCCTGTTGCATCTCCTTGCGGTGGATACGGATCGAGCCGCCACCCAGTTCGGTACCGTTGAGCACCATATCGTAGGCACGCGACAGTGCGGTGGCCGGGTTGGCCTCCAGCGCTTCAGGCGAGCACTTGGGCGCGGTGAACGGGTGGTGCAGCGCGGTGAAGCTGCCGTCGTCGTTCTCTTCGAACATCGGGAAGTCGACGACCCACATCGGTGCCCATTCGCAGGTCAGCAGGTTGAAGTCATTGCCGACCTTGATACGCAGCGCGCCCAGGGCCTCGCTGACGATCTTGGCCTTGTCGGCGCCGAAGAACACGATGTCGCCATCGACCGCACCCACGCGATCGAGAATCACGTTCAGGTTGGCCTCGGGGATGTTCTTGACGATCGGCGACTGCAGACCTTCGACGCCCTTGGCGCGCTCGTTGACCTTGATGTACGCCAGGCCCTTGGCACCGTAGATACCGACGAACTTGGTGTACTCGTCGATACGGCTGCGCGGCATGCTCGCCCCGCCCGGTACGCGCAGTGCGGCAACGCGGCACTTCGGATCGTTGGCCGGGCCGCTGAACACCTTGAAATCCACCGCTTGCAACTGATCGGCAACGTCGACCAGTTCCAGCGGGTTGCGCAGGTCCGGCTTGTCGGAACCATAGCGACGCATGGCTTCTTCGAAGGTCATGTGCGGGAAGTCGCCGAACTCCAGGTCCAGTACTTCCTTGAACAGCTTGCGAATCATGCTTTCGGTCAGGCCCATGATCTCGGACTCATCGAGGAAGCTGGTCTCGATGTCGATCTGGGTGAATTCTGGCTGACGGTCGGCACGCAGGTCTTCGTCACGGAAGCACTTGGCGATCTGATAGTAGCGATCGAAGCCGGCGACCATCAGCAGTTGCTTGAACAACTGAGGCGATTGCGGCAGTGCGAAGAAGCTGCCAGCGTGGGTACGGCTTGGCACCAGGTAGTCACGCGCGCCTTCCGGGGTGGCCCGGGTCAGGATCGGCGTTTCGACGTCCAGGAAGCCGTTTTCGTCGAGGAAACGACGGATGCTGGTGGTGATGCGCGAGCGCAGGCGCAGTTTCTCGGCCATCTCCGGGCGACGCAGATCGATGAAGCGATAGCGCAGACGGGTTTCTTCACCCACGTCGGAGTATTCGTTGAGCGGGAACGGCGGGGTTTCCGCTTCGTTCAGCACTTCAAGCTCGTAGCCCAGCACTTCGATGGCGCCAGAGGCCATGTTGGCGTTGACCGCACCGGCAGGACGCGGGCGTACCTTGCCGGTGATCTTAACCACGTACTCGCTGCGCACGCGGTCGGCGGCAGCGAAGCTTTCTGCGCGGTCCGGGTCGAACACGACCTGGGCCATGCCTTCGCGATCACGGATATCGAGGAAGATCACCCCGCCGTGGTCGCGACGACGATGGACCCAACCGCAAAGGGTAATTTCCTGACCGTCCAGGCTCTCGTTCAGTTGGCCGCAATAATGGCTGCGCATCATGATGGTGGTTTCGCTTCTCGTGATTCGTGAATTCGGTAAAGGCCTTGCAGACCCAGGGGGGCCCATAGTGCAAGAGCCTGGCAGTTCAGTTCAACTCAGTCGGCCTTGTCGGCGCCCGCCAGGTTCTTTTTCGAGCCGGTTTTGAAGTCGGTCTCGTACCAACCCGTGCCGCCCAGGCGGAAACCTGGGGCCGAGATCAGCTTTTTCAGGGCTGGCGCCTGGCAGGCCGGGCAATCGGTCAGCGGCGCTGCGCTGATCTTCTGCAGCGCCTCCATCTGGTGGCTGCAGGCAGCGCATTGATAGTCGTAAAGTGGCATTGGCGTATCTCGTTGACCACTGCGCGGGCCACGCCCCGCAGCAAAAAGCGAGATTATATATGGTTAAGGAGGGCTGTGCAGCCTGCCCAGCCTCCCAGCGCACCAATGGCTCAGGCCGCGCTGGTACCGCCCAGCAGATAGACCACGCAGATCACCCGTACCAGACCACTGAAATTCTTGACCCCGCCATGGCGCAGGTGCACCTCGCGGTCGACATGGGATAACAATGAATTGACCGTGCAGTGATTGGCGGCGGCAATGCGCTCGAGGATTTTCCAGTAGACCTCCTCCAGGCGCAAGCACGTGGCAAATCCGTTGAGGCGCACCGAACGTGACAGAGGGCGGGCCAGCCCCATGTTGAAATCGGCCTGAAAAGGATCGATCGCGTCACCCTGACGTTTTCCCGGGGCGTGCGCACCTTCATTCACAACTCGCGACATATTCTTACCACGCTTTGACTGACAGGAAGTTCAACCCCGGAACAGTGTTATTCCAGGTGCCTGTCTATAAAGCGCTGATCAACGCAGACGAACCAGCAGACCCCTCACCCACAAAGTGTAGGAAGTAACCTTAGTTTGATTGGTCCATTAAACCTGCAGAAAACCTTCCCTTGAAACACCTGCTGCACTGTGCCTGACATGAAAAAGCCCGAACCCTCTTGTTGCGCGGGCTCGGGCCTGTTCAATGCTCGGGACGCTGCCGACGAGCGGCTAGCGGCTTACTTTGCCAGCAAGGAGCGCAGCATCCACGCTGTTTTCTCGTGGGCCTGCATGCGCTGGGTGAGCAGGTCGGCAGTGGGTTCGTCGCTGACCTTGTCCAGCAGCGGGAACAGGCTGCGCGCGGTACGCACGACCGCTTCCTGGCCATCGACCAGTTGCTTGATCATCTCTTCGGCAGCCGGCACGCCCGGCTCTTCCTTGATCGAGGACAACTTGGCATAGGTGGAATAGGTGCCCGGTGCCGGGAAGCCCAGGGCACGAATACGTTCGGCAATCGCATCCACGGCCAGTGCGAGTTCGTTGTATTGCCCTTCAAACATCAAGTGCAATGTATTGAACATCGGCCCGGTGACGTTCCAGTGAAAGTTATGGGTCTTCAAGTACAGTACATACGTATCCGATAACAGATGCGACAGCCCGTCGACGATGGACTTGCGATCTTCTTCACTGATACCAATATCAATTGCCATGTACATTTCCTTCCTGTGATGTCAGATCAACACGCTGGCAGGCACTGTACCAAGAGTTGCACACGCCTGCAGCCCCGTTTGCCGGGCTTCGCTGCGACACAGCGCAGCAGCTGGTGGCGGCAGGGCGACCAGCTGATTTGAGAACCCCCCGGCTTTGCGGTTAAATAGGCAGCGTGCCGTCATTGCGTATTTTTCGGGCAGTGGCGCATAGGCTGTACCTGCGCTTTGGCGCCTCATCGGTAACTGCGCACCGTGGGTTCAGCTCTTCCTGTGATATGCCTTAATAAAATGTGAGCCAAACCACCATGTTCAAGATCGTTCATCTGTTGACGGGCGCAGCTGCCTTGCTGCTGTCCCTGATACCCAGCCTGAGGGGCGAAGCCGTCCCTTTCCTGCAGCAACCGGACGCCATTTACCTGGCCCTGTTCGGCCTGCTCAACCTGACGCTGGCCCCTGTACTGCCCCAGCACTACCGTGGCGCGCGTCACTACCTGCAACAGGCTGCCAGCAGCCTGCTGGTACTGGCGGTGATCGTGCAGGCAGTCACGCTGCTGGCGCGCCCGGAGCTTGGCAATGTCGGGGCAATGGCCTGCGTACTGCTCGCGGTGCTGCTGCACCTGCTGGCGGGCCTGGCCAAAGTGGGACGAGCCCGCAGCCCGGCGGCGTCGTACGACATGAGCAACCGCGATACAGGTACCGTGAAGTGGTTCAACACCTCCAAGGGTTTTGGTTTCATCTCGCGTGATTCTGGGGATGACATCTTCGTGCACTTTCGTGCGATCCGTGGCGAGGGTCATCGGGTATTGGTCGAGGGCCAGCGCGTGGAGTTTTCGGTGATGAACCGGGACAAGGGTTTGCAGGCTGAGGATGTGATTGCGGCGCCGCGGCGCTGATCGTCACATGAAAAACCGCGACGGTCTCACGACCGCTCGCGGTTTTTTTACGCCCGCGGTACCGCGGTTGCTGTTGCTGTTGCTGTTGCTGTTGCTGTAGATCTTGATTGTCCGGCCCGTCAGGAGGCCGAGTGGAGCGCCTGCGTAGTGGGGTGTAGGGCCATGGATGGCCCGGAAAGCGCCGACGGGCAGGGACGCCCGTGCGGTGCGGCCCCACGGAGCAGGTGCGGAGGGAGGGAACCCGGAGCGAAGCGCAGGGCCGTATGTTGGGCCGGGGACTTCTTGGTTACTTTTGCGTCCTTTGCAAAAGTGACCCGCTGCAAGAGCGGAAGGCGGCCTTGAATATCCAGAAAATTCTGGATATTCACGCAAGCGGATATTTGCTGATCGTGTACATATCCAGCAGGTGTATCGATGCCCAGGCACCTTTGCGCCCCTACAGCGGCTTACTGGGGGACGGAAAGATCAAGATCTACAGCCACAGCCACAGCGCAGGCCACGGCGGGCGAGTCATTTTCAATAATGTGGCGGCGGCGCCTCTTCGTCGCTGGACTCGTACTGCCCCACCATCTCCTCATAACGCTTAAGCAGCGCCCCCATCTGCAATTGCAGCCGCTCCACCACCCGCTGCTGCTCAACCAGCACATCATTCAACGCCAACAATGTGTCGTCCTGGAATGCAAGCCGGCTCTCCAGCTCGGTAACCCGCGCTTCAAGGGTCATGGTTCAGGCCTCGATCGGTTGAAGATGATTGCCAAGCTCACGCTCGACCACACGGCGCACATGCGCCAGCTCCTCAGGCGCATAGGCCAGCGCCGGCTGGCTACCCCAGACTGGCCCAGGCCAGGCTGCATCACTTTCACGCCGCACAATCACATGCATATGCAACTGCCTGACGACATTACCCAGCGTCGCGATATTCATCTTGTCCGCAACGAACAGCTTGTCGAGCAACTTGGCCAGCAACGTGGTCTCCTCCCAGAGTTGCTTCTGCTCCTTCTCCTCAAGTTGAAACACTTCACTGATGGCCCGACGGCGCGGCACCAGAATGAACCATGGATAGTTAGCATCCTTACTAAGTAACAGACGGCAAAGAGGAAAATCCCCCAGCGCAACAGTGTCGTGATGCAAACATGAATCCAGAACAAACACAGGCCATCTCCTCGCATTTCTTTGATGCCCGCGCCCGGCGAGCCATGCCTGCAAGGATACTCCCGATCGACACACCTGGCATGAACGACATGACGCAGTTCAGCAGACGCCCCGTTTTGGCCCGCCAAATGCCGCACGGCACCAGCATCTGCCACAACGCCAACACCCCCGTCGGTAACAGAACGCTACTTTTCGCACCAAAATAGCGCCAGGCGAACCCAATAAGTGCGACGCCTTGTCGGAAACTACCCACTTGCCCTCCAAATCGGTAACGAGTTGACTGTGAAGTCGGCTTTTCACTTATTCCATAACGGCATCTCCAGGCAAACGAAAACGTCTTTGCACCCCCGGTTTTGCAGCACCAAACCCGTTTCGAATGAACAAATGTGAAAATTTCATCAATGCCAGGCATGGTTGAGCACGCTTGTTGCATTCTCACTCGGGAACGTCGGCACGGCGCCTGCATAGGCAAGCGCACGGCGACAAAAACAACAGCTGCACGGGTAACCAGGGAGTTTTGGCATCAAGGGCTTAGCGATTTCCAACAGCCCTTATGCCCTGCGAAACAGCGCTGGAGTTGAGCGAGCCGGCAGTGCCGGGACGTAATTTGCGACAGGGACTTAACCGTTTGCGACGTGACCGTAGAGTTACCGAAAGGTTCGTTTCGCAAGTATCGCCAACAACAGTCAGCGTGATATACCTTTCGCCGACTCAAACAAGAAAGAGCCGCCCCATAAAAAAACCAAGGGGCATGGCAGCAATCTTCCTAAAAACCAAAGGAGCAAATCACGATGCGCGTGATGAAGTGGAGCATAATCGCACTGGCCGTAGCGGCAGGCACCTCGCAGTTGGCCATGGCGTCTTCGCAGGATGAATCCAAGGGGTTTGTTGAAGACAGCAGCTTGAACGTCAAACTTCGTAACCTGTATTTCAGCCGTGACTATCGCAATAACGGCGCGCCTGGCCCGACTAAAAGTTATGCCCGTGAATGGGGCCAGGGCTTCCTTGGCACGTTCGAGTCCGGCTTCACCCAGGGCACCGTCGGTTTCGGCGTTGATGCCATCGGCATGCTTGGCCTGAAACTGGATGGCGGCAAGGGCACGGCTGATACCGGCCTGTTCCCTACCGGCTCCGACGGCCGCTCCCAGGACGATTACTCCAAGGGCGGTGGCGCGGTCAAATTCCGCGTTTCCAACACTGTATTGAAAGTAGGTGACCAGTTCACCGCACTGCCGGTTTTTGCCACCGACGACAGCCGGCTGCTGCCAGAAATGGCCCAAGGCGGCTTGTTCACCAGCGAAGAAATCAAGGGCCTGACCCTGCACGCCGGTCGCTTCACCAGCCTGACCAATCAGGAACAAACCAACCGCGACAGCGCCCGCCTGACCAAGGCAGACGTTCTGGGTGGTAGCTATGCCATCACCGACGGCCTGAGCACCAGCCTCTACTACTCCAAGGTCGAAGACTACTGGCGCAAGTACTACGGCAACCTGAACTGGAGCCTACCGATCAGCGACGAGCAAGGCCTGGTATTCGACTTCAACATCTATGACACCAAAGGTGATGGCGCCAACAAAAGCCGCGCTTACGACGGTGACAAGCTCGACAACCGTGCATTCAGCCTGTCGGCAGCCTATACCATCGGCGCCCACACCTTCACCGTCGGTCACCAGCGCATCAGTGGTGATGGCGGCTATGCCTACGGCGTGGACGGTGGCGGCACCGTCTTCCTGCTGAACTCGATTGCCCGTTCGGACTTCAACGCCGAAGACGAGAAATCCTGGCAGGCACGCTACGACATCAACATGGCAACCTTCGGTGTACCAGGCCTGAGCTTCATGACCCGCTACGCCCATGGTGAGGGTGCCAACGTCGCAACCACCTCCAACGGCAAGGAATGGGAGCGCGACATCGAGGCCAAGTACGTGCTGCAGGACGGCCCGGCCAAAGACCTGAGCTTCCGTGTTCGCCAGGCTACCTACCGCTCCTCGGACAACGTGTATGGTTCACCGTCCCTGGACGAGCTGCGCCTGATCGTGGAGTACCCGCTGAGCATCCTGTAAGCCTTGCGGCTCACGGACCCCAGCTCGAAAAAGCCCGGCCCTGCCGGGCTTTTTCTTTTGCGCTGATACACTTGGCGCAGTTTCCGGCGCCACCATCCTGTACGCCACCGAATCGCCCCCGTACAATGCGGGGTCATTTCAGTTAAGCAACCGACAACGGCCTACCATGCGCACCAGTCAATATTTGCTCGCCACACAGAAAGAAACCCCTTCCGACGCCGTCGTGATCAGCCACCAGCTCATGCTGCGTGCCGGCATGATCCGCAAGCTCGCATCCGGCCTTTATACCTGGCTGCCGATGGGCCTGCGTGTGATGCGCAAGGTCGAGGCCGTGGTGCGCGAGGAAATGAACGCTGCCGGCGCCCTGGAAGTGCTGATGCCAGCCATCCAGCCCGCCGAGCTGTGGCAGGAATCCGGCCGCTGGGAACAGTATGGTCCGGAGCTGCTGCGCCTGAAGGATCGCCACGGTCGCGAGTTCTGCGTGGGCCCCACCCACGAGGAAGTGATCACCGACCTCGCGCGCAACGAGCTGAGCAGCTATAAACAGCTGCCGCTGAACATGTACCAGATCCAGACCAAGTTCCGCGACGAGATCCGTCCGCGCTTCGGCCTGATGCGCGGTCGCGAATTCATCATGAAGGACGCCTACTCCTTCCATGCCGACCAGGCATCGCTGCAAGAAACCTACGACCGCATGCACCAGGCGTACTGCAACGTGTTCACCCGCCTGGGCCTGGATTTCCGCCCCGTACAGGCCGACACCGGCTCGATCGGTGGCAGCTGGTCGCATGAGTTCCACGTACTGGCCGAATCCGGTGAAGACGATGTGATCTTCAGCGACAGCTCCGACTACGCCGCCAACATCGAGAAGGCCGAGGCTGTACCACGGGAAACCGTGCGCCCTGCGCCCACCGAGCAACTGCGCCTGGTCGACACCCCGGACGCGAAAACCATCGCGGCGCTGGTCGAAGGCTACGGCGTTCCGATCGAGCGCACCGTCAAGACCCTGATCGTGCATGCGGCCGAAGAAGGCAAGCTGATCGCGCTGATCGTACGTGGCGACCACGAGCTCAACGAAATCAAGGCAGCCAACCTGCCACAGGTGGCCAGCCCGCTGGTCATGGCCAGCGATGCCGAACTGCGTGACGCCATCGGCGCCGGCGCCGGCTCCCTGGGCCCGCTGAACCTGCCGCTGCCGTGCATCATCGACCGCTCGGTAGCATTCATGAGCGACTTCGGCATTGGCGCCAACATCGACGACAAGCACTATTTCGGCGTGAACTGGGAGCGCGACCTGCCAGTACCGCAAATCGCCGACCTGCGCAACGTCGTGGCCGGCGACCCGAGCCCGGACGGCAAGGGCACGCTGATGATCAAGCGCGGCATCGAAGTCGGGCACATCTTCCAGCTGGGTACCAAGTACAGCGAGGCACTCAAGTGCCAGGTGCTGGGTGAGAACGGCAAGCCGGTGACCCTGGCCATGGGCTGCTACGGCATTGGTGTATCACGCGTGGTCGCCGCCGCCATCGAGCAGAACTACGACGACAAGGGCATCATCTGGAGCGACAGCCTGGCCCCCTTCCAGGTCGCCCTGGTACCGCTGCGCTACGAAACCGCCGAAGTGCGCGAAGCCACCGACAAGCTCTATGCCGAGCTGACCGCCGCAGGCTTCGAAGTGCTGCTGGATGATCGCGACAAGAAAACCAGCCCCGGTATCAAGTTCGCCGACATGGAACTGATCGGCATCCCGCACCGGATCGTGGTCAGTGACCGTGGCCTGGCCGATGGCAACCTGGAGTACAAGTACCGCAAGGACAGCGAGGCACAGGCCTTGCCCGTGGCCGAGGTGCTGTCGTTTCTGCAAGCCCGTATCCGTCGCTGATAGCCAACACAAGAGTAGACATGTTCAAGCGAATGACCTTCGGAGGCGCCGCCTTGTGCGGCGCCGTACTCCTCAGCGGCTGCGCCAATCAGATGTCCCAGCGCAGCGAGCACGAGGAGCGAATCGAGCGCAAGCTGCTCGAGCACAGCCTGCAGATCGATGTCGGAGAGCCGAAGGTACTCGAGCTGCCGCAACGACGTGTACGCATCCACGAGCAGAAGAACTTCGAAGTGACCGAATTCGAAGTGACCCGTCGCTACGACCGCTATACGCCCTACCAACCCTGGCGCGAACTCTACGAGATCCCGCTGGGCGCGGTAGCCGTGGTGGCGGGTGTGGGGGCCAACGTGGTCAACGTGTTCGCACTGGGCAACCTGCCTGACAGCGTCACCCATGACTGGCTCAGCTATGGCTTCGCCGGGCTCAACCCGTTCATGAACGCACAGTCCAACGGCCGAGCGCAGCAGAACCTGGCGGGCATCACCGAAGTGCAGAAGGACAAACGTCAGGAGTACACCAGCCTGCCGTGGAGCGAACGCCCGGTCGAGGTCAAGGCGGGAAAGCTCACCCACGAGCTGACCACCGATCGCAACGGGGTGCTGCGCCTGAACCTGCTCGACAGCCCGTTCACCGAACAGAACCTTACCCACGTTGGCACCCTGCATCTGGCCGTAGCCGATGAAGACAACAGCGTACGCGCCGACGCCAGCCTGCTGCTCAGCTCTACCCTGCGCGGCAAACTGGTGGAAGCCCACGACCTGATCTACGACGACCTGGAAGACGATGAAGTCGGCCAGTGGGTCCATCGGGTCAAGCGCTTGTCGGAGCTGGGCCTGGAAGAGGAAGCCAGCGAGCTGGAGCAGAGCCTGATCGAGCTGACCCGCAACGATCCGGAGCTGCAACAGGAGTTTCTGAAGTCGCTGACCAAGGATGCCGGCCGTCTGGTGGCCGACCCCGGCGCACAGTAATCGCCCTCCCGCAAACCGAAAGCATCGCCCTCGGTGCTTTCGGTTTCACTGGGGCGCGAACAGCTCCAACTGTTCATGTGCCCCGCGCAGATCCTGCAGACGCACGCCTATCCCCAGCAACCTGACCGGCTTGGCGCCACGCGCAAAGGCCTGGCTGAGCAACTGCTGATAGCTTTCCAGGTCACGCCCTGCCCCCGCCTGCTCCAGGGTGGTCTGGGTAAAGTCATGGAACTTGACCTTCACGAACGGCTTGCCCGGGCGGTAGCTGTTGTCGATGCGCGCCATACGGCCACTCAATGACTCAAGCAACTCGGGCAGTTTTTCCAGGCAACTGGCCAGGTCCGGCAAGTCAGCGTCGTAGGTATTCTCGACACTCACCGACTGGCGCCGGCTGTCATTGTGCACCGCCCGCTCATCGATACCCCGCGCCAGGCCATACAGGCGCTCACCAAAACTGCCGAACTCGCGCACCAGCGCCAGCCGCTCCCACTCGCGCAAATCCAGGCAATTGACGATGCCCAGGCGCCCGAGCCTGTCTGCCGTGACCTTGCCTACGCCATGCAGCTTGCTGACCGGCAAGGCGGCGACGAAATCCTCGACCTCGGGGGGCGTGATCACGAACAGCCCATTGGGCTTGCGCCAGTCACTGGCGATCTTGGCCAGAAACTTGTTCGGCGCCACGCCCGCCGACACTGTTATATGCAGGCGCTGCGCAACGCGGCGGCGAATATCGTCGGCAATGCGTGTAGCGCTGCCCGCGAACCGCGGGCTGTCAGACACATCCAGGTAGGCTTCATCCAGCGACAGCGGCTCGATAAGCTCGGTGTACTCGCGAAAGATATTGTGGATTTCCCGCGATGCCTCTTTATAGGCATCCATGCGCGGCTTGACGATGACCAGGTCCGGGCACAGCTTCAACGCATGGTGCGAGGACATCGCCGAGCGGACGCCAAAGGCACGTGCCTCATAGTTGCAGGTCGCAATCACCCCACGCCGCTCGGCCGAGCCACCCACTGCCAAAGGCTTGCCGGCCAGGCGGGGATCGTCGCGCATCTCGATGGCCGCGTAGAAACAATCGCAGTCGATATGGATGATCTTGCGCTGAGACATGGATGACCGTGGCTACCGTTGATTCGTACGCGCAGTATCTCATTCACGCCCGGTGGGTGCACCAACGCTGCCATGGCACCCCACAAATGCCCTGCAAGCCCCGGCCAGCCTGCCCCGCAACCTGTTTACGAGCGCTAAGCAATTGAACAAAAAAGGATTTCTGGTTTTTAGCGGTTGACACGTCCCGATATATCTGTAGAATTCACTCCACAGACGCGGGATGGAGCAGTCTGGTAGCTCGTCGGGCTCATAACCCGAAGGTCGTCGGTTCAAATCCGGCTCCCGCAACCAAACAACAAAAAAGGCCACTTTGAAAAAAGTGGCCTTTTTTGTTGCCTGCAATTGGGTCAGAAGCAGGTTTTTGTTTTAAATCAACAATTAAGGATTGACAGCCTCGCTGTACGCTGTAGAATCCGCCCCACAGACGCGGGATGGAGCAGTCTGGTAGCTCGTCGGGCTCATAACCCGAAGGTCGTCGGTTCAAATCCGGCTCCCGCAACCAAACAACAGAAAAGGCCACTTTGAAAAAAGTGGCCTTTTTTGCATCCCGCGAAAAGTCCTCTCCCCGCCCTCCCTGCCCACCTCTATTCCTCGCCTCGCCCCGACAGCATGAAACTTCTTTAACTATCCTGATGGGCACGGATCGGTCTGATCGCGAGTAAGATTCAGACACTATTTTTCCATAGGGATTGGTACCTTGGCCGGATACATCGTCCAGTTGCGCACAATCCACGAGGTGATTGATGCGCCCGCAAACGCCTGAAGCCGACACCCCCATCACCGCCGCCCAACCGATTGCCCCGCATCGCCTGCGCTGGCTGGAGCTGCTCAGCCGTTATCGCCAGCCGATCGGCCTGGCGGTGACCTTGCTGCTGTTCGGCATTGCCCTGATCGCCTGCCGCCATCTGCTCAATGAACTGGACATCTATGCGCTGCACGACTCACTGCTGAGCGTGCCAAAAACCGCGCTGGGTGGCGCGCTGCTGGCCACGGTGGCCGGCTTTGTCATCCTGCTGGGCTATGAAGGGTCGGCAAGCCGCTACGCCAGCGTCCAACTGCCCAGACCGACGCTGGCCCTGGGCGGGTTCTGCGCCTTCGCCATTGGCAACGCGATCGGGCTGTCGTTGCTGTCGGGCGGCTCGGTGCGCTACCGCCTGTATGCCCGCCACGGTATCGGCGGCGCGGAAGTGGCCCGCATGACCCTGTTCGCCAGCCTGTCACTGGGCTGCGCCCTACCGCCGCTGGCCGCGCTGGCGACCTTGAGCAACCTGCCCGCCGCCGCCGCTGCGCTACGCACGCCCGCTCCACTGCTGGCAACGATCGCCCTGGGCGTCCTGGCCCTGAGCCTGGCGCTGGCCTACGGACTGTATCGTCGTCGACTGCCTGAACAGCCTCTGGCCGATAACCTGCTGGTACGCGTCGGCCGGCGCACCTTGCGCCTGCCTGGTGCGCGCCTGACCCTGCTGCAGTTGCTGATCACCGCGCTGGATGTGGTGGCGGCGGCCACGGTGCTGTACTTGCTGTTGCCCGAAGCGCCGCCCTTCGGTGCGTTCCTGCTGGTGTACCTGCTGGCGCTGGCAGCCGGGGTGCTCAGCCATGTGCCGGGGGGGGTCGGGGTATTCGAAGCGATCCTGCTGGCCGCCTTTGCCGACCATCTGGGCGCTGCGCCATTGGCTGCCGCCCTGCTGCTGTATCGCCTGATCTACGTGGTGCTGCCACTGCTGGTGGCGTGCGTGGTGTTGCTGGCCAGTGAAGCCCGGCGTTTTCTGTTCGCACGCCAGGCCATCAAGGTGGCCTCCGGGCTGGCTGCGCCGGTGCTCGCGGTGCTGGTGTTTCTGTCCGGCGTGGTACTGCTGTTTTCCGGTGCCACACCTGAAATCGATACGCGCCTCCAACACCTGGGCTTTCTGGTACCGCACCGCCTGATTGACGCCTCGCACTTTGGTGCCAGCCTGATCGGTGTGCTGTGCCTGCTGCTGGCCCAAGGCCTGCGTCGACGCCTGTCGGCCGCGTGGATTCTCACCACCATCCTGCTGCTGGTGGGCGCCCTGCTGTCGCTGCTCAAGGGCTTCGACTGGGAAGAAGCCAGCCTGCTGACGCTGACTGCGTGCCTGCTGGCCGCGTTTCGCGGCTCGTTCTACCGCCCCAGCCGCTTGCTGGAACTGCCTTTCTCGCCGGTCTATCTGGTGACCAGTGCCTGCGTGCTGGGCGCTTCAGTGTGGCTATTGCTGTTTGCCTATCAGGACGTCCCCTATAGCCACCAGCTGTGGTGGCAGTTCACCCTGGACGCCGATGCCCCCCGCGGCCTGCGCTCGGCGCTCGGCAGCGCGGTGCTGCTGGTGATCGTGGCGCTGACCTGGTTGTTGCGCACGGCCCGCCCGACCATCCAACTGCCCGACAGCGAAGAGCTGCAGCGTGCCAGCCGCATCCTGCAGAACTCCGACCAGCCGGACGGCGGCCTGGCCCTCACCGGTGACAAGGCACTGCTGTTCCACCCCAATGACGATGCCTTCCTGATGTACGCACGTCGCGGCCGCAGCCTGGTCGCACTGTACGACCCGATCGGCCCGCCGCAGCACCGCGCCGAGATGATCTGGCAGTTCCGCGACCTGTGCGATATCCACCACGCCCGCCCGGTGTTCTACCAGGTCCGCGCCGAGAACCTGCCGTTCTACATGGACATCGGCCTGTCGGCGATCAAACTGGGCGAGGAGGCACGGGTCGACCTGCTGCGCTTCGACCTCGAGGCCAAGGGCAAGGAGATGAAAGACCTGCGCTACACCTGGAACCGCGGCACACGTGACGGCCTGAGCCTGGAGATCCACGAACCCGGCCAGGCCCCGCTGGATGAACTGAAGGTGATTTCCGACGCCTGGCTGCAAGGCAAGAACGTGCGCGAGAAAGGCTTTTCGCTGGGCCGTTTCAGCCCCGACTATCTGCAGCACTTCCGCATTGCGCTGATCCGCTTCCAGGGCCAGCCGGTGGCATTCGCCAACCTGCTGGAGACCCACAGCCGGGAGCTGGCCAGCCTCGACCTGATGCGCGCCCACCCGCAGGCGCCCAAGCTGACCATGGAGTTCCTGATGGTTGGCCTGATCCAGCACTACAAGGCGCATGGCTACGCCCGCTTCAGCCTGGGCATGGTGCCCCTGTCGGGCCTGCAGCCACGTCGCGGCGCCCCCTTGACCCAGCGCCTGGGTTCGATGGTGTTCCAGCGTGGCGAGCAGCTCTACAATTTCCAGGGCCTGCGCCGCTTCAAGGACAAGTTCCAGCCTGACTGGGAACCCCGTTATATGGCCGTACCCGCCGGGCTCGATCCCCTGGTGGCATTGGCCGATACCGCCGCCCTGATCGCAGGCGGCCTGACCGGATTGGTGAAACGCTGATGATTCGACGCTACTGGCTTCATGTACTGTCGGCCCTGTTGCTGGCGCTGCTCGCCGCTGCGCTGGGCTTCTGGCTGTGGGCCCGCCCCGCGCCGCAAGCGCAGCTGGAACACCTCACCCTGGCCAATGGCAGCAACCTGGTGCGCGTGTCACCCAGTACGCGGGCCAACTCCCACGTGGCGGTTGCCGTACCACAAGACCAGGCCTTGAGCGACAAGCAATTGCTCGACCTGAGCCAAAGCGCCGACGCGCAACTGGTGCAGGTGATCCTGCCGCCGAGCGACTGCACATTGCAGCAACAGTCGCTGCAGCAAGCCCTGCAACAGCTGCAAGGCGCGCCCACCCTGGTGGCCGGTATCGGGCCGGGCGCGGGGCTGGCCTGGCGCTGGCTGGCCACGCAACAGGACGACAAGGCGCAAGCCATTTCCGTTGGCTTCAGCCTCGAACAGCCCGGCTGCAGCACAGCGTTGCCCACGTCGGCAGCCCATGGCCACTGGAACGTGGCCTGGAACGACAACCCGGATGATGCCAGCGCCGCCTTCGTGCGCGACCAGGCCAATGCGCAGACCAGCATCAGCGACTACGACATCCACTTGCCCCAGGTACTCAAGGCGCAGCTGACCCAGGCACTGCTGGGTACAGACGGCAATGCCCTGAGCATCCCGGTGGTGGAAGTGCCGGCCGGGCAGACCACCGACACCGTGACCCTGTTCCTTTCCGGTGACGGTGGCTGGCGCGACCTGGACCGTGACGTGGCGGGCGAGATGGCCAAGCTCGGCTACCCGGTGGTGGGTATCGATACCCTGCGCTACTACTGGCAGCACAAGACCCCGGAGCAGAGCGCGGTGGACCTGTCCGAACTGATGCAGCACTACCGGCAGAAATGGGGTACCAAGCGTTTCGTGCTGACTGGCTATTCGTTTGGCGCCGATGTGTTGCCGGCGATCTACAACCGCTTGCCGGCCGAAGACCAGAAGCGCGTGGACGCGGTCATCCTGCTGGCGTTTGCGCGCAGCGGCAGCTTCGAGATCGAGGTGGAGGGCTGGCTGGGTAACGCTGGCAAGGAGGCACCGACCGGGCCGGAACTGGCGAAGATGCCTGCGGGCAAGGTGCTGTGCATCTATGGCAAGGAAGAGGCCGACGAGAGCGGCTGTACCGAGCACAGCGCCGTGGGCGAACGCCTGGAGTTGCCAGGCGGGCACCATTTCGACGAGAACTATCCGGCGCTGGCCAAGCGCCTGATCAGCGGCATCGAGACGCGCCAGGGAAAGTCCAGCGTCGCTGAGCAATAAAAAGCTTCGCTGGCAAGCCAGCTCCCACAGGAGAGTGCAGGTCTTGAGATCACTGCTGTCCCTGTGGGAGCTGGCTTGCCAGCGAAAGGGGCCGCAAGCCCGCTAGATCTCCACCTGCGTACCCAGTTCGATCACCCGGTTCAAAGGCAGGTTGAAGAAGCGCAGATTACCGTTGGCATTCTTCAGCAAGAACGCGAACAACACACCGCGCCAGCGCGACATCCCTACCAGCTTGGAAGCGATCACCGTCTCGCGGCTGAGGAAATAGGTGGTGCGCATCGGGCTGAAGTCCAGCTCGTCCAGATGGCACAGTTTCAGGGCTGCCGGTACGTCCGGCTCATCCATGAAACCGAAATGCAGAATCACCCGATAGAACCCCTCGCCATACCCTTGCACTTCAAAGCGGCGCTGCGGCGGCACCCGTGGCGAGTCTTCGTTGACCACCGTCAGCAGCACCACCTGGCGGTGCAGCACCTGGTTATGCAGCATGTTGTGCAGCAAGGCATGCGGCACGGCGTCGGAACGCGCGGTCAAGAATACCGCAGTGCCCTCGACCCGATGCGGCGGCTGGATACGCATGCTGCTGATGAAGACCGGCAACGGCAGCGCGCCTTCGTCCAGGCGCTCCACCAGAATCTGCTTGCCGCGCTTCCAGGTGGTCATCAGGATGAACAGCGCAATCCCCGCCAGCACCGGAAAGGCCCCGCCCTGCACCACCTTGGGCACGTTGGCGGCAAAGAACAGGCCATCCACGAACAGGAAGCCCAGCAGGATCGGCACCGCCAGCAGCGGCGGCCACTTCCACAGCAGCAGCATCACCGCCGAGACCAGGATGGTAGTGATCAGCATGGTCCCGGTCACGGCCACACCGTAGGCCGACGCCAGCGCCCCGGACGACTCGAAGCCCAACACCAGCAGGATCACCCCGACCATCAGCGACCAGTTCACCGCGCCGATGTAGATCTGGCCCTGCTCGTCACTGGAGGTGTGCTGGATCTGCATGCGCGGCACATAGCCGAGCTGGATCGCCTGCCGGGTCAGGGAGAAGGCCCCGGAAATCACCGCCTGCGACGCGATCACGGTCGCCAGCGTGGCCAGCCCCACCAGCGGCACCAGCGCCCAGGCCGGTGCCAGCAGGTAGAACGGGTTGCGCGCGGCTTCCGGATTTTCCAGCAGCAATGCACCCTGGCCAAAGTAGTTGAGCACCAGCGCCGGCAGTACCAGGGCGAACCAGGCCCGCGCGATCGGCTTGCGCCCGAAGTGGCCCATGTCGGCGTACAACGCCTCGGCGCCCGTCAGCGCCAGCACCACCGCACCGAGGATCGCCACGCCCATCCCGGGATGAACGATGAAAAAGCGCACCGCCCAGACCGGATTGAGTGCCTGGAGCACCTCGGGATGCTGCAGGATCCCGTGCACACCCAGCGCTGCCAGCACCAGGAACCAGGCCACCATCACTGGCCCGAACAGAATGCCGATGCGCGCAGTGCCATGTTTCTGGATCAGAAACAGCGCCACCAGCACGATCAGCGCCACCGGGATCACCCAGTGATCGATGCCATCGAACGCCAGCTCCATGCCTTCTACTGCCGACAGCACGGAAATGGCCGGGGTGATCATGCTGTCGCCATAGAACAGCGCAGCGCCGAACAGGCCGAACACCACCAGTACCGTCCGCAGTTTCGGATACGGCGCTGCCGCCCGTCGGGCCAGCGCGGTCAGGGCCATGATGCCGCCCTCGCCCTGATTGTCGGCACGCAGGATGAACAGCACGTACTTGATCGACACCACCCAGATCAACGACCACAGGATCAACGCCAGAATGCCCAGCACACCCTCATGGTTGACCGGCACCCCATAACCGCCGCCGAAGACTTCCTTGAGGGTATACAAGGGGCTGGTACCAATGTCGCCGTACACTACCCCGACCGCCGCCACCAACAGGCTCAGCGGCTTTGCCGCTGTATGCCCGGTATCGGCCTGACTGCTTGCCTGAACCATCAACCACTCCCGCAACCAAGACCCAGAGGCCGGCGAAATTCGCGCCAGGCGCTATCATTTTTGCAATTGACTGCAACGTGCTGTGCGCCTCGATGATCAACGCAGGTACAACGCCGCGAAGCATAGCGCAGCGTTCGTCGTATTTCTGCTAGTCAAGCGCGGCGTGCCTCGCTAGAATTGCGCACTTTTTGATCAGAGGCGCCCAAAGCGCCCGTCAGGGCTGCCACCTTTGCGTGCACTGCAGCCCCTCTACACCGAGGTTAGCCAATGTCCACCACCGCCACGCCCACCACGCCAAAGGTCGGCTTTGTTTCCCTGGGTTGCCCGAAAGCCCTGGTCGATTCCGAGCGCATCCTGACCCAGCTGCGCATGGAAGGCTATGAAGTCGTGCCCACCTACGAGGATGCCGACGTGGTGGTGGTCAACACCTGCGGCTTCATCGACTCGGCCAAGGCCGAATCGCTGGAAGTGATCGGCGAAGCCATCAAGGAAAACGGCAAGGTCATCGTCACCGGCTGCATGGGGGTCGACGCCAACAACATCCGCGACGTGCACCCCAGCGTGCTGTCGGTGTCCGGCCCGCAGCAGTACGAGCAGGTGGTCAACGCCGTGCACGAGGTCGTGCCGCCGCGCAAGGACCACAACCCGCTGATCGACCTGGTGCCGCCACAGGGGGTCAAGCTGACCCCGCGCCACTACGCCTACCTGAAGATTTCCGAAGGCTGCAACCACACGTGCAGCTTCTGCATCATCCCCTCGATGCGCGGCAAGCTGGTCAGCCGCCCGGTGGGTGAAGTGCTCAGCGAAGCCGAGCGCCTGGTCAAGGCCGGCGTCAAGGAACTGCTGGTGATTTCCCAGGACACCAGCGCCTACGGCGTCGACGTCAAGTACAAGACCGACTTCTGGAACGGCCGCCCGGTCAAGACACGCATGCTCGATCTGTGCGAAGCGCTGAGCAGCCTGGGCGTGTGGGTACGCCTGCACTACGTGTACCCGTACCCGAACGTCGACGACGTGATCCCGCTGATGGCCGCAGGCAAGCTGCTGCCGTACCTGGACATCCCGTTCCAGCACGCCAGCCCCAAAGTGCTCAAGTCGATGAAACGCCCGGCCTTCGAAGACAAGACCCTGGCGCGCATCAAGAACTGGCGCGAGCAGTGCCCCGAGCTGATCATCCGCTCCACCTTCATCGTCGGCTTCCCCGGCGAAACCGAAGAAGACTTCCAGTACCTGCTCGACTGGCTGACCGAAGCCCAGCTCGACCGCGTCGGCTGCTTCCAGTACTCGCCGGTCGAAGGCGCGCCGGCCAACGACCTGGACCTGGACATCGTGCCGGACGACGTCAAGCAGGACCGCTGGGACCGCTTCATGGCCCACCAGCAGGCCATCAGCAGCGCACGCCTGCAACTGCGCATCGGCAAGGAGATCGAAGTGCTGATCGACGAAGTCGAGGAGCAGGGCTCGGTGGGCCGCAGCTTCTTCGATGCGCCGGAAATCGACGGCAACGTGTTCATCGACGGCGACCACGGCTTCAAGCCGGGTGACAAGGTCTGGTGCCGGGTGACCGACGCCGACGAGTACGACCTGTGGGCCGAGCCTGTCTGAGCCAACGCCGTTCAAACAGCCCTGCCTTTATGGCGGGGCTTTTTTTGCAACTATCGTTTTCTCATACGACTGCAGGAGACCCTTGCCATGCGCCCCCCTACCACCGTGCAGACACCCGGCATCAGCGACTACGCGCAGCTGGTGCGCGTGTGGGAAGCATCGGTTCGCGCCACCCATGACTTTCTACCCGACAGCTACATCGTGCTGCTGCGCGAGCTGGTGCGCACGCGCTATCTGGATGCGGTCATGCTGATCTGCTGCAAGGACGCGCGCCAGCGTATTACCGGCTTTGCCGGCGTGGCGGCCGGGCGCGTGGAAATGCTCTTCATCGACCCGCACCACCGCGGCCAGGGCATCGGCACGCGCCTGCTGCAGTTTGCGATCAACCAACTCAACGCCGAGCAGTTGGACGTGAACGAACAGAATCCGCAGGCACTCGGCTTCTACCTGGCCCAGGGCTTCGAAGTGATCGGCCGCTCGGAAACGGATGGCATGGGCCAGCCTTACCCCTTGCTCCACCTCCGGCTGATTCGTACGCAATAGGCACATACTGGCTGAAGGATCGTGTAGGCCCACTCTGAAAAACATCAATTCCCGCGATTAATCACAGGGCCGCTCAAATGTAGCCGGGCCTAACCTGGCCTGGGCGGTTACAATGGACGCCTTTCCTTGTGCCACGGCTACCGTCATGTCTGAACCCATTCGTCTTTCCAAACGCCTTATCGAACTGGTCGGTTGTTCCCGACGGGAGGCCGAGCTGTATATCGAAGGCGGCTGGGTCACAGTGGATGGCGCCGTCGTCGACGAGCCGCAGCTCAAGGTCGACGGCCAGACCGTCGCCCTGCTGCCCAACGCCAAGGCCGAGGCCCTGGAGCCGGTGACGCTGCTGCTGCACCAGGGCGCCGATCAGGACAGCGAAAGCGCACGCCTGAGCATGAGCCCGGCGACCCTGTCCGAGGCCCACGCAGAAGGCCATCGCCCGCTCAAGGGGCACTTCGCCCGCCTGACCTGCGTGGCCGAGCTGCAACAGGGCGCCAGCGGCCTGCAGGTGTACAGCCAGGACTGGCGCGCCGTGCGCAAGGTAACCTCGGACCTGGCCAAGCTCGAGCAGGAATACGTGGTCGAGGTCAGCGGTGACATGATCGCCCATGGCCTTGAGCGCCTGAACCGCGGGTTTACCTGGAAAGGCCAGGACCTGCCGCGCATCAAGGCCAGCTGGCAGAACGAAACCCGCTTGCGCATGGTGCTGAAGAACCCGGCCCCGGGGCTGATCGAACTGCTGTGCCGCAGTGTCGGCGTCAGCGTGGTCAGCATGCGCCGCATTCGCCTCGGTGGCGTGGCCATGAGCAAGCTGCCGCTGGGCCAGTGGCGCTACCTGACCAGCAAAGAAAAATTCTAGGCCGCGCCACTTTCCAGGCCTCGCCACCCGGGCGTTGCCACTTGATCAGGATTGTCCAAATGATTCACAACGATGTACTGCGCAGCCTGCGCTACATGCTGGATATCAGCGATGCCAAACTGGCAGAAATCACCCGTACCAACGGTTTTGACGTCAGCGATGCCGATGTCGCCAGCTACCTGAAAAAAGACGAGGAAGAAGGTTTTGTGCGCTGCCCGGACGAGGTCATCGCGCACTTTCTCGACGGCTTGGTGATCTTCAGGCGTGGTCGCGACGAAAGCCGCCCGGCACTGCCGATCGAACTGCCGGTGACCAACAACATCATCCTGAAAAAGCTGCGCGTGGCATTCGAGCTCAAGGAAGACGACCTGCACGCGATCCTCAAGGCTGCTGACTTTGTCGTGTCCAAACCCGAACTGAGCGCCCTGTTCCGCAAGGTCGGCAACAGCAACTACCGCCCCTGCGGCGACCAGTTGCTGCGCAACTTCCTCAAGGGCCTGACCCTGCGAGTGCGTGGCTGAGTCGACCATGACCTACAGTGTCTCGCCGGTCGGCCATGTGCGCTCCTGCTTCAAGGAGAAGTTCGCCATCCCGCGCCAGCCCCACCTGGCCCCGGCCGCACGTGGCGTGCTGGAACTGGTGCCGCCGTTCGACCAGGGCGAGGCAGTGGCCGGTCTCGAACAGGTCAGCCACGTGTGGCTGCTGTTCCTGTTCCACCAGGCACTGGAAGACAAGCCGCGGTTGAAGGTGCGCCCGCCGCGCCTGGGCGGCAATACCTCGATGGGGGTGTTCGCCACCCGTGCCACGCATCGCCCCAATGGCATCGGGCAATCGGTGGTGAAGCTGGAGGGGATCGAGCCCGGGCGCCTGCTGTTGTCGGGCATCGACCTGCTGGACGGCACGCCAGTCATCGACATCAAGCCGTATGTGCCGTATGCCGACAGCGTTGCCGGTGCCTTCAACCATATGGCCAGCGCGCCGCCTGCGCCCATTGCAGTGCAGTGGCGCGAGGGGGCGCTGGGGCAGGCCCATGAACATGCGCTGCGCCTGGCAGAGCCGCTGGTGGCGCTGATAGAGCAATGTCTGGCACAGGACCCGCGCCCGGCCTATCAGGTGCCACCGGTGGAGCGGGTGTACGGCGTCAAGTTCTGGGATGTGCAGGTACGCTGGCATTACCCGCAACTGGATGTGATTCGCGTGCTGGAAGTGGTGCACGAGCCCTAGCCGCCGGCCAAAAAAAAACGCAGACCGAGGTCTGCGTTTTTCATTTCTGCTGGCAGCTTACTTCTCGACGAACGCACGCTCGATCAGGTAATCGCCTGGCTCACGCATGCGCGCCGAGACTTTCAGACCGAAGCTGTCCAGCACTTCGCTGGTTTCGTCGAGCATGCTCGGGCTACCGCAGATCATCGCGCGGTCATCCTGCGGGTTGATCGGCGGCAGGCCGATGTCGCTGAACAACTTGCCACTGCGCATCAGGTCAGTCAGACGCCCCTGGTTCTCGAACGGTTCGCGGGTGACAGTCGGGTAGTAGATCAGCTTGTCACGCAGCGCCTCCCCGAAGAACTCGTTCTGCGGCAGGTGCTCGGTGATGAACTCGCGGTACGCCACTTCGTTCACGTAGCGTACGCCGTGAACCAGGATCACTTTTTCGAAACGCTCGTAGGTTTCCGGGTCCTGGATGACGCTCATGAACGGCGCCAGGCCAGTGCCGGTGCTCAGCAGGTACAGGTGCTTGCCCGGGTTCAGGTCGTCCAGCACCAGGGTACCGGTAGGCTTCTTGCTGATGATGATCTCATCGCCTTCCTTCAGATGCTGCAGCTGCGAGGTCAGCGGGCCGTCCTGCACCTTGATGCTGAAGAACTCCAGATGCTCTTCCCAGTTAGGGCTGGCGATCGAATAGGCGCGCATGAGCGGGCGGCCGTTAGGCTGTTGCAGGCCGATCATCACGAACTGACCGTTCTCGAAGCGCAGGCCCGGGTCGCGGGTGCACTTGAAGCTGAACAGGGTGTCGTTCCAGTGATGGACACTGAGGACACGTTCGTGGTTCATGTTGCTCATGTACGGGGCTCCTGAAAAAAAACGCAGCGCTGACCGTGAGCGCGATTGCGCGATAGTTTAGTGGCAGCGACAATATCTGTTAAATGAATTATCAAGATATGTCTTATCGGTTATATAGATATGCGATTTACACTGCGTCAACTTCAGGTCTTCGTGGCCGTCGCGCAACACCAAAGCGTCTCTCGCGCAGCCGGGATACTGGCGTTGTCGCAGTCGGCCGCCAGCACCTCCATCACCGAGCTCGAACGCCAGTCCAGCTGCCAGTTGTTCGATCGCGCGGGCAAGCGCCTGAGCCTCAATGCGCTCGGGCATCAACTGCTGCCCCAGGCCGTGGCACTGCTGGACCAGGCCAAGGAGATCGAAGACCTGCTCAACGGCAAATCGGGCTTTGGCTCACTGGCCGTCGGTGCAACCCTGACCATCGGCAACTACCTGGCTACCCTGCTGATCGGCAGTTTCATGCAGGTGCACCCCGAGAGCCAGGTCAAGCTGCATGTCCAGAACACGGCGCATATCGTGCACCAGGTGGCGCATTACGAAATTGATCTGGGTCTGATCGAGGGGGATTGCAACCATCCCGACCTCGAGGTTCAGCCGTGGGTCGAAGACGAACTGGTGGTGTTCTGTGCGCCGCAGCATCCCCTGGCGGCAAAAGGCCGCGCCAGCATGGACGAGCTGACCCGCGAGGCCTGGATCCTGCGCGAGCAAGGCTCCGGCACCCGCCTGACCTTCGATCAGGCCATGCGCCACCACCGCTCCACGCTCAATATCCGCCTGGAGCTGGAGCACACCGAAGCGATCAAGCGTGCGGTTGAGTCAGGCCTTGGCATTGGCTGCATTTCACGCCTGGCGCTGCGCGATGCGTTCCGGCGCGGCAGCCTGGTGGCGGTTGAAACGCCTGACCTGGACCTGGCGCGGCAGTTCTACTTCATCTGGCACAAGCAGAAGTACCAGACCTCGGCCATGCGCGAGTTCCTCGAGCTGTGCCGCAGCTTTACCGCAGGCGTAAGGCGCAGTGACGAAATCGTGCTGCCACACATTGCCTAGAGCAGGATCACCGCCCACACCACTGCCACAATACTCAAGGCCACGAGCTGGGCCGCACTGCCCATGTCCTTGGCGTTCTTGGACAACGGGTGGCGGTCCAGGGAAATACGGTCGATGGCGGCCTCGACTGCCGAGTTGAGCAACTCGACGATCAGGCCAAGCAGGCACACGGCAATCAGGATGGCGCGCTCGGCGCGGCTGACGTCCAGCCAGAAGGCGATCGGGATCAGCACCACATTGAGCAGCACCAGTTGCCGGAATGCCGCCTCGCCGGTAAAGGCCGCGCGCAGCCCGTCAAACGAATAGCCGGCAGCGTTGAATACTCGTTTAAGGCCGGTCTGGCCCTTGAAAGGCGACATAGAGAGTGACTTCAACCAAAAGATAAGAGCCGTGCAGACTAGTGCACGCCGAGTCAAAAATGCGTGAAGGCCATTGGCCTTAGCTGCTGGAAACCGATTCCAATTGTTGCAGCAGCAACGCTGCCTGGGTCCGTGTACGCACACCCAGCTTGCGGAAAATCGCGGTGACGTGGGCCTTGATGGTGGCTTCCGACACACTCAACTCGTAAGCAATCTGCTTGTTCAACAAGCCTTCGCAGACCATGGTCAAGACCCGGAACTGCTGCGGCGTCAGGCTGGCCAAGCCTTCGCTGGCAGCCTTGGCTTCAGCGGACACATCGATTTTCTCGAACGCCTGCGGTGGCCACCAGACCTCGCCGTCGAGCACCTTGTTGACGGCATCCTGAATCTGCTCCAGCGGGCTGGACTTGGGAATGAAGCCGCTGGCGCCAAACTCGCGCGACTTCACCACCACCGCCGCCTCCTCCTGCGCCGAGACCATCACCACCGGGATCTGCGGATACTGGCCGCGCAGCAGCACCAACCCCGAGAAGCCATAGGCGCCCGGCATGTTCAGGTCGAGCAGCACCAGGTCCCAGTCGCTTTTCTCGGCCAGGCGGATTTCCAGTTCGGCGATGCTCGCCACTTCAACCAGGCGCACGTCCGGGCCCAGGCCCAGGGTAACAGCCTGGCGCAACGCGCTGCGAAACAACGGGTGGTCATCGGCAATCAGGATTTCGTATGTAGCCATCGATCTAATGATCCTGTTCTGTGCAGGCGCGGCTAGCGTGGGGCGCCTGGCGGGCAACTCAAGGCATCGGGCAGCAGTGCCGGAGGCCAAAAAGGCACGTCGGGGCCAGGAATACAGCATTCAAGCCGTCGTCGTGCCCGAATCGGCGCCAAGGATGCCGAGCCCGGACCGGGTGGTCAAGTTCCAACCCCGGCTCGGGCCCATGCCGGTGGCGCCAGTGCTGGCCATTATGAAGCAAAGCCTGGCACTTGCCCCTTGTACTATAGGAAGGTCTGCAGCCTTTGATGCACGGCGTCCTGCTCGTCCAGCGCCAGTTTGTGCTTGGCACTCAGGTAATGGCAACTGAACACGTCCAGGTACGCATCCAGCGCCTGGGCGGCCTGCTGGTCGGCGGCCAGTTCCAGGCACATGGCCGCCACTTCGGCGGTGCAGAAGTGATCGTCACGCTTGGAGCGACGCAGTTTGTAGCGCGAAATCTGCTCGGGCTGCAGGTTCAGCACCGGGAACCGCTCCAGATACGGGCTTTTGCGAAACATCTTGCGGGCTTCTGGCCAGGTGGCGTCAAGCAGGATGAACAGCGGCCGCTTGCCCGGCGCCGGGGCCACGTCGCTGACCACCCGCTCGGGCGCGACGAACTCGCCAGGGAACACGATGTATGGCTGCCACTGCGGGTCGTCGAGCAACGCCTGCAACTGCACATCGACCGTCTTGCGCTCCCAGGCAAATGCCGTGGTGTCACCGATCACGTCGGCAATCAGCCAGCCGGTGTTGGTCGGTTTCATCGGTTCGGTATCGTGCATCAACAGGCACATGGCCGAATGCGCCTGCACCTGCGGCCGCCACGCGCACAGGCAGTAATCAGGGATTACCCGGCATCGAGGGCAGCGTGGCGCACGCGAGCCGCGCGCAACGAAGGGTTTGACACTGCGGGCCAGGCGTTCGGCGCGCAGGCGTGCTACGGCATGGCTCATGACAGGGCACAACATTGGCAATAGAGGCAGGGCACGACGCGAACTCGGCAGGACGGAAAACCCCGGCAGTTTATCAGAGCCCGTCGCGCCCGGCGGTATTTGCCGTGCAGCGCGGTGCGCTGCCCCTTATAATCGGCGGGTTACAGAAACCCGCTGGCACCGCTATTGCGCCTGTGACGGAACACTGCGCGCCATCGCCGGTCCAACCGCCAGTTACCGAACCAGGAGAGATTCATGCTGCGTTTCATCGCCCCATCCTTGAGCCTGCTGCTTGCCCTGCCGCTGGGCGCGCATGCCGCATCCAAGCAAGAGTACGAACTGACCCGGATGCTTGAAAAAGTCGCCAAGGAAAGCAGCGTGGGTACCCCTCGTGCCATCAACGAGGACATTCTCGACCAGGGCTACACCGTCGAAGGCAAGCAACTGATCAACCACCTCAGCGTGCGCGCCAGCCATGCGCAAAAGATGCAGGCCAACCCGGAAATCGTGCGCGACCAACTGGGTGCCAGCGTGTGCAGGAACACCAGTTTCCGTCAGTTGATGGACCGCGGCGCCGTGTTGACGTACCGCTTTACCGAATACAAGACCAACCGCCCGGTGATCGACCAGGCGTTCAACAAGGCCAGCTGCCTTTCGGGCCAGAAGAAGTAACCCAGGCCACGGGCCTACGCGCTGTTGGCGCGCCGCTGTTCATCATCGGCGCGCAGTTCAGCCACCAGCGCCTGAATGTAGCGCGACCCCAGTGCCCCGCCTGCCAGACGCTGCAGGCACTCCTGCTCCAGGGTCAGGTTGTTGGCCTGGGCTGCGCGTTGCAGCAGCCGGTACAACTGCGTATCAAGCTCCAAACTCACCCGCTGCATGATCCAGCCTCCTTGCCCCCAGAACCGTTACCCTTGCTCATCAGTTAATCAGACTGGCAGCGCGACCGAGTACGGGCAGACGAGTGGCATTTTCGCCGCGCCAAGCCGCGTATAACCCATTGCCTGTCATCACATCATGGGCACATCATGTCGACGGCATAACCGTGTGACAGGGTCTAGATTGATAGCCAAGACCATTCACTTTGCGCACAGGCAAAGGGGCCTGGCCGATGTGCGGTCACGCCGCAGGTTTTGCTGCAAAAGGAGAAGTTGAATGCCGTACCAACCGAGCGAATTGCTTGCCAACCATTTCAACAACAATGCGATCGACCTGAGCCACATCGAGCAACAGTTGAACCTGGTGGCCCCAGACAGCCCCAACCTGCCGCTGTACCGGGACATGATGCTGACCGTGCTGCGCATGGCGCACGACGACCGCGACCGCTGGAGCGCCAAGATCACCCTGCAGGCCCTGCGCGAGCTGGACAACGCCTTCCGCGCCCTGCACCAGTACAAGGGCCGACGCAAGGTCACCGTGTTCGGCTCTGCCCGCACCCCGGTCGAACACCCCATGTATGCCCTCGCCCGCGAGCTGGGCGCCACCCTGGCACGCTCCGACCTGATGGTCATCACCGGCGCCGGCGGCGGCATCATGGCAGCGGCCCATGAAGGTGCCGGGGTGGATCACTGCCTGGGTTTCAACATCACCCTGCCCTTCGAGCAGCACGCCAACGCGACCGTCGACGGGACCGACAAGCTGTTGCCGTTCCACTTCTTTTTCATTCGCAAGCTGTTCTTCGTCAAGGAAGCCGATGCGCTGGTGTTGTGCCCAGGCGGTTTTGGCACCCTGGACGAAGCACTGGAAGTGCTGACCCTGATCCAGACGGGCAAGAGCCCATTGGTGCCGGTTGTACTGCTCGACTCGCCAGGTGGTACGTTCTGGCAGGAAGCGCTGAACTTCATCACTCGCCAGTTGGAGGGTAACCGCTACATCCTGCCAAACGACCTGAAGCTGCTGCGCCTGGTGCACAACGCCGATGACGCGGTCGCCGAGATCAACCAGTTCTACAGCAACTACCACTCCAGCCGCTGGCTGAAGAACCAGTTCGTGATCCGCACCCATCACCCGCTCAGCGAAGCAGCATTGCAGGATATTCAGGAGGGGTTCGCGGACTTGCGCCTCAGTGGCACCTTCCATCAGCACGCCTACGCCGGCGAGGAGCACGACGAAGCGCAATTCAGCCACCTGTCACGCCTGGCCTTTGCCTTCAACGGCCGTGACCAAGGCCGCCTGCGTGAGCTGGTAGACTTCATCAACCTGTCGGAAAACTGGGCCAAGCCCCAGCATAATCAAACGTCGCAACGGGCGCGTGAGCCGCTTAAAGTGACCTGATACCTTCACCTGGAACACTGGCTTGGCCCCTCGGGGCCGAGCATTGCTCAATCGTCCAGGCTACGACCGCTCAACAAGCGACCGACACTCTCCATGGAAAAAACCACGGTAGACCAGAAAGCGGGTTTGCTGTGCACGGCTGCGGGGATCGCTGGGGAGTTGACCGGCGAACTTGCGCTGCCACACGTCAACCAGCAGGTGTTGCCAGTCGATGCCGCATTCACGCAAGGCACCTTCGATATCGCTGCGCTGCAGGCCGCGCTGGCTCAACTCTTCGCGGATGCGCGCCGGGCCGTAGCCGGAGCGCGAGCGATAGCTGATGAAGCTTTCCAGGTAGCGGGCTTCGCTGAGCAGACCCTCCTCCGTCAAACGGTCGAGTTCCTGATCGATCAGCTCAGGTTCTGCGCCGCGCTGACGCAACTTGCGCGTCAGCTCGACACGACCATGCTCGCGTCGCGCGAGCAGGTCCATGGCTGTCCGCCTGACGGCGACGGGAGTATCGAGTACGACGGACATGGTCTATCTGCAAATCAGACGTTGGCGTCGGCGTCGACCAGGTCATCTTCAGGCTCTGCAGCTGCAGCAGCCGTCTTGCCTGCTGCCGCAGCAGCCGCAGCCGCTTCGACACCACCGGTCAGCAGCTTGTCGCGAATCTGCTTCTCGAGGGTAGCGCCGATTTCCGGGTTCTCTGCCAGGAACTTGGCGGAGTTGGCTTTACCCTGGCCGATCTTGCTGCCCTGGTAGCTGTACCAGGCGCCGGCTTTTTCGAGGAAACCGTGCAGCACACCCAGGTCGATGATCTCGCCGTTGCGGTAGATACCCTTGCCGTACAGGATCTGGAACTCGGCCTGACGGAACGGTGGTGCCACCTTGTTCTTGACGATCTTGACGCGGGTTTCGCTGCCGACCACTTCGTCGCCTTCCTTCACCGCGCCGGTACGGCGGATGTCCAGGCGCACCGAAGCGTAGAACTTCAGCGCGTTACCACCGGTGGTGGTTTCGGGGCTGCCGAACATCACGCCGATCTTCATGCGGATCTGGTTGATGAAGATCACCAGGCAGTTGGCGTTCTTGATGTTGCCGGTGATTTTACGCAGCGCCTGGGACATCAGGCGGGCTTGCAGGCCCACGTGCATGTCGCCCATCTCGCCTTCGATCTCGGCCTTGGGTACCAGGGCCGCCACGGAGTCGACGATGATCACGTCAACCGCGTTGGAGCGCACCAGCATGTCGGTGATTTCCAGGGCCTGCTCGCCGGTGTCCGGCTGCGAGACCAGCAGGTCGTCGACGTTGACGCCCAGCTTGCCGGCGTACTCTGGATCGAGGGCGTGCTCGGCATCGACGAACGCACAGGTGGCGCCGGCTTTTTGTGCCTGGGCGATCACCGACAGGGTCAGCGTGGTTTTACCCGACGACTCAGGGCCGTAGATTTCGACGATACGGCCTTTTGGCAGGCCGCCAATGCCCAGGGCAATGTCCAGGCCCAGCGAGCCGGTGGAGATGGCCGGGATCGCCTGGCGATCGTGATCGCCCATGCGCATGACCGCGCCTTTACCGAATTGACGTTCGATCTGACCCAGGGCCGCAGCCAAGGCACGCTTCTTGTTGTCGTCCATTGAAGTCCTCACGTAATCATCGATAGGGCCGTACGGCCACAACACCTGTATAAGTAGCCAGTATTATTCCACAGGGTTTTGTTCCCGCCTACCCCCGAGTTGCGATTTACTCTGCGCCAAGCTGTAACAAGCCCTCTAGGGCGGCGATTACCGTTTGTCGGCGCACTGCGTCGCGGTCGCCGTCGAAGTGCCGACGCTCGCTTGCGACATGCTTGCCATCGCCCCACGCCAGCCACACGGTGCCCACCGGTTTGGCCGGCGAGCCGCCATCGGGCCCGGCCACCCCGCTGACCGCCACCGCAAAGCGTGCGCCGCTGGCCGCCTGGGCGCCGCGCACCATGGCCTCGACCACCTCCTGGCTGACCGCACCCACCTGTGCGAACAGGCCGTCGGGCACTGCCAGCTGGCGGGTTTTCTGCGCGTTGGAATACGTCACGAAACCGGCTTCGAACCATGCCGAACTGCCGGGGATGCGCGTAATGGCCTCGGCGATGCCGCCACCGGTGCAGGACTCGGCGGTGGTCACATGGGCATTGAAACGGCGCAGGTGTTCCCCCAGCCGGGCAGAAAGTGCGGTGATCGGGTCCATGGCAGGCTCCTTGAAAGTCTGGCGCCTACCCTACACCATCTGCCGGCGCGGCTGAACACTCAAGGTGTGAGTGAACGTACATAGCCCTGGCAGGCGCGCAGGGCGATCAGTCCGGCGTCGCCGGCGTCGGTGATGGCGATAATTCGCCGAGCATGCGCCGGGTCAAGTCCGGCGCGTGCGGGGCCATGATCCAGGCTGCCGGTGCCGGGGGTGGCAGGCAGATCGGGAGTGGCGCCACGGTCGATGAGGACCGACAACCGCAGATCAGCAGTAGCCAGCCGATCGCGCAAGCGTGCCTGAGCCTGTTGGACATCGAGAAGCTCCTGATAGTGAGTATGATCGTTGAGGTCCAGCTCGCGCTCCAGCACGCGGCGCTGCTGGCGTTCGCCCTGCAGCTCGGCGGCGGTACTTTCGGCAAGCTGCTGGCGTTCGAGCGCAAAGGCCTGTTGCTGCTGCGCCAGCTGACGGCCCAGGCGCCAGCCCTGGACCTGCCAGGTCAGCGCGCAGGCCAGCACCAGCACCGTCAGCAACAGCGTGGCCTGCAGGCGGCTCAACAGAGCACCTCGCGGGCCCGGGCCCAGAGTTGCAGGCGGTCCTCCAGGCCGTTGAGGCCACCGTTGATATGCCGCGTGATGCGGTTGAACTCACCGCGATCGGCGAGCGCGTTGAGCCCTCGCGAGTGCCAGAACCAGGCTGCTGATTCGGCCGCCCAGCGTGGCTGTTCGAGCAGTTGCGGCAGCTCCAGCAGGCGCTCGTCACCGAACAGCGCGCGGCTGCAGGCCCGGTAGTTGTTGCGCCCGGTGACCTGGATCAGGCCACGGCCGCAGTAGAGTTGCCCGTCGCCATCGGCCTCCGGCGTGTTGCCCAGGCGCAGCGCCAGGCTGCCGGTGTCGTAACGCGAGAGGTAGCGATCGCTGCCTAGCTCCTTCACATAGCGCAGTTGGCCGGACTCGTGGCCAACCTGGGCGAGAAAGGCGGCAATGCGCCGGGGGTTGTCGATTTCCCACCGGGGCATGGCGGTGTTGAGGGCAGGTACAAAAACGCCGGCTCGGGGGCCGGCATGAGGAAGAATCTGCAGCAGTTGTTGCTCTGTAAGTGACATTGGTCATCACACCTGAACAGCTAGATTGAAGACAAGAAAAAGCCCCGACCAGCGGGGCTTCATTCAACCTGTTGGAACAACCAGGGCGGCGGAGCAGGCCGTGTTTGGGCATGCGGGAACCCGGGCATTTGCGGCCAACTGCGCAAGGCTTGCCTGAACGCCTGCAACTCAGCGAACTCAGAGGGTGTAAGTGTCATGGCAGTTGACTCCTGCTCATCTCGATGGCGATCAACCAGCCACTGTGTCAGGTGCATCTGGCCATCGCGCCATGCACGTTCGGCCTCGATCACAACCTCCGTTGCTACAGGAGGTAGCGGTGTTTTTTCCACTGTGCCGTCCGCCAGCAGCCGCCATACGCCATCCGTTTCCTGAGTCATCCTCAGCCATAGAGATTCACTCACTTCCATGGCTGCTTCCGGAATCTCATGAATCCCTTTGACGAGTCTTGACTTCAAGACACCATCCTCACCAAAAACCGCGTACTTCACTGTCATCGAATAGTCCTTCCTATCGTCCTAGCGCCAGCCAGCCCAGCGACACTGCTATGTTGTTGGCTACCGGTGCCGAGCCTTGCCGGCCGGTATAAACCGCTGTTCTAAATCCTGACGAGGTAATACTGACTGCTTGAGAAAAAACATAATTATCCTCTGTGTCGGCAGGGTTGGTAGACACCACGTACACAGACTTCGGGAACGGTATTGGATAAGTCACATTGATGCTGCCTACCGACTGCGTGGCGGTGCCCCACTGAATGATCAAGCCCCCCAACCAACTTGGAAGTACCACGTATCCATTAACGGCAAACAATGCGGAAAAGCCCAAGCGAAGTTTTTTGGGTGTAACTATTACGTTGTCCGCAACGCCAGCTTCCACCTGCACTAAGGTGGCAACCTTCGCGGTTCCCAGCTTCGACTCTGTCGCTTGTGCTGCCAAGGGCAACAACGCCGACACATCAATGTTCCCCTGATTGACCGGCGCGTCCCACGCCTTGATGCACCACATGACCGCCAGGTTGCGCATGCGCGTTTCAGTGGCGGTGCGGACGACTTTGGAAGCATCAAACTTAACGGTATCGGACGGGCTGGTGGTCGTGCTGGACGCCGTGCCATACACAGTCGGACCGTTGCTCATTTCAAAACCGAAGACACCCGATGTGCTGTAAATAGTGCCCGCTACAGATTCCGATGCAGCCTTTCGCGAATTGAGCGCCCCGACAATATTCTGCAGCGCGTCCTGCTGAAAGCTGCCCAACTGACGGCCAGCATCTACACCACGTCCATGGTCCCAGCCACGCAAGGCTTCCCCACGGGTTTCCGGCAAACGGAAATACCCGCTGGGTTCCGAACCAACGTTGAAGGTCGTGCCAAGATACGCAGCAAGCTGCGGATAGGCAGTACTGCTCTGCACGCTCCCGTCCAGTTCAAGAAAACCAGGCGGCACCGTCCCCTTGGTAAAGGCGATCATCGATCCAATGGGCAGCGCCGATGCCTCAGCAATCATTGCCTTGAACGCCTTGGCCAACTGTGCATTGTCAGTCTCGCTCGGCTTCAACCCCGCCGCCTTGATAACCCCCAGCACCTCCTCGGTCACCGCATTGCCCCAGCTCGCCGGAATCAAAGACCCCGGCATCCCCGTGGCCGGGTTCTCATCCACAAACCTGCCATTCACCAGCCCGATAGCGGGCACACTTTTCGGATAATCCACATTTCATTCCTCTAGTCGTAATTGATCCGCACCAGCGTGTGTGCCGGTGCACTGCGGTGTATCAGGCACTCCAGCGCGTTGCCCGGGTTCACGCCAAAGCGCTCGCCCCAGTAACTTGCGCCAAAGCGCCGCCCCAGGTGCTGGCGGCCACCGGTATTGAGGGTCCAGATGAACTGCGCCTGCCAGGTGCCGAAATGATCGACACCAAAGCGCGCCCGGCCGAAACGGGGTGCGCGATGCTCGGTGACACTGGGCTCGGCATAGCCCTGGCTGCGCGCCAGCTCCAGGTAGCAGGCAATCTGCTGGCTGCCTATCGCGGTCAGGCGCTGGCGCACCGCCAGGCGACGGTCGGCGAATGTCGGTTGCACGCCCAGGCACGGGTCGGGCAGGCGCATCACCCGCTCCCAGTCCGGTACCAGCTCACTCACCGTCAAAGGGTCCATCTCACCCAGCAGGTCCGCCGCCCGGCCATCGATGCGCGCCAGCTCCTGCGCAGCGCCCTCCAGCACCTGTTCAAGTTCCGGCACACGCTCCGGGTCCCAGGCCGGGCCACTGGGCAACAGCGCACGCAACTGCTGGTGGTAATCGGCTGCAGTCCTCAGCTCAGCCATTGGCAACCTCCATAGGTCAACAGCTGATTCGGCGCCGCCCCCACGTCATCGGTCGGCCAGCTCAGGCGGTGATCGGTCTCACCCGCAGCGCCGCTGATGGCCTCGCCGATATGTGTCAGCAGCAAGGCCTGCCCCAGCCCTGCCTCGCGGTTGTGCAGGTCGGCCAACTGGGCTTCGACGGCCGCACGCACAGCACTGCTGTCGGGGGTCAGGCGCAGGCGGTAGGTCACCGGCAGCGGTACCGGGGCCAGCACATGCACCTCGGCAGTCACCGGCCGCAGCGGCTCGATGTAGGCATGCACCTCGGCCAGTTGCCGGGCATCGGGCAACGGCTGCGCGTCGTCGTCACGCATGACGAACACCCCCACCGTGCCGGGGCCCAGGTAATTGCGTCGGCACCAGGCGCGGGTGATGCCGGGGCATTCCAGCGCCCAGGTCTCGTAGTCGGTCGCCGCACCGCCGTGGGGAATGACGCGGTACGAGCGGATGACGCGGCTGCGCAGCGACTCCAGGCTCTCGGCCGCCACCCCGCCACGCAACCCGGCAGCCGTGACCTGATAAGTGCCCAGCAGGCCTTCGACTGGCTGCACCGAAAACAGCACCAGCCCGGCCTCGGCATTGCCCAGTACACCCGGGTCGAGGGCTTCGATGTCGGCCTGGTTGAGCCCGGCCCGGGTGGTCACGCCCAGGGTTACCCGGTAGCTGCGGCCATCGTTGCTCTGCAGCACGGTATCGACGTCGAGTACCGCGCCGGCGGCGGCGCTGAAGCTCACGCTGCCAACCGCGCGCTGGGCCGCCTTGCGTGGCTGCTTGAGGCGCAGTGCAGCGATGCGCTCGAGGGTCTGTTCATCGGCGCTGTCGGGCAGGATCTGCTCGGCGATCCAGTCCAGGTAGCCATACAGGCCATAGGCCGCGCCACTCAGGGCACGCGCCAGCACCTGGGCGTCGGAGCGACGCAAGGCCGCGCTGGCCAGGTCGCTTTGGGTGCGGCTGACCAGCGCCGGTAATGCGGGGGTTTCAAAGGGCATAGATCACCTGCCAGCTGTCTTCCAGGTTGATGTCCAGGCGCTTGCCGTCGTTGAGAATCAACGCCGTGCGCAAGTCCAGGCGGTTGGCGGTACGGCGCTGAGCCAGCACCTCGACGGCACTGCAGTGACCGTCCTCGATCAGCCACTGCAACGCCTCGCGGGCGTAATGCTCGGCGTCCAGGCGGGTCTGCTCGTTGAGCCGCACGCGTTGCAGCAGCCACAGCCGCGAACCGATGCGGTCATCGGCGGCGGCGGGAAAACTGTCGCCCCACCAGCCATAGCGTTGCTCGTCGTCCAGTGGGTCGTCGTTGGCCGCGCGGCGCCAGGTGAACAGGCTGATGATCACCGCGCGGGTCAGTGCGGCATCACGGTCGTCGTGGTTGATCACCTCGCCACCCCGCTTTGCCCAGTGCCGGCTTGCACGCCGCCATGCACATGTTCGAGCTGGCTGATGCCGGCTGCCACCTGATCGCCTGCGGACACGATGCGCCCGCTCTGAGTGAGTACCGGGGTGTCGATGTTCACCGCCGTGCTGGCACGAATGTTGAGCGTGCCGGTTTCGATATCGAGAATGCGCCCGCGCTTGAAATGCAGCGTGTCGCCTTCGTCGGTGTACAGCGCTACCTCGCCCGGGGCCAGCGCCTGCAGACGGTAGCGACGGTCGCCAAGCACCAGCAGCACGCCATGCGAGCGATCACCGCCGATGAACGCGGCGATGCCTTCGGCGCCGGGCAGCGGATGGCTGGTGAAACCGTAGGCTTCGAAGTGTTCCATGTCGTCCTGGATTTCGCCTGCAGTCAGGCGCATTTGCAGGCGTTGCAGCTTGCCGGCCGAATTGGCGAGCACCAGGGTGCCGCGCGCCAGCATCCGCGTGAGTAGATTCATGGGTAATGGCCTTGCACAAGGGACCGATCAGGCCTTTTTCTCAGGCCGTTTCGGATCGGTCGGGTTGAGTTCGAACTTGGCCACCGGCGCCACCTCAAGCGTGGTGACCGTGCCCTGTTGGCCGAGCGAGTAGGTGACTTTGGCGATCAGCATCTGGCGCTCCAGGCCCAGCACCGGGTCGCGCACCCACACCCGGGTGTTGTGTCGCCACAACGCACCGTTGGACTGGCGCCAGCCCTGCACCTTGTAGGTCACCGCCCAGGTTTGCGCGGCGCGGCTGCGGCGCTCCCAGAGGGCGCGGGTCTGCGCGGTTTCCTGGTCGAGCTGACGGCTCTCGTTGATCCACAGCACGCGCTTGCGCACCTGAGGGTCCTGCACCCGCGCCTCGACCTGGCTGGCCTTGCTCGCGGGTTCGTCGTCGCTGGCCTTGCGCTGGCCGCAGACGCGGTACTCCGAGTAGCGCTGGTTGTAGCCCAGCGCTGCACTGGCCCAGAGCACGTTGCGACCGACCTCCAGCGCGTCGCACGCCTCACCGCCGCTACCCGGAGCGCTCAGCACCAGGTTGCCTTCGGCATCGTCGGTGGAGTACGCCAGCAACAGCACCAGCAGGCGGTCGATGGACTTGAACACCGTCTCCCCCGGCTGAATGCAATGCTGCGCCACGGGCTTGAGCTGTCCCAGCTCGCTGCGCACCTTCACGCCATAGGGTGCAGACAGGGCCTGGGCAATCTGCAACAGGTTCTGCTGACGCCACTGCCCGGGTTGGTTGATGGCAGCACACTCCACCAGATCGATCGTCAAGGACTCGCCCTTGACCGTCAGTTGGGTGGACTTGCCGTCATAGCTGATCGGCGTGGACGAAACCCAGCCGGTGAGCACCTTGTCGGTACCGATTCGCACCTCACAGCGATCACCGGCACGTATTGGCAAATCATGGGTCTGACCCGGCCATTGCCAGGTGATGCCGAGGCTGAAGCTGCGCGCCTGCTGTTCGAAGCCCGTAGTGATCTCGATGCTCTTCCAGCCGCCGTAATCCAGCGTACCCACCGTGAGCGTGACGCTATCCTGCGAACGGGTCATGGCTCACTCCTGGGCCACTTGCAGTGGCAGCGGTGGCACGAAGCCGGGGTGCAGAATGCGATTGCGCTGCACGATCTCACCGGCACGTGTCGCATCGGCGAAGCGCCGATAGGCCAGCACCAGGGCCGGCAACGTCTGCTCGGGGGTCAGGCGGAGCATGCGCACACCCGATGCCGCCACCGCATTCAGGTGCGCCAGCAGTTGCTGGCGCAGCAGGCTCAGCGCCTGATAGTGCTCGGCATCCGCCTTGAGCGAAGCCTGCCAGATCACCTCCTCGAGCTGATCGCGCAGGGCCAGCACATCGTCGACTACCGGCACATCGTGGCGCTGCACCGGCTGCACCACCTGCTGGGCCAGCGTGGGCACAACGCCCAGGACCGGTACCGCATCGGCTACCGGCATCCGCGCGATCAACAACGCCGCCTGCACCAGCAGAGCATCCTGCAGCAGGTCGGCACTGGCCTGGGCGGCGCGGCTGGTGTCCTTGCCGTTGGCAGGCACCAGGCGGTCGAGTTGCGCAGCGCCCTCGGCCTGCTGCGTGGCACTGGCCAGCACGCCGCGATAGGCTCCCGCCCCGTTCAGCCCCTCCTTGAGCTGCGCAAAGTAGCTGGAAAACAGGCCGCCCAGGGCGAACGGCGCAGTCACCACCGACTGCACCAGCCCGTTGAGATTGCCGACCACGGCCAGCAGCGGCTTGAACTGCTGGTTGATGAGGTTGTACACCCCCGAGAGTCGGCTGCGCAGGCCGAGCAGGTTGATGCGTGCCTTGTCCACCTGCGCCATCACCGTGCGATAGCGCGCAACGGCCGAGTCCAGCAGCGAGTCGGCAGCCTTCTCCAGTTGCTGGCCGGTATTGGCGTGCACCGTCGGGAATTTCAGCGGTGCATCAGGGTGGAACTTGAGCGTGAAGCTGGCCACCCCACCGGCCTTGCGGTCCTGGCTCAGCTCGCACTCGCCGACCTTGACCTGCATGCGCCCCAGCCAGGGGTGCAGCAGCTCTCCCGCGCCCAGGGCCAGGGCTTGCAGCAGGCGGTCGCGCTGCTCGAAGCAATCGGGGCCGATCACAAAACCCGTGAGGGTATGTGTCCTGGCCTGGTGCCCAAGGCTTTCGAAATAGGCTTGGTCACGCTGTGGGTACTCATGCAGCACGCCCTTGATACCCACCGGTACCTTGGCCGACTCGACCCAGAACGGCACGCCAGCGAAGGTGGCGGGCAGCAGGCTCTGACGCCAACTGTTGCTCATGGTTGGGCTCCTTGTGAAAGTGAACGCATACCGACATCGCCGCGGATGCTCACACCCGGTTGGCTGCTCTGGGTGTTCACCACGCTGATACCCGGCGGGGCGTTGTCGAAGCGCACCAGCAACGAGCCGTCGAGGGCCATGCGCTGCGCTTCTGCGGTTTGCTGGACCAGGCTGGGCGCTGGGCTTGCTGCAGCCGTGCTGGCCAGCATGGAAGTACCTTGCAGCGCGGGATCCCTGGGCGGTGTGTCCTCTGTCGGCGTGCCCGAAGCGAGCGCCCCGGCGAGCACCACGGTTGCCTTGGCCTGGGGTGCAGACCAGTCGCTGATGGCCTTGCCCGCCTCCTGCAGCTCAGCCCCCAGGCTGGCACCCAGCAGTTGCGCAATAGGTGCCACCAGCGCAGAGATCTTGTCGACCCAGTCCTTGATCCAGGCCTGGACCGGGGCCCATTTCTCTTGCAGTGCCTCCAGCGGTGATCCATTGAACAGGCCATTGAATGCCGCGCGCACGCCCTCCAACCTGGCCATGATTGCTTGAGCCCAGCCGCCCAGGTACTCGGTCACTGCGCCCCAGCCCTCCTCCAGCGAAGGCAATGGCGACCACCCGAAATACTCGCGCATGCGCGCCCAACCTGTTGCCACGACGTCCACCGTGCGGGTGATCAGCCCCTCGATCCAGAAGGGAAGCCGCACCCACACCATCACCAGTGCTGGCAGCGGGTCCCAGGCAACTACTGCCTGGATGCCCTCCCAGATACTCTGCGCCGTTGCCGTCAGCCCGGACCACAGACCGACGAACCATTCAGTCATGCCGTTCCAGACCCCGACCACGGTCGCCGCCACTTGGGTGAAGAACGCGCCAAGGGGTTCCCAGTAGGCGACGATCAGGCCTACGCCAATTGCCACTGCCGTCACCAGCAAACCGATGCCGGTGGCGCTCAGCGCCAGCATGGCGGCCACGCGGAACACCGTGAACGCCGCTGCTGCTGCGGCCAGCCCTTCGGCCAGGTTGGGATTGATCACAATCAACTGCGCAAGGTTCTGCAGCAGCGGCGTGATCGCCTGCGCCAGGGCGACGGCCACCGGCAGCAAGGCCACGCCGAATGCCAGCACCACACCGTTGATCGAGCCTTCGAGCTGCTCGAAACTTTCTTTGGCCTGCAGCACACCGGCTTGCGGCAACAGCCGCGCCAGCGACTCGCGGTCCAGCCCGGTATTCTCGAGCGGGTCAACCTGCACCGGCCCCAGCTCCAGGTCGTGCACGTACTGCTCGAATGCCAGCGCCGCCTTGACCCCGCTGACAAACGGCGCAGCCAGCCCTTCGCCCTTGAGCAAGGTGCCAAGGTCCACCTCTGCCAGCTTGCTGCCTTGCAACGCCGCGCGAAAACCTTCGACCTTGGGTGTCTGTGCCACGACCTCGCGGGCAGCCTGGCGTACCTGTATCAGGTTCACGCTCAGTTGCCGGGCGTCGACCACCAGCCGGTTAAGCGGTAATTGATCTGCCATCATTGCACCTGCTGTATCGCATTGATCCGTTGCGCGTGCTCCAGCGATTCGCGCAGCACGTCCAGTGGCCTGGCCATCATCTGTTGCGGGTCTACCTTCCAGAACCAGGCCAGGTCATGCGCAACCGCGATCAGGTCGGCGACGGAGCCGACGCCGCACTCATGAAAAAACCGGCGACGACCCAGCTCGCCGTGTTCAAGTCCGACAGATCCAGCTGGTTGACCGTGGACGGCGGCACGCCCGCGCACACCGCGATGTACTTGGCGGCCACGTCCATGTCCAGGCTGACTTCCTCGTTTTTGTCGATGCGGTAGGGCAACGCCTTGATCGCGCGCACTTCCTGTACCGTCGGGCGACGCAGATCGAGTTCGTAAAGGGTTTCGCCGTGCGCCTCGACCGGCACGTTGAGGGTGATTGCCTTGCTCATTGCCAGCTCCCCTTGATGCCGTTGAATTCCAGTGCCAGCGTGGCGTCATCGCCCTTGGCGGCCGGTTCGCCTACCAGATAGGCACCGGCCAGCACGTACACCTTGCCGTTGCTGAACTCACAGGTGACGGTCATGTCGGTACCGTTGACCAGCTGTTTGAGAGGGAAATCCGGGGTGTACAGCGCGGTCACCTTCAGCGACGGCTTGAGCTCGGTTTCCTTGTAGTAGCCAGGCACCACGGTTTCGCGTGTCACCTCCATCAGGGGCGCCTCGCAGCCGCCACTGATGGTCAGTTGGGCGCCGTCGACCTTGACGTAGCAGGTGCCTGCAATTTTTTGAGCCATGGGTATCTCCAGAATGAAAAAGCCCGCACGCGGCGGGCCGAAACAAGGGTAGTCACCGCGCCGCGTCAGGCGAGCGCGTCGTACTGCAGGCGGAACTGGTTGAGCAGTGCGAACACCCGCAGGCCATTGATGTAGTCCGGCGGGAACAGCACGTTGACCCGGCTCGGGTCGTTGCCGTCGCGCTCCACCACCAGGTGCTGGGCGAACAGCTCGGCGTTCTCTACATGGCCTTCGAGCTCCAGCTTGGCGTACTGCGCAATCAGCTCGCCACGCAGGGTGGCGGGGGTCACGATCGGCTGACCGGCGCCGAAGCGGGTGCCGTCGCTGGCCAGCTTGTGGCGCCCGTACTTGCTGGTGATCACCCCTTGCAGGCGGCGGATGATGAACGCCGACTGGTGCAGGGTTTCACTGTCCAGATAGGAATTGTCGGGCTGGCCAAAGGCGTTCTTCTGGTAGGTGGTGATCGAGCGCTGGATACGTACCGCACCGCCCTCATAGTAGGCGGTGGCGATACCGTAGCTGAGCAGCGACTGACGCTCGCTCAAGGTGAAACGCTCGCTGGCGGCCGCCGGCTCCACACCGGGCAAGGTGCCGCTCTGGGTCGGCCGGCTGGCGTCAGCGGACAGGAACGCGGCGCTGCGTGCAGCCAACGCCGCGGCCTGTACCCACACGGGTTGCGGTACACCCGGCTCGATGCCCTGCAAGGTCATGTGCTGGTCGTTGCGCGCCTGTCCGGCGGCGACCAGGGTGCCGACGGTGCCGCGCTTGGCGCCGTAGACATGGCCGTACAGTTGCTTGGACCAGGACCAGCGGCCGGCACTGTCGTCCATGGCGGTTTTCCACGCATCCAGGCTGGTGCTGTCCGACCATGGCATGCAGATGAACTCGAACGGCTCGTCGCCCAGTGCCGCCAGTGCCTGGACCTGGTCCGGCACACCGACACCACCCTGCATCGGGCCAAGGGTCACGCCCAGGCCTGCCGGGGTCTGCTCGCCATGGCTGCGCCCCAGGCGGTTGAGGTGCAGTTTGAGGTCATTGCCGCTGTCACCGGACCATTTGCAGGTCAGGGTCAACAGGCCCTCGGCGGCCGTGGCAGTCACTGGCAGGTCGGCGTTGGCATTGATGCTCAACGCCAGCGCGGCGGCGGCCTGCACGGCAGTGGTGCCGGCGGCGACGGTGGCCTGAACGCGTACCCCGCCCACATACAGATTGATTGCACCGTTCTCGGTGGCGCCGCCGTCCAGCTGGAGCTCGGCCCTGGCTGCAGTGCCCTGGTCGTGGTGCAGTGGCAGGCACCAGACCTCGCCGAGCGGGTCGGCCTTGCGCCACGTCTCGTACATGCTTGCCAGCATCGAGCCCGGGCCGCCGAGCTGGCGGGCCAGCGCAACGCTGGACACCAGTACCAGCGCGCCGGTTTCGGCGCCAGGCAGGTTGTCGTTGACCTGGCCCACGATCAGCCGGCGCAGGTTGGACGCCGCGCTATTGGCGGCCGAGTTGTCCATTTCGGCATAGAACAGCGGTACACGAATGTCCGCGGGGATAGTGCTGAAGCCTACCGACATTATCTCGCTCCTTGGGTTTTTGCCGCCTTGGCGGTTGTGAGGGTGACGTCGCCATCGGCCAGGCGGCGGCGCCACCAGACGCTGTCGCTGACTTCACGGCCGGCCGCAGGCAGCAGGTCGCCGGCCACGGGGTCGGGTACGGCGCGGCCTGCGGCCGGCACCACGGTAATGCGAGGGGTCATGGGTTGAGTTCTCCGATAAAGGTCATTTCGATGCGCCCGTCCGGGCCGGGCTGGCGCAGGTTGGGATCGGCGGGGTCGATGGCATCGACATCGAGGCGAACGCGTTCCAAGGTTGCCAACCCGTCGAGTTGCCGTTCATGCCAGGTTTCGGCGGGCTGGCTCGCGCTGCTGCGGCCCAGTTGGAACGGCGCAATGAAGCGGTAGCGGTAAAGCACCCGGCTGGCATCGCACAGCAGCAGTTCGCCGCCGGCGTACTCCACCGGGTCGTGCGCAGGCTGAGGTTTCCAGCCCACCAGGGCACGCCAGAGCTCGGCGCGCAGGTCGTCGAGTTGTTCCAGCGCCTGGGCGGTGCCGGGGCCGGCATCGAGCAGCAGGAGCACCTCGAAGCGATCCAGCAGGCTTTGCCGTGTGGCGTTCTGAAGGTCGTTGCGCTCGGCGTCGTCGCCCGTCAACAACAGGCAGGTGGTGGGCCGGGGTTGTGGTGTGAGTTGCTTGATCGCCGCCAGGTCGAGCCCGACGACAGCTGAGTTGACCAGGCTGGGGCAGTGCGCCAACTGGTCAACCAGGGCACTGGGTTTCATGTGGGACTCCTGAGTAGTCAGGCAGGCCCGACCTCGGGTGACTGGCCGGATTTACCCTGACCTCCCTTGGCCGTAGCCTTGCCTTGCTTGCCGCCATTGCACTCGACCGTGGTACTCCACCCCGACGCGCTGAACACCTGCTCGATCGACTCGATCAGGTACTCGCCATCCAGGCCAGGCTTGAAGCCCTGGGCATCGAGCGTGCGCTCGACGAACAGGTCGGTACGGCCCGGCATTTCCAGGCGCAGGTTGGCGGTGCTGCGGTTGAGCGCAGCCAGGCGGGCCTTGGCGGCCTGCTCGGCGGCGTTGCGGTTGGGGTAGAGATGACGGTCGGTGTGCACCGCCGACAGGTCCTGCGGCGCGCCGTCGTTGTTCAGGTCGACCACCGTCTGGCGCCCGGTCCTGCTGTCCAGGTGCCGGGTTTGCACGGCCTTGTGCGTACCCTTGTCGTTCATGCGAAACTGCCAGCTGCGCACGTCGCTGCGACTGATCCGAACGTTGCCCAGCGCCTTGCCGCTGGCGCTCTTGCCGGCCTGGCGCGGCATCACCAGCAAACTGCCGTTGGCCACCTTGGCGGTGCAGTCGAACAGGCGCCCAAGGCGTGTGATGAAGTTGAAGTCCGACTCGTTGAACTGGTCAATGCGCGGGACCTGCACGGTCACCGGGCATACCGGTTGCCAGCCATTGCGCGCGGCAATGTCACGCACGATCTGCTGCAGCGTGACGTTTTCCCAACTGCCGCTGCGCACGGTCTTGCCGCTACCGCGCATGTCGCTGGCCTTGCCACGGATCACGATGCTGTCGGGTGGCCCGGACAGCTCCACCTCATCCACGGCGTAGCGCCCCAAGCGCGTCAACACCTGGCCGGCGTAACCCAGATGCACTTCGATGGCTGCGCCGCGTGCCGGCAGGGCCACCTGACCATCGCGGTCGTCGATGCGCAGTTCGAACTCGTCCGAGTCCATGCCCGGCTTGTCGGTGGTGCGCAGCAACAGCAGGCGGTCGTTGATCAGCGCGGTGATGTCCTTGCCATCGGCCACGATACGAAACACAGGTTGCATGGTTCATGCTCCGGAAAGGCCCGCCCCTGCTCAACGCAGGTTCGGGCGAAGTGGCAGCCTGCTCAGTCCCACAGTTGCACCAGGGCCTGGCTCGCCGGTGCCAGCGCGGGCAGCGTGATTGCCACCCCGGCACGAAAAGGCTGCGGCTCGTCGGCCAGGCCCTGGTTGGCGTCCAGCACGGCCTCGACGCTCCCGTTCAGATGCCCGTAATAGTGGTGGCAGAGGGTGTCGAGCAGGTCGCCGTCAGACGTTCTGCAAATCGTCGCCATAGCGGGTGAACTCCAGTGAGAATCCTTGTTTGCGCGGGATGCCACCCGCCAGCAGGCTGCTCTGGTCTTCCTCGATGCTGGTCAGGCACCAGTTGCCCAGTACCTCGCCGTAGCCGGTGGTCAGGCTCAGCGGCTGCAGTTGCCGGCCAATGCTGCGCAGCGTCTGCAACTGGCCGAGCCCGCTCTTGGCGCCGGGGAAGATCGTGCCCCTGAGGGTGATGCGCTCTTCGCCCAGCCCCACGGCCTGTTGCGCCGGGCTGCGCGTCAGGCGCTCCTGGCCGGCCCAGCGAAAGCGGGTCTGGCGGCGCAGTTCGTCGAAGGTCGCGGTGTCGAGGTTGAAGTAGTAAGGCTGCGCCTGCGCCTGCAACGACTGCAGGATCAGCAGGTGCGGGAACGGCTTGACCACCTCGGCCGCCGGTGTGGCCACCGGGGCAAAACTGCCGGTGGGCAGCAGGTTGCTCAGCGAGGGGCTGATACGGCCTGCCACCCGGTTGATGGCAACGGCGGCCTTGGCCACCTTCTGCTCGAAGACCACGATACGTTCTTTTACCAGCGCGACCTTCGCCACTGCGTGGCTGTACCTGTCCAGCACCTTGTTGACGCCCTTCTGCGCACGGTTGATGGCGCGCATCGTACGTTGCAGCCTGGCGCCGATCAGGGGCCCGACGTAGGGGATGTCCTCGAGCGCGGCGGCGGCTTCGGAGATATCGCTGATGGCGCCGGTCAGGGGCTCCAGCATCTCGTCGGCACTGCGCCGTCCCGCCTCCCCCGCTGCAATCAGCGCCCGCAGGGCTGAGTGCAGGTGGTCCATGTAGGTCATGGCAGCTCCTTAAACGTGGGTTGGGTCGGCCAACTGGCGATTGGCGGCCATGCGCGTCATCTCGTCGAACTGACGACGCACGATGGGCTCGATGTCGAGGGCCAGTTGAGCCGGGTCTGTGACGCTGCCCTGAACGGTGATGGGCATGTTCGGGGCGAAGGTGATCTGCTGGGTGATCGGCGCTGGCTGAACACTGGCCAGCGGTATCGCTGGAGGCAGCGACGCCAGTGCAGTGGGCTGCGAAGTGGCAGGGTTGAGCGTGCGCGTCACGTTACCCAGCACCGGCACAGCAGGTACCTGGAAGTCGCCACTGAAAACGGCGGGCCCGGAGGTGGAGGTGGAGGTGGCGCTGCCCTGCCCGCTCAGGGGCAGGGCAGCGGGGAAGACGACCCGCTGGCTGATCGAGTGGGGCTGAACACCTGTCGGCGCAGCCGCCGGGGGCAGCGACGGCAGTACCGTAGGCGGCGAAGCGACAGGGCTGGGCCAGCGCGTCACGTTGCCCGGCACCGGCCCGGCACGCACCTGACGCTCGCCACTGGAAACTGCGGCCCTGGGTTCTTCGCAGATGCAGGCGCCGCTTTTGACCGAGCCGGCCTTGAGCCCATCCTTGCACTCATCGCCGCGCTGGTCGCCTGCGGCGCCGGCCGTTGCCCCCCCTCCAAAAGGTGCGAGCACGCTCGCCCCCTCCAGCGTGAACCTGCCCTTCCAGGCTTGTTCAGCGGCCTGCCCCGGCGCCTGGTTTGCGCCAAACCAGCGCTTGTCCATCCAACCGGACATGCTCTGGCCTGTGCCTTGCCCTTTATCCGCGATCAGCAGGCTGGGGGGCGCCGTCGCCGGCATCCGGGTGAGATGGGTAATCGTATCGAATGCAGGTACTGGAGCAGCCTCGGTGCGCAACAGCGAAACAGGCTTGGGGGGTACAGACCGCTCACTGCCGGTTTGCGAGGCTGCCGGGTCGTCATACCAGAAATCTACCGCCAATCGACCGAGTTTCTCGCCCGCCAGCCCTCCCAGCATTTCAGCATACGGAACGAGTGCCTTGTTTTTGAAACGGCTTTCGGCGAGGTATCCCGCCAGCGTCGTGCCGATCAGCCCGCCCACGGTCTCGCCGTACTCCAGGGCCTTGTCTCTATCAGATTGGTCGCTAAAGTATGTGAGGCCTATCTTGATCGCGGACTCGGCGGCACCCACACCAACGTTCGCCATATTGAGCGATCCAAACATGCCCGGGGTACGCTTGCCCCTGCTGGGAGGGCCGCCAGGTCCAGCCGATGAACCCGGATCGGGTGGCCAATCACCGCGCGTATCGAGCAGATCACGCCGTGCACCACCCGATGGCATGCGCATCGCCGGCGACCCCAGCAGAATCTGCTGCCAGGCCGCCCTGTCCATCACCCCGGATGTCGCCTGCGCCGCACCTTGTGGTGGCATCGGCGCTTGCGCGACGGGAAAGGGATTTTCCGACGGCACCAGCGACTGATAGTGCTCACGCAGTGCGACCAGTGCCTGCACCTGCTGACGCAGCAGATCCAGATTGGCCTGCAGGTAAGGCTGGAGCGCGTTCGATGCCGCCGCCCCCCTGTCATGTGCCACCACCAGCTCATCGCCCAGGTGAATGGCCTGACCGATCATGTTGTCCAGCAGCCTGGCGTTGCTGCTTATGCGCTCCAGTTGCCGGATTCGGTCCTCGACCGTCCTGAACGCGGCACCCAGGGTCCAGCTGACCGAGGCACCGATGACCAGCTCCAATGCTGGTTTGCTTGCCATAATGTTCCCCTATGCGTGCGCGACACGCTCACTCCGTGAGCCACCAGACCATGTCGGCAAACGACATGGTCATGATCTCGGTGGCAGAAAAATTCAGCTCACGGGCAAGCCGCTTGGCGGCCACCTTCTGCAGGGAGGGGTCAAAGCTCGTCGTCTTGCACCAGGCGAAAATAGCCTGCCTGCAAGCGGCTGTAGTCCTTGAGCGCCAGGCCCTCCAGGTCCTTGACGCCCACCTCGGCAAGCGAGGCGAACAGGTTCAGCTCGCGCTGCTCGTCGTCACCGCTGGCGGCGGACTGCGCAGCACGAATGTCGCGCACCGTAGGCGAGCGCAACGACAGGCTGTCGACCTTGATGCCGTTGGCTTCGCTCGGCCTGGTCAGCGTCACCGCCACACCATCGGCGCCCAGCTTCAACCAGCTGGGCATTTTTGCTTGAGTCATGGGGGCTCCTTACAGGCCAAGGGCCGAACGTTGAGCGGCCAACTGGTCGACACCGTCGATCACGCGCTTCATGCCGACCGGGTCGATCTCGTAGATCAGGCGACCGCCGACTTCCAGCTTGTAGTAGGTGACGCCGACGGTGTGCTTGATCTCGGCCTTGTCACCGGCCTTCCAGTCGCCCATGTCGACTTCCTTGAGCGAACCGCGCAGGGTCACGATCACCGGGGTGATGGCGCCCTTGAGGCCCTTGAAGGCACCGCGGAAGGTGCCGTTGAAGGCGTTGCCGTCGGCCAGGCCGAAGAACTTCAGCGACTCGCGGCGTACGCCGGTGGTGGTAAAGCCGGCTTCCTGTTTTTCCATGCCCATGTCCATCTCGACCGGCATGTCCATGCCGCCCACACGGTGCTCTTCCATCTTCAGGGTGAGCTTGGGCAGGGTCAGACTGGTGACGTCGCCCTGGAAGCTGGTGCCATCGACGAACAGGTTCAGGTTTGCCAGGGTTTCGGGAATCATTGCCATGTTGTGTGCTCCTTACGCTGCGTTATCGAGAACTTCGGTCAGCCACTGGTTGGTGACCTCGACGCGGAAGTTGGGGTTTTCGGCCGGCGGTACGTCGGTGAAGCGGATGTTCCAGTACACCTTGCCCTGCTCCAGCTGGCTGGCGCTGTTGAGTTCCGGGTCGGCGAACACCTCGAAGTTGATGATCGCGCCCTGGGCCTTGAGGTCGCGCATGAAGGCCTGCAGGCCCTCGGTCACGTCCTTGACGTAGGTGGCGGTGATCGAGCGGTCGACGGCCCATTTGTGCCCGTAGAGGATCGCGTCCATCACGATGTCCATGGTGCGCACACGGGTGACGAAGGCCCATTTCGGGTCGCTGCTCAGGGTACGGTTGCCCCACAGGCGATAGCCGTCATCGCGGATGATGGTGGTGATGTTGGCGTTGTTGAGCAGGTTGGCGCGGCAGGTCTCGTCGCCGTCGAGGAACTCGATCGGGCGGGTGGTGCCGGTGATGCCGACGAACTCCTTGTTCGAGGGCGAGGCCCAGAAGCCATACTCGTTGTCGGTCCAGGCGAACAGGCCGGCAACCCAGGCCGAGGCCGCTGCATCGACCGTGGCATTGGCGCTGGTGTCCCAGTACTGCACGCCGGGGTCGACCATGAACGCGCGCTTGGCGCCGAAGTTTTCGGCGTAGGCCAGGGCGGCTTCGTCCGTGGTACCAGGGCCGTCGATGATGGCCAGGCCGCGCAGCTTGTCAGCCAGGGCGACCAGCGCGGTGCCGACGGCCTGGGTGGCGCTGTGTTTTGGGGTGACCAGCAGGCGTGGCTGGGCGTTGAAACGGCTCTTGCCGTCGAGCAGGGCCTGCAGGCCGGTGCGCTTGCCGTCGGCCAGCACGCTGCCGATGATGGCCGAGGCTTGCTCGGCTGCGTCGGCCACCTTGGCCACGCCGCAGGCAACGATGACCGCCTTGGCCCGTTGGTAGATGGCCTGGCAGGCACGGGTGATGGCCGCGTCGGCGCCGAAGGCAGCGATGGCTTCACGCTCGCTGGTAATCAGTACCAGGTCGTTGAACTTGGCGCTGGCGGTCGGGCCTTCGGTGAAGGTGTCCACCAGCCCGATGATCGAGGACGACGGCAGCGCGATGGTGCGGGCGCCGGTGTCGACGTTTGTTACGGTGACGCCGTGAAAGAAACCACTCATGGGAATGCTCCAGAAACGAGAAGGCCCCGCAATGCAGGGCCAAGAAGGGTGAAACCAGAATGAGAAAGCCCCGATAGTGCGGGGCTTTATTGGGTTTGCTCGGCGATCCAGGGCGGCACCAAAGGACGCCCGGCCGGACTGGGGAACTGGAGCGCTAGCGGCCAGTCGCGCAACTCCTGCCGGTAGGCCAACAGCTTGGCGAACTGCTCAGTTGTCAGCTTGGTCGGCCGCTGCATGTCCAGCTCATCGCGGTGACGGGTTACAAGCCATTCGGTCGACGACACTTCGGCGTCACGCCAGGCTCGCTCAGTGGCGGCCAGCTCCTCGGCCGTCAGCTCGACCTTGGGCGGGTCGATCAGGATCGGGAGACCTCCGGCGTCATGACTGCGTATCTTCCCGGCTGGCGGGCTTGCAACCACCTCCAGAAATCTCTCCTCGGAGATTTCTACCGCATCACCAGGGATGTCGGAGTGAATTTTCGAAAGGTAAGTTGCACCCGTCGAGGGGCTGTAGTAACGCATAGAAACCTCCTTTTCAGTTCCCAATCGCAAGCCACATCAGCGGCGGAGTATTTGACGGCGCGGTCGCTGCAATCAGACCTGTATCACTCGCGACGACGTTCTGTGCCCAGGTGAACTCTGTTTTGGACGTTGCCCGGCATGCGGCCAGATACGTCCCCCCGCGCGTGTCAAGGGTCCCACTCCCAAACATTGCAAGTGCGGCGTTCGGGAAAGCCAGCGGGAATGAAGCGGTTTTCAGGCCCGGCCCTGCCGAGGTAGAGGCCATCCCCCACTGAAGAATCAGTCCACCCAGCCACGATGGAAAGACTATGTAACCGTTGGTCGTGAGGCGGATTGAGAAACCATTGCGCACCTTCTTCGGCGTGACGATCGTCGCGTCATCGGCTCCGGTGTTGACCTGTGCCTGAGTAGCGATCTTTCCGGTTGTTAGCACTTCTTCCCAGTCCGTCCAGGTGCGTCCCGACGTATAGGTGCGAACTGCAATTTTAGGGGCGCCTCCTGCAAGCCCTGAAATCAGGGTCTGTGCCAAGTGGCCGGATGAACCAAGGCCCGCGACTACCATGCTGTGCCGTTGTGATACGTTCCACCCTGGCGGGATATTCACTAATTCCGCAAACGCCGTAAGGTAGTTCCCCGGAACCATGAAATTGTTCATGTCGGTTTCAGATGTAACGATGGCCGCACCAATACCAAACGACGCCGGGCTGAGCAGTGCTCCGGCCGTCAAGTCCAAGGGGCCGGATTGCTTGGGCGTATCAGCACCATTCCAGATCGGCACCCATGGCTTCCAGACGCCTGAATCGCATCGCCGGAAGAACATCCGGTCGTAGAGCCGGTCGATCATCAGTTGTGTTTCGCTTCTGGCAGTACCGCCGGTGTAACTCATGTGCAGGACCTGAGCCCCCTGGCTCACGGCTGGAACTACTGGTGGCAAGCCTCCAGTGGTTGAAGTCCCAACGCTGTAAAGGCCACCCACTTCGAGTGCGTCCAGCGAACCAGCGACAACGGGGGAGTTTCCACCCAGCCCGAACGATCCAGGCGAAAGCATCGCACCAATTGAAGCGTCTAAAGCATCGGTTTGTTTTGGCGTGTTCACACTGTTCCACAACTGCCCCCACTCCCCCCAGACACCAGTGCTCATGCGAGTTCTGAAAAATGCCATCGGAGTCCCCGCAGTCAACGTGTCCCACAACTGCGTGGACATGTTGGAGCTGCCACGCTCCAAATGAAGCAAAGTCCCGTTGGGTACGGTTCCGCTACCAAAAGCGGGAGGATAGGATGGCTTGGCTCCCGTACTGGTGATGGCAATCAAATAAACACCAGTTTCACGAATCTCGTCGATGTTGCCTCCAAAGTTGGCAGCGTTGGAGCCTATTCCAAAGTTCGCCATGATCGCCCGCACCGACGCTGCGTTGGCCAGTTTGGTACTGGTGTCGGTACCCGCCAACGTTGGCGCCGTCGGGGAGCCAGTCAACGCTGGACTTGCCAGCGGTGCCTTCAACGACAGCGCGGCGTTGACTTGAGTAGTTGTGAGCACATCGGTCAGCCCATAACCTGCCACGGTGGTCGGATTGGTGGCGGCCACGATACGGCCATACTTGTCGACAGTGACACTGCGATAGGTACCAGGTGCCACGCCTGTACGACCAAACGCCATTTCGAAAACAAGCGAAGAGACACCCAGGGTAACTGGCGCATCGGTAACCAACTGCCAGGCGCTATCACCGTTATCCCCACCTTTTTCTACAAGCACCAGCAAACCGGGCGTGACTTTGGCATTGGTATCCGCATCGGTACAGCGCGTCCAGGCACCACCCGCAACCACCAGATACAACCCATTATCCTTCCCCGCCGCCTGGTTCTTCACCAGCACCCGCGC